>NZ_AZFK01000042.1:0-39683 GCF_001435775.1 Limosilactobacillus ingluviei DSM 15946 | reverse complement strand
TCTGGCGTCCAGCCTTGAGCCACTTTGGCTTTGATATAAGTTACCTCATCAGTGGGTAATTGAATGGCCTTCCGACCGCAATGAGTCTTGTTTTTACGATAGTGTTGGCAATACTCTTGGAGCGTGTGGCCGGCGGCCAGAAAGCGATAAACTCGGTAGACGGTTTCTAAGCTCCGGTGCAAAAGTTTGGCAGCTCGGTAGGCTTTTACTCCTTGGTCACGAAAATTAGCGATCATCGTTAGTTCGTCTATGGTAAGATGATGGTAGGTCATTTGTGGTGTCCTTTCTTTTGATGTATGGGTATTCAAAAGTCTACCACAAATGGCTTTTTATTTTTCTAACTTAATTTTACAAACCGCGTTTACTAACTATTAAAATTAGGGTAAAAAAAAGAGCTCCAGCTTAAAAACTGAAACTCTTATTTAAAAATCAAACTAAGACTTAGGCCCGGGTCAAACCACCGTCAAGACGAGCGTAGTAACGTTGCCCATTGTACCAAACATAGGCATAACGGGTTAAGTTCCCATCCCATTCATTAAAGTGGACTAGCCAACCATTAATCTTAGTAAAGCCGTGAACCATCTTCCCATTGCCATAGTAAACAGTCCGCTTGTCTGGTAAGTTGAACCAACCGCGAACCATGTCACCGTTGTTGGTCCGGAAGTAGTACCATTGACCACCAATTTGTTGTTCACCGTACTTCATCCGCCCGTTTTGGTCGTAGTAAACCGTCCGACCGTCATTTAAGCGCGTGATGCCCTTGGACATGTCACCATTCCATTGGTTGAAGTGGTACCAAGCACCCTTGATATTCTTTTCACCGTGAACCATTGCCGCTGTGGTTTCATCATAGTAAACCGTCCGGCCATCCTTCAGCTCAATAAAGCCTACCGAAACTTTCTTCTTGTTCGCATCGTACAGGTACCAATTACCATTTAATTGGTTTTCGCCATCATTTAAGATCACATTGCCATCTTTATCAACGACGTATGACTTACCATCGATGGTAATCTTGGTTTGGTTCCCCTTTTCGTCTACAGTTTCCAGAACCAAGGCACCCTTTTGCTTTGGATCAAAGAAGTTCAGGTTCTTAGTAGTTGGGTTGTACATAAAGCCAGTTTGTTGGTCCCCGTTATCATTCCGGAAGGAGTAAGTCTTGTCTCCAACCTTGGCAATTCCGTGGAGCATTCCCCGACCAGTTCCGTCTTCGTTCAGGTCGTAGTAAACAGTCCGCTTGCCTAACTTGGTAAAGCCACGACTGGCATCACCATTATCGGTCCGGAAATTGTACCAGTTACCGTTTAATTGTTGTTCACCGTACAACATCCAGCCCTTCTGGTTGTAGTATACTAATCGACCATCACCAAGCTTAGTAAAGCCGGTCGCCATCACGCCATCCTTGCCGAAGAAACGCCAGTGACCATCAATGTTCATTTCAGTATTCGTAACGGCCTGGAAAGTCTTGGCATCAAAGAAGTAACTCTTTCCTGCATCCGTTTGGAAACCAGTCAACAAGTCCCCATTATCCTTCCGCGCCATGTAAGTTACGGTATTCCCCTTGGCGTCCTTAACCGCCACTAAGCCGTGGAGCATCCCATGGCCGTTCCCGTTTTCATCAACATCGTAGTAGACGTGACGTCCATCGGCTAACTTCACCAAACCACGTACTAAGTTACCATCCTTCGTGTCAAAGAGGTACCACTTGTCGCCAATTTGGTATTCACCATGAATCATTTGCCCCTTGGTAATATTCTTACCATCAGCTAAGGCAAAGTAAACGATCCGCTTGTCATCAAGCTTTTGCCAACCAGTAAGCTTTTCGCCCTTGGCATCATAAAGGTACCAGTTGCCATCCTTTTCTTGCTTCAAAGTCCCCTTGTTGTTCAAGATAACTTGACCAGTTTGGGTCCCCATCCCTTTGTCATCAAAGTGGTAAGTAGCTGAGCCAACCGTAATCGTCCGGTTCTTGACCATCTTGTAGTAGTTGGCCTTGTCCTTAGCGCTAGTTTCGTCTTCAAAGTAGTAGGTCTTGCCATTGAATTCTTGCAAGCCCTGCAAAGCAGCAAAGCCTTTTTCTGCAAAGAGGTAGGTGTCCTGTCCCACTTCTTTCAAGCCAGTCTGAGCAACCCCATCCTTATTGAAGAAGTAAAGCTTGTTTTCAATAGTTTGCCAACCCGTTACCGCCTTACCATCCTTAAAGTAATACTTTTGGTTGTTGTTAGTAAACCAACCAGAGGCAGGACTGCCGTCAGGCTTCAACAAGCCAACCTTCCCGTCAGCATAAGTAATAAATAAGTAGTCGCCTTGCACCACTTGGTATTGAACATTAACCCCATCCTTAGTGAAGTACGTTAACTTGTTGTCAACATAAGCCCAGCCAACGTAAGCAGCCCCGGTCTTAGGGTTGAAATAATACTTATTTCCATCAATCGTTTGCCATCCGGTCTTGGCAACGCCGGTCGTTTCATCAAAGTAGTACTTACTGTCCTTGATTACTTGCCAACCCGTCTTTGCTAC
The DNA here is from genome assembly GCF_001435775.1 of Limosilactobacillus ingluviei DSM 15946. Classification (GTDB taxonomy): domain Bacteria; phylum Bacillota; class Bacilli; order Lactobacillales; family Lactobacillaceae; genus Limosilactobacillus; species Limosilactobacillus ingluviei. The sequence goes on along the minus strand of NZ_AZFK01000042.1, from coordinate 37,166 downwards.
GGCCATCTTTTCGTCAAAGTCGTACACCTTACCGTCAACGGTTTGCAGCCCCGTTTGGGCGACGCCATCCGTGCCGAAGCTGTAAGTCTTACCATTGATCGTCTTTACCCCAGTGACTGGTTTACCATCCTTGTCTTGTAAGGAAACTTGACCGTCCTTGGTGGTTACCAAGACATTCCCACCGTCAACGGTTTCCTTGGTCGTACCGTCATCCTTAGCCGGTTGGTTGGCATCTTGGTTCGTGTCAGCCTTGTCGCCTTGGTTAGTGGCCGTGGAACCAGCTTGGGCGGCGTCACTGGTCGTAGTGGTGTCAGTCTTCGTGGTATTGGTCCCGCTTTGGGTCTGATCAGTTGCCGCGTCAGTCTTTGGCTGATCTTGCACCGTACTTGCTGTCGGTTGTTCTGATTGAACGTTATCTGCCGCACTTGCTGCTTGACCCCCAACCATCAGGCTCGCCGCCGTGATACCGGCGACTAACCACAGCTTGCCACTCTTATACATTTTAAAGTGCCGTTTGATTTCTGGCATTTGTTGCTTCATTTTTTAAACTCCTTTAAAAAAATTCACTTAATCGTCAAAAACATCTTAAGTTCAATATCCAAATTTTAGCATTTCCCGAAATCGCCTTCAAGGCTTCGTCACAGATCCCTTGCCGTTGATTAAACAATCCCGACAAATTTTTATTTTTGTTCATATTAAAAGGGCGTCCACGACTGTGAACACCCCTTAAACTTAAATTCCGTATTGTAAATCGTGCGCTAACTTGGCTTGGGTGACCCCGAAGCGCGCTAAGTAGCCATATGGATCAACGTGGTCGCCCCAGATATTGTGGCTGACCCAATTGTGCGACTTGATCCCGCGGGTACCAGCCCCACCGGCATCCAAGGTCAGCGGAATCCCGAACTTGCCGGCCATGTCGCGGGCTAAGCGGACGTAGGCTGTGTAGTCCTGCCAGAACTGGTTGGCGTTGTAAGTCCGGCCTAATTCGATTTGCACCGGCGCGTTGTGGTTGGCCACCCGGCCGGCCCCCCAGGAGACTTGCCCGGGCCGACCAACTTGGTACACGCGGCCGCCATCGCCGACCACGAAGGTGGTGTAGGCTTCGACCTTTTCCCAATCCTGCTTAAAGTAGTTGGCATTGGCCGCTCCACCGGATTCAGTACCGACTTCGTGAAGAACGATGTAGTTGTTCGCCGCCGTATCTTCATCCCCTTCACCTGCATTTAAGGCGTAGCGGTAATCGATCGCGTAGTTGAGAATTTGCTTGCCACTGTTATCAAACCGGTAGGTGACCCCGTTGATCGTCGCCGTGCCCGTTTGGGCTTGGCCGTTATTTGGGTTGTAGTAGTACCAGTCATGGCCATCTTGGAGCCAGCCCTTGGTCAAGTCCCCATTGACCCGGTTGAAGAAGTAGCCGTGGCCGTCAATCGTTTGGTGCCCATAGAGCATGTAAGCTTGCGGTCCGTAGTAGACCGTCCGCCCATCCGCCAAAGTTTGCCAGCTGGTCTTGAACTTGCCATTCTTGGCATCGTAGAGGTACCAGTGACCATTAATGGAGTGTTCACCATCGCCGGTGATTTGCAGATTCCCCTGGGCATCCGCTTGGCAGGTTTGGTTACCTAGCTTCACGGCCTGATCCTTCACCAGTTTGCCATCGGCGTTGTAATACTGAAGTTGGCCAGTTGTAGCATTATAAAAAAGGTCGTTGGCAACCTTGCCGATTAAATTACCATTCCAACGATCAAAGTTGTACAAACTCCCATTGACTAAATTATAGCCATGGAGCATCCCTTGACCCTTGCCTTGAGCATCAACATCATAATAAACTTTCCGACCATCGGCTAATGTCGTCCAGCCTCGCAAGGTATCACCATTGTCTGAACGGAAGGCATACCATTGACCATTAATTTGTTGCTCACCATGCAACATTTGGCCTTGTGGATTGTAATAGACTAATCGGCCATCTGGCAATGTCACAAAGCCAGTCTGCATTTCCTCCGTCTTAGGAGCAAAGTAGTACCATTTGCCATTAATTTGTTGTTCACCCGTTACTTGAGATGGATTAAAACCATAAACCTTACCGTTAATCCTTACAAGACCAGTTTCTCGGTCACCATTATCTGAACGAAAGGCATAGGTCTTTCCATTAACACTTTGAATGCCATGGAGCATCCCCCGCCCTTTACCATCACTATTGACATCATAGTAAACAGTACGCCCATCAGCCAATTTGGTAAAGCCACGCGCAACATCCCCATTATCAGTCCGGAAGTAGTACCACTGACCGTTAAGCTGTTGTTCACCATATAGCATTTGTCCTTGGTCGTTGTAATAGTCCAATCGACCATCTGGTAACTTAACGAAACCTGTTTGCATTACCCCATCAGTTGAGAAGAAGTACCAATGACCGTTAATATTCCGTTCTCCCGTTGCCATCGTCGGAGCAAAGTAATAGGTTTGACCCTTCACTTTCTTAAAACCAGTTTGGCGATCTCCATTCCAATCATTGAAATAGTAATAAGTTCCATTAACTGGTTGCATACTATGAAGCATTCCTTGTCCGGTTACCGTGCCATTCTGCTTTTTTACGTCATAGTAGACATTCCGACCGTCTTTTAGTCGGTACCAACCTGAAATTACATCCCCGTTATCAGTTCGTAGATAGTACCACTGATCACTGATTTTTTGTTCACCATATTGCATCTGGTTGGTTTGCGGATCGTAGTAAACGACCCGGTTATTCGACAAATTTTGCCAACCATTCAAATAGGCGCCTGTTTTTTGATCTTGTAAGTACCAGTGACCATTTTGATTAACCTCTTTGGTTACCGGCTTAGCCGCAGGAGTCGCGGCTGCTTGAGTAGCTGCCTTGTACGCTGCGGTAGCTGAGTTAGCCGATGTCGCATTTGGGTCAGCTGTTGACGATGCACTCGTCTGCGCTGTTGGCGCCACACTAGCCGACTGCACCTGACTAACTTGTGGTGCAGCGGTCGTTACTACCGGCTGAACATTAGTATCAGCGGCGGCCATTACGGTACTCCCAAAGATTACCCCAACGGTCGTAATCCCGGCCAAGAGCCAGTTTTTCTTGGCCTTATACAATTTAAAGCGTTTCTTTAAGTCCATCGTCAAAATCCCTTCATTATTTATTCATATTCACGATCATGGTAGCACTCACTTCCCAACTTGACAACCAAAAATGGTTATAAAAAGAGATTACTTTTGAGGTGAAATTAAAGAAAAAAGAGACCCCCGCAACAAGCAGGGATCCCTAACAAAAACTTAAAAATCTTTAGTTGCTCGAGCCAGAATTAGAACCACGAATGATCGTCGCGTTGCTTGGCAGTGGACCTGACCAGTCGGCGTAAGTAGTTTGGCCGTTCTTAGTTTGGCGGTCCATCCCGTCACTGTCAACGTGGTGGGTGACCCCATTTTCGTCCGTCCAAGTAGCAACGTCGGCTAAGCCCAGTTGGCGGCTAGAATCAACCGCGAAGCTGCTGGATGAACTTGATTCACTGTTGCTCGTCGCTTGGCTGTTCGCGCTGTTGCTAGTAGCCGCACTTTCAGAAGATTCTTTGTCGGCCTTGGAGTCCTTCGTGGATTCCTTCGTTGCCTTCTTGTCAGCCTTAACGCTCTTCTTAACGACCTTGCTAGAAGTCGTGCTGTCCGATGAGTCGGCGGCTTGCTTAGAATTACCACAGCCGGCAACAAAGAACAGCATAGCTGCCATCATGATAGCAGCAACAATACTCTTTTTGAATTGTTTCATTGTTGAAATTTCTCCTCAGTCCTCTGGATTTCAGTCATCTATATGACTAACCTTGCTTTTAATCACCATTATACCAAAAGAAATCAGACTAACAAGCATTAGGCATGATTTCGCTTAGCTTTCTTCCCCGCCAGATGGGTCTTTGGCCGGGGATTTAACAATTTCATTTCATTTGCCAAAATTTAAATAAATACTGTTTCCCCGCCGTCAGGTCATACTGAATCAGCTGGTAATCGTGGAAAAGTTGCCGTTGGCGTTTGGTAAATTGCTTTTGGCTGATGATCTTGCCCTGACGGCTGACGAATTGCGGATCAGCCTGATAACTAGCGGTGCTGGTCCCATTAGTGTTCATCGTTTCCACTGGCAAATCGTGGTACGCCGCCGTCAAGAAGGCTAAGTACGGGGTCACCTTTGAATTGGTTTGTTCTGCCACCATCGCAATAAAGTCATTTGGCGCGACATACTTGGTATTGTGCGTTAAGTTTTTGGCTCCTTGCGCCCGCGCCGCGCGATTGGAGTAGATAAAGTAATCGGTCTCGTGTAGCTTCAAGCCATCTTCCGCAAAGGAATTGGCGTAGATCCCTGGCAAGTGATCACCGTAGAAGACGACCGTGACTGGTTGTTTGAGCTGATCGAGCTGTTTGATGAATTCGCCGACAGCTTGATCGGTGTAGTGAATACCAGCCACGAAATCGTTTAAAGTGTCTATATTCGTGGCATTATCTTCAGCTACCTTCACCTTGTATTTCTTCAAAGTTTTGAAATAGCCTTGATCATAAGGCATATGATTTTGAATGGAAATCAAATTCATAAACTGTGATTTTCTGCCATCTTTGAGGACCTTTAACGCATTCTGATATGTTGTGCGATCAGATAAGTAAGGACTATTGTCAATCTTGTGTTGTTTGTAAATCCGATACTTACTACCCAAATACCTAAACTGATCAAAGCCAAAGGCTGCATAAGCTGCCGGTCGACTATAGAACGTTCCCACAAATGGGTGGACGGCAACCGAATACTTAAAAAGCTGATTGATGGCCCAAGCCTGTTTTTGAAATGGTACTAATTGAGTATATGGTGTCGACAAAGTGGGTTTAAAATTAGCTATTGATAATCCCGTTAGAGTCATGTATTCCATATTAGCGGTTCCCCCACCATAGCCTGAACTAATCATCAACCCACTTGTCGCATTTCGTTTAAGCTGATCAATGAACGGCATCGGTGATGGCGCTACTTTAATCCCCGGAACTCGCCGGGGATCAGCAAAACTTTCACTGAGATTAAAGATTACTGCTTGGTCACTTAAATCATTCGTCCTTGTTTGGTTAATCGAGCTTGCTAACTTTTGATAACGGGTGGCAATCTTTTTCATCGTCTGTTGGCTATAGTCCGCCGGTTGGTCCATTGCAGTTACATCTAAGTTATTCATAAATTGTATTAACGGACCATTTAATTCTACCCCATCTTTTTGATTAAAGAAGGTCGGTTGGTTGTCAAATCCATTGACTACCTGAGCAAAGCAATTATTAGGATGATTCCACCAAAAAGCTGAACCAAAAGTAATTACTGTTACTAGTAAGTAGCAAATTTTTTGCCACCACATCTGCCTAACCTTGATCGGATAATTGTGTTCGAGGTACCAGATACCAATAGCAACGGCTACTAAGACAACTAATGTTCCTAAAAGTACCCCTTGCGAGACCATTTTCAAGATTTCACCATAGGCTTGATACATTTTTACCTCACCCGGCAAAATAGGTTCATTTCTGGCATTTAATTTAAGGCGATTAGCAAAAGTCCAACTTAATTCAAGTATTGAAACTATTCCCAAACTCAACCAGTAACGATTGGTAATTGCTAGTACGGTACGATACAGTAGCCAGATCAACAATGCCGTTAAAATTACCATGCTATGGCGAATGAGGAAAACAAAAATAAAGATGTTTTTTCCAATACTATCCTGGATATTCACAGAAACACGCCAACTTGTCTCGACACCGAAAAATGAAATTAACGCTACAACATAACTCACTGCTAGACTAAGGAGTAACCATCTGTGACACCATAATCGTTCCTTTATGGTTACCCAATTTGTTGGAAGCGACATTGCTAATTGCCGTTTAACGACACTTGTCGTCAACGCCCATTGCCAAACATAAGCTAGCACTAAGCTTACTATCATCCCTAATAACGTGTAGCCAACAGTAAACACACCTCGTTTTACCAAACCACCATCCAAACTCATTAAAGAAGCTGTCAGCCAGCTATTTGTTATCGGTAATGTAAATATTGATACCAATGGTATTACTAATTTACCAATCCTACTTTGGATCAATAAATCTGTTGGCAGGATTTTAGCAATCTGCATTGCCGCGTAAACTAAAAAGATATTGTTATAGGTTATATAGCGCCCAGCAGTTGACCAATCGCCGTGAACCATAACTGACACTAGTGGCATTATCGAAGCAAGGCTGAATCCTATCAAGATTGCTCCAAAAGTTAGAAGCTTATCTTTTTGAGAACACTTAGGTGTCGTAGGGAGAGTGCTACCTATGCCCAGAAATAAAAGAAATGGCAGAATAGAATTAGCAGTATTCATGCCTATTAAATCCACGCTGAAGACCGATGAAATAGCCAATAGTCCCAAACTTCCGTATTGAAATTTTGTTTGCATTACTTTAGGAAGACCTAATATCCATTGGATCAAAAATGGCGCTAGTAGTAACGCTACTAAGGATGGTGAGCTATCCCGCAAAATTGGAAAAAACGTAGTAATTAAATCGCTAAATGAAAAGCTATGATTAAACAGTAAATTAAGTATTAAGCAAACTACCCCAAATTCAACCACATAGAGCCAATTGTTTTTACTCCATTGATAGTGAAACTTTGCTTTTCCTATCACCTTCCCTAACCACATTAAAGTAACTATTGTACATAAAAGCGTTCCCCCGTGAATAGCTTGTAGTAACATTGCCTTCTTGATACTTTCAGCATAACTAACAAAAGGCAATGTAGAACTCCATATCCATAAATTTAACGCATAGCCAAATACTAGCAGCAAAGGTATCCTCTTTTTTATCATCCAGTTGCACCATCCCTACTAATGTAATGAAAAAGTCTTAACCACTATTAAAATAGTGCTAAGACTTCTTTAAACACTTTGTTTTATTATTTTACTGCTTATCAATTTTACAATTAAAACTAACCAAGTTGCTAAACTAATTACTAATCCCAAATAATAAACAAATGGTGGTTGATAACTTATGGAAATATGATGTTTACCAGAAGTAATATTCAATACTGGCGTTCCACGATCACTAATTCTAAAATTTGTTACCTTGTCATCAACTTTTACTACCGTATGCTTATAAGCAACTACCGGAAGATCAATTTTAGCTGCCTTAGCTAAACGCACCGTGTACCCAATTTGGTTTGCAGTTGATCTGGGCTCCAATCGTTTAGCTTTTCCATCAATAATTAACTCATGCCTAACAATTGACTGTGTCCGTTGTGAAGTTCCATATTGTTTAATGTCTCCTCGGGCTTTCAAGGGATAATAGTCGTATTCTCCATATGTCATGATATATCCAAAGAGTAAGTGATAGTTGTTGCTATCAACTGTCACTGGAGATTCAAGTCGGGCCAAATTCGTTACCTTTTGTAATGCGGGGGCCGTGCTACGTTCAAATCCGCCCTTAGTTTCATTCACTGAAAAATAGCAAACCGCAAAAAAGCAAAAAGTGATTGGTACCACGTATTTCAATACCTTAAAACGATATGGATTATCATATACAGCAATCCGTTCTGCAATCAATTTTCCACTCTTAGAAAATAAAATTGCCAAAAACAATGCTGCATAACTTAGATATCGAAATGTTAACTGAACAATAACAAATGGGGTATCAGCAAAATAGTTCCATGGGAAAACTGTGGTCGAAACGATTACTGCAATCCAAGCCAATAAATAAATTATCCAATCTTGGCGACAAGTGAACCAGTTCCATCCTAGCAACAGTGTTGCTAAAAGTATAAAACCAATGTTCCAACCAATATCATTATTGAATGAATTCTGAAGTAATTGATCAAAGGTCATTGTTATCGTAATTCCTGGCGTCGCCGAAAATACTTTTTGACCTATAAAATCAGTTAGGAAGGGAACTATTTCAAATAACACTAAGCCTAAAGTAAGCGTAGCAGCCGATACAAGAGCTTTTAATCTTATTGCACTGATTCCTCGGTTGATTACTAACTTCAAAATAAAAATTATCGTCAAAAATTCTAAGCACAACACAACAGACAAGATGTGACAGTATGCGATTAACGACAAGCCAATTGCTAAAATTGGCCACCGTCTATTGTCACGCCATAATACTTCATAAATTCCCAAAAATACTAATGGCAGAAATGTAACCGCCAAAAATTCTCCAAGAACAGAAGTACCTAAGTACAGTCGATATGGATTAAATACATATACTAAACTAAAAATCAAAGCATTCCAGTGCTGCCGTGAAAATTGGCGCATTGACCAGTAACTGACTATTAATGAACCAAAAGTGATCAGACTGTACCATAGGTAATAGGCAGTAACTGGACTCAAAAAAAGCTTAAAAATTGCCCATGGATATAGAAAAACTATAGGATAAAATAAAAATGAGGCTGCTCCAGATTGATGGAAAGTGTGTGAAGCAATAAACGTTAAACTTACGCCCTCCTTCAAGTTCTCGAAAACCTCTTGCGCACGTGAAGCGTGAAATAACCAGTCACTATACACGTAGATAGTATGAGTATGCCCCAACAAGTACGTTGTTATCAAACTTACAAGTAAAAACATGCCATACGTAAAAATTACTTGGCTGTCAATTTTATTGAAGTGCCATTTTTTCAGTGCCATTACTTTCTTCCTTTTTTTTCGTCCTACTGAGCAAACGTCTAAATAAATTTGTACGCATACTCATTCCCAACAAGATAAGGGCTGTGATTATTGACACCGTTGCCGCTGTTTTTATTAATAGCGTTGGTTTGTAGACCACCTTAATCCTATGGTTCCCCGAAGAAACATTAGCTAACTCAACTGTCCCTCTTTTTGAATTACTGTATGGCTGCTTTATTTGATCAACTTGAACGCTTAAATTCTTGGAATAGAAAAATGGTAAGTCAATCTTCCCTTCATCCATAGATTTTAAAGTGAATTTCGCTCCATTAGCCATAGGAATAGGATGCGCAAAAAATTCTTTCCTATTGTTGTAACCAATATTTATCTTCAACTTTTCACCTTGTTGGTAAGATAAATTACTACTTCGTTTAGGCCAATAATCCTTATCTCCTACGCCATTGTAGCGTTCTGCAGTCAAGTACTTAAACGTACTGGCACTCACCTTGTAATTATTAAAAGGTAGTGACGTTGAAAGGGTTGGTTTCTTTAATGAAACATTGCCACTATTTGTTTTTAAAAAAGTGGTCCCCCAACTGAGCGAACTTATAAGAATCGATAGGGTAACTATAGTATAGCGCGAGAATAACAAAGCTTTCTTTTTACTACCGGAAACTATCCATATATAAATAGCTTCTGTAATTGCAAGAGCAAAGCAAAAATTGGTTAACACAAGCAATCTACCCGGAAATTGCAACATTGCAAAAATTGTTTTATCAACGCACTTCCAAAATACGTCAAATACAGGAGTAGCACTACACAAAAAGAATAGCCCCGTTCCAAAAAACACACGTGTATTTTTAGTAATTTTACTCCAACAAACTAAGACGATGATAATTGAAATTGCAAAAAAGGTTCCGAATGTTTGATTGTCAAAAGATTCTAAAATTAGATTTGAGAGTTTTAATTCATTACTAGCTGTACTAACTAGCATCGCTGTCGTCATTTTTTGATCTCGAAACATGCTCATAAAATCAGCAATATAAAAGCTTGACATCAAAATCGCAGTAGTCACCGCATACAAAAAGGACTTTAATTTTTTTAAACTGATATCACCATTCACAGTCGCAATAATTATTAAGACGGCTACAAATACCGTATAAGTCAGGACACTCAATAAATGTGTGTAAAGTACTAATGCCATCCCAAGTGACAAATACCACCATTCATCTTCACCATATAAAATGGAGTAAGTTCCATAAGCAACTAAAGGTAAAAATATGGAAGCAGTAACTTCGCCGAAACTAAAACTGCCAATATATAAAGATAAATTAAACACTGAGAAAACATAAACCAAAGTAAAAATTAATGCTATTCTAGTGTTTTGGCTTTGGTTGCGAAAATATTTTACTGCTAAAGGATACACAATTATTGACTGAATAAATTGGAGTAAAATTATGCCAAAGTAAATCCCCATGATCGGATTTTTAAACAGTAATAGTCCAATTGCTAATGGGTACACGGTCAATAAACCATATGCCATATTTACTTGTGTACCAAGATGATTAAATGCATAACTCGTAACAAAGGGGAATGGATTACCATTTTTTAAATTTTGTGCAAGATCATAAGCTCTATTTAAATGGAAGCCCATATCAATACCAGTATATAGATGTTGAGAGCGAATTAATGGCAATAACGTAATTATGCTAACTAGCAAAAATGTTACCACTAGCGCCCCTGCCCTTAATATTTTTTTCATGAATCTAATCCTGTCCTCCTAAGTTAATCTTTGCTATAACTCCTTCTTTTTATTGAAACTCTTCGAAAAATTTTCCTCCTCAATGTTGAAGCGTGGCCGGTGCTTAACTTCCGTAAAGACCTTCCCAACGTACTCACCAATGATGCTCAATGAGATTAACTGAATCCCTCCTAAAAGCCAAATCGAAATCATTAAGGAAGACCAACCGGAGACGACATTGCCCATTACTTTTTCATAAATCGTGTAGATCATCAAAATAATACTAACCAGAACAATAATTATCCCCATCCCTAAGATTACGTGGATGGGGGCAATGGAAAAGGAGGTAATCCCATCTAAGGCAAAGTGTAACATCTTACCTAATGGGTATTTGGATTCACCCGCAAAACGTTCCTTGCGTGGATAGTACACTTTTGTGGATTTGAAGCCAATTAACGGCACCATACCCCGCAAAAAGAGATTACGTTCCTGGTATTGTAGCAACGCTTCAGTTGCCCGCTTACTCAGCAGTCGGTAATCGGCTGAGTCTGGCACCAAGTTAACTCCCAATTTTTTCATCAAAGCATAGTAACCAAGTGCCGTTCGGCGTTTAAAGACTGTATCCGTCTTACGGCTGTTGCGAACACCATAAACCACATCATTACCGGCCAAATAAGCATCCACCATCTTCGGGATCGCATTGACATCATCTTGCAAATCAGCATCAATTGTAATGATCATATCGGCATGCTTAACGGCTACACTCATTCCTGCTAACAATGCGTTTTGATGGCCGTAATTACGGGTAAACTTTAAGCCAGTTACATATTCGTGCTTGCTACTAAACTCTTGAATCAATTTCCAAGTGTGGTCACGACTGCCATCATTGACGAACAGCAATTTACTGTTAGAATCAATTTTTTCTGCTTGAATCAATTGTTGTAAAATCGCTCCAAGCTCTTTAACCGTTTCTGGAAGGACTTCCTCTTCGTTATAGCAAGGAACGACTATTGTTAATAAGTTATCCATCTTATTAGACATGTGCTGTTTTCCTTCCTCGTAAAATAAGCTTTATTCCCATTAAAACCACCAATAACCAAGTAATGATACTCGTCAGCATTGAAACTCTATCAAGTAGCGATGGTTGGTACTTAAGTATTAAGTTGCCTTGCTTCGTTCGCGGAAGCTTAATTAACCCATTTTGATTTTGTATTCTGAGTCGTTTACTGTTTTGATATACGTACACGTTTTTATATTGTGGTGCTGGCAACAATACATTTTCTTTGCTTTGAAGTGATACGTCCTGGTAAATCATTCCATTTGAAATAGGTGTAAACTTGCTGAGCTTGACCTTTTTTCCATCAACAATTGCAACCCTATTGAATACATCCTTATAGTAAGTTTGTGATTCTTTAGGAATGTATTGATCAATGTACCAATACCATTCATCAGCAACAACGCGATCTCCTTCATAGTGCTTGCCATTATAGAAAGTTGCCCATGCAATAAAACCAGTTTGATTTTTCATGCTGGCATGATAGGTTTCAATTGCTCCTAACCAAGGTCCCAACACAATCACCAATAACGTTATCAATTTTAGAACAAAGTTGACTTTAACTTTTGCACTCAGTCCGTTTGCAAATTCGCTTAACGCCTTCCCACTTAATAACGCCAAAGCAATTGTGGCAAATGGCAATAGACGAGTAGGAAATTGGATCACTGAAATCGGCGTACGTTGCAATAAGTTCCAAGGAAATAGTTGAGTAGAGGTCATTGTTAAAAGAACACCACTCACTAGTAACCATTTGTCAAGTCGTTGTAAGTTTTTAAACCTAACAACTCCCCAAATAATAACGAGAATTAAAACAAGTCCAATTCCCATCCCTTGGTCAGTTTTTAATAAATAACCATTAACTAAGTTATTGGAGAGCGAATTATTCAGCAACTGGCTAAAAGTTGGTGCCCCCAAAGCCAAATTTCGTGGTGAAGGCTGAGCGTAAGCTTGGTGCAGTTCCTGTTCCAAAAATGGAACGATATAAATCGCGGCACTTGTAAAAAATAAACCGATCGCCTTGCTAATACCAACAATAAATTTGCTCCACTGTTGAACCGCAGGAATGAGAATTGCTAACTCAACAATCAGTAACAGCACACATAAAAAAGTACTCAATACATGTGAAAGCATTACTAACGAAAGACCAATTCCTAACGCAATCATTCCACTTTTACCATTCGTCTTTACCAGCGCGTATAAACCGTAAAAAGCAAGAACCAAGAACGTCATTGCTAAAAATTCACCTAAAGCAAAGCGTTGATACGCATCATACGTCCGACATGCACTAAAAGCAAATACAACTGCAGTGATGAACGATTCAAATGTCGTCCGATCCAACCGTCTGGCTACATAATACATAATCATCATCGCAAGGAAAGTATAAAATGAAATTCCCAGATAAGTTCCAATTACATAATTGTCAGTAACCAGTGACAGCAGAGCTAGCGGCATTAAAGTCACCTGAGGATAAAAGGCCCCTAACAAGAAAGGTACGCCATGAAAATGGTAAGTATATAAATACGGATACCAATTACCCTGCCTTAAATTATCAGCCAACTCCTGAATTCGGTTGATATGGTAGGGGAGATCATCTCCCAAATAAATCACCCGCGTATGGGCTAGTGGTAAAACAAAAAATAAGCTTAGCACGGCAAAAGTAATTACCAGAACCAATTTTGGGTGATTAGTAATTATTGCTTTGATCTTTGTCATTATCACTCACTTCTCACAGCTTCGCCGTCAACTTCACATCTGGATATTTTTGCTTGAACCAGTTCTCAGCGAATTGGTTTTCAAACAAGAAGAGCGGTTCGCCGTTGCGATCCTTGACCAGCATGTTCCGTGAAGAGGCCATCTTCGGATCCAGTTGTTCAGGATCAATCCAGCGAGCGGTCTTGCTGCCGAGAGGTTCCATGATTACTTCCGAGTTGTACTCGTTTTGCATCCGGAACTTAAAGACTTCAAATTGCAGCTGCCCGACGGCCCCTAAGATGTAGTCGTTGGTAGTGTAGCTTTGGTAGAGTTGCACTGCCCCTTCTTGGACCAGCTGGGTAATCCCCTTATGGAAGGACTTTTGCTTCATCACATTCTTGGCCGAGACACGAACAAAGAGTTCTGGAGTAAACTGCGGCAGCTTTTCAAACTTAACCGCTTGCTTACCAGTGTAGATTGAATCACCAATTTGGAAGTTCCCGGTATCGTACAGCCCGATAATGTCCCCAGCCACGGCGGTTTCCACGTTTTCCCGGGTGTTGGCCATGAATTCGGTCACGTTCGACAGCCGCAATGGCTTACTCGTCCGTTCCAAGGTCACGTCCATTCCGCGGGTAAATTCCCCCGAACAGATCCGGACAAAGGCAATCCGGTCACGGTGCTTCGGGTTCATGTTGGCTTGGATCTTAAAGACAAAGCCAGAGAATTCTGGGGCTAGGGGTTCAACTGCCGTACCATCGTCTTGCTTATGCGGGCTTGGCGCCGGCGCAAACTTAAGATAGGTTTCCAAGAAGGTCTTGACCCCAAAGTTGGTTAAGGCTGACCCGAAGAAGACTGGCGTTTGGTCCCCAGCCGCGATCTTGGCTTCATCAAATTCGGTGCCGGCCATCTCAATCAGTTCGATCCCATCGAGGGCGTCTTGCCATTCTCCTTCACCGGCAATCGGGTTGTCACCGGCCACCATTCCGTCCTCGCCTAAGGGCAGGTAGGGTTGATCCGGATCAGTTGGGTGAGTTAAGGCGACCCGCTTGTTAAAACGGTCGTATACCCCGAGGAACTGCCGACCCATCCCGATCGGCCAATCCATTGGGTAAGTTTCAATCCCCAATGTTTCTTCGATTTCGTTCATTAAATCAAGCGGTTCGCGGGCATCGCGGTCAAACTTGTTAATGAAGGTAAAAATCGGAATCCCCCGCATCTTACAAATTTGGAAAAGCTTGCGGGTTTGCGGTTCAATCCCCTTGGCCCCGTCGATCACCATCACCGCCGAGTCAACGGCCATCAAGGTCCGGTAGGTATCTTCGGAGAAGTCCTCGTGCCCCGGGGTGTCCAGGATGTTGATCCGCTTGCCATCATAGTCAAACTGCATCACGGAAGAAGTAACCGAGATCCCCCGCTTTTGTTCAATTTCCATCCAGTCGGACTTGGCAAAATTGCTGCTGCCGCGGCCCTTAACGGTCCCCGCTTCACGGACCACGCCCCCGAAGAGGAGGAGTTGCTCAGTAATCGTCGTCTTCCCCGCGTCGGGGTGAGAAATAATTGCAAACGTCCGGCGTTTGCTTACGGCTTGTGCTAGTTCTTTTGAAGTCGTCATTAGTTGTTCCTTTCATGTCTACATTCAGAATTAATCAGGAGTTTAAGCTCAACTCAATCAAAATATTTATCCAGCTTATTTCCTAAGCGTATGCTCAATTGATTAGTGTATTTTTCAAGTATTACCCTACGTAACAAGTCAATCAAAATGCAAGAGCTGAAAATTAACAATGAGATCCATAACCCATGAATTAAAAAGCTCAAACTACTTTGAAATTGAGTATTATCGACTTTATGCCATAACATTCCACTCAGAAATTTATTGTCATGAATCAAGTATACAGCAAAAGTAGAAGTAGAAATGGTGTTTATAGCTCGGCTTACAGAAGGCTTTAAATTTTTAAATATCAAAAACAAGCCGAAAGAAATCAAAATAACAAAAGTACTATTAGCATCTAGTAGATGGTCTACGTATGGCGCTAAACTTTCCCCATTCATTCCAAGCATTTTAATTCCTTTGGTAGCTAAAAAGGTAACTACCATTCCGCCTACCCCTCCCATAAAGATTAAGGCAGAGTATTTTAACTGATCAGTCCATTGATTAGGATACTTTTTAACATATCCAATAAGTAAATATAAGTAGCAGAACAAAGCTACCGTCGAATTACCTAATTCCGAGTGACTTAACCATAGATCAACAACATTAGGAATAACAAAGGTAGGTATTAGAGTCCAAATTAAAGTCAGAAAAATCAATAACTTTAGTAATTTCTTTCGTGACAAATTTTCTATTATTAAATTAAGAACGGGGCTGGCAAATTGTAGAACAATGTAACTCCCAGCAAACCAATATGTCCCTGGAACGGGAAATATCAGTTCATACCACTGATAATCTAAATGGTGTCCTGTTATTGTAAGAATACCGAAAATCACCCAAAAATATAGTGCCACTATCAATATAAGTTTAATCGGTCGACGAAACTTAAAATCCTTTCCAATTAGAAAGTACGCACCAATCATTACAAAAACATCAACCCCTATTTTTCCGCCACTCTGTAATGCTAACATTACAGCATGTTTAATTCCGCTTGTGCTGTTAACTGGAGTCATCCCATGAACTACAAAATGAGAGACCACAATTAGATACATACTGATTATACGTAAAATTTCAAAATTTGAATTTCTTTTTAATTCCATTAAATTTACCTTTCTACACCAGTTAAGTTAATCATTTTGCCTTAGCTTCCAAATAGAGAAAAAGTAGCCAGCAATCGTTTTTACCACCGCATAAAACGGAATACATAAAATCATTCCCGCAATTCCGGCAATGTTCCCCGCTGCCAACAATAAAATGATGATCGTCAACGGGTGAATGTTTAAGGTTTTCCCGATGATATTTGGATAAATGATGTTCCCATCAATTTGTTGGACCACGATCACTACTACGATCACCCAGATAATCTTTTCTGGAGCCACAGTTAAGGCTACCAATAAAGCCGGGGCAATCCCGATGTAGGGGCCGATATACGGAATCATGTTGGTAATTCCCGCAATCAAGCCGAGGACAATCGCTAAGGGTTGACCGATGATAAAGTAACCAATACTTGTCGCTAGGGCCACAAACAAACACTCAATTGCTTGGCCGGAAATGTAGGCCGATAAAGTGGCGTTCATTTGGTGAAGTAAATTGGCCACTTCTTCGCCATGTCGTTGGGAGAAGAAGCGCTGCACGCTCGGTACCAAGCGATTGCCGTCCTTTAACATGTAAAACAACATCACCGGCACCGTCACGGCAATCACCACTGCTTTGGTTACCGCTCCAATTAAAGTTCCGGCACTGGAACTCAGACTAGCCAGCAAAGCTTGGGCGTACTTGGCCACTTGGCTGCTATACTGATTGTACAAGCCCTTGAGATCCACCCGCTCTAGCATCGGGTGGTGCGACAACTGTACAATCCAAGCCTGAGTATCCTTCGTCGCCGTCGGTAACCATTTAATTAGCTGGGTCAATTCGTTAACCAATGATGGGATCAAGGCCATAAAGGCTCCTACCACCAGTAAGATTAGGAGTAAGACCACCAACAGACTGGCGATGCCCCGGGGTAAGCGAAATTTACCAATTTTAAACTTAGTCAGTAACTTCACTACCGGATTTAACATGTAGTACAAAAACAGCGAAATCACCAACGGAACGAAGGTGACCGAGATGAAGATGATCACCGGTCGAAAAACAAAGTCGAGTTTCGAGCACACCCACACCAACAGGGCTAAAATCAATAACTCTAACGACCAGTACAAGATCGACTGTTGTTTCGCTTTCATTTTTTCTCCTTTACGATGTAGATTGGCCGGTGTTTAACCTGAAGATAGATCCGGCCAATGTACTTCCCGACAATCCCAATGCACAACAGTTGCATCCCGCCAAGCAGCAGGATGATGCAGACCATTGAAGCCCAGCCAAAGACACTGGAAGCCGGGTCCACCAGCCAGCGAATAATCACAAAGATGATCCCCAGAACAGACAGAAGTGCCGCAGACGTCCCTAACCAGATCGCCAACGACAACGGCGCTTGAGAGAAATCGGAAATCCCATCCATCGCATACTTAAAGAGCTGCCAGGTACTCCAGTCGGTCTCCCCGGCCACCCGTTCAACATTATGGTAATCCAGATACTTGGTCTTAAAGCCGACCCAAGAGAAGATCCCCTTGGAGAAACGGCTATACTCCTTCATTGACAGGACCGCATCGACCATCTGACGGGTCATCATCCGATAATCTCGCGCTCCTGGGACGATATTAGTATTCGAAATCCGGTTAATAACCTTGTAGAACTGATCGCTAAGGAAGGATTTAAATTTGGCTTCCCCGGTCCGGTCGGTCCGGCGGGTCCCGATACAATCGTATTCCCCACTTTGAAGTTCTGCGTACATCCGCGGCAGAAACGATGGCGGATCCTGTAAATCAGCATCCATTACGACCACGTAATCACCAGTCGCTGCTTCTAGACCCGCATATAAGCCCGCTTCCTTGCCGAAATTCCGAGAAAAGGAAACGTAATGCACCCGTTCGGGAGCTTGGGCATGTAACTTGCGCATCTCACCCAGGGTATCGTCACTAGAACCGTCATTGACAAACCAATACTCTACGTTAACATCTTTCATTTCCTGCACCACTTTTTCGACCGCCGGGTAGAAAAGGGGCAAGGCTTCGGCCTCATTGTAACAAGGCACTACAATCGATAACTTTTTCATTTATATCTCCCAGAGGTTTAGTTACAATCCTTTACATTGTAAGATAAAAGATCTATCAGAAACAACTCAAGCTTAATTTTTGTGTCCGATTCATGAGAACCAAACAGCCTATAGTAATTAGTATTGCTAATCCATTTACATATAGAAGAAATTTATATACCTTAGGAAGTACCATTTGAACCGAGATATCATCTCCACTATAAATATGGGCTCGAATTTCCAAAAGTCCTCTAGCATTAACGTGATAAGGCACTAAATTACCATTTAAGGTTACATTGTACTTTAACGTCGAATAACCAAAGATTGGCAGTTGAATATTTCTAACCCCTTTTTTGTTATACGATACAACTTCTAAAGATACCCCATTTCTTACAGGTGAAACTTTAGTTGATACTTTATTTTTCCCAATCACTAAAAAATGGTTAGTTAGTTCATTTTTAACGTCATCATTGAGGGTATCGTCTTTAAATGTTACTGATTTTGTCGCAACATTCTTGGGAACGTAATCAGGAATAGCTGAAATATTTGTAGGATTGGTTACGCCACCTTCTTTTATTAGCATAGTTGTACTCATTGGCGATGCATCTTTGGTACGAGCATTCAGCACTGGATTTTGAGCAAATTCTTGATGGTATGAATATTCTTTACCGACCATGATTCCAATACTTAAGATAGCAAAAACAAGTAGAATCTTTCTAAGATTATGTTTGGATATACTCTTCATGAGCATAATCATCGGAATAAAGCTAGCAAAAAGGCCATATCTCCATTGAGCAAATTGAAAATTACCAAGAACAGGTAATTTCTGTAATACATTCCATGGCAATATTGAACTACAGAAAATCAAAATCATAAATTCAACTAATGCTAAATTCTGAACAATTTTATCTGTCTTCAACTTTCCGCTTATAAGAACTAAAAGTAATGCTACCATCGCAATAATAGAAGGGCCATTAGTCGCATCCCATGTGCTATTAGTAAAAAGTTTAACAAATTCTTCGCTTCCAACCTGTCCCGCATTAAATGGAGTGTGAAGACCCGACATAGATATTATTAAAATTCTATATAGTAAAGACGAACCCATTAATAAAGTTAATGTTGAACTTCCCACAAAAATCTTTAAACTGGCAAACGTTACATTTTTAACCACAACTAATTTATATCCAAGAACAACAACAACTAGGGTAACCAAAACAACAAAAGATACTAAATGCGAGAATAACACCCATGTAAGTAACAAAGAAAACTTAAGCATTAACTTAACATTAAATTTTTTAGCTTGTAAAATATCACTCAAAATAAACAGTAACGGAAATAAAATCATCATTACCATCATGGTATTTGGTTGAAATTGTTGATAAAAAATATATGAATAATATCCTGAAGTTACATATAACCACGCACACAATGCCGAAGATACTTTATCAAATCCTCGTTTTTTAAGGGTGTGATCAGTAATATAGAACGCGCTTAAAAGTATCGAGCTTTTTATTACGATCACTTGAACCGTAACTTTCTTAATCCATATTGTTAGTAGGACAAATAACCATAGTGTATAGTCGGGATACATTCCGTTTATCGCTTGGCCAGCAAAATTAAATGTTCTAAAATTCCCCCAGACAGGGATCTCCCAATTTTGGAACGCACATTTAATTTCATAAATTCTTTGAGTATGAAAGAACGGATCTATCCCCCCACATTAAAATTCCATTTTTATTAATTCTAGTTATAGATATAATGACAATAATTAAAGTAAAAAATACTTCCAGCAGAAAATCATACCTAATCTTTTTGGCATATTTCATAAAAATACCCCTTCTTCTTTTTCGTTAAACTTAGGCTATTATATCAACAATTACGCAAAAGAAAATAAAAAGTAGGAATTTAGTCTCCTTAGGACCATAATTCCTACAATAATACTTTATCTATTTAATTAAATCACCGTTGTCTTTCCGAAAATTGTACCATTTACCATTAATTAATTGTTTACCATATAACATACGCCCGTTTTGATCATAATAAACCGTCCGACCATCAGCCAAGTGCGTAAAGCCTTTTGCCATATCGCCGTTGTTCGTAGCAAAGTAATACCAATACCCATTAATGTGTTGCTCACCATATTGCATCCGCCCTTGAGTACTATAGTAAACTGTTCGCCCGTCATTTAACTTGGTAAAACCAGTTGCCATACTACCGTCCGCTTTAAAGTAGTACCAAGAGCCATTAATACGTTGTTCAGTAGCCTTAAGCATCGTTGGCGCAAAATAGTAAACTTTACCATTAATCTTTTTAAAACCTCTTTGCTGGTCACCATTGTTATCTGCGAAATAATAATACGCTCCATTGACATTGGTCAAGCCATGTTGCATTTGTCCCGCAGTATTATAGTAAACTAACCGGCCATCAGCTAATCTAGTAAAGCCTTTCGCCATGTCACCATTATTGGTCGCAAAGTAATACCAGGCTCCATTAATTTGTTGTTCACCATACAGCATATGACCTTGGCCGTTATAGTAAACTGTCCGACCATCATTTAATTTCGTAAAGCCAGTTGCCGTACTACCATCGGCTTTAAAGTAATACCAATAGCCATTTATCCGTCGTTCCGCATTCTTTAACATTGTTGGAGCAAAGTAATACGTCTTTCCATTAACAACTTTCAAGCCCGTTTGCTGGTCACCGTTATTATCCGCAAAATAGTAGTAAGTACCATTAACATTGGTTAAACCATGCTGCATTTGGCCAGCCATGTTATAGTACACAGTCCGCCCATCTTTTAACTTAGTAAAGCCAGTTGCCATATTACCATTATTGGTTGCAAAGTAATACCAGGCTCCATTGATCTTTTGTTCACCATACATCATGTGGCCTTGAGGATTGTAGTAAACAATGCGCCCATCCGCAATCTTGGTAAAGCCAGTCTGCATAATCCCATCGCTACTGAAGCCATACCAGTAACCATTCAGGTTTAACTGACCGCTGATCGCCTTTTTAGTCGTTGGATCAAAGTAGTAAGTCTTACCACTTACTGTCATTAAACCACTTACCAAGGTCTGGGTTGTAGCATTATAGTAGTAGCGAACTCCGTTAATTACATTCAAGCCATTCGTTAATGTTTTAAGGTCGACCGTCCCATTAGCTTGAACATGAAGCTTACCGACATAAGTTCCATTGGCGCTGGTTAACAATTTACCCGTTGTTAAATCATAATATTGGAACGTCTTGCCCGCTTGATTGTATACCAAACCAGTTTGGCGTTGGCCTGTCTTCGGGTCAAAGTAGTAGCTGCTACCATTGACTGTCGTTTGCCCCGTGACCATATTCCCGTTATCCGTCCGGAAGTAGTAAGTCGCTCCATTGATCGTTTGCAGACCGTATTGCATCTGCCCAGCCCCATTGTAGTAAACGACCCGGCCATCAGTTAAGCGCATAAAGCCGGTCTGCTTGACGCCGCCTTGGTAGAGATACCAGTGGCCATTTTCGTAGCTTTCCCCGTTCTTAGCCACGTTCGAGGAAAAGAGCCCCATGTCAATCGAGCCGTCAATCCCGTTAAAGGAATCGGTGTATTGCCAGGCCCCGTAGCCAGAATTTAAGATCGTATTCTTCCAGTAGGAGTAGTAGTAAGCGGCAATCCAAGTCCGACTCTTGCCGACGGTTGAACTGACCTTATATTGTTGGTCAAAGTAGTAGCCAGTGTAGACGGCATGGTTGGTGAAGCCTTGGGCGCTTAAGGCCGCCCAGTAGGCGTTTAACAAGCTGGTAATATTGCCCCGCTTGACCACGTCATCTTCCACGTCGGCAATCATCAGGGCATCCTTGCCCAAACCAAACCGCCGGGCCGCCGCCGCAAAGTAGGCCGCTTCGGCTTGCGCGGCCCCGGTCGAAGTAAAGGTCACATAGTCATAAGCATAGACCGTTAAGCCAGCCGCCTTAGCGTTGGCAATCTGAGTCCCCGCGTATGGGTTTACGTAGGTGGTCCCTTGGGTCAGCTTGACGATGACGTACTTCACCCCTTGATTTTTCAAGTTAGTATAGGTATTAACGCTCATTGCCCCCTGGTAGGAGGAAACGTCAATCGCATCCGCGCTGGTACTGTAGGAACCCTTATTCGTAACGCTACCGGCATTATTGCTTGGGGTGTAGGTTTTAATATTTGGCGCAGAAGTCGTGTTGACTGCGTTGGCAACGACATCCGGGTTTGTCACTACGGTTGGCGTATTGGCATCGGCCGCTTTGTACAAGGCTGACTCACTGCTGCTAGCCGTGGCATTAGTCACGCTCGCGTTAGCGGACGAATTAGCACTGTTCGCTGCTGAAGTCGAAGCACTGGCCGAAGCTGGCGCTGCTACTGAGCTAACAGAAGCATCACTAGCACTCGAAGCCGGCGTGGCTGGGGCTGAGGCTTGTGACGCCGTACTGGCTGCTTGGCTAACGGTAGTTGCCGGCGTCGTTTCAGCTTGCGCGGCTTGAGGTTGAACCAGCAGCAAAAAGCTTGCCGTGGCCAAGACAACCCCTGAGAGGGTAGTAACTTTCTTCACATTCCGGGCAAAATTGGCTTGGTAGGCCCGGATTTGATCGACATTGTTCTTCAAAATGAAATCCTTTCTTCGAATTTAGCGTCCTTACAAAAAGGGTACCGACAAAGTTGCCGGTACTCTTTTGATTACTTATTCAACTTAACTATCTTAACGGTTGTTTAAGATAATGTCCAGTGGGTTCAGCCAAGTCCCGTTGTTGTTAAAGGAGTTAGCCAAGGCCACGTTGAAGTTCTTTTGGCGGGTAATCCCAATGTGGAGGTGGGAAGTGTTCCGGTAACCGATCGTGTCACCTAAGCCGATTTGTTGTCCTGGCTTAACCGCGATTTGGTTCCGGGAACTAAAGGCTTCTTGGTAAACCACCAGGTATTCACCGGTATCAACCGTAACGTACCAGTCTAACCCGGCCGTGTAGCCGACAGACTTAACCGTCCCAGCGTGAATAGCGTGAACCGTGGAACCTGGGTGATCAACGGAACCAAAGTCCAACCCGTCGTGGAAGCCGTTCAACCGGAATTCGCCACCGGCGTTCACCCCGAAGCGTTGTGCCCCAGAGAAGTAACCTTGCCCAACGGATGGGAATGGCCAACCCCAAGCTTCTTCAACCCCGTTGTTGTCAAAGGTGTAAGTCTTGCCATCGATGGTGTGTGTACCTTTAAACATGTCACCATTGTTCGTGGCAAAGTAGTACTGCTTGTTATTAATTTTTTGCCAGCCATATTGCATTTGACCATTATTGTTGTAGTAAACGGTTCGGCCATCGGCTAACTTGGTGAAACCTTTGGCCATATCACCATTGTTCGTGGCAAAGTAATACCAGTGACCGTTCAGCTTCTGTTCACCATACTGCATTTGACCATTATTGTTGTAGTAAACAGTCCGACCATCGGCTAACTTGGTGAAATCTTTGGCCATATCACCATTTTGTGTACTAAAGTAGTACCAATGACCACCAATATTCTTTTCGCCATGCGTCATTTGGGCTGTTTGCGGGTTGTAGTAGACAGTCCGACCGTCAACAAGCTTTTGCCAACCAGTCTTCAAAGCCCCGGCCTTAGCATCATACAAGTACCAGTGACCCGTAACTTGGTTTTCGCCATTAACCAAACTAAGGTACCCATTAGCATCAGTAGCTAAGGATCCAACTTTACCGCTCTTAACTAGCGCACCATCCGTGCCAAAGTAACGTAACTTACCATTAGTATAAATTGCACCCTTTTGCAGGTCACCATTGTTGGAAGCAAATAAGTAAGTCTTACCATTGGCTAAGGTGTTTTCACCATGGAGCATTCCTTGCCCCTTACCGTTAGCATCAACATCGTAATAAACCGTTCGACCATCAGCTAACTTCGTAAAGCCACGAGCAGTGTCACCATTATCCGTCCGGAAGTAGTACCATTGCCCATTAATCTTTTGTTCACCATATTGCATTTGGCCTTGGGCGTTGTAGTAGTCCAAACGACCATCGGCTAACTTCGTAAAGCCAGTCTGCATTACCCCATTATTATCAAAGTCGTACCAATGACCATTGATGTTTTTTTCACCTTTGGTCATGCTTGGGGCAAAGTAATAAGTCTTACCATTGTTGGTCTTAAAGCCTTGTTCACGGTCACCATTCCAGATATTGAAGTAGTAGTAGGTACCGTTAGCTTCTTGCATCCCGTGAAGCATCCCTTGACCAGTAACTTTATTACCGTCTTTCTTCACGTCATAGTAGACATTCCGACCGTCCGCTAATTTTTGCCAACCAGTGACGACATCCCCATTGTCGGTCCGGAAGTAATACCATTGGTTGTTAATTTCTTTTTCGCCATATTGCATCTGGTTAGAAGTCGTATCGTAGTAGACCGTCCGGTTACCAGATAAGCTTTGCCAGCCATTCAGGTATTGGTTCGTCGCAGTATCTTGCAAGTACCAGTGCCCACCACTGTAAACTTCCTTGGTAGATGGAGCCGCAGAAGAGTTAGCAGACGTTGCATCAGACGTAGTTACGGCGTTGGATTGAGCCGCAGCTTGGGCAGACGTTTCAACAGCCGCCTTGTACATTGCAACTGGTGCTGCTTGTTGGCTAGCTGGGGCCGTAGCGGCACTAACCGCTTGGCTCGCCGAAGCCACTTGCGCTGAGGCGCTCACTGCTGGATCTGCGCTAACTTGCGCGGACGCACTGACCGCTGGCGTCACTACGGCTACGTTAGCACTGGCAGTTGCCGCAGAGAGGACCGTTTGGTCATCGCTGCTGTTAGCGTTACCGGTCGTCGTTGCGACCTTGTCAGCAGCTTGATCCGCTTGGGTCGTCGTGTCGGCCTTTGCACCGTGCACGCCGGCAAAGAGGCTGGCCGCCGTAATCCCAGCGACTAACCACAGCTTTCCTTTCTTGTACATCTTAAAGTGACATTTCATATCCTGACTCGGTTTACCCATGTCGTTCTCCTTACGTTAATTACTCGGTTTTTATCTTTAATAGTTTCAAAAATTTATGATTTTCTAAATGTTCCTTGTAAATTCTATCATTCATTGTTTTTTCGATCAACGCTCTGGCCAAGATGATACATGATTGTTACATGAAAGAAACCTTGCGTTTAATTTGTGTTTGCCCTTTTCATGACTTTTCAGGAAAAGAAAAAGCTCGTCAGCCCCATTTTACTAGGGTTGACGAGCGACCACGGAACGTGGTCTTACCGTTCGTCGTGAACTTGCACGTTGTTCGCTACTTGGTTGACATAAGCGCCTGCTTGTTCTTGGTTCGCCGTGTTTACCATGTCATTGAGCTGGTATTGGTTCCACTGGTTCCCCTTGTACAGGTAGACGGATTTGTCGCTGCCAGCGACATCCTTGCTTTGGGCGTAGTAGTTAACCCACTCGCCATTGTCCGCCGTGCTGCCGTAGACCTGGTAGTAGGTATTGTTGGTCCCGTTTGGCAATGGGGCCAAGACGCTGCTTTCGTTCATGATCGTTACTGATAATGGGCGATCAGTGACTGGCAACGCTTCGTTGGTTACGTGCTTGCTGGTGTACCAAGTGTAGAGGCCAAACTTTTGGTTCAGCGTCAGTTGGTCCGCCGCCAAAGTCGTAGTTGCCTTGGTTGGCGTTGGGACCGCTTGGTTGGCCGTCTGTTGCGTCGCTACCTTAGTTGCCGCCGGGGTGTTAACCGTCAACGTCTTAGTAACGGGCGTGTAGGTCGCCGGGGCTTGGCTAGCTGCCTTCAGCATCATTGGTGCAGCTGGCGTAGTAGTTGCCGCCGGGGTTGTCGCAACCGCGGTCGGCGCTTCTGCCGCTTTGGCTACGGTGTGGTCAGCGTGCTTCTTGGTTGTTTGGCTGGTCGGGGCCGGCGATGATGAACTGGCCGCCTTCTTGGAGCTGGTCGTTGCCGCTTGACCACAACCGGCTAATAATGCCGCCATTGCAACGGTACTGAATAATAGCTTGAATTCCTTCCGCATGATCATCATCCTCCTTACCCTTCATGATTTCTCCCATGCTGTTAAAGTTACTGTAATCTTTATCATTTCTTTGTAACTTTATTGTAACACAAATCACGGGCCTTGCGGGGACTTTTCCGGAATTCACCCAAAAATCTTAGATCCGGTAGGGCCGGTGGAAATACTTCTTAATGTAGGCTTGGCACTCTTCTAGATGGGGCTCTCCGTAGGTCCGTGTACAAAAATCCATTAGGAGTGCCAAGCCCCACTCATCTTCGGCTGCCAAAAAGTCAGCGTTGAGCTGCTTAAATTCCGGCCAGCTGATTTGTTGACTATGGCCTAGCCACATTTCGAACTGCTTAAGGCGCAATTGTTGTTGCCTTTCATATTTGTCCACCGAATTAAGAATCCCTTCAAAGGCCCCCCGCGCAACATCGAGCCCCAACTTAAAATGGGTGCCGCGCTTTTCATCGCAAAAGTAAAGTAACATTTCCTTGGTCTTACCATTGTATTCATGCGCTTTCATAAAGTGCGCCATGTAATACACCACATCAGTGTCTTTAGCACCACAACTCGGCACTAAGGCATGAAACCCGGCGACATACGCAATTGGCCGGTGCTTATATTGCTGGTAAAAGCACTTTGTATCCAGCTCCCAAATCTGCGCCGTTTCTGCGAACTTATTTATTACATACTTTAATGGCCGATCAACGACCAAGCCTTCCCCCTTGGTCAACATTAAGAGCGTCTGCTTTTCCCGGTACGCCGTCAAAAAGAAAATTTCGTCCCAGCTAATGGGATGGTATGAAGTCACTGGCCATTCTTGCTTGCGAAGTGTCTTTAAGTTTTGGATCTCTGATAAGCTCATGCAAGCCCTCCTCAGTTTAAAGTTAAATTTCGGAAATTTCCGTTAACCATTAAAGCACAAAGGTAAACGCTTTCTCAAGACCCAAATTTTAATCTCATTTCTCTCAATTATCAGTCTTTAAGCGCTGCTAGAATAATTTTATTTCATTTTTATTTTTGTGATTAACTTTTTGATACAAAAGCAAAATCCCCCCACTTAAGAAGATTAAAAATGGCCCATTCTGGATCAAAGCCATGATTTATGCTGGTCGGCAAGAGCGAAATTGACCAGGTTAACGCCTTTTCGTCTCATTTTGAGATTGATTAAGGGATGATTTAACGTTTTCAACTTTTTAAAAATCTTTATATGATGTTTTCGTCTTCGGCCGAGACAAGCCTAAACGAAACGGAGATTTTTTATGAAATTCAATCACTCGAACAGCCAATTTAATCAGGCACTCTTGGCGACCTATACCGACCCTAACTTGTCCGGCCTTATTTTCGGCTTTCTCAAGCGCGCAAATATCCAGCCGAGTCATCCCGACCGTGATGATTTAGTTCAGGAATGCCACCTGGCAGCCTCCCAGGCATTAATTGATTTTGAGCAGCGCGCAACCGTTTTGACCATGAAACGCAGCACTTTCATCTACCAACGCTTATCCTGGTGCCTCGGTAAATACTTTGAACGTGGCAATCGCGATTACCAACGAGCTGCCATCAAACTGGACCAGCCCCTAACAAGCACTCCCAGCCAAACTCATCCGGATCTATGCTACGAGTACGACTTTGAAGCCCGGGAAGCTGCCATTCAATTAGTTCACCAAGCCTTAGCCCAAGCGGCACCAATGCAACGTAAATTCTTAAGGCTCTTGTTAAAAGACTCCGGCTTAACAAACAACGAACTCGCTAAGCGGCTAAATATCACTCCTCAAGCGGTTAGCTATCATCGCAAACAAATTGTTAAACTACTAGAAACTTTACAATCTGAATAACGCGTGAACTAAAAAACTCCCTGCCTATTTGGCGGGAGTTGCTACATATTCATTATTTAGCCCGGCTACGAAGTGCAAAAACCTTCCCTGCCAAGGCATAGCAATGCAATTTCAATAAAATAATCGCCGCAAACTTTGGCGTACGCATCCGCGTAAGTGGGGTTCGCCTCAAACACTTTGCCACAATTGGATCTTGCACAACTGCTCTAAGCTGGGCCTTCTTCACCGCTCCAGCAGCTGAATTCTTTGCATCATAAATCCCGTGAACCCCGATTAAATTAACTTGCATCAGTCCATAAATGTAAAAGCTTGGCAAAACGTCAGGCAACGAGGTCTGAATTAGTTTATTTACTACCTTTAAAGCCTGCAAGTAAGCTGCTACTTTTTCTTCGTCAAAGGAACGGACGGCAGAATTTTCAGCTCGATTGTAATGATACAAGACTGTTGGTAAACCTAGCGCAGTTTGCGCCACCAAGAGATACTGCAAGACAAATAAGGAGTCCTCAGAAAAACGCAAATCCTCATTAAAGAACAACTGATGATCCAGAATCAACTGGCGGCGAAATACCTTCCCCCAAACCGTCAGATAATTGGTTGGATTCTCAAGCATCGTTGCGATTAGCTGCTCTTTATCAGCTTGTTGATAAAGGATAGCTTGATCAAATAAACGTTTTAACGCCTTTCCTGACTCAAACGAGTAGATCAACAAGTCTGCTTTTACTTCATGTTCCAACACTTGCTTTACCATGTCTGGCTTAAAATAATCATCAGCATCTAAAAAAAGAAGTGCTTGACCGGTAGCTACCTTTAGCCCTTGGTTGCGTGCTTTTGATACCCCCGGCTGACTGTGAGTCAGGCACACTTGGGGGTACACTTTTGCAATTTGTTGGGCTACTTGTGGGGTTTGGTCTTGGGAGCCATTTTCAACAATGATCGTTTGTATCATGGCAGCCTGCTCCGTCGACAAATCATCATAAATACTTGCAACAGCTTGTCTTAATGTTGCTTCGCAATTATGAGCGGGAATAATAATTGATAGTTTTTCATCCATAATAATAACCTCTGAAAGCAAAAAGCGATTGCTGAATGGTCATCCCCATTAGCAATCACTCGCCGCTTACTTACCCTTACTTAAAATTTGCTTAGCTTGATCAACAATTGGCGCTTTCAGCATTATAATCCCCAAGACATAGATAATAATGCCAACCGCCGCTTGAAAAGCCAGGTTGATAATGTTCATACTCATCATTTCACTAATATGATAGACTACCCAACTCATCAAACCACCCGGAAGTAAGTAACGCCAGATATTTCTAAATAGATCGCGTCGTCGAATCGTCGTCCGCACACATTGTAATTGCACGGCCGCCACTGCAAACTCAGCAATCACCGTGGCGATCGCGGCCCCGTTTGCAGTATAGCGTGGAATCAAGAAAAAGTTCAAGACAATATTCGTAATTGCCCCGGCCGTCACTGACGCCGTAAATTCATTGACCCGCTTAACCGGCATCAAGTACTGCGTGCCAATTACGTTACTCCAAGCGATAAAGAGGATCACTGGCGCTTCGATGAACATGATCGTCCCGGTCGGAACATACTTCTCCCCTAAGAACCAGGGGGCAAATTTCTTGGCGACCGCCATTAGGCCGAACATCATCGGCACCGCCAGGGCCGTGACAAATTCAAAGGAATTATAGAGGCTTTGACGAACTCCTTTCACATCCCCCTTGGCAAACTTATTGGCAACGTGGGGCAGCATCACCGTCCCGGTCGCCGTCACGATCGCTAAGACCAGCTTGACAATCTTATCGGCGTAATCAAATTGCCCCAAGGCATCCTGGGCCCCGATCCGCCCGAGCATCAACTTGTTGACCACCAAGTAGACCTGGGTGGTGATGGTCGGAATAAAGAGGATCAAGGATGGGTACAGGTGCTTGAAGGGCTTCCAGTACTTTGGCGCCACCCACTGGATCGAATCGCGCAGATAGGGCCAGAGGGTAATATTCCCGCCGACCTGAGCCAAACCGAGCAGGAGAATGTACTTCCACAGGTCGCTTTCCTGCTTGACGACGACAAAGATCAGACAAATCGAGATCAACTTGACGATTGTATTGCGGACGACGGTCTTTTTAAAGTCCTCCATCCCCATGAAGTACCAGGAAACGTCGAGTCCGGCGGCAATGATCCAAAAGGTCTGCAGTAAATAAAAGACCTTGAAGGTCGACGAGAACAGTAAGACAACCGTTAAGTAGGCTAGCAGTGACAGACAGATGGTCCCCAGCTGTAGGAGTTCAATCCCCCAAAAGACCCGCGACCGCTCAAACTTGTCATCGCGGTGGTAGGCGACCTCCCGGTT
Source organism: Limosilactobacillus ingluviei DSM 15946 (assembly GCF_001435775.1). Classification (GTDB taxonomy): domain Bacteria; phylum Bacillota; class Bacilli; order Lactobacillales; family Lactobacillaceae; genus Limosilactobacillus; species Limosilactobacillus ingluviei. The sequence continues at coordinate 7,087 of NZ_AZFK01000042.1, read as the reverse complement.
CCCATACAGGGTGATCCCAAGCTGACCGATCAAGCAAAAGAAGGTGACCCAACCATTTGTATAGCTATTGATCCCCGAGGCGTGCGGCCCTAAGACCCGCGAAATATAGGGGGTCGTAATAATCGGCGCAAACATCAACAGAATCTGATAGCCCGCATTATACAAATAGTTCTTAATCACTTGCATCTTACTTGCCAAACTCCTTTGTCACGGTAACCAGGGCCGCGTGGAGGACCTGATCCATATCATAGTAGCGGTACTGCCCGAGCCGCCCACCGAAGATCACGTTCGGCTTAGTATCGGCGGCCAGTTTTGCATATTGCTTGTAGAGGCTGTTGTTAGCTTGGTTGTTGACCGGGTAGTAGGGTTCATCCCCGTGGTGCCAATCGGCCGGGTATTCCTTGGTGACGATCGTCTTGTTGGCGTCGCCCTTGCCGAATTCAAAGTGCTTGTGTTCGATCACCCGGGTATACGGGGTTTCGGCGTCCGTATAATTGACAACCGCGTTCCCTTGGTAGTTGTCAACATCCAACTCTTCGGTTTCAAAGCGCAGGCTCCGGTATTGAAGCTCACCGAGCTGGTAGCCAAAGTACTGGTCGATCATCCCGGTAAAGACAATCTTCGGGAATTCGGCTTCATATTCCGCTTGCTTGGCAAAGAAATCGACCCCGGTCTCGACGTCGATCAAGTCGCTGGCCAGCATCTTTTCAACGATCTGAGTGTAACCACCAATCGGAATCCCCTGGTAGGCATCGTTAAAGTAATTGTTGTCGTAGGTCAGCCGGACTGGCAAGCGGCGAATGATGAAAGCCGGCAGGTCGGTCGCCTTTTGGCCCCACTGCTTTTCGGTGTAACCCTTGACCAGCTTCTCGTAAATGTCACGGCCAATCAGCGAAATGGCTTGTTCTTCCAGGTTGGCCGGCTGCTTACCTGCCATTTCTTGCCGTTGCTCATCGATCTTAGCCTGAGCTTCGGCCGGCGTCTTGACTCCCCACATCTTGGAGAAGGTGTTCATATTAAAGGGGAGGTTGTAGATTTCACCGTGGAAATTGGCAATTGGTGAATTGGTGTAGCGGTTAAATTCCGCAAATTGGTTGACGTAGTCCCAAATTTCCTTGTTGGAAGTATGGAAAATGTGGGCGCCGTACTGGTGGACCTGAATCCCGGCAATTTCTTTGGTGTAGATATTCCCGGCAATGTGATCGCGCTTTTCAATCACCTTCACCCGCTTACCGCGCTTGGCCGCTTCATACGCAAAGGTCGCGCCAAACAGGCCGGCCCCGACGACTAAATAATCATACTTTGACATACCAGTTCCTCTTTCGTTCAGATATCTATCTGTCAATGATAGGCTAAATGGCTGGAAACTACAACTTAATTTTCTGGCTTACCCGGCTCCCTTGAGGCTAGCGGCAAGTGCTGAGTCAATTCATCAGAGATACCAAAGACCACTTTACGCGCCCAGAAATAAGGCTCGCTTTGCAGCGCCGGTAAATCTTGCATATCTAAGATCGCTGGTCGACTACCATAGCGCTCTTCCCAAAGAATATAACGATAATGCTTTTGAATGATTCGGTCTCGGTATTCTGGCTGATTGCAGAAAATTATCGGTAACCAAAATTCATCAGAAAAAGCCCCCGTCTTTAACATTATTTGCAGCTTCGGATGGGTCTCAAAATACTCCACTGCATATTCCGCAGCATCCCGCGGTAAATCAACCCAATTTTCACCTGAATAAATTTCTTCTGGCCGGTACCCTAACCGTTTAAGCTTATTTACCCCTAGGAGCCGCTGTAAATGCAAGCTCACCCGGTGATAGATCTTGCCAAACAGCGTCCGGCGGTTCAATTTATCATACGGGAAATAGTATTTTTGCCACCACAAAACCAATTCACCCGATTTACGGACTTGATCGGCGCGGAAATATTTCATGTAAATGTGATCGTCATTTTCGTAGAAGTGAGCAATCTTTGCCGGCGCTTGAACGGGCCAATCTTGCCCTGAGATCAAATGCAAATGAGTTATTTCTGGATCCTTTAATGCGGCCTTAAAAAGCTCTACGGCCACCTGCCCAATGCTCCAACCGCCCCAACGAACATCAATTTTAGAGAAGGTATGAACTCCTAATTGATCAAACGCTGCTTGTTGCGCCGGGGTAATCGTCATTTTCGTGTCAAAGTGTACCCAGACTTTAAACGTCGGGACTAATTGCTTTGCTAAAGCAATAATTTGCTCAGGCTGTTTATGGGCAATAATTAAGACTGCTTGCATAACATCAGCCTCCTACTTCAACCGGGTTTGCAGTCGTTCAAGTGCGCTTTTGATTTGCTGTCCATTACGTAACCCTACTGCCACTTGGGCCACTCGTTTCTTCATTGCTTCGTAGTCTTCGAGGGAGAACTGAGCGAGACGACCTGGTAATTTATCTAAGCTAGCCACGGCAATTCCCAGCCCATTTTCAACCAAGTATTTAGCAACCGCCGCCTTTTCCCAAACCACGACTGGTAACCCACTGCTGATATACAGAGAGACCTTATGTGGGCAGTTATACTGCATATACTCGCCGAAATCACCATCACAAGTATCCGTGCGACTGCCATCCCATACTAAGCCAAAATTGGCAGTCAAGTGTTGGGGAAGTTCTTCAGGCGTATATACCCCTTCATAGCTAACGTCAGCTGACAAGTCATCCAGTGGGTTAGGGCCATACACTTGTAGTGGCAGCTTCTCACCAAAATCAACTTGGCTTAAAAACTGAGACTTCATTAAATTCCCCGCAAAACAAAGCGACCGCCGGTACGGTTGAGGGTCTTGTAAAGGTTGAGGATTTAAGTAGTCAAAAAGCCCCAAAATCTCCATCGGGGTCGTCACCCCTTGGTTACGTAAATAGTCCTGCATGGCTTGACTGTGAACCACCAGTCCATCAGCTTGATTCAGCCACTCTACTTCCTTTTGTGCATAGCCAACTTGCTCTTTGAAAAGGCGCAAAGATTCAATATCATGAATAATAAAGATCAACTTAGCTGTCGTATTCTGCTTAATCGATGCTACTAAAGCGTCCATTAAAACCGTTGAGTAGACTGGGTACTGAAAGTAGATTTCATCCACTTTGCGTTGTTTAAACAGCCGTGGAATGTCCCAGTACTTATATTTCAGCTTCTTCAACTTTGATTCGTAATCAAACGGTAACTGACAAATTTCGCACTCATCAGCTAAAAAATGCTCAATATCGGTCCGTGCTTTGGGTCCCGCGTTATTAGCGTGTGGATCAGTTACTGACAATAAAAGCTTATGCGTCATTCTTTTCTACCCCTCATAATATTGATACAAAAATAACCATCCCCGCGAATGCAGACATGGCTATTTGCTTAACTATTTACCATTTTTCCGCAGGAAGTCCTTAATTGCAATTCCCCCAAAGGAAATTACAATCCCGACTAAGCCCCCTAGGGCTGCGCCAACCACCGCGTACTTCTTGGCTTTTGGCGTCGTTTCGCTCGTTACATCATCAGCAGTAGCCTTGGCAAGTGGCGTTACCGTCCCAACCCCGGCTTTCAACCGTGGCAATTCCTTTTGAACTGCTTCGGCAGCCGCATTAACAATTTTGGCTGCATCCGTTGCCGAAGAGCCCGTCTCAACCTTCATTTCCAAAATCAAAGATTGCTGGTGGCTCTTGGCATGGATCATCGAATCCAAATCGTCCGTAGTGTACTTCTTTTGTAACTTCTTTGGTAATAACGACCGCGTCTCTTTCGCCACTGTCCGTCCTTGAGAAAGTTCTTCGTAGGTCGGCATCAAATTTTGATCCGCCATCACTTGGGCATTTTGATCATTATTCTGCGTCGGTGCAGCTTGATAATTGTGTGAAATTAACACACTGCGGTGCGCCGTATAAGTAGTAGATTGGCGATGTTTGGCCAAGAAGCCAAACGCTCCACCAAAAATTACCGCAAGTGCAAGAATTAAGATGATGCTCTTAGTAAACATCTGGGTTAATTCCTTAACTGTGTACTCTTTCAATGTCTTTCTCCTTTGTCATCATTGATGCTGTCCCCGTTGCTAGAAATGCCAACAGAAAGGGATTATACGCGATATCGACTAACCGTTGCTCTAAAATCGCGCTGACGGTTACGATCACCATAACACTTGCTAACGCATAGTCGTTAGTCTGGATTGATTGCCAACTGAGTTGGGTCATCATTAGTAGTACTACCAATAATACAATTGTTCCGAAAATAATCAGGAGACGCAAGAATGAAGCATCAATAAAAAAGTAATCTGTAACTACTTTTTTAGCCCCCACGCCAGCGCCCCAACCATTTTCTTGAACGGGTTGACCAAACTTAGAAAAGCCATAGCGAACAAACGCTGTATGTCCAAACTGAAGACGACCAGATAAAGCATGATTTACTTTTTCAAATAGATGATTAGAAAAAGTAAAAAAGTATGAGGCAATAATTATTAGATAAGCACCTAAAATTGGAATTGGCCAATAAAATCCTGCTACCAAGCGACTAACTAAATGCCCTTGCGCAGCACGCTGACCTAACCACGTTATCGGAATTATTAATAGAATAGCGATGGCATCTAGACGCGAATTGGTCCCCCACATTACTACTCCGGCAATTATCATATAAAGGATATACCGCCACCACTTTAAGCGGTGAAAGGCCAAGTACGCATCCGCCAAGACTAAAAACAAAACATGAGCGGCGAAATCAGTGGGATAAATAATCCCAAAGGCCCGCCGAACTGCCCCCGTGGTATCCCGCACAAAGACTAAATTCCGAATCACACCGGCTTCAGCAGACACAATAATGTAAAGTAACCCGACTAACCCAACCAAATAGTACAATTTTACAATTTGACGAAAGTTAACCCCGCGGGCGCCAAGAATTAAAGTCCCCATCACGACCAACATAAAATCATGGGAAGTCCGCCAAGTAATCAATAGCAAGCCAAAGCCCAATAAATTGCCAAGCATCGACCATACATTATGCCGATCCAGAAAGAAGATTTTAAAAGCTAAGGTAACTAACCCTATAAATAATAACCGATGTAAGGTACTTGGTGCAAAAAAATCAACATAAGTCGATGTTTGGAGGTACGAGATAGTTACCAAGTAAATAAAGGCAACTTGATACAATAACTCTCCTGTTAATTTAAAATTAACAAAGCGATCCCACTCTTTTAAAAGTAGTTGTCTCATCGTCCTTTCCTCACTTAATGCTCCCCATGGCCAAAAATCTTGCGCTTTAAGAACTTGCCGCCCTTCACGAACCAGTTGACCGGTTCCATAAAGACGTAATTGACTTCCTTGACCCGGTATTCAGGGTGTGTCTCCAGCCAGGTATCCAGCATTAATTCACTTAAGAAGCCGTACACCCGCTTTTCGTACGGGGTGTAATTAGTAATATCGATCCGCGCTTCAACCTTGGCCAAGACTTCAAACATCCAGGTGCAGTATTCGTCCAACGGTTGTCGCTTCATGACAAACATATTGAACATGTGGGCCCAAGTCCGCTTTAAGACCTTCTCCATGGCCGGTACGTATTCTGGGTAATCGGCCTGAATAATGTCTTTCATAACTTCCAGGGGTTCATGCTCATGGACGTGCAAATAGTGGGATTCATTGCTTTCAATGTAGTAGTTCCGGCGCTTGGGCACCAAAACATCGGCTTGGGCCAGCAACTTTTCGACGTCTGCTTGGGTTAAGACCGTTTGGACGTCCTTTTTGCCGGTCAGACTAAAGTGCCGCCGGTAGTGGACTAACCCCATTGCATCCAGGTCGGGCAGGTTCTTCCAGCCCCAGTAGATCGCTGTTAGTTCATTATAATTGGCATTCTTGGCAGAAATATTGTCCCTAGTATTATCCCCTTGGTAGGTCTGATTAACATCCGGGTGCAAGGCCTTGCCGACAAAGACCGGCAAATACACTGGGTCTTTGGGCATGGCGTAGTTCTTATGCGTTGCCACTAAAATTTTAACTTTCACAATGCTCTCCTCTAATAGGCCCCGGTACTCTTAAAGATACTAATTAAATTCTTAAAGAGAATCCGGCAGTCATACCAATACGAAGCGTGATCCACGTAGCTCAGCTCTAAATCACACCGTTCCGGATAACCGATATTGCTGCGACCACTAGCCTGCCACAGGCCCATCGCCCCAGGCTTGACCGACAAGAACTTATCCGCGCGGTCCCCATAAATTTCAACTTCTTCTTTCACTACCGGCCGTGGTCCAATCAAACTCATTTCCCCCTTCAAAATGTTAATGAACTGGGGGATTTCGTCCAGTGAAGTCTTGCGCAAGATCCGCCCTAAGCGGGTAATCCGCGGGTCTTCTTCTGGCTCTAGCTTGTAATTATTAGCCACGTACTTTTGGTACAATTCAGGATCCTGGTGCAAAATTTCATCCGCATTCACGATCATCGAGCGAAACTTGTAAATCTTAAAGGGCTGGTGGTGCATCCCGATCCGGGTCTGCTTAAAAAAGACAGGTCCCTTATTATCGCCGAATGAATCCAGCAGCCAGATCACTAAAAAGACCGGACTCAACAGGATTAAGGCAATTACTGAAAGCACAATGTCAGTGACCCGCTTGGCAAAAAGATACCCGCGGGACTGGTGCTTAACCATTTTTTGGCTGTTTTCCATTCCTAGCCATCCTTTGCTTAAGTTACCATCATTTGGTACTGGTTGATGTCTAAGCAGGCACTCCTGCTCAGACACTATAAACAGCCTCTATAATACCAGTTTTAGATGGGGAACAAAACCCTTTCTTGACTGATAGCGCTGTCAAGCGTGATTCTAAAGCAAATCTTCACCTTTTGCGGGCTTGTGGTATTTGTCTTAGTAAAAGATTAGTAAAACTCATTGTTTTTGCACCTTTAGTTTTACCAGTGAAATAATTTTGTTTTACTCTTTTAAAATTCCAGGTCCCAATCGTTTATATAAGAGTGTAAGGCGTGCACGACTTACCACCTCACTTAAAACACGAAAGAAGGATTCATCATGCAACAAACTTTTAAGTCTCCCGAAATGTCAATTTAAGTTAGAAAAAAAGTAGTTGCTCATCAGTGACGTGC
>NZ_AZFK01000041.1 GCF_001435775.1 Limosilactobacillus ingluviei DSM 15946 | reverse complement strand
GGTAGACCTTTGAAAACTGAATAAAGTTTCGACGAATCAAATGTGTAGGGTCCTTAATCATTGATTAAGGCAATAACATTTGCGAAGTCAATTCGCTTAATTTATTTTTGAGAGCTACTCAAGTTCTTATTTTATATGAGAGTTTGATCCTGGCTCAGGATGAACGCCGGCGGTGTGCCTAATACATGCAAGTCGAACGCGTTGGCCCAACTGATTGATTGTGCTTGCACAGGATTGACGTTGGTTTCCCAACGAGTGGCGGACGGGTGAGTAACACGTAGGCAACCTGCCCCGAAGCGGGGGACAACATTTGGAAACAAGTGCTAATACCGCATAACAACTTTGACCGCCTGGTCAAAGCTTAAAAGATGGTTTCGGCTATCACTTCGGGATGGGCCTGCGGCGCATTAGCTTGTTGGTGGGGTAACGGCCTACCAAGGCGATGATGCGTAGCCGAGTTGAGAGACTGATCGGCCACAATGGGACTGAGACACGGCCCATACTCCTACGGGAGGCAGCAGTAGGGAATCTTCCACAATGGGCGCAAGCCTGATGGAGCAACACCGCGTGAGTGAAGAAGGGTTTCGGCTCGTAAAGCTCTGTTGTTGAAGAAGAATGTGCAAGAGAGTAACTGTTCTTGTATTGACGGTATTCAACCAGAAAGTCACGGCTAACTACGTGCCAGCAGCCGCGGTAATACGTAGGTGGCAAGCGTTATCCGGATTTATTGGGCGTAAAGCGAGCGCAGGCGGTTTTCTAAGTCTGATGTGAAAGCCTTCGGCTTAACCGAAGAAGTGCATCGGAAACTGGATGACTTGAGTGCAGAAGAGGGCAGTGGAACTCCATGTGTAGCGGTGGAATGCGTAGATATATGGAAGAACACCAGTGGCGAAGGCGGCTGCCTGGTCTGTAACTGACGCTGAGGCTCGAAAGCATGGGTAGCGAACAGGATTAGATACCCTGGTAGTCCATGCCGTAAACGATGAGTGCTAGGTGTTGGAGGGTTTCCGCCCTTCAGTGCCGGAGCTAACGCATTAAGCACTCCGCCTGGGGAGTACGACCGCAAGGTTGAAACTCAAAGGAATTGACGGGGGCCCGCACAAGCGGTGGAGCATGTGGTTTAATTCGAAGCTACGCGAAGAACCTTACCAGGTCTTGACATCTTGCGCCAACCCTAGAGATAGGGAGTTCCCTTCGGGGACGCAATGACAGGTGGTGCATGGTCGTCGTCAGCTCGTGTCGTGAGATGTTGGGTTAAGTCCCGCAACGAGCGCAACCCTTGTTACTAGTTGCCAGCATTCAGTTGGGCACTCTAGTGAGACTGCCGGTGACAAACCGGAGGAAGGTGGGGACGACGTCAGATCATCATGCCCCTTATGACCTGGGCTACACACGTGCTACAATGGACGGTACAACGAGTCGCGAACTCGCGAGGGCAAGCTAATCTCTTAAAACCGTTCTCAGTTCGGACTGCAGTCTGCAACTCGACTGCACGAAGTCGGAATCGCTAGTAATCGCGGATCAGCATGCCGCGGTGAATACGTTCCCGGGCCTTGTACACACCGCCCGTCACACCATGGGAGTTTGCAATGCCCAAAGTCGGTGGGGTAACCTTTTGGAGCCAGCCGCCTAAGGCAGGGCAGATGACTGGGGTGAAGTCGTAACAAGGTAGCCGTAGGAGAACCTGCGGCTGGATCACCTCCTTTCTAAGGAATTAATCGGAAACCTACACGTTGTTGAAACTTTGTTCAGTTTTGAGGGGTTTACCTCT
>NZ_AZFK01000040.1:41040-69012 GCF_001435775.1 Limosilactobacillus ingluviei DSM 15946 | reverse complement strand
AGGGGGTACTTTTTGTCAAATATTTGGTGTCAAGAGCTTAACTTAATGACATTAATTTTTAGATATGTCGTATGTCAATTGGCAGATTAAGGAAAAGGTGATTTTCAATTTCCCCAATGCACGGCAATGTTACAGATGTAAAAAATGGCAGCGACCCGGTTCGAGCCTCTGCCATTTGTCCTTCATTCACTTGGTGATTCAAGTTATTTGTTCCAATCCGCTAAAGAAACCAGTCCATTACCCGGACCGCCTTCTATTAGTCCACATGACAATCACCGGTAGTCTACGTTCTGTCACTCTCACAGTCGGCCAATTGCTGCAAAATTTCGTCAATCGCTGCTTGCTTGGAACCAAATGATCCGCAAAACCAAAAATCACCGCCAGCAAGGACGGTGATCGGCATAAGAGAGAAAGAGAATTGATTAGAAGGTAAATACTTAATACCTTGTGACTATATGTTAGCGTTTACACATGGATTTGTCAATAACTTCCCCGATTTTATTTAAAACGGTTTCATCCCTTTGGTTCTTGACTTACGCGCCCGGTTATGACTTAGCGTAGGCGAAAGGGCTTGATCAGGGTTCGCAGTGAGGTGTGGTCCAGCCCCCAGACTACTGCGTAGCCCAGCACCAGGCCGGCCCAGTTGGTAATCACATCGTCAATATCGACCACCCGCAACGTGTGAACCAGCCAGTCCGAGGCAAACTGGGTGCTTTCAATCACCAGCCCCGGCACGAGCCCGGCCAAAGCGACCTGCCACCACGACCAGTGCGGCCGCCAAAGGTAGCAGTAGACCCCTAGCGGCCCGGTCAGCAAAATATTGGCCAAAAATTCCGGGTCGACGTGAACCAACGGGTGGAGGTTATACGGCACCATATAAAAATACGACAGGTCCTTGTATGAATCCGGCAGGACCAGCCCGACCGGCGCAAAGACCAGCCAGGCCACCACCATTAAGTAGCCCAGGCTGGTCAAGACCGTCACTCGCTGGGCCGGCGTCCGGTTTGGTACCGCCAGTAGCCGGTAATACCCCACCAACAAAATCAGCCAGGCCACCCCAAACGTTAACCACTGTGTCTGTAACATCGGATTGCCCCCTTTTGTAAATAGTTCTAGCTTACCGAACGTGGCCAGCCCTGACCACCGTTGGCTCCCAAGCTTAACCAGAACTTAATTTCCCAGCACTTCCCGGGCGGTCGCCACCAGGGGACCGAATTCGGCCGCAAAGGAGCTTTCCTTTAAGTAAATCAAATTTAAGGGGTGCTCAAGCGGAAAGCCGGCCAGCGGCAACTCAAATAAATCCCCCCGGGCCAATTCGTTGGCCACCAGGGCCCGGTACATAAAGCTGATCCCAACCCCCTGCTTAAGTAATTCAATGATCGCCGTCGGACTGCTTAAGGCCAGGGTCTGACGAAAGTCACTCAGCTGGGCGTTGTGCGCCGCCAGCCAGGTGGTCAAAATCTCGCGGGTCCCTGAGCCCACTTCCCGGACGATCAAGAGCTGGTCAAACAAGGCTGGCAACGTCGCTGGCACCTCGGCCTGGGCGGCCACGCCGATAAAGGGGGCACTACCCAGTGGGGCAGCGGCAAAGTCCTGCCGCGAATAATTTCCCTCGATCAAGGCCGCATCGAGCTGGCCGGCCAAGAGTTGCCGGGATAAGACGGCGGTATTTTCAATCGTCACTTCCAGCTGGTAGCCGGCCGCGATTACCTTGACCAGCAGCTGCGGCAGCAAAAAGGCCCCCAGCGAGCGGGTCGCCCCTAAGCGCAACGGCGGGGTCTGGGCCAAACGGAGCCGCTTCAAGACCGCCTGATTATCCTGGCCGAGCCGCTGAGCGTAGGCCACCAGTTCCGTCGCCGCCGCCGTTAATTTGACCCGCCGCCCATGGTGAACCAAGAGCGGCACGCCCAGGTCGGCCTCTAAGCTGGCCAGCTGCTGGGAGACGGCCGGCTGGGTGATAAAGAGCTGCTGGGCGGCGGCGGTCAACGAGCCGGTCTGTGCCACCACCATTAAGGTCGTCAGCCGGTGATCCAATAAATTTTCCATCGCCCTGCCCCTTTCATAAGGAAAACTAACTTACAAGAAAGAAATCATAATTTTTATTTATCAGTCTAGCATGGTACATTAAGAATGTAAAAAAATCCGGATGTCAATTCGGAAAGGAGAAAGTGAAATGATCAAGAAGATATTTAGCTGGCCCTTTGCCTGCGCCGCGCTCTTAACCTTAATTTGTTCGCTAGCCGGCAGCTACCTGGCCACCCTCCCCTACCTCAAGGTGATTGGTGCCTTAGTGATCGCCCTCTTGTTAGGGATGGTGATGCAAGTTGGTCGCCCGGTCCTGGATTACAGCCGCCCGGGGATTGGCCTGATCGCCAACAAGTTCCTGCGCCTTGGAATCATCCTGCTGGGCTTTAAGCTCAATTTGATCGCCCTGGCCCAAGCCGGGATCAAGACGATTGCCCTGGCCGTTGTGGTCGTGACCTTCACGATTTTAGTCACCTACCAGCTCGCCCGCCGCTTCGGGGTCGACCGCCACTTAGCGATCCTGACCGCCAGCGGGACCGGGATCTGCGGGGCCGCCGCCGTGATGGGGATTTCATCGCAATTAACCAGCGATGACGATCCGGCCACCAAGTTGCGCCACCAAGAAAATGAGGTGGTTGCCGTGGCGATCGTGGCGATCCTCGGGACCCTCTTTACCCTGATCGAAATCGGGCTCAAGCCGCTCTTGCACATGACTGCCCTGCAATTTGGGGTGATGACCGGGGGCAGCCTGCACGAAATCGCCCACGCCGTCGCCGCTGGGAGCGCCGGGGGCCCGGTCAGCCTTGATACGGCGATCATCACCAAGCTTTCGCGGGTTCTGCTCTTGGCCCCAGTCGCGATCCTCGTCGGGATCTGGTACCAAAAAGCGACCCGGCAAGCGAACCCGACCGGTGAAAAGCAGCCGGTACCGATCCCGTGGTTCATGCTCGGCTTTATCCTCGCCAGTGTGGCCGGCACCTTTATCCCGGGCCTGGCCGCGTTGGTACCAAGTCTGGTCAAGTTAGCCTACCTGCTCTTAGGGATGGCGATGGCCGCCTTGGGAATGAACGTGAACTTCACCGTGCTCTTCACCCGCGGCAAGAACGCCCTCGTGGCCGCCGGAATTTCTTCGGTGTTGCTCTTGGCCCTGGTTGCGACTTTGTCCAAGACCTTCTTTTAAGCCGTAATTAAACGCTAAAACCGCCGTCTTCCAACTCCCGGAAGGCGGCGGTTCGCGCTTTTAAAAGCTTTTTTCACTATCCCGATGCCCAACTAGCGTACCGATGCTTTTCGTCCATATGGGGCAAGCACTGATAGACATGAAAGGTTTCTAGGCACATATAGCGATAAGTGTCATCTCTGACACCCTCGACTTTGGGATCTCTCAAAGCTTGGTAGCGCGGTTTTAATTTATACCCTAAGGGAGCTGCCCTTAAATGCTTGAGACGGGGATCCGAAGTTGGCCACGAAAAATCAATCACCGCGACACCCCAATCTTCAAAATCCTTTTCAGGCCACGGTGAAAGGGGGGCCCAGTAAAATTTGTACTTGGTCCCGATCTTTTTGATTAGATAATATTTTCCATTCATCTCAGCCCACCTTGCTTCACAAGTATCTGAGGTTAACCCCTAGCCGCCCTTTTCGCTCCCAAACCAGCGCAAAGGGCGGCTTTGTTCATTTACACTTCTTCATACAAGTCTCCCAGCGGCTGGCGGACCTTCGGCTTGATCGGTTGGGCCCGGTAGCCGAAGCTGACCATCACCGCGATCTGCCAGTGGACCGGATCGATAATTTGGTGATCGGCCAAGAATTGGTTCATCCGGGCGTAGTTAAAACCCTCGATCGGGCAGGAATCAATCCCCAGTTCGGTCGCCGCAAACATCATGTTGGCCATGGCAATGTAGGCCTGGCGGCAAGCCCATTCAAAGCGGTCGTGGGCATCTTTCAAGGCCAAGTCACGCTCCTGGAAAACCTTAAAGTGCTGCGACTGCGGGCTGGTCGGCGAATAGACCTTGTGCTTGACGTCTTCCACCAAGTGCTGGATGTAGGGCGCATCATAGGTCACGTCGGTCCGCGCCAGGATCAATAAAATTTTATCGGCGCCGGCCAGGCTGTTGAGTGCTCCCCAGGCAAAGGGCTTGATCGCTTCTTTGAGCTGGGGATCCTTGAGCAAGACAAAGCGCCAGGGCTCGTAGCCAAAGGAACTCGGCGCCAGGCGGCCGACCTCTAAAATCGTTTGCCAATCCTGGGCCGGAATATGGCGGGTCGGGTCAAACTGCTTGGTCGCAAAGCGGGTATTTGCGATTTGTAACACGTGGGCACGTTGCGTTTCATTTGCCATTTGGATCACCTCATTGATTATTCACGGGCTTGCAGGGCCGCCAGCATCGAAATTTTTTGGATCTTTTTTTGCATTACGACTGCCACCAGCGCGGTAATCACCAGCGGGATTGCCGCCGACAACAGGAAGTTGGTGCCTCGCATTTGCGGATCAAACATCGCATCGACCGGCGGCAGATTGGTAATAATAAAGCCGTGCAGCCAACGCCCGAGCAAGAAGCCGACGAAAATCCCGACGACCGACAAGATAATCGTCTCGCGGTAGATGTACAGCGTCGCTTCGCCTTCATCATACCCCAACACTTTGAGCGTCGCCAGTTCGCGGCTTCGTTCTTCGACGTTGATATTGGTCAAATTGTAAATCACCACCGCCGCCAAGACGGTCGCCAGGCCGATTAAAATCACCATCACCCGATCCATCGAGTTCAGCAGGTTATTAATCATCTGCTGGTTACTGCGGTTTTCGTTTACCCCGGCCACGGCCCCGGTTGCCATCAGCTGGCGCGCCACGGGATTGACCTTCGCCCCGGCAGCCAGCTTCAGCAGCTGGGCGTTGGTCCGGTAGGGCTGACCAAAGTAGTGCTGGTACGTCGCTTGATTCATCACCATAAAGTGGCCCATGTACATTTCGGTGATCGCGCCGACTTTAACCGACCGCCAGCAAGTCATATTTGATCAGCTGGCCGTACTGGCGGTTCGCAATCCCGCCCAGCGAATCGCGGATTCCAAAGCCCATCACCAACAGTCCGGTGCAGCCGGCCACCCCGAGGATCGTCATCAGCATCCGGCTCTTGTAGCGCCAGAGGTTGCGCAGGGTCGCCTTGTGCTTAAAGGCCAAGCGCCGCCACACGGGCGTCACGTGCTCCAGCCACAGCCGTGCTCCCCCCTTAGGGGTCGGTGGCAAGAGCAGCTGGGCCGGGATTTCCCGGGCGTCTTGGGCGAGGACCCAGCCGGCGGCCAAACCAGTCGCGCCCACGGCCAACCCCCACGTGGTCAGCAACCAGCCCCAGGAAAAGCCCAGCTGCAGGCCGCTGATGGTCGAATTGGCCGCGTAAGCCGAAAAAATCAAGCGCGGCAGGAGCCAAAAACCCCCGGCCGCCCCGACCAGGGTGCCGCCCGTCGCCGCCAGGGTGCTGTAAAGCAAGAACTTCTTGGCGACGTCAAAATTCGAATAACCCAACGCTTTGAAAGTCCCGATCTTTTGCCGCTCTTCGGCCACGAAGCGGGCCATCGTCGTCAGCGCCACCAGGATCGCCACGGCAAACATAAAGACCGGAAAGACGTTGGCGACCAGGTCAATCCGCGCCGAATTCGACCGGTAGACAGCATAGCCCGGGTTGCTTTCCCGGGTTTGCACGGTTAAGCCTTGCGGCGCGGCTTTCAACTGGGCAATTCGGCGCTGGGCCGTTTGCAAGGCGGCTGCCGCTACCGGGTTGGTGGCCGCCGCTTGCCGTAAGCCGGGCAGTTGGGCCGTCAATTGGGCCACCTGGGCTTGACTTTGGGTCGTCAGTTGGTGGCGCAAGGTCGTTTGCAAGTGGCGCTGCTTGGCGGCTACCGTCGCTTGGTAGCTGGTCGCGTAGGGATCTTGACCAGCCGTCGCCGTCAAAGTCAAGCGGGCCAGCTGGGGCTTTTCGGCCCGAAAGGCCGCCTTGGGCAGCACTGCCACCCCACGCAGCTGGCCGCTGCCGACGGTGGTATTGCCAATTTGGTTGCGATCCAAATACTCACTGGAGCGAATAAAGCCCACCACCTTGACCCGGTGAACCTTCAGACCTGGGGCGGCCGTCAAGGTCAGCCACTGGCCGCGGTGGTAATGCTTCGCCAGCAAGTACGACAGGGCAATTTCGTGACGGTGCTGCGGTAAGCGCCCGCTGACCAGCTGGGCTTTAGACAAGTGCCCGCCCAGGCTCGTGAGCCGAATGGCCGTCTGATCGCCTTTAATTACAGCATCGGCGGTATGGACAAATTCCACCCGCTTGACCCCGGCTTCCTGCCGTAAGGTCGCCTGCAGCGCCGGGGTTAACCCCGCCGGGCTGGTGACCGTCAGATCGGCCAAGTGGGTCTGGGCGTAAAAGTGGCGGGCGGTCTGGCGCATGTCCGGCCCGGTCATTTTCAACCCAACCAGGGTTAAGGACGCGACCGCCATTAACAAGAAGATGGCGATAAAACGACCCTTGGTGCGGCCAATCGCCTGCCAGGCGTCCCGCCAGAGAAGCTGCTTTTTCATCTCTGTCACCTACCATTCTAAGGTCGCAATGTCAGCTGGGTGGGCGTGGCGCTCGCTTTTTTGCAGGCGGCCGTCGTGAATGTGGAGGACCTGATCACCGATCGGCGCCAAGGCGGCGTTGTGGGTCACGATCACGACCGTCGTCTGGTGTTGCCTGCTCATGTCCTGCAAAATCTGCAGGACATGCTTGCCGGTCTGGTAATCCAAGGCCCCGGTCGGCTCATCGCACAAGAGGAGCTGGGGCTGCTTGGCGAGCGCCCGGGCAATCGCAACCCGTTGTTGCTCCCCGCCAGACAGTTGGGCCGGGAATTTATCGACGTGGTCTGCCAAACCAACGGCCGCTAACGCCGTCGTCGCGTCCATCGCGTGATCGACCAGCTCGGCGGCCAACTCAACGTTTTCCTTGGCGGTCAGGTTCGGGATCAAATTATAGAATTGAAAGACAAAGCCGACGACTTCCCGCCGGTAGGCCGTCAGTTGCTTGGGCGTGTACTGGGCGATATCGTGGCCGTTGATAATCACTGCCCCGCTGGTGTTGGTGTCCATCCCGCCGAGGATATTGAGCAAGGTCGACTTGCCGGCCCCGGAAGCCCCCAAGATGATCACCAACTCGCCAGTGTCAATGGTAAAGCTGATGTCGTGGTTGGCGTCGATTTGCGTCGTCCCGCTCTGGTAGGTCTTCGTATTGTGTTTGACTTCGATTAGTGGTATGTGCTGACCCCCCTTTTCCTTTCATTGTGAACGCTTTCCGAATTGGTCGCAAGCAAAAAAGCGATCGTCAGTCGACAATCGCTTTGCATTCCCTTAATCTTTTGTTTCTGACTGGTGCAGCGTCAATTCCTTTTTCACCCGCTGGCGCAAGGTCGCCAAGTACCAGGCGTGCACGCAGGTAAAGGCCAAAAAAAGGCCTAAGCAAACCACAAACAGTACCCAGGCCTTGAGAATCAAGCAGGCGCCGGCGGCAAACATCGCCAAGTTGGCGATCGCCATCATGATAATTACCCCGTCGTATTTCATTATTTTCCCCTACTTTTGCAAAATTTGGGTCGTGGCAATTGCTAATTGCTGACTGTTGACATTGGCGTTGTCCTTGAGGAGTTCTGGCAAGATCTTCTTTAAGAAGTATTGCACACTGGTCAGTTCGCGGAAATCCATGATCGCTTCCAGACTTGATTTGTAAATATCCATGTAAACCGGCTCAGGATTCCCCTTTTGAATTTCCCCAAAGGATTCATACATCAAGTCAACCTTATCGGCCACCGAGAGAATCTTACCTTCCAAGGTGTCATCCTTGCCCTCGGCAAAGCGACGCTCGTAGGCTGCCCGAAATTCCACCGGAATTTCGGTCTCAATAAAGTTTTCCGTTAAGGATTCATCAACCTTCGCCAACATCTTGCGCAGTTCCGGTGTTGCGTACTTAACCGGGGTCTTAATGTCGCCAATAAATTTTTCGGTGTAATCGTGGTTTAAGGCCTTTTCGTACAAAGAGCGCCAATCGACCTCGTGGCCGGCCTGTTCTTCAATGTCGCCCAGCATCTGGGCCGCTTGGGTCACCTTAAACGAATGGGCCGCCACGTTGTGTTCTTCAAACTTGAAATAACCCGGCGCCCGGTTGATCATTTCCAGATCACTCAAACTCTTTAGGTATTCGTGCATTCCCATGGTCAATTTCCTCTCTTTTACCAAACGGGAGCAGGGTGTCAGTCACCCCGCTCCCGTACAGTTGATTAAATTAAAATTCGGCCAATGCGGCTTCAAATTCCGCCAATTTGGCAGTAGCGGCCGCTTCGGTTGGGGCCGATGTACCGATGTAGTATTTCAACTTCGGTTCCGTTCCGGATGGCCGGATCGCAATCCAAGTTTCATCATCTAAGACGTACCGTAAGACATTGGAAGTCGGCATCGTCAAGGCTTCGACCGTTCCGTCAGCCAGGGTCTTGGTGCCCTGGGCAAAGTCTTCTAAGGCCACGACTTGGTGCCCGGCAAAATCAGTTGGTGATTCTTCGCGGAACTTCTTCATCAAGGCCTTGATCTTCGCCGGGCCATCAACGCCAGCGTAGACGTTGGCAATCGTCTTTTCCTTGAAGTAGCCGTAGGTCTTAAACAATTCTTGCACCCCATCGTAAAGGGTCATGTTCCGGCTCCGGTAGTAAGCTGCCACTTCCGCCAAGAGGGTCAAGGCTTGGATGGCATCCTTGTCGCGGACAAATGGTTGAACCAGGTAACCGTAGCTTTCTTCAAACCCAAACATGAAGGTGTGGTTGTGCTTGGTTTCGTACTGGTGAATTTGATCGGCGATCCACTTGAACCCGGTCAAGACGTTGATCATTTCCACCCCGTAGCTGGCCGCAATCTTAGTGGCAAAGTCGGTGGAGACAATCGACTTAACGGCCGCCGCGTTGGCTGGCAGGGTGCCGGCTTGCTTGTGGGCTTCCAAGATGTAGTGCAACATCAAGGAAGCAATTTGGTTCCCAGTCAGCAGTTGGTATTCACCATTGGGTTGCCGGACCGCACAGCCCATCCGGTCGGCATCCGGGTCGGTAGCGATCAAGACGTCGGCATCAACCTGCTTGCCGAGGGCAATCGAGCGGGTGAAGGCTTCCGCAAATTCCGGGTTCGGATTCTTTAAGCCCGGGAAGTCCCCGTTGGGTTGGGCTTCCAAGGGTTCAATCACGAAGTTGAAGAACCCGGCTTGACGCAAGGCCCGTTCCCCTAGCATCCGGCCGACCCCGCACAATGGGGTGAAGACAAACTTCATGTCGCGGCCGTATTCAGCGGCCAGTTCGCGGTTGATCGTAACCGCCTTGGCTTCTTCCAAGTAGGCAAAGTCAACGTCTTCGCCCATCACTTGTTCCAAACCGCTGTTGAGCATCGCTTGTTCATCGGCCAATTCGATCCCAAAAACATCGTCAATTTGGCGAATGAAGGCCGTCATCTGATCGGATTCCTTCGGTGGCAATTGGCCGCCGTCTTCCCCGTAGATCTTGTAACCATTGTATTCCTTGGGGTTGTGGGAGGCCGTGATCATGATCCCGGCGTAAGCGTGGTTGTAGCGCACGGCAAAGGACAGTTCCGGCGTCGGCCGGACGTTGTCGTAGATAAAGACCGGAATCTGGTGCGCCCCTAAGACCCGGGCACAATCGTGGGCAAATTCGGCTGAGTGGTGGCGGGAATCATAGCCAATTGCCACCCCGCGCTGCTTGATTTCATCGCCCAAGGATTCCATCAAGGCCGCCAACCCGGCCGTGGCTTGCCGGACCGTGTAGACGTTCATCCGGTTGGTCCCCGGGCCCATCAAGCCCCGCATCCCAGCCGTCCCAAAGGAGAGCGGTCCGTAAAAGGCGTCTTCTTTTTCTTCGTCCGTCATCGTGGTTAATTCCTGCTTTAAATCAGCAGCCAGGCGCGGTTCATCGGCCCACGCTTGGTAAGTTTCCTTCCAGCTCAAAGAAACATCTCCTCTTCATTGGTTAACTAATTTCTCACTTTCCATAGTATACCGCATGGGCGATGGTGAGAAAACACACAAATCAGGATTGGGCCAAAAAGTGCGCCACCCCGTCGGCTTGGTTGCTGGCCAGGATTTGTCCGGCACAAGCACGGACGGCCAGCTGGGCGTTGGCCACCGCCAAGGGGTGGCCGACGGCTTTTAAGAGCGGTAGGTCGTTTAAGTCGTCACCCACCCCGTACAGGTCCGCCTGGGCGACCCCCTGGGCCAAGAGGTAACGCGCGGCCTGGCTTTTATCGACCCCGGGGGCGGTAATCATCAAATAGTCATCCCCCGAATCGGCCAGGGTCAAGTCGGGCCAACGCGCGGCCAGCTGGGCCTGGATCCGATTAAAGGTCCGGCGGTCCGGTAAGATTAATAAAAAGGCCAGCACCGGCCCCGGCGGGAGTTGCGTCGCGTAAGTTACCGTTACGCCAGTGTAGTCAATTTCAAGCTGGACCTGGGGCGTCAGCTCCGTCGCAAAAAAAGTGCTGGCGGTCAGCCACTGAATCGGCAAGCCCCACTGGGTGTGCACCAGGTCAAACAGTTCCTGGGCAACTGGCACTGCCAACGGGGTCGTGGTCAGCGTCCGCACCTGTCCACCGTTAACCTCAAAAACAATCGCCCCGTTCAACCCCACCTGGGGGCCGGTTAAGTCCAGGGCGTCAATCAAACTCACCATCTGAGCGGGCAAGCGGGCTGAGGCCAGCATTACTTGCCAAGCCGGCTGCTGGCGGATCACTTGGCGCGTGACTGCACTAAGCTGGCCAGCTTCATTTAACAGGGTGTGATCTAAATCAGAAATCAAATACTTCATTGGTAAAAAAGCAGCTGCTCACCGCAACCGCCCCTCAATTACTTTTGTTCGTCTAAGTACTTAAAAACTTGTTGGCCGGCAATCGCCCCGTCGCCAACGGCCGTGGCCACTTGGCGCAAGAGGGTGTCGCGGACGTCGCCGACCGCAAAGATGCCCGGAATCTTGGTTGCCATCGTCGCGTCGGTTTCGACCCAGCCCTTGGCATTTAAGATCCCGAGGTCCTTAAACGGGGCCGTCATCGGATCGCTGCCGACGTAGATAAAGACCCCGTCGGCGGCCAGTTCACCGGTTTCCCCGGTCACGTTGTTAACGGTCTTGACCCCGGTGACCTTCATGTCATCGCCGACAATTTCGGTCACGCTGGTGTTAAAGATAAATTCCATCTTTGGGTTTTGCATTGCCTTATCTTGGACAATCGGTTGGGCCCGCAGTTGGTCGCGCCGGACCAGGACCGTTACCTTATCCGCCAGTTGGGTCAAGAAGGCCCCTTCTTCGACGGCCGAGTCCCCCCCGCCGACCACGATCAGGTGCTTGTTCTTAAAGAAGGCCCCGTCGCAGACCGCGCAGTAAGAAACCCCGCGGCCGGAAAATTCGGCTTCGCCCGGCACGCCGAGCTTGCGTTGACTCGACCCGGTGGCAATCACGACTGCCTTGGCGGTAAAGACGTCGCCCATGTCGGTCGTGATCTGCTTAACCTCCCCGACGACTTCAACCTTTTCCACCGCGCCATAAGCGTAGTCCGCGCCGAATTGGGTCGCCCCTTCGTACATTTCCTTAGCCAGGTCTGGGCCCATGATCGACTTAAAGCCGGTGTAGTTTTCGATTTCGGCGGTGTTGTTTAAGTTCCCGCCGTAAATCCCGCGGTCAAGCATCAAGACGGACAGGTTGGCCCGGGACGCGTACATGGCTGCCGTCATGCCCCCGGGACCGGCCCCGATTACGATTACATCATAGTTTGTCTGCTTTGTTTCTGCCATCTTTTTTGCTCCTTTATCATTCTGACACGATTTTAAGCTTATCATACTTGTTTTTGGCCTTCCTGTCCATTCTCTTGCTTACTTTTTGTAAGGTTATTTTTAGTAAGCAGCAAACGGTAATGCTTTTGTAACCGGCGCACCGCCTTTTTTTCTGCTATACTCATTTTTGAAGAAATCGTTAAGAAAGGGGGAGTGAAGTGTGATTAAAAAGCGGTGGTTAACGGTCTTAACCAGCCTTGCCCTCAGCCTGGGAGCCTGGGGTGGCGGCCCGACGACTCACGCTGTTGAGCTGCAAACGTCCACCCCAACATCGCTAACCGCTCCCGCAACGCCGGCGGTCAACTCTGCAACGCCGGCCGTGAACGCAACGCCAGCTTCCCTTACCGCCAGTAATCCAACCGTGGTGCTACCCGTCATGGCAGCGCCCCCGGCTCCGGTAGCGCCCCCGCGCAGCCGAACTTCACTGCTAATCAGCCCCGCTGCCCCGGCCCAGCTGACGACCGATACCCCGGCCGCCGACCAGCCAACGCCAGTGGCCGCAGTTCAACCGGTGAAATCAACCGCCGCACTAGCGCCAAGCTCTGCTAAGCCTAGTCCGCCGCCCGCTGTACTAAGTCCGGTCTCACCGGCCGCATCCTCCACGGCGGGCGCGACCTTGGCCCCGCCGCTGACCAACCAGCGCAACATCGCCCCCGCGTCACCCCAGCCTTTACTGGCGCGTGGCCACCACTCTCTCAAACCGAACCTTGCTAAGCCGCCCGTGAGCGCCCCGGCGCTGACCCGGCAGTTACCCCTGAACAGTACCCCCGCAGCGCCACCATACGACCAGCCCCTTTGGCAATGGGGCGTAATTGGCAGTCTCGTGATTTTAATCGGCCTCCTGGGGGGACAAATTGCCCGGTGCCGTTATCCCAAAGCGCCTCCTTCCGAGTAAACTGCGCAAGCAAAAGAAAATGCGCGGCTGAGAAACACTCTGTTTCCCAACCGCGCATTTAATTTAAGCAAAGTGTTTTTTGACCACGTCCGTGGCAATTGCCCCGTAGTGGGCTAAAAAGCCGGCGTATTCGTCATCATAGAGGTAATCCCGGTCGGCTTTTGGATCTTGGGAAGTCAAGATCTTCGGCCCGTCATCGGTGATCACCAGGGTATGTTCGTATTGGCACGACAAGCCCCCATCGGCCGTCTTAGCCAGCCAACCACTCGGGTCGGACGTATCGGCTTTCCACGTCCCGGTGTTAATCATCGGTTCGACGGTAATCGTCATCCCCTTGCGCAGCCGCAAGCCGCGGCCGGCTTCCCCGTAGTGGGGCACCATTGGGTCTTCGTGCATCGTTGGGCCGATCCCGTGACCGACAAATTCACGCACGTCACCGTAGCCGTGTTCATCTTCCGTGTAGTGCTGGATTGCCGCCCCAATGTCACCAAGCCGGTTGCCGACTTGGCACTGGTCGATCCCCAAGTAGAGGGCTTTTTTGGTGACGTCCATCAGTTTGGCAACTTCAGGACTCGCTTGGCCCACTACGTAGGACCAGCAAGAATCAGAATAGGCCCCGTCGAGGTTGACGACCGTATCAACCTTGACCAGGTCGCCCTCCTTTAAGAGCAGCTTCTTGCGGGGGAAACCGTGGCAGATTTCGTCGTTAACACTGACACAGGTGGCGTACTTGTAGCCTTCAAAACCGATTTGGGCGGCAATCGCGCCAGCCTGCTTAAAGTACTTACGGGCAAATTCTTCTAAGACCCAGCTGGAAATGCCCGGCTTGATGATTTGGCGCATCCCCAGGTGCATCCCGGCCAGGACCGCCCCAGATTTTTCCATCGCCCGAATTTCGCGCGGTGATTTTAAACTAATCATTCTAAATGCTTACTCCTTTGATTCCCGTTTTCAACCAACGAGATAAAATAAAACTTCAATCTTAAGTATATCACCAGAATCCAAAAAAGGAGTGTGATATACTTTCTTTGATTACGAATAAGAAAGAAACAGGTGAAGAACATGACAAAAGCAGTGGTAGTGTTTGCTACAATTACTGGCAACAACGAAGACGTTGCCGACCTGATCACCGACGCCCTGGAAAACCTCGGCGTTGACGTTGACGAAAAGGAAATCACGATGGCCGACGTCGCCGATTTTGCTGACGCCGACATCTGTGTGGTCTGCCCCTACACTTACGACGAAGGGGCTCTGCCAGAAGAAGGCTTGGACTTTTATGACGACTTAAAGGAAGCCGACTTAAGTGGTAAGATTTACGGGGTCGCCGGTTCGGGCGATACCTTCTACGCCGATGATTACTGCCGGGCCGTTGATGACTTCGGCGCCGCCTTTGAAAGCGCCGGGGCCACCAAGGGGGCCGAATACGTCCACATCGACCTCGCCCCGGAGGGTGACGACGTCGACACGCTGGACGCCTTTGCCGCCAGCCTGGTTGAAAAGGCGGCGGGCAAGTAATGGCCGCCCTGACTGCCCTGTGGCAGAAGTACAAAAGCATCATCGCCTACCTCTTTTGGGGCGTGGTGACGACGATCGTCAATCTCGCTTCCTACCAGTGGCTGAGTACTGGCTTGCACTGGCACTTTGAGGTGGCGACCGTGATTGCCTGGTTCTTATCGGTCTTGGTGGCCTACTTTACCAATAAGGTCTGGGTCTTTAACTCCCCGTACACCACTTGGCGGGCCTTTTGGGTCGAACTGGTGCAATTCTTCTTCTACCGCGGGTTGACCTTATTGTTAGACATGGCGATTGTCTTTGTCGGGGTCTCGTGGTTAGGCTTTACCTCTCCGCTAGGCCAATTTATCGTCAAGTTGGTTGACAATGTCCTGGTAGTGATTGCCAACTACGTCTTCTCGAAGTGGCTGATCTTTAAAAGCAACGCCAAAATGATGAAAAAATAAGCTGAAAGGCGCCGGAATCATCAAACTTGATGGTTCCGACGCCTTTTTAACGTCCCGGGCTTTAATTTAAGTAAGCCTTCAAAGCTAACGCAAAGTTGCCGACCGTCGCCGAGCCGTTGTGTTTAGCCAGCGGCATCACGATGTATTGGTCGAGGTCGCCGACTTCCACGTAATCATTTAACAAGTCCTTGAATTGGGCGCGGACCTTCTTCAAAAAGGCTTCACTGACCACCCCGCCACCAAAGATAATCTTGGCTGGCCGGAACATCAAGGTCGTATCCAAGGCCGCTTGGGCCACGTAGTACGCCATGATGTCCCAAACAGGATCGGTCAGCGGCACGTCCTTGCCCTTCTTGCCAGTCCGAGCTTCAAAGGTCGGCCCGGCGACCAACCCTTCCAAGCAGTCGCCGTGGAACGGACAGATCCCCTTAAAGTCCAGGTCAGCGGGGTGGCGCTTCAAGCGGATGTGGCCCATTTCCGTGTGGCCAACCTCCCCGACAAACTTACCGTCAATCACGGCCCCGGCGCCGACCCCAGTCCCGATCGTGTAGTAAACCAGGGAATTGATCTTTTGGTTAAAGAGGGTTGAAAGGACATATTCCCCGTAGGCCGAACCATTCACGTCCGTCGTCCAGTAGATCGGTAAATCAAAGGCTTGCTTTAAGGTCCCGACAAAATCGACGTTTGACCACCCCGGCTTGGGCGTATCAGTGATGTAGCCGTACTTAGGCGAATTGTGGCGGATTTCAATCGGCCCAAAGGACGCGACTGAGATTGCCTTTAAGTCTGGGAATTGCTTAAAGTAGTCAATCGTCTTTTGCAAGGTTTCTTCTGGGGTGGTGGTGGGGAATTGGGTCGTATCTTGGATCCGGTAATCTTCATTGCCGACCGCGCAAACAAACTTGGTGCCCCCTGCTTCTACACTTCCGAGTAACATAATATTTCCTCCTTTAACTTGGGTCATGCTCACGGTTGGTCTGGTGTTGCAACCGCTTAACATAAACTGGGAAAAATTACCGCCTGGTCGCCCAGACGGTAACCGTAGTGATTAAATTATTGGTTGTCAGCCATTTCTTGGCGTAACTTGGCCCCGACTTCTTCGTAGCCCGGCTTGCCCAACAGACCAAACATGTTGGTCTTGTAGGCTTCGACCCCTGGTTGGTTGAACGGGTTGATCCCGTTTAAGTACCCTGAGATTGCAATGGCCACTTCAAAGAAGTAGATTAAGTAGCCCAAGGTGAAGGCATCTTCCTTCTCGATGTGGACAGTCATGACCGGTACCCCACCAGCCACGTGAGCCGCCACGACGGCTTCGTAAGCCTTGGTGTTGACCCAATCCATGTTCTTGCCTTCCAGGTAAGCCAACCCGTCAAGGTTGGATTCAGCCGCTGGGATGACTTGATCATGGTTTGGCGTATCCAATTTAACGACCGTTTCCATCAAATTCCGTAGCCCTTCTTGGATGTATTGGCCCAAGGAGTGCAGATCGGTCGTAAAGTTGGCACTGGATGGGTAGATCCCCTTTTGGTCCTTCCCTTCGGATTCACCGGCTAATTGCTTCCACCATTCGGCAAACATCGTCATGTTTGGTTCATAGTTTTCCAGCAGTTCGGTGGTAAAGCCCTTCCGGTACAAGATGTTGCGGTAAGCTGCGTATTGGTAGGCCTCGTTCTTGGTCAGGTCCGGATCCACGTAGGTGTCTTCGGCGGCCTTGGCCCCAGCCATCAGTTGGTCGATGTCGGCCCCCGAAGCGGCAATTGGCAAGAGCCCCACCGCCGTTAAGACGGAGTAGCGGCCGCCGACGCCATCCGGAATCACGAAGGTTTCCCAGCCGGCCGCATCGGCTTCGGTCTTCAAAGCGCCGCGCTGGCGGTCCGTGGTGGCGTAAATCCGGTGGTTGGCTTCTTCTTCCCCGTACTTGTTGACCAGCAGTTCCTTAAAGATCCGGAAGGCAATCGATGGTTCCGTCGTCGTCCCGGACTTGGAAATCACGTTGATCGAGAAGTCCTTGTCACCGATCAGTTCAATCAGATCGTGGACGTAAGAACTGGACAAGGAGTTCCCGGCAAAGACCACCAGCGGAGCCTTCCGGGCAGCTGGGGCTTGCGCTTGATAGAAGCTGTTGTGCAAGAAGTCAATGGCCATCCGGGCACCCAAGTACGAACCCCCGATCCCGATAACGACCAGGACTTCGGAGTCGCTTTGGATCTTTTTAGCGGCCGCCTTAATCCGGGCAAATTCTTCCTTGTCGTAGTCGGTTGGCAAGTGCAGCCAGTCGCGGAAGTCCGCCCCGGCACCCGTGCCTTGCCGCAATTGTTGGTCCGCGGCGTTGACCATTGCTTGCATTTCGCCCAATTCGTTATCGTGAACAAATTGCTTCAACGCTGAACTGTCAAATGATACGTGAGCCATGAATACAAAACCTCTTTCTTCCAAAATCAGTTGGGTTTATTTCTACATAATACGATCATATGCGTTTGTGAACCCGTTTTCAATACGCAAAACGAATTTTTCGTCGCCCTTACCGCCCTAATGGTCAATTGAAAATTTGTGGAAGCGGTTTCTTTTGGTGACGTCTATAATATACCTTACTTCCCAGTGTGTGTCAACCGGTTAATATAAGATTGGGGGTCAGCTTTTTGACCAAATAATTTGACCTTTGCTGACCTACAGAGTAAACTATTCCTATCAGTTAGCAAACCACGCTAACCACTGCTAATTAGGAGGTTAGAAAATGAATCTTGTACCTACTGTCATCGAGCAATCCTCCCGCGGAGAACGCGCTTATGACATTTACTCACGCCTGTTAAAGGACCGGATCATCATGGTATCCGGCCCAATCGAAGACAACATGGCCAACTCGATTGTCGCCCAACTGCTCTTCTTGGACGCCCAAGACTCCACCAAGGACATTTACATGTACATTAACTCCCCAGGTGGGGTGGTTACGGCCGGGATGGCAATTTACGACACGATGAACTTCATCAAGTCCGATGTCCAAACGATCGTGATCGGGATGGCTGCTTCCATGGCCAGTGTATTGGTCTCCTCTGGAGCCAAGGGCAAGCGCTTTGGGCTGCCACACTCCACGGTAATGATCCACCAACCATCTGGTGGGGCCCAAGGGCAACAAACCGAAATTCAAATTGCCGCCGAAGAAATCCTGAAGACCCGCAAGATGCTGAACGAAATCTTGGCGGCCAACTCCGGGCAAACCTTTGAAAAGGTCCAACAAGATACGGAACGGGACAACTTCATGACGGCCCAAGAAGCGGTTGACTATGGTCTGTTAGACGGGATCATGGACAGCAACAGCCTCAAATAATCCAGAAATTTAAAAACGGCTGACGTACCATTTTCGGCACGCCAGCCGTTTTTGTCATCTCCGAAAACTTACTGGGCACTCGCCTGCAACCGCGTAATCCGCTTCTCCAGCGCGGGATGATCTGCCAGTAAGTTGGCCCACCACCGCTGCGGTGGGGCCGCGTTAAAGGCCAGGCTGTTAACCACGAGGTTGGTCGCTTCACCCGGGGCGGGCAGGGCCGCCAACTTTTGTAAAGCGGAGATCAGGCCCCGCGGGTCCCGGGTTAAGTCCGCTGAGCCGGCATCCGCCAAGTATTCACGTTGCCGCGACAGGGCAAAAAACATCAGCTTGGCTAAGGGAAAGCCCAGCACCAGCAAGGGCAGCCCCAAACCCAGCACCGCTACCCCGAAGATCACCAAAACCAATTTCAGCCAACCGCCGACCCGGCTGGCAAATAGCCCCCAGCCAAAGGCGACCAGCGTTACCCCCGTCAGCAAGACCAGCTGAACCAGAGCCGCCGTCAAAGTCGTCACCCGAATGTCGTAATTCCGGATGTGGGCTAATTCGTGGCCGAGCACCCCACGTAGTTCTTCTTGATCCATCATGGCCAAGAGCCCGGCCGTGACCGCTAAGCTAGCGTGCTCCGGATCACGGCCGGTCGCAAAGGCATTCGGCTCTTCGTCGGGCGTAACGTACAAGGCTGGCATTGGCAGCCCGCCCGCCAAGCAGAGTTCTTCAACGAGTTCGTACAAGACGGGGGCGTCCACGCGGCTGACCGCCTGGGCATTGGTGACCCGCATTAAATAGCGGGTCGCGTGGTAGTAAAAGTACCAAACATAGCCGAGCCCAAAGAGGGCAAAGCCCAGGGCCACTTGCCAGCTAACCTGAGCAAACAAAATCGTGATCGCGATTAAAAGCAGCCCGTAGCCGACCAGCACCCAACGGGTATTGCGCTTATTTTGGGCAATTTGGGTAAACAACATGCTTAATTCCTCCAAAAAAGCCAACGCCGAACCTAATCAGCGTTGGCTTTCTAGTTAATTACTTCTTCTTGGCTTTGTCTTCAGCGGCTAACTTCGCCCCTAAAGTCTTAATGTATTCGCGCAATTCGTCCTTGGTTTGCGGATGGTTCAAGCCGTATTCAATGTTGGTTTCCAGCCAGCCAAACTTGTTCCCGGTGTCATAGCGGTCCCCCTTGTATTCGTGGGCAAAGACCCGTTGCGTCTTGTTCAAAGTGTTGATCGCATCGGTTAATTGGATTTCGTTCCCCTTGCCCGGCTTGGTGTTTTCCAAGACGTCAAAGATTTCCGGCGTGAAGACGTACCGGCCGATGATCGCCAGATCGGATGGGGCATCCTTGGGGTCTGGCTTTTCCACGAAGTTGGTAACGTTGTAAAGCCCCGGCTTAACTTCAGCGCTTGGGTTGATCACCCCGTACTTAGCGGTGTCTTCGTGTGGGACCCGCATTACGGCCAAAGTAGAAGCCCCGGTTTCTTGGTAGCTGGTAATCAGTTCCTTGGTCAGCGGGTTGCCATTGCCGTTGATGTTGTTCAAGTCGTCACCGAGCATCACCACGAATGGTTCGTCGCCAATGAAGGCCCGCGCCGTCAAAACGGCGTCCCCCAAGCCCCGTGGGTGGGATTGACGAATGAAGTAGATGTTGATGTCGGTCGTTTCTTCCACCAACTTCAGCATTTCGTCCTTGTGCTTGGAACGCAGGTTGTCTTCCAATTCTGGATTGGAGTCGAAGTGGTCTTCGATTGAGCGCTTGTTCTTGCCGTCGACCACGACGATATCTTCAATCCCGGATTGGCGGGCTTCTTCGACGATAAATTGGATCGTTGGCTTATCCACGATCGGCAGCATTTCCTTGGCTAAGGCCTTGGTGGCTGGTAAGAAGCGGGTCCCCAAGCCCGCGGCTGGAATAATTGCTTTCCGTACTTGTTTCATAATTTAACTAACCCTCCGTAAATCTATTTGCATGCGCTACCATTTTACCATATTTACTCGACTTCGGACGTAACTTCTCGGCTCATCAGGTTTTTAATCGCCGTTTCGACGTTTTCGTCTTCGTATAAGACCCGGTAGATCGCTTCGGTAATCGGCATTTTAACGTGCCGTTTTTGAGCTAATTCGAAGGCCGCCTTGGTGGTGTAGACCCCTTCAATCACCATCCCCATTTGTTCAATCACGTCCTTGAGCGGCTTGCCCTGACCCAGTTGGTAACCCGCGCGCCAGTTGCGCGAGTTCTTGCTGGTGGCGGTCACCACCAAGTCGCCAACGCCAGATAACCCAATGAAGGTCAGCGGATTAGCCCCAAAGGCTACCCCCAAGCGCCGGATTTCGGCCAGGCCCCGGGTAATCAAGGCCGCCCGGGCATTGTCATGGTAGCCCAGCCCTTGCAAGGCGCCCGCCCCAATCGAAATAATGTTTTTCAGCGCGGCCCCAAATTCCGCCCCGATCACATCGTCATTGGTGTAAACCCGGAAATATTGGTTACTAAAGAGGCTTTGCAACAATTCGGCACTGGCCAAGTCTTCACTGGCCGCCGTGACCGCCGTCATGTCATGAATGGCCACACTTTCGGCATGGCTTGGCCCCGACAGGACCACGATCGCTTGCCGGTTGGCAGCCGGAATTTCTTCCGCTAAAATTTCTGACGGCCGCTTGTAGGTCGCTTGTTCCAACCCCTTTGTCGCGTGGGTAATTACCGGTTGGTCCCCACTAGCCGCCAATACTTGGGCTAATTGATGGCTGACTTGGCGCAAGCCCTTGGT
The DNA here is from genome assembly GCF_001435775.1 of Limosilactobacillus ingluviei DSM 15946. GTDB lineage: Bacteria > Bacillota > Bacilli > Lactobacillales > Lactobacillaceae > Limosilactobacillus > Limosilactobacillus ingluviei. The sequence goes on along the minus strand of NZ_AZFK01000040.1, from coordinate 48,169 downwards.
TGGGATTACCACTAAGACCACTTGGGCCCCCGTAACGGCGGCGGCCATGTCTGTCGTCGCGTGTAAAGCCGGCTGATAGGTAAAGTCCGCTAAATACTTTTGGTTCGTGTGGTGCTCATTTAATTCAGCCACCTGATCCGGGTTCCGGGACCACAACTGGACTTGATGGCCATTTTCTGCTAACACATTGGCCAAAACGCTCCCCCAGGAGCCTGCCCCTAAGACGGCAATCTGTTTTTTCATCATTCTTTCCTCCAATTCCGCTTAAGCGGCGTACCATGGCAACGTACGCTGGCGCCGCCGGTAAACAACGGCGCCCAACGCAATGACAAACAAAAGCACGGACAAGCCCTGCGAAAAGCGCACCGGCCCCAACATTAAACTGTCCGTCCGCATCCCTTCAATAAAGAAGCGGCCAAAGGCATACCAGGCCACGTAAGCTAAGAACACCTCGCCCCGCTTAAAGAAGTGGCGCCGGTGCCGCAACAACATCAACAGGACAAAACCGGTCAGATCCCAACTCGATTCATACAAGAAGGTCGGTACCCGGTAAGCCCCGCCGATATACATTTGATTAATCACCCAGGCTGGTAAGTGTTGGGCCATTAGGGCTGCTTTGGTGGTTACTCCCCCAAAGGCTTCCTGGTTAAAGAAATTTCCCCACCGGCCCAGGCCTTGGGCCATGATAACCGTCGGGGCGATAATATCCAAGAACTGCCAGGCTGAGCGCTGCTGGCGGCGACAATACCACCATAGCACGGCAGCGCCCCCGAGCAAGCCCCCATAGATGGCGATCCCGCCGTCCCAAATGGCAATAATTTCACTCGGGTGCAACCGGTAATACGACCATTGAAAAATCACGTAGTACAAGCGGGCACAAACCAAGGCGACAGGCAAGGCATACAACAAGAAATCATAAAAGGCGTCTTCTTCAATGCCTTGGCGTCTTCCTTCTCGAATTGATAAGACTAGGGCCAAAACCACGCCAGTAGCAATAATCACCCCGTACCAGTGGACCTGCAAAGCGCCCCACTGCCAAGCGATCGGATTAAGCGCAGCTTTAATCATGACTGCCCCCAGTTTGGTTGGCCTGGGAGTTTTGTTTGATCAACCGGTTTAGGTTCTCGTCAAAGGTCTTGGTCGCATCGTACCCCATCGTTTCCGCCCGGTAGTTCATCGCTGCAGATTCGATGATGATCGCCAGGTTCCGCCCCGTTTTAACTGGTACGGAAACCTTTGGCACTTCAACATCCAAAATCATTTGGGTATCGCCACGGTCACCCAAGCGATCAAAATGGGTATCCGGCGTCCAAGTCTCCAAGTGCACAATCAAATCAATCGTATCTTGCGGCATCACGGCCCCAGAACCATACAGGGTCATAACGTTGATGATCCCAATCCCCCGAATTTCCATCAGGTGTTCCAAAATCATCGGAGCTTCGCCGACTAAGGTCTGTTCATCACGCGCGTAGACTTCAACCCGGTCGTCGGCGACCAAGCGGTGCCCCCGCCGGACCAATTCTAAGGCCGTTTCACTCTTGCCGACCCCGGAGTCACCAGTGATCAAGACCCCGACCCCGGCAATGTCGACCAACACCCCGTGCAGGGATTGACGCTTGGCAAGCCGCGCCACCAAGTAAGAGGTCATGTTCCCCAAGATCCGCGATGAAGTCAGCGGCGTGCCTAGAATCGGAATGTGGGCGGCTTTAGCGGCCGCCTTTAGTTCTGGCATTACCGGCAGATCGGTTGAAACCACAAAACACGGCGTGGCGGGCATACACATCCGCTCTAAGTACTCCTTGCGCTTTTCGTGGCCAATCTCCTTGGCAAAGGATGTTTCCGTAATTCCCAACAATTGAATCCGCATCGCCGGGTAGTGCTTAAAGTACCCCGCAAACTCGAGGGCCGGGCGACAAATATCACTGGTCGTAATAGGCCGGTCCAGGTACTCTTCCCCCTGCAAGACGGACAAGCGCACGTTTTTGGCCAAATCAGCGACCGTAACTGAATCAGGCATAGCTGCCTCCTTTCAAAAATCCCTTGAGCCCCACTAGTCTAAAAAATGGCTGCTCAAGATGGCATTGCAAACAGACATTAATAAGGCAATCAAGATTGCCGACCACAGCGAGGAAAAGCGAAAATAATCTTCCCCCAGCACATAAGAAGTCAACATCAACATGACGCCATTTAACACAAAACTGAATAAGCCCAACGTCAAAAGGTGGATGGGAAACGACAAGATGAACAAAATTGGTTTGACCAACAGGTTCAACAGGGCCAAGACCAAACTGGCCAAAATCGCCACGCCCAAGCTGCTGACGTAAAAAGCCCCCGTTTGAGCAAACAGGCCGGCCAGGGCCACAAATAAAATGGTGTTGAGTAAAATCTCTTTTAAAAAATTCATGCCCCGCTACCCCTTTGGCTCAATGTCGTGTTCTTCAACATCATGCAATTCCTTACGCTTCCGCGGGGCAGCTTTGGGCGCCGCCCCCGGGCCAAAGAAGTTGGACCAAGCCGGGGCTTGGGGATCAGCGGGCATCGCTAAGGTCATTAACAAGTAGATGATTAACTCGGGGACAATTTGCGTCACCAGGGTAAACCCCACAAACCCTAACCGAAAAATCACGGGCTTGACCCCAAAATAAGCACCTAAGCCCCCACAAACGCCACTTAACCGCCGGTCGGTGGCCGAACGCGTTAACCGCCGGGACTGGCCATGTCGACTTGCCATCGTTACCTGCTCCTTTCCAAAGTCAGTTGTCTTAATTGTCTTAATCTTACTTTCTCCGTTAGCAGAACGCAATTAATCCTGAGTCTTTTGACTTAACTTCCATTGTAAGAAGGCATTGATGAACGGATCCAGGTTTCCGTCCATGACCCCTTGAACATCGTGGGTCTCGTAACTGGTCCGGTTGTCTTTAACCAGGGAATACGGGTGAAAGACGTACGAGCGAATTTGCGACCCCCAGCCAATTTCCGCTTGTTCCCCTTCCAGTTGCGCCCGTTCCTGGGCCTTTTTTTCCTGTTCCAATTCATACAACTTCGACTTCAGCATGTTCATCGCCGTCACCCGGTTTTGCAGCTGGGAACGTTCCGCCTGGGACGCCGTGACAATCCCGGTTGGCAAGTGGGTAATCCGGACCGCCGATTCCGTCTTGTTAATGTGTTGGCCCCCGGCCCCACTCGAACGGAAGGTATCAATCCGTAAGTCGGCGGGATCAATGTTGACCTCCACGTCATCATCCAATTCCGGCATGACGTCGACTGAAGCAAAGGAAGTATGCCGTCGGTTAGCCGAATCAAAGGGCGAAATCCGCACCAAGCGGTGCACCCCTTTTTCTGGATGCAGGTAACCATAAGCATTGTGGCCCTTGATCAAGAGGGTCACGCTCTTGATCCCGGCTTCTTCACCAGCTTCATAGTTCGCCACTTCAACCGTAAAGTGGTGCTGGTCCGCCCACCGCGTGTACATCCGCAACAACATTTCGCCCCAGTCCTGGGCTTCTGTCCCCCCGGCCCCCGGGTGAATTTCTAAAATGGCATCCTTGGCGTCATATGGTTCACTTAAGAGCTGACTCAACCGGTAGGCTTCTAGCTGCGCTTGGGTCGTTTTCAAGTTGGTGGCTAGCTCCGCGGCCAAGGCCGGATCGGCTTCCAACTCCAATAATTCAATCGTGTCGGCCAAATCCCGCACGGCGGCTTGGAGGTCCGTAAACGTATCCCGCCGCTCCTTCAATTCATTATTTTGGGCGATCAATTTTTGGGCCGCTTGTTGATCTTGCCAAAAGTCCGGCTCGGCCATCCGGTGTTCGTTTAAGGCGATGCTTTCATTCAAGGCATCTAAGTCAAAGAGACCTCCCGAAGCGCGCAATCTGTGATTGCATGGCTTCTAACTGCTTTTTTGCTTCACTTAATTCCATGATTACTCCTTTATTTTGGGTCTGGCAAAACGGCGTTTAAACGAAAATGAGCGCCCCAATGCAAAGTTCCCCTTGCGATTGGGAACGCCCCGATCGTTAACGTTAGGCTTTAACGAGTGACATTTTGCCGAATTTCCGACTTCATAAAGAGCCGGGTCGTTTCGTATTCAATATCGGCAATCATCTGTTCAAACATGTGGTAACCCGCGGTTTGGTATTCGACCAGCGGATTCAACTGGCCGTATCCCCGCAGCCCAACCGACTGCCGGAATTGGTCCATGACGTCAATGTGATCAGTCCAGTGTGAATCCACCACCCGCAAGATGACGACTTTTTCAAATTCCAGCATTTGGGCTGCGTCGTAGAGCTGCCGCTGCTTATCCTTGTAGACCCCTTCGGCCAGGCTCATCAAGTAATTAACGATTTGGTCGGCATCCTTGCCCACTAAATCGCGCATACTGATCTGGTCGGGCTTGACCAAGACCTCGGTCGCAAAGTCCAAGATCCCTTGTAATTGCCAGTCTTCCGGGTTCCCTAAGGTGTGTTGGTCAACTTCGCGTTGGATCGTCCGCTTGACCATCGGCATCAAGACCCACTTCAATGATTGCTTTTCCGTAATCACTTGTTGCCGTTCTTTGTAGATGATTTCCCGCTGTTCACGCATCACATCATCGTATTGCAACACATTTTTCCGCGAGTCGTAGTTGTTCCCTTCGACCCGCTTTTGCGCGGATTCAACCTGGCGGGTCAAAAAGCGGCTCTTGATAACGGCGTCTTCGCCATCTACCTTCATCCGTTCCAAGAAGGCCTTGATCCGCTCACCCCCGAACCGCTTCATTAAATCGTCTTCCAGGGAAAGGTAGAACTGGGACAAGCCCGGGTCCCCTTGCCGGCCCGAACGGCCCCGCAGTTGGTTATCAATCCGGCGCGATTCGTGCCGTTCGGTCCCGATCACTGCCAGCCCGCCGAGTTCCTTGACCCCTGGTCCGAGCTTGATGTCAGTCCCCCGCCCGGCCATGTTGGTCGCAATCGTGACGGCGCCCACTTGCCCAGCGTTCTTGACAATTTCGGCTTCCTTCGCGTGGTTCTTTGCGTTTAAGACCACGTGGGGAATCTTTTCTTGGTCTAACAGGTGTGACAAGTATTCGGAAGTTTCGACGGCCACCGTCCCGACTAAGACCGGCTGCCCCTTTTCGTGCAAGGCCTTGATCCGCTTGACCACCGCCGTAAACTTGCTTTCCAACGTCGGGTACAGCAAGTCGGGTTCGTCTTGCCGGGCAACCGGCCGGTTCGTCGGAATCGAAATCGTTTCCATGTTGTAGATTTCCCGGAATTCTTCCATTTCGGTCCGGGCCGTCCCAGTCATCCCCGCCAGTTTACTGTACATCCGGAACAGGTTTTGGTAGGTGATGTTGGCCATCGTCTTGTTTTCTTCCTGGATTTCCACGTGTTCCTTGGCTTCGATGGCTTGGTGCAAACCATCGGAGAAGCGCCGGCCTTCCATTACCCGCCCGGTGAAGGAGTCCACGATCAAGACTTCACCGTTGGAAACCACGTAGTCCTTATCCTTTAACATGATGTAATTGGCCCGCAAGGCTTGATCCAAGTGGTGGGTCAAGGCGGTGTTGTCGGGATCATAGAGGTTCTTCAAGTTAAAGTATTTTTCAGCCTTTTGGATCCCTTCGTCCGTCAAAGCGACCGTCTTGGATTCCAAGTCGATCTTGTAATCCTGCTCTTCTTGCAGTTTCTTAACGAAACGGTCCGTTTGTTGGTAGAGCTTGGACGTCCCCGTCCCGGGACCGGAAATAATCAAGGGCGTCCGCGCTTCGTCAATTAAAATGGAGTCCACTTCGTCGACCAAGGCAAAGTTTAACCCCCGTTGCACCTGGTCTTCTTGGTAGACCGCCATGTTGTCACGCAAGTAGTCAAACCCGATTTCACTGTTAGTCGAGTACATAATGTCGGCTTGGTAAGCTGCCCTCTTTTCATCCGGCGTCTTTTCGGTCCCATTGACCCCAACCGAGCACCCCAGCCAGTTGTACAGTTGCCCCATTTCTTCGGCGTCCCGCTCTGACAGGTATTCGTTAACCGTGATTACGTGAACCCCTTTCCCACTCAGGGCGTTTAAGTACACCGGCATTGTGGCCGTTAAGGTCTTCCCTTCCCCGGTCTTCATTTCTGCGATGTTCCCCTCATGCAGGACAATTCCCCCCATGATTTGAACGTGGAACGGGTACAACCCCAAGACCCGCTTGGCCCCTTCCCGGGCCACCGCAAAGGCTTCGGGCAACAAGTGATCCAGATCTTCTCCTTGTTCTTGAACCCGCTTTTTAAATTCCGTTGTCTTCGCTTTTAACTGGTCATCAGAGAGCGCCGCCATCTGATCGGCATAGCTTTCCACCTTATTTGCGATTTTATTGATCCGGCGCAATTCCCGCCGGTCACTTTCAATCCACTTTCTGAGTATGTTCGCCATTAATGCGTCCTGTCCTTCCTCATCAGATTTGCCGGCCGTAGTTACCTAAAATAACCGGTATTTTTCCATTCTAATTTAAAATTCACAAAGTCCATTTTAACATGATCAATATGCAATTGAAACTAAGATAATAGATTCCTGCTAGCTTGATATATAACGGTATCATCTAACACCATATCAAATTACGGCTTAGGCAACCCTTGTTCTCAACCTACTTTAATCAACCCATCCACGCCAAAGCGCACGTCCATCGTCAAGTGACGACTTTCTCCGGGACAACTTTACGATCAGTTCGGCAGTTGAACTTCTTTCGGAATCTTTTGGAAATGGTCGACCCTAGAATCGCAAGGACCATTTGACTGGACATAATCCGATGCCCGCTATCCCGTCCGCAAACGCATTCGGGACTACTTTTTTGATGATTTGTAAGGCGCCGTTCACGTCGGCGTTGATCTTTTGACCGGTATCAGCCCGGTAGAGACCACGCTTCAGACGCCGTTTCGCTGGGCTTAACCCCTTGCGGTTCCGCGCCTGATCGCCATTTTCACGAATCGGTTCTTCTTTATCTAAGAAGGAGGTTTGGCTGGTGTAGGCCTCGCTGTGCTGAATGACCACGATCCCGGCTAAATTGGCCTTGTATTTGATCAAATTGATCATAGTTTGGTGCGGAATCCCAATAAAGTTTTGGTTATTTCGCTTACCCATTTGTGAGCGTTGCTTCTGCCCCTTATTC
>NZ_AZFK01000040.1:0-41030 GCF_001435775.1 Limosilactobacillus ingluviei DSM 15946 | reverse complement strand
ACCCATGGCTTAGCGCAAAATCAACAATCCGCTTACTTGCTTCATGGGCAAACCGGTTCATCTGCTGGTTTCGGAAAAAGTCAAGGCGGGCTAAGCGGTGACTGGCCCGGCTTTGGCCCAATCGAGCATAGAGACTGGTCAACCGGGCGCGTTGCTTGTTGTAGAACTGGTTAACTGACTTGACGGGCTTACCGTTGACAATCACCGGCGTAATTCCCGGTACGTTAGTTGCCAAGGTAAAGGCATTGTTCACTCCCGGATCAATCCCTAAATAGCGGCCGTTATCCGGTTTGTAGAGGGTGACCTGATTAGTCTTGTAGACAACTTCGACAATAAAACGGCGGTTCTGCGGGACAATCCGGACCTCCTGGATCGCCGTGGTCTCCGGGTGGGCCAGTTTGACCTTGAATTTGTCCATGCAAGGAATCTCAACGTAGCCATTCTTGCGTAACTTGGCAGTCTGATTGTCAATGATAATCGTACTTAGCCCACCCTTGGTCCGATATTTTGGCAACTTCGGCCGTCCCGTGAATTTTCCCGGGTTCTTGGCATAGGCTTTGCGAGCCTTATTCCACGAATCCATACTGTGGGCAACCAACTTCAGCTGTTGTTGAACCAAGTGGACGTTGTTCATCGAGCCGTAGATCATACTGTCCTTTTGCCGTTTGGATCTTTTCAACGATGCGTCTAGCTTTTGATACGACAACCACTCACCTTTGAATAAGGCCTGCCGTGCGCGATATAGCCCTTGGTTATAGACATTGTTAGCTAAGTGACTGAAGTGATCTAACACCGCATACTTAGGATGCGCAGGACGGATGACATGGTGTTCCGTCAAATACTCATACTGCTGTTCGGTTTGGTTTTGTCGCAGTCGCTGATAACGCCGCAACTTATTACGATACGTACGTTGTCCCATACTCAAGCCTCCTTTCTTGTTGTAATTATATCAAAAATTAATTCCTCAAAACAAACTAAAGGGGAACGAATTTACGCAAATGATTAAAATTATACCAGCTGGCACCAAAAGGCATTAAGTTTATCAAAAATTATGACTATAACTCGCCTTCGCCGCGCCCCTGGTCAACAAATAAAAAACAGTGGAGAAATTTCGTTTCCCCACTGCTAAGCACAGTTACTCGTTTAATCAATATCGTTGCAAATTACCACCGGTTTGATCACGTCAGCTGGCTTCTTGTGCATTAATTCAACCGCATCGGCAATATGTTCAAAGCCTTCAAACCGTTGGGTAATCATCAAAGATGGGTCAATCCGACCGTTAACGACCAAGGAGGCCAGCTTTTCCATCCGCAACCGGCCACCAGGCATCAGGCCACCGTGCAGGGTCTTGTGACTCATCCCGACTCCCCAGTTGGCGGCGTTGAAGACCACATCATCGTGCCCGTTCAAGTAGTTAACGTTCCCAATCGCGCCACCAGGCTTGAGGATCCGCATCGCTTGATCAAAGGTGTGGGCAGCATCCCCACCGGCAATCAGAACTTTGTCCACGCCCTTGCCATCCGTTAACTTCAAGATTTGGTCTGCTAAATCACCAGCGTGGTAATCAACCAGATCCGTGGCCCCATACTTCTTAGCAACTTCAAAAGTAATCGGCCGGTCATTGGAGCCCACGGCAATCAAACGGCCCGCGCCGTGTAAGACCGCCCCCCGAACGGCCATCAGTCCCACGGGGCCAATCCCGATTACCGCTACGGTGTCCCCAAACTTCACTCCGGCCAATTCTGAAGCGTGCAAGCCCGTCGGAATCATATCCGACAGCATCGTCGCAACGGCCGGGTCGATTTCCTTTGGCAATAAGGCCAAGTTGCCGTCGGCATCGTTAACGTGGAAGCGGGTCGCAAAGACCCCGTCCTTAATATTGGAGAACTTCCAGCCGGCCAGCATGCCGCCGGAGTGGACCGCGTAGCCAGCTTGCGACTCTACCTTGGACCAATCGGGGGTAATGGCTGGAACTAAGACCCGGTCACCCACCTTAAAGTCTTGCACCTCGGAGCCGACTTCAACGATTTCCCCGCAGGCTTCGTGCCCTAAAATCATGTCTTCGCGCGGGCCAATCGCGTCTTCAAAGACGGTGTGAATATCAGACGTACATGGTGCCACGGCCAGTGGCTTTACCAAGGCGTCCCGGGGGCCAACTTTCGGATCTGGTTTTTCAATAAACCCGGTCTTGTTTGGTCCTAACATTGCAAATCCACGCATGTAAATTTCCCCTTTCTATCAATCGTTAAGAAAACCCTTACACGATTATTGTAGCTAACCCCGTCGCGTTTGTTAACTAATTCACTCATTTGTTTTTTTATCGGGAGAAGGCGGTTGAAACAGCCCTTGTGACCATCATGCTTGGATAAACCAAAAAAGCCACCGGGCAGAATTATCCTCCTGCGCCAGTGGCATTCCAAAATATGTACATAAAGCACAAGCCGGAGCATCCTTAGTGCTGCTACCTTCCGGTCCTGACACGGTTCGCGAGTCCAACCTTGCTTTACGGCCATAACGGCAAATACTACTTTACCGTATTTACCCTAAAATTACCAGTCTTTTCTCAATTATTTTGTTTAGCCGCCTGCTTAGCCAACTTTTTCCGGCGGCGAATCCCCCGGAAAAATTGCCGCAGCAATTCACCGCCTTCTTCTGCCAACACCCCGGCTACGACTTCAACCTGGTGGTTCAAACGTTCATCGTTTAATAGGTGGTAAAGTGACGCCACCGCCCCGGCTTTAGGGTCGGGCGCCGCGTAAATCACCCGTTTGACCCGGGCGTTGATAATCGCCCCACTGCACATAATGCAAGGCTCAAGCGTGACGTACAAATCACAATCTTCCAAGCGCCAACTCCCCAGGGTTTGGCAGGCTTCCATAATGGCCAACATCTCGGCATGATAGGTGGCGTCTTGAAATTTTTCCCGCATGTTGTGTCCACGCCCCACGATTTGGCCACGGTACACGACCACCGCCCCAATTGGCACTTCCCCCAACAATTCGGCTTGGCGCGCTTCCGCTAAGGCCGCACGCATATATTTTTCATCTTGATTCATTTTTCCTCCGCGCATTTTACTGTTTTTTTCTCTGAACCAGTGTATAATAAATTCTCGTTGATCACCACGGTTCAAATGACTTAAAAATCATTTTCAAATCTTTTTTTCTGGTGATTGAAAGCGAATCAAAGTCCGTTTTTATCCACCATATCTTGTATTCGATTTTTTATCGACCACGAGATATGGTGGTTTTTAAATTGCTTTTTCCGCAAAATCCGCTATACTTTAATTCAACAAATTCGTAACAGGGGGACTTAATAATGGTAACTGTCTTTTCAAAAAACAACTGCATCCAATGCACGATGACCAAGCGTTTCTTAGAACAACACCACGTCAACTTTATTGAACACAACATTGATGAACAACCCGAATTCGTTGATGCATTAAAGCAAGAAGGATTTAAGGCTACACCGGTAGTTAAGTTACCGAACGGGTCAGCTTTTACCGGTTTCCGGCCGGATATGCTCAAGCAATTGGCCTAGGGTCCCCCAGAAATAAAGCTGGGGCGTGCCCCCGGCAGCCCAACCATGTCGAGTGGGAGGTTTGAAAATTGACCACCACTCTTTTTTTATGTAACAAATTTGACTTGAAGGAGAATTTAACACCATGGCACTCTCTGATATCGATCTGACCCAAGTTAAATACTTTGACTTAAACAATGAAATCAACATTCCCAAAAACGGCCAAATTCAATTAAACAAGGATCAAGAAGCCTTGCAAGATTTCTTGGCTACGAATGTTAAACCCAACACCAAGCAATTTGGTTCCGTGGCCGAACGGTTAAACTGGTTGATGGACCACGACTACATCGAGCGGGACTTCATTGAACAATATTCGATGACCTTTATTACCCGGCTGTACGATTACCTTAAGGGCGCCGGTTTTCAGTTCCATTCCTTTATGGCCGCTTACAAGTTCTATGCTCAATACGCCCTGCGGACCGACGATAAGGAATACTACTTGGAAAATTACATCGATCGCGTCGCAATGAACGCCTTATTCCTGGCCGGCGGGGATGAAGACTTAGCCATGGACCTGGCCGATGAATTGATCCACCAACGCTACCAACCGGCCACCCCGACCTTCTTAAATGTCGGGCGCAAGCGGCGCGGGGAATTTGTTTCCTGCTTTGAAATTCAAGCGACCGACAACATGAACACGATCGGCCGGACGATCAACTCCGCCTTGCAACTGTCTAAGATTGGGGGCGGCGTGGGGATCAACCTGACCAACTTACGGGAAGCCGGGGCCCCGATTAAGAAGATCAAGGGCGCAGCCAGTGGGGTCGTCCCGGTCATGAAGTTATTGGAAGACGCCTTCTCCTACTCAAACCAATTAGGCCAACGCCAAGGGGCCGGGGTCGTGTACCTGTCGGTCTTCCACCCCGACATTGTCGCTTTCTTATCGGCCAAGAAAGAAAACGCCGACGAAAAAATCCGGCTTAAGACCCTCTCCTTAGGGATTACCGTCCCGGATAAGTTCTATGAACTGGTTGAAGCCGGCGCGCAAATGGCCCTCTTTAGCCCTTACGACGTCGAACGGGTCTACGGCGAACCCTTTGCTTACGTTGACATTACCAAGGAATATGACAACCTGGTCAACAACCCGGAAATTACCAAGAAGTGGATCGATGCCCGGGAATTGGAAGATGAAATTTCCAAGTTGCAACAAGAATCTGGTTATCCCTACATTGTCAATTTAGACACCGAAAACCGGGCCAACCCGGTCTTTGGGAAGATCACGATGAGTAACTTGTGCTCCGAAATCGCCCAAGTCCAATCGCCATCCGTGGTTGCCGATGACCAATCCTATGAAACGTTAGGGACCGACGTTTCTTGCAACCTGGGGTCAACCAACGTCGCTAACTTAATGGAAAGCCCAGACCTGGGCCGGTCGATTCGGGCCATGATGCGGGCCTTGACCCACATTTCAGACGCGGAAAGCCTGACCGTTGTCCCATCCATTCGCAAGGGAAATGACCTCTACCACTCTGTTGGGCTGGGGGCAATGGGGCTGCACGGCTACTTGGCCAAGCACCACATCCAATACGGCAGTCCAGTGGCCATCGAATTTACCGGAGTTTACTTCATGTTGTTAAACTACTGGACGTTGGTGGCTTCCAACGAAATCGCCAAGGAAAAGGGCGAGAGCTTCTACGAATTCGAAAAGAGTGCCTACGCCGATGGTTCCTACTTTGACAAGTACCTCACCCAAGACTGGGGGCCAAAGACGGCGGCGGTCAAGAAACTCTTCCAAGGCTTCTTTATCCCCGGTCCCGCGGATTGGGCGAAATTAAAAGCCAAAATTCAAGCTGACGGGCTCTACAATGCCTACCGGCTAGCGGTCGCCCCGAATGGTTCGACTTCTTACATCGGCGATTCTACTTCCAGCCTGCACCCGATCATCAATCGCATTGAAGAACGGCAAGAAAAGATGATCGGCAAGATTTACTACCCGGCCCCATACTTAAACAATGATACGATGCCATACTACAAGTCCGCGTACGATACTGATATGCGTTCGGTCATTGAAACTTATGCGGCGGCCCAAGAACACGTTGACCAGTCCTTGTCGATGACGCTTTTCATGCGTTCGACCATTCCGGCCGGGATGTACGAATGGAAGGACGGCGGCACCGACAAGATGACGACCCGGGACTTAAACATCTTGCGTCACTACGCCCACCAACGGGGCATCAAATCAATTTACTACATCCGGACCTTTACGGATGACAGTGCCGAAATCGGCGCGAACCAATGTGAATCCTGTGTCATTTAAGCGACTGCACAAGCATCGTACCAACGTGATATAATCGAAAACGTGGTTTTACCAGCCCGATTTTAAAAGAAACTAGCAGACAGAGAGGCAAACACCATGGCAATCAAAAACTATGAAGCGATCAATTGGAACCAAGTTTCCGACATGATCGACAAAGCAACCTGGGAAAAGCTCACGGAGCAATTCTGGCTTGATACCCGGATCCCGGTCTCCAACGACCTGGATGACTGGCGCGAACTGGATGACGATCACCGGTGGGTGGTTGGGCACGTCTTTGGGGGGTTGACCCTGTTAGACACCTTACAATCCGAAGCCGGGATGACGGCCTTAAAGCAAGACGTCAAGACCCAACACGAAACGGCAGTTTTAAACAACATTCAGTTTATGGAATCCGTCCACGCCAAATCGTATTCCACCATCTTTACGACTTTGAATACGCCCGACGAAATTGAAGAAATCTTCAAGTGGTCCGATACCGAAGAATTCTTGCAAAGCAAGGCCATCCGGATCGGAAATCTCTACTTAGACCCCGAAGAAGATCCGCTGAAAAAGAAGATTGCCAACGTGTTCTTAGAAACCTTCCTCTTCTACTCTGGTTTCTACACCCCGCTGTATTACTTAGGTCACAACAAGCTGAACAACGTGGCTGAAATTATCAAACTGATTTTACGGGATGAATCCGTGCACGGGACTTACGTCGGCTACAAGTTCCAAGTCGGGATGCGGCAATTAAGCACCAAGCGCCAACAAGAAATCAAAGATTGGATGTACACGTTCTTGTACGACCTCTACGACAACGAAGAAAAATACACCCACTTGCTTTATGATCAAGTCGGGTGGACCGATGATGTCTTAACCTTTATTCGCTACAATGCCAACAAGGCGTTGATGAACCTCGGGCAAGATCCGCTCTTCCCGGACACTGATGAAGACGTCAACCCAGTGGTCATGAACGGGATTTCAACCACGACTTCCAACCACGACTTCTTCTCCCAAGTCGGTAACGGCTACCGGCTCGGGGCCGTGGAAGCCATGCGCGACAGTGATTACCACGTTGCCAGCCCAAACGCCGGCAAAGCCGCCGACGCGAAGGAATAATTTCACCAGGAGCTAAGAGCCGTCCGCGCCCTTAACTCCTTTTTTACTGCCGGTTCGTTGACACGATTGGCTAAGCTTGTTACAATCAACCTATCATTTTACGAAAGGTGGCATCCGCCCTTGTTGAACTAATCTTGTCCAGACCAACCAAGTTTCCCGTCCCTTACGACGGCTGATTTGGCGATGACAAGATTAGACTACCGTGTGGAGAGCCCCTCAGTGGGCGGTCTTTTTGGGCCACCGCCAAAGTCCTGTCATCCCGACAGGACTTTTTTAATTGGTCGTCAGTCCCCTTGAAAGGATTGATTGAATGCCAACTTTAACCATGAAAAATTTAACCTTTGCCTACCCGGGCCAAGCGCCCCTCTTTGACCACGTCAACTTAACCCTTGACACCAATTGGCGGCTCGGCCTGCTCGGGCGCAACGGCCGGGGGAAAACGACCCTCTTAAAATTGCTGTTGAGCCAGCTAAGGGCCCAGGGAACCGTCACCACCCCGGTGGCTTTTGAATACTACCCCCACCCAGTCGCTGATCCCGACCAATTAACCCTCTTTGCCCTGCAGGCCACCAGTCCGGCTGAACAGTGGGAAATCGAGCGGGAATTAGCCCAACTGAATTGTGAGCCAACCATCCTCTGGCAGCCTTTCGCCACGCTGTCCGGCGGTGAGCAAACCAAAGCCCTGCTCGCCCTCGCCTTTGCCGATCCCCGCCGGTTTGTCTTACTGGACGAACCGACCAACCACCTCGATGCCCCGACCCGGGCGGTCGTTGCCAATTACCTCCGCCACAAAAAGCAGGGCTACATTGTTACCAGCCACGACCGGCGTTTTTTGGATCAAGTCATTGACCACGTCTTGGCAATCGAGGCCACTCAACTGACCCTGCAACAGGGCAACGCCACCAATTACCGCCAGCAAAAGGCCCGGCGCGATCAGACTAACGCCGCGCAAAATCAGCGCCTCAAAAAAGAAATTGTCAGCCTCCACCAAGCCGCCGAGCAGCGCCGCCACTGGGCCCAACAGGCTGAACGCAAAAAAGAGCGGGCCAGTCACGGTGACAAGGGCTTTTTGGGTGCCAAAGCCGCCCGGGCCATGAAACGTTCGCAAAACCTGGTCAAACGCTTAAACGACCAAGCAGCCCAGCGCCAGGGCCTGCTAGCCAACCTCGAAACCAGTGCGCCGCTGACAATGGCCTGGCAAGCGGGCCACCACGCGACGGTCTTGACGGCCCGCCACCTGACCCTGGCGCTGCCTACTCACTCACTGGGGCCGCTCGATTTTACCCTTAACCGCGGCGAGCAATTAATCATTACCGGTCCCAATGGCTGCGGCAAAACCAGCCTCTTAAGATCTTTACAGCACGCAATTGACCACCACACCCCGACGACCACCCTGCAGTTTACCCCGGAGCTAAAGCTGGCCACCCTCCCCCAGCAAGTCCACTTTGCCCACCAATCCCTCCGCGAATACGCCAAGGATCACCAGCTTGATTATCCCGCCTTACTCAACTTTCTCTTCAAGCTCGGGATGGCCCGCGATGAATTTACCCACGCCACCGATGAACTCAGTTTCGGGCAGCAACGCAAATTGGCCCTGGCAACCTGTCTGCTGACCCCCGCCAACCTCTACTTTTTAGACGAACCCTTTAACTACCTCGATCTAATTAATCAGGATCAAATCCTGGCGCTGTTAAAGCAGGTCCGCCCGACCATGCTGATAGTAGAGCACGATCCGGCTTTGATTGCCCAATTAGGTGCCCCCACCTTGCCCCTGAATCATTAATTTGCTCACACTAGCACAAGCGTTTAAATAATCTTGATTTTTTAAGTTTTCGCCGGTTAAATTTTAAATTATATAAGAAAAAGTCCCGCACGATCGCAACGTGCGGGACTTTGTGCATTCTATCTAATTGCGGCCAGTGTATTGGTCAGAAATCGTAAAGTGCTTGGAGATGTGGACCTTTGGTTGCTTGGTAACGTCAGCTCCGTAGTACTTTTCGGCAATCTTCTTGATCGTCCCATCCTTGAGCAGCTTCTTTAAGGACTTGTTGATCTTCTTTTGCAGGGCCTTATCCTGCTTGTTGATAATCATTCCTTCCCCAGCGCCATCGAGGTTGGTGGTAAAGTACATGTTTGGCAAAATCTTCAAACCACTGTCCGGCACCGCCTTTAGGGCTAATTTTTGCAGGTAGTAGTCATTCATGATCAAGTCCGTCTTGCCATTCTTGACGTCCTTTAAGTAAACGTCATTTGAAACATTGTCGTAGTTGACCAATTGGGCTCCCAATTGTTGGGCCAAGCGTTGGTAACCCGTCCCGGCTTCCCCAGCCGCTTTCTTGCCCTTAATGTCGGCCCAAGAATGAATCCCGGAGTCATCGCTGGCCCGCACCACGATACTGTTAAAGGAGTGCTTAAATGGCGTTGACATCAAGAATTGCTTTTGCCGGGCTGGTGAGATGGCAAAATCATTCACGGCTAAGTCGGCCTTCCCGGATTTAACCGCGGCCAATTGCCCATCGACGTTGTATTCCTTAAACTTGACCTTCATCCCCAAGTCCTTGGCCACGGCCCGAACGACTTCGATGTCGTAGCCCGTCAGCTTCTTGGTCTTAGAGTCATGGTACGAGGTTGGATACAGGGTCCCGGAAGTCGCAACGGTTAAAGTTTTCGGCGTGGCGGTTGACTTTTTACCACACGCTGTCAAGCCCCCAACGACCAACAAGGCCGCTGCCGCGACCGCCGCTAATTTCATCCGACGTGATTTGAAAAACATAGTACTTCCTCCTAAAGTTGATGGTTACATGATAAGTGATTTTGCCAGAAAAGCAAGCGCTCTCATTTGTGCTTTATTGCGCAAAATGACGATTTAAGTAGCGTTCTAAGACATCTTGGCCAAAAGACATCAAACAGCAAACCAGCCAGTAAATGATGGCAATCACGATGTAGATCGTCATGTAGTCTTGGTTGGCCCCGGCCACAATTTTGGCCTGCATAAACATTTCGGAAACCGTGATCATCGCTACCAATGAAGTGCCCTTAAACAAATCCAGCAAAACGTTCCCCAAGGACGGAATTGCAATCCGAAAGGCCTGGGGCAGGAGAATGTGGTAGACCACCCCAAGGTAAGAAAAGCCCAATGACAACCCCGCTTCTAACTGGCCCGGGTCAATCGCAATAAAGGCGGATCGGTAGTACTCGGCAATAAAGGCCGCTGGTACAATCGTCAGCGATAAAATGGCCGCTGGAATGGCGTCCAGGTTCAACCCAAAGTAAGTCAAAAACAAAACAACCAGCATTGGCACCCCCCGGAAAAAGGAAATATAAAACCGGGCCGGCCACTGCAAAATTTTAAAACGACTGATCCGCATCAACATGATGACAAAGCCCAAGACGTTTGCCAAACTAAAGCAAATCGCCAATAACAACAACGACATCGGCAACCCACTTAGAATCGTTGGCAAGGACGAAACGGCCAGCGGCGCATCAAAATAGCCCGGAATCGAGAGCTGTTGCAATAAAGCTTCCATTTTGCATCCCACCTTTTAAGAACTATTAACATTTACCCTCAAATCGTATATAATTTAACCACTAAATTCAAGCGCTTACAAGAAATAAGTGGTAAGATAAAAAGCAATTAGCCACTAAAATTTGTTTTTTTGGAAAGGATGCTTGCAATGAGCGAAAACCTGATGTTACAGTCGGCAACGCATTTAGCCCACTTGGTGCGCACCAAGCAAGTCAGTGCCCGGGAGCTGATTGCGGCCGCTTTTGACCAAATTGAACGGCAAAATCCCCAGCTCAACGCCGTGATCAGCGAACGGCGCACCCAAGCCGAACGCGACGCTGACCGCCTGGTCGATCACGGGCAACCCTTCTTAGGGGTCCCACTGTTACTCAAGGGCCTGGGGCAGGCCAAAGCCGGCTTACCTGCGACCAACGCCAACCGCCTCTTTGCCGACCAAGTTGCCACCCAATCCAGCAACTTTACCAAGGCCTTGGAAGCGGCGGGATTTGTGATTATCGGTCAAACCAATTATCCCGAATTTGGCTTTAAAAACGTAACCGATTCCCAAATGTATGGTGATGCGCATAACCCGTGGAATCTTGCTTACTACCCGGGTGGTTCGTCAGGAGGGGCCGGGGCGGCGGTCGCTGCCGGACTCCTTCCCCTGGCCGCCGCTAGCGATGGCGGCGGCTCCATCCGCATTCCAGCCTCTTGGACCGGAACCATCGGCTTAAAACCGACCCGGGGGCGGATTGTGACCGGTCCGACCGATTGGCGGTCTTGGCAAGGCGCAGCCGGCAGTTTTGCCATTACCCGCTCCGTCACCGACACGGCCTGGCTCTTGGAAGCCCTCCAGGCCCTGCAACCCGCCGCGGTGTTCCAGGTTCCCTTAGCCGCCAGTTTTACTGACCGTTTAAACGAATTACCACCCCTTAAAATTGGTTATTTAACCACCTCACCAGTTGGCACGCCGGTTGACGATGAAGCCGTGCAAGCCGTCCAACAAGCCGTGGCTTTTTTGCAAGGGCAAGGTTTAACCGTTGAAGAAGTCGACTGGCCCACCAACGGTCGTCAATTGATGGAGACCTACTACCTGATGAATGAGGGCGAAACGGCGGCAATGTTTGACCAAATTGCCGCTGGGTTGGGGCGGCCGGTTACCCCAGCCGACATGGAACCGCTCACCTGGGCCCTGTATCAGACCGGGACCCACGTCTCGGCCAGTCAGTACAGCCGGGCCTTAAGTGCCTGGGATTTGGCTGGTGAACAAATGGCCCACTTCCACGAGCAATACGACCTTTTGCTGACGCCGACCACCGCCACGATCGCCCCACGCATCGACCAGTCCTTGAATACCCCCGCCGAGTTGGCCACCATGGCCCACATTACCGAACTAAGCCCGGCGGAGCAACAACAGTTCATTTGGGACCAGTGGCTGGCCGCTTTGACCCGCTCGCCCTTTACCCAGCAAGCCAACTTAACAGGGGAACCGGCGATCAGCTTACCAACCTACGTAACTGACGCCGGGCTGCCCCTCGGGATTCAATTTATCGCCGGCAAGGGCCAAGAACTGCAACTGCTGCAAATCGCCGCCTGCTTTGAGCGTCACGGTCAATTCCATTTTCTGCATGCCAACTAACTTTACTTTTCTTTCCGGCTCTCGTATGATGAGAGTAGATTAAAAACAAATGAGAAAGGCTGATCGAGATGGAAGACAACGCGCGCCTCGCCTTATTAAAAAAGGCGATCCAATTTAATACCGCTAACGGCAACGAAGCCCCGCTGGCCCAGTGGCTCCAGCAAGTCCTGGCTGAGCACGGCATTCAGAGTGAACTGGTCGAATTCGCCCCCCACCGGGCGGGGCTGGTCGCCGAAATTGGGACGGGCCAGGAGCCAATTCTGGCCTTTGCTGGCCACCTCGATACGGTCGCGCCCAATGCAGCCGGGGCCTGGCAAACGGGCCCCTTTGCGGCGGCAATCCATGACGGTGCCATCTACGGGCGGGGCGCCGTTGACATGAAGGGCGGGCTGATTGCGACCGTCATTGCCTTAATCGAGTTGCATGCCGCCGGGCTGCCCAAAGCGGGTACGATTCGCCTCTTGCTATCTGGTGATGAGGAAGGCAGCGGTACGGGCGCCACAGCCTTGACCCAACGCGGTTACTTAGCAGGCGTTAAGGCCTTGGTCATGGCCGAAGCTTCTTCCCAAACGATCGAATACGCGCACTGCGGTTCCTTTGATTACATCGTCCACGCCCGCGGCAAAGCCGTCCACAGTTCCACCCCCGCCCTTGGCCACAACGCCTTGATGGACCTGGTTGATTTCATCAACGCCGAACAAACGGCGTTTGATGAGGTCGATGACAATCCGGTCTTAGGCGCCTTGGTCCACTCGATTACGGTCCTGCACGGGGGCGAACAGTTGAACACGATCCCGGACGCGGCCTTTTTAAAAGGCAACGTCCGCACCATTCCGGAATGCGACAACCAAGCGACCCACGTCCGCTTGCAAGCCATTATTGAGCGCCTCAACCAAGGCGGGGCGGCCTTGGAGCTAGAAGTAGTCGGCGACTTTGCTCCGGTCGTCACGGACCCAAGTAACCCGTTTATCACCCAGGTGCAAGCCGCCGTGAAGGAAATTAACCAAGTTGACGCACCCGTCGTCATTTCCAAGGGCGCCACTGACGCGTCGATGTACGTTAAGGGCAATCCGGATTTTGCCTTCGTGGAATACGGCCCGGGCGATGACACCCAATCGCACCAGGTAAATGAACATTTGAACCTCGCGGAATTTCTCGTTGCGCCGGCCGTGTACCAACAAATTGCCCACAATTTTTTCGCGGCCCTTGACAAAGAATGAGAATTCGATTAGATTATCATTAACAACCACGAGCAGACTAGTAACTTGACTTGGTTTGTCCAGCGAGTCGGAACTGGTGAAAGCCGACCAAACCGGTAAAGTGAATCACCCCTGTCAGTTGCCCCGCTGAAGGCAGTAAGCGTGGGCCGGTCGGCGGCCGTTATCACCACGGGTTTAATGATTGAACCTACTGAGCCTGGTTTTGTGAAAAAGCAGGGATTCGGGGTGGGACCGCGCCCAGCGCCCCCGTCACCATTTTTGGTGGCGGGGGCGCTTTTTTTATTCTTGTTTCCGTTCATGTCAGTTAAAGGAGGGACCGTTTATGCAAAAAAAGCGTTGGTTAATCAGTTTCAGTTTGATTGCAACCCTAATCGTAAGTCTCTTGATCAGTCCCGTCGGCAGCTTGGCCAACCAACGGGCAGATCAAAGTGATCAATGGGCCCAGATCAAAAAGCGAGGAACCCTGCTGATCGGGGTCGATGATAGTTTTGTGCCGATGGACTTCCGGCAAAAGAATGGGACGCTAGTCGGCTACGACGTTGATTTATCCCGGGCCGTTTGCAAAGTCTTGGGCCTCAAGCCCGAATTCCAGTCGATCGATTGGGCGATGAAGGAAACCGAACTTAAAAACGGCACGATTGATGTCATCTGGAATGGCTACACCGCCACCCCCGCCCGGGCCAAACAGCAAGCCTTCAGCCGGGTGTATGAGCGTAGCGGCCAATCCTTGGTAGTGCGCAAGGATGCCGGGATCAATTCCTTTGCTGATATGAAAGGCAAAGTGGTCGGTTTGCAACAAGGTTCGACCGCTTATACTGATTTTTACAAGTACCCCGCTAAGCTGAAGCGCTACGTCAAAGGCCGGATTATCTACCAAGACAACAACTCGGCCTTCTTGGACCTTAAAGCCGGCCGCATCGACGGGGTCTTAACCGGGACGGTCTATGGTGGTTACTACGCTAAGCACCTCGCTGGTTCCAATGACTATAAGTTAATTGGTTCGGACGTCTTTCCCCAAGACGAAGTCGCCGTGGGAATCCGGAAAAAGGACCGCACCCTGGTTAAGAAAATCAACTACGCCCTCGGGGTCTTGCAAAAAGATGGGACCTTGCGCCAAATCAACAAGAAATGGTTGGGGATTGATACTGATTACCTCGGCCCCGTCGATCAATTCAAGTAACGATCAACGCGAAAAGCCCTGGTCGAGCGTAGTGCTCACCAGGGCTTTTTAGCTAGTTAATTGTCAACGGCTTACTTGGTTTCGACACCCTTGCCGTCGTATTCATCGATCATGATTTGCTTCAGGTCGCTGATCAGTGGTTCTTGCGGGTTGGCCGTCGTACATTGGTCTTCGTAGGCCAAGGCGGCTAACTTGTCAACCACTTGGTCGAAGTGGGCCTTGTCAACGCCCCAAGCCTTCAAGCTCAAGGTCACCCCAACGGAGTGGGCCAATTCCTTGACCTTTTCGCACAGTTGGTCAATCAAGGCTTGGTTGCTGTCACCAGTCAGGCCAATCGTCTTGGCAATCGTCGCGTAGTCTTCTTCCGCCCGGAAGGCTTCGTACTTCGGCCACGTGCTGAACTTCTTAGGCAGGGTCGCATTGAACTTGATGACGTGCGGCATGGTAATGGCAATGCAGATCCCGTGGGTCAAACCAAATTCCCCACCCAACTTGTGGGCAATCGAGTGGTTGATCCCTAAGAAGGCATTCCCGAAGGCCATCCCCGCCAACGTCGAAGCATTGTGCATCGCCGCCCGGGCTTCCGGATCCCCGTTGTAAGACTTAGTCAGGTTTTGGAAGACCAGCTTGATGGCTTGCAAGGACAGTGGCCGGGTGTAATCGGACGCCATCGAGGAAACGTAGGATTCCATCGCGTGGGCCAAGACGTCCAAGCCAGAAGCTGCAATGTTGCCCTTTGGTACCGTGTCGACAAATTGCGGGTCCACGATGGCCACGTCTGGCGTCAAGGCATAATCAGCCAGCGGGTACTTAACGTGGGTCTCGGAGTCAGTAATAACGGCAAATGGCGTTACTTCGGATCCCGTCCCGGACGTTGTCGGAATGGCGACCATTTGGGCCTTGCTTGGCTTGTCAAAGCGGTAGGCCCGCTTACGGATGTTCAAGAACTTTTGCTTAGCGCCAAAGAAGGAAGCATTCTCGTCTTCGTAGAACATCCACATCCCCTTGGCCGCGTCCAATGGCGAACCACCCCCGAGGGCGATAATCGTGTCGGGCTTAAAGGACTTCATCAAGGCGACCCCTTTTTCAACCGTCTTGGTCGATGGGTCAGCTTCGACGTCCGAGAAGACCAAGTATTGAACATCATTTTGCCGCAACTTCAATTGATCAACTACGACATCAACGTAGCCGTGCGCGTAAATCGATGGGCCCGTAACAATGAAGACCCGGTTGATGTTTGGCATGTCCTTGAGGTAACGAACGGAGTCGCGTTCAAAGTAAATTCGTGGTAATTTGATCCATTGCATGTTATTCCGCCTCTTGGCAATTGTCTTGATGTTAAGCAGGTCGTAATCGGTGACGTTGTGAGAAATTGAGTTTTCCCCCCATGAACCGGTCCCCAACGTTAACGATGGCGTCATCCGGTTATAGATGTTCCCAATGCCCCCTAGCCCCGATGGGGAGTTGACGATTACCCGGGACGCCTTCATAGCGACCCCGTATTCGCGGGCGAGGTCCATATCAGTCGTTTGAATGGCCGCCGTGTGGCCCAGGCCCCCGTAGTTGAGCAAGGCTTCACACTTGGCAAAGGCATCGTCCTTGCTTTGGGCTTGGTAGACTGACAAGACTGGGCTTAACTTTTCACCGGACAGCAATTCCTTGGGCCCGATTTCTTCTACTTCAACAGCTAAGACTTGCGTGTCGGCTGGGACCTTAATGCCCGCCATTTCGGCAATCTTCATTGCTGACATCCCGGCAATCGGCCCGTTGACGCCCCCGGTCTTTTCATTAAACATCGTCGTCCGCAACTTGGCGTGATCTTGCTTTGGCACGAAGTAAACCCGGTTGGCTTCTAAGCCGGCCTTCACTTCGGCGTAGATTTCCTTATCAATCACGGCACTGTTTTCCGTGGCACAGATCATCCCATTGTCAAAGGTCTTGGATAAGACCAGGTCGTTAATGGCCCGGGCAAGGTTGGCACTCTTTTCAATGTAGACGGGCCCATTCCCAGGGCCGACCCCTAAGGCTGGCTTCCCCGTGGAGTAAGCCGCCTTAACCATCCCTGGTCCCCCAGTCGCCAGGGTGCAGGCAATCCCGGGATGGTTGATCAAGGCCGTGCTGGTTTCCCGGCTTGGTTCGTCAATCCATTGAATTGCCCCTTCGGGAGCCCCCGCTGCAATCGCTGCATCGCGGACGATCTTAGCCGCATGCCGGGAGCACTCTAAGGCTTGCGGGTGGAAGGAAAAGATGATTGGGTTACGCGTCTTCATGGCAATGATTGCCTTAAACAAAGTCGTCGACGTCGGGTTGGTCACCGGCGTGATCCCTGCTAAGACCCCCAGTGGTTCGGCAACGGTGATCAATTCATCGGCCTTGTTGTCTTCAATCACCCCGACCGTGTGGTGCTTGCGGATGTGGTGCCAGATTTCTTCGGTTGCGAACATATTCTTGATCGCCTTGTCTTCGACCACACCCCGGCCGGTTTCCTTTACGGCTTCAATCGCCAACTCCATGTGCTTGTCTTGCCCAGCTTCGACCATTTGGTGGGTAATGTAGTCAACCGTCTTTTGGTCAAAACCTTGCATGACGTCTAAAGCCGCGTGGGCCTTTTTAACTAAGGCGTCCACCATTGCTTCGGCCCGGGCCTTTGGATCTTGGGTAACTTGAGTTTCATTCTGCTTAGCCATTCTAAACAGTCCTCCTTGAACTCTGATCTGTGCTTGTACTTGATTACGGTTCTTACTTTAACTTACGAATGTGAAAAAGTCAACAAGTCTAATACCTTGAAATATAGGTATTTATCCACTTTTTAAGTTTATAATTGTGAATAATATCTCAATCAAGGGGAACGTTTTCCCAACCAAGCGACAATGGAACCGCCTTCAGAGCATGTGAAAGTAAATGCAAACTCGTCCTAAGTGACCCCTAAAAAAATATTGGTCTACTTTGCTCCCTAACCTCAACTAGTGGTTAGAAATTAGGCCAGGCCGGTTGCTGTGCTTAATGAACACTTTTGGATCGCCCCAGCTGGCAAACCAATATGGTATAATTAGCTTTCGTGTCAACCAAAACAAAACGTAGTAAATACTAACCGGGGGATCAGCAGCGTCCTCCCATAGAAAGGATTTATCATTGTGACTCAAAAACTCACCTGGAAAGATTATTTGGTGCTAGGTTCCCTCTTTTTTGGGATGCTCTTTGGGGCCGGAAATTTGATTTTCCCGGTCCACCTCGGCCAATTGGCGGGGCAACACTGGCTGGCGGCCGCCGGCGGCTTCTTGCTTTCGGGGGTCTTGTTGCCCCTGATGGCCTTTTTAGCCCTGGGCCTTTCCAAAACCAGCGGCCTATATGAGCTCACGAAACCCTTGGGCAAATGGGTCGCCTTGCCGCTGATCTTATTGGTACAACTGACGATCGGTCCCCTGCTGGCCACGCCTCGCACGGCGACGGTTTCTTATACGATCGGGATCGCCCCGTTTTTGCCGGCCCACTGGCAAGGTGGCGGATTATTGCTGTATACTGGCCTTTTCTTTGGCTTAACCTACTTGGCGATGGTCCAAGAAAGCAAAATCACCGCTTTGATCGGGAAATACTTAAACCCCTTATTCTTGCTGATTCTAGCCGTAATCTTTGCCCTGGCCTTTAGCCACCCCCTCGGTCAAGCGCACCACCTGGCCGCCCTGGGGAGCTACCGCCCAGCGGCCTTTGCCAATGGCTTTTTGCAGGGCTATAACACGATGGATGCCTTGGCCGGGTTAATCTTTGGGATGACGATCATTACCGCCATCCATGAGTTAGGGGTCACCGATCGGACCGCGGTCTCGTGGGCGACCATCAAAAGTGGGCTGATCGGAATGGGGAGTGTGGCAATTATCTACCTCGGCTTGATTTGGTTGGGTGCTACCAGCCGGGCGAAATTTGCCCTCGGTGCCAACGGCGGCATCACCTTGGCGCAAGTTGCCCACCACTACTTAGGCAGCTTAGGGGACGGGTTGTTGGCGGTCTTAACCATTTTGGCTTGTATCACGACCGCGATGGGGTTAGTGGCCGCCTTTGCCCAAGCCCTCAACCAGCTGTTCCCTCATATTAGCTACCGGACCTTTTTACGCTTGGCCTGCGGCGGTTCCTTTCTGATCGCTAACCTCGGGTTAGATCTGATCATCGCCTGGTCGGCCCCCATCCTGACCTTCCTGTATCCGCTCGTGATTGCCTTAATTGTCCTGGGAATTTTAACCCCCTGGCTGGGCTTAGATCGGACCAGTTTTCGGTTAACCGTTGGGCTAACGGCTCTCCCGGCCTTTTTAAGCCTCTTTAAGGATCTACCGCCGGTTTTGGCCCACACTGCCCCCATTCAAGCCCTGGTCACGGTAGCCAGCCACTGGTTGCCGTGGTACTCACTGGGCTTTGCCTGGCTACCGTTCACCTGCCTAGGGCTCTTGCTCAGCGGCCTCTTAAAATTGCGCCGGGCCTAAAACGCCAACAGGCGGCTTCCTCCCCGAATTAATCAGGGCGGAAGCCGCCTGTTTTTTTACCCCAACGCTGCTTGCTGGGCCTTGGCCAATTCTAAGCGCCGCACTTGCCGGGGCAAGAAGCGCCGAATCTCATCTTCATTGTACCCCACCAACATTCGCTTATCATCAAGGATAATCGGCCGACGCACCAAGCCTGGGTGCGTTTGAATCAAAGTCGTCAGCTGACTTAATGACAATTCATCCAGATCAATATTCAGGGCTTGGTAGGCCTTGGAACGTTTGGAAATGATATCGTCAGTCCCATTTTCGCTCATTTTCAAAATCGACTTAATTTCCGCTAAACTCAACGGTTCGACTGCCAGATTGCGCTCTACAAACGGAATTTGGTGCGCCGTGAGCTACGCCCGCGCTTTACGGGATGAACCGCTGCTCGGCGCTAAAAATAACGTTACCATTTCCTCTTCCCCCTTAGCAAAACTAATTCTAAATTTAACGCGTAAGCTCAAACCCCTGCGCCTTTACAAAGGCGGCGACGGCTGGCCGGCGCAGGGTCGCAAAAAAGTCCCGCTGAGTCGTTGTCCAGTCCGTGTCCTTAGGGTGGCTGGGCCGGTGCAAATAATAGTCACGGACTACTTCATCATAGTCCCCTAACTCCGTAAACTGGGCCGCCGGGTAGGTGTCAACGGCAGTAAAGTTAGCCAGCGGTAACCGCGGCTTGACCCCATTTTTCGTCCGGGGAACGCCAATCGTCAACCCAAATAACGGCACCGTATACTTGGGTAAGTGCAACAATTCCGCCACCCGGGCCAAGTCATTGCGCAGGCCACCGATAAAGCAAATCCCCAAGCCCTGCGCTTCTGCGGCGACGGCCATGTTTTCCGCAGCAATCGTGGTATCAACTACGCTGACCAAAAACGACTCCAAATTCGTCACCGGCGCCACCGCCTGACCCGCGGCTTCCAGTAAATGGGCCTGACGGTACAGATCCGCCACAAAGACGTAAAAGACCCCACTTTTTTTGACATAGGCCGCACTTTGGGAAATTTCCGCCAATTCATTCCGCAGCGCCGGAGCTTGCACTTCAATAATCGAAGTAGCCTGCACAAAATTGGACGACGAACCCGCGTGCGCCGCCGTTAATAACTGTTGTTTGGTCGCCGCTGACAGCGGAGTCGCTTCAAAATCCCTCACTGAAACGTGCTGGGTCAATAAATCAAATACTTCCATCTTCCTCATCCTCTTTGATCATTCGTGATCAATACTTTGGGTTAAGTCCAGGTGTTGGTTAACCTCATTGACGACTTCTTCAATCTTGGTTTGTAACGCGGCAACCGACCAGTTCCCTAAATACAAGCGGCGCGGGGCGTGGGCCATTGGGGCCAATTTGACAATCGCCTGGCCGACCAGGACCGGATCGCCGCTTTGGTGGTGATTAAGTTGGCCTAAGCCCGTCATGGTCTGCGCCACAACTTGATACTCGGGCAACGTCTTAGCAGGCCGCTTCATCGAACGCCCATCTAAAAAGTCCGTCCGCACCCCGCTCGGGCCGACCGCCGTAACTTGAATCCCAAACGGCGCTACTTCCGCCGCCAACGCCTCACTCATCATGATGACCGCGGCCTTAGTCGCCGAATAAATGGACTGGCTGGGGCCGGCCACCGTTCCAAAAATGGAAGCAATATTAATAATGCGGCCGTGCTGTTGGGCGCGCATGATCGGCAAGACGGCTTGGGTCATTTGCATTAAGCCAAAGACGTTAACGTTAAAATTTTACTTGACTTCGGCCAAGGTAAATTCTTCAAAGGCCCCTAAAATGGCATAACCCGCGTTGTTGACCAGGACGTCTAAGTGGCCCCACCGCGCCATTACCTTGGCAACCGCCGCTTGGATGCTGGTAGCTTCAAATTGCATTTCCAGTGGTAAAAACTGGGCTTGCTGATCCGGGGCGGCCTGGGCTACCTGCGCCGTTAACCGAGCCGCATTCCGCTACGTTGCCGCCACGGCATAGCCGGCCTTTAAAGCTTGAATTACCGTCGCCAGGCCGATCCCCTTTGATGCGCCCGTTACCAACATTACTTTTGGTTCACTCATGCTTATTTCCTCCTTTGAGCACGGTTAACCGTTCCAACACGGGGTGGTATTTGGCTAAAATTGGTGCCACCACCCGTTCTGCATTTTGCAAATACTGCCAGCCCGCTGGCGTCAAATGAATCAAGACGCTTCGCTTATCCACGCTGCTGGGCTGCCGTTCAATGACCTCACAGGTCCGTTCAAAGCGGGTCAGCATCCGCGAGGTCGCGCTTTGACTGAGCCCTAATTTGGCACTTAAATCATTGACCCGCAGGGGCTGTCCCTCGGCTTGCGCCAAAAAGTGCAAGACGTAAAATTCATTTAAGCTGATCTGATCGACCAGCGTTTGCAACGCGGCGGTCAGCTCTTGATCAATCTGTTGGGTTAAACTTTGTAATTTTAACCAGTCAGTTAAAGCCCTTGTCATCATAATCCCCCTTAATAAAAAGACGGGTGAGCAAAATGGGTGCCCGGCTTCCCCACCCCGTAGCTGGTCTGCCACGGATGATCGTCATCAGCCAACAAATCTAAGATGGCTTGCACGACGGCTTGGCGGGATACTTCAGCATCGGCAAAGGGTTGCCCGCTCGGCACCAATTCGTACTCGCGATCAATGTCATCGTCAAACAACCAGGTCAGCTTCAACAACAGGTAATTGAGGTCCGAATCCTGCATCAACTTGGCGGAGGCCAATTCTCCCTGCAAATAACTTTGCGGCAGGTTCGCCGCCGTCCAGTCCGCCAAGGCTTGGGGAACTTCATTTTCAATGCCGGCAATCGTAGCGGCGATCACGTGCGGAACGTGAGCGGCTTGCATTGCTTGAAGCAAGCTGGCGGTGTCAGCGGCATCCGACATTGAATTTAAATAGACCAGTCCGTGCCAACCAGTGCGGCTTGTAAGCGGGCTTGGTCTTGAAAATCACCATCCACCAACGTCACCCGGTCATTGGCCGCCCACCTTGCCAGTCGTTGACTTACGTGACGACCGTACAAGACTAAGTTTAAATCCGTTTCAGCCAACAGCCGGACCGTCAGTTGGCGGGCAATTTATCCCGCGGCCCCTAAAATCACCATTTTTTTACTCATCATTGTTTCCTCACTTTTAATTTGTTTGCGCATGCATATAATATACGATTGGCCGCTTGGTAAGCCAGGGCAATTTGCTTGCCCTGTAACATCAGCTTAAACGACAAGTTTGTTTGATCAAGAAGTACAGCGCGTGTTCTTCTGGCATCGCATCCGCATCGTAAACCGCTAAGTATTCCCCCTGGGCAATTTTAAGGGCATCGTTTAAGACCCCGGCCTTCCCGCCGGTCCCCGTTCGTTCAATCACTTGAATCCGGCGCTTGGCATACTCCGGTCGGTCCACCACCTGGTGCATCATCGCAGCCGTCTGATCACTGCAGTTATCAGCATACAGCAGGACTTCCACCTGAGCGGGGGGATAATTTAAGTTCAAAATCGCCTGGGTCGTTTGGGAAATCACCAATTCCTCATTGTGCGCGGGAACGACAATGGTCACCGTCGGATAGGTTGGCAACGGCGTCACGTGCGCCCGCTCGTTAGCGTGTTTTAGCCAAAATTTAGTGGCCCCAAAGAGGTTTATCAACGACGTTAACAGGCCGATCCAAATCGTGACCAAAGTTAACATCAAGACGACTTTAATGACCATCTTTTATCACCCCCGGACTAATTACGGCGCGTTCGACCCGGGTATAGATTATCCAGGCGCACACAAAGAGAATCACAAACGACACAAAGAAGATCCCGGTAATCACCAGGGCCACCCACATAAATCCCGTCATCATTGCTCTGCCTCCAGTAAGTATTCCATCACAATATCCGTTTCCAACTCGCAGACCAAGTGGTGGAGCAAGCGGTGAAAATCATACTTAGCCGCTTGGGCTTGCGTCAAGTGGGCTTGCCTCATTTTAAGGCCAGTTGGCTGAACCGGTGCCAAGGCAGCCAAGTGCTGACGCGTCGTCTGCGTTAATTGGGCCATTTGGTGCTCACTCAAATCATAGGAGTAGATTAAAAAAGTCGCATCGTCAATATAAAAAAACTGTTCAGCTGGCAAACGGTGGGTCCGTAGTTCATGCGCCAGCGCGCGCAAAAAGGCGTCGTGCTCTTCCAAGTGGAACTGCTCGTATTGTTGATGGTGTTCCCAGTGAATAATCGTCACATCCAGGGAACGTAAAAAACGCCCGTTTGCAACAATTCCCGTGACCGCTCGTAAACTGCTTGGGCCAGGGCGGTGGTCCGTAAGGTCACGACTGGATCACGGTGTTGCAGATAACGTTCGATTTCGGCTTGCGTAGCCGCTAACCGGCGGTACTGTAACAAATCCCCCCGAATCACGGCCGCCAGGGAAGCCATTAACGGAAAGGCCGCCAATAGCAGTAACTTAGCGGGGATCGGGATCACTACATAACCAAAAAGCAGAATCGCGGTTCCTAGGGCCGTTAAGCCAATCATCAACCAGGTCAACATCAAGCTGGGAAGCAACAATCCTACCACGGCACCCAGCGCCAGTTGTAAGGCCAGGCCGATTTGTAAATTAGCCTGGTAAGGCTGGGCAACAAAAAACAACCCGACTGGCAGTAGCATGACCGCCAATAAGGCACAATAAATCGGTATTAAATTCCGGCGAAGCACTTAGAGTCCTCCCTCAAAAACGTTTTGTCAATCTTTTTCGTGTAAAGTCAATCAGGTTAATTATACCGGTCCCCTCAGCGAATGTACACGCAAGCCAAATAAAAAAGCGCTGGCTCTGTATAGAACCAGCGTAATTAACAATTTTTTCATTAATCGACTACCGCGGCTACGGCTGCTTGCACCGCCGTGGCTTCGGCTTCAACTAAGGCCGTCTTGCTATCAACCACCTTAATATCCATTTCAATTTCCCGGGTTAAACCAGGGGTATTGACTTTCGGCGCAAAGAAGGCCGCAAATTCCGTCTGTCGTTGCCGGGTATGGAAGAGCCGTGCCGTTACCGTAATAAAGGTGGCAAATTCCATGTCCCCACCAACGGTCGCATCCAACCAGCCCCACTCCTGCCGGAGCCAATCCCAGGCCAGTTGTTGGCCCACTGGGTTGGCCAACACGCCCCGGTACCAAGCCCGCAAGTCCTGCGGCTTGATCGTGGCAGCGTCTTCAAAGTGGTCAACCAACTGCTTCAACCAGGTTGGGTTGTCAACCTTGGTCAAAGCCGCCGTCAAATCCTTTTTGTAGGCCGGATCGCTGGTCTGCCGGTAGGCTGCCAACAACGTTTGGAATAAGGCCTCATCACCGAAGTGGCGTAATTCGTTGGTCAAAACCAGCGCCCGGACATCCGCTGGCAATTCCGCGGCCGGGGTCTGCGTAAACAGGGTGTGGGCCGCTGCTACCGCCGCGGGGTCTTCCGCATACAGCGCGGCCGCCAAGACCGTCGGCCGCATCAATTCATCGTCAATGCCTTCGCCGGCTTGCTTAACCCATCCCAAGCGAGCGGCTTGCTGCTGGCTCAGCTGACCAAAATAGCCTTTCAGCACCTTTTCAGCCGCCGTTTGCGGCGTGACAAAGTCCTTTAGGCCGTTGGCAATTTGGTACAGCGCCTCAATCACAATCGCGGATTGACTGGCCTTAAACCGGGGCAGCCAGCCGGCCAACTGGGCGTACGAAATTTGCCGGGCTTCCGCCAGTAAGCGCAAGTCTTGCAGGAGTTGCAACTGCGCAATCGCATCCAGTTCAGTCAAATGGTCCAGCAGATCCGTCAGTAAGGTTTGATCGTACTTGACAATATAGTGGGCCGCATTCCCTACGTTTAAGCGCAATGGGGCCCCCGCCGCTTGGCGCAAACCAGCGTAATCGCCTAAATCCAAGCTGGCCAGCTCCATCAACTGCGGGGCGGTAAAGTTCGCGTTTAATGGCAATGGCCACCGCCGGCCTTGCTCGTTGCCATCTCCAATAAAGAATTGTTGCTGGCTGAGTTGCAAGTGTCCGTCAACGACCTTGGCTTCCACCACGGGGTAACCGGGTTGCTCCAGCCAGGCGTGCATAATCGCACCAATGTCCATTCCGGCCGCTTCGCCAAGCGCTTGCCATAAGTCTTGGCCCTTGGCGTTGCCGTACTGGTGGGCCGCAAAGTAATTCTTTAAACCGGTCCGTAAGGCTTGATCGCCAATCAAGGCCCGCACCATCACTAACAAGCGACTCCCCTTAGCGTAGACAATTGCGCCGTCAAAGATGGCATCAATTTCGCGCGGGTCTTCCACCGCCACGTGAACTGATTGTACCCCATCCGTGGCATCCCGTTGTAAGGCCATCGGGGCTTCTGACGTTTGGAACATTTCCCAAACGTGCCAAGTTGGTTCCAAGGCATCCAAGGCGACGTATTCCATCATGTTGGCAAAGGATTCGTTCAACCACAAGTCATCCCACCAGTTCATGGTGACCAAATCACCAAACCATTGGTGGGCCAATTCGTGGGTAATCACCGTTGCCACCACCCGCTTGGTCTCCAAGGCAGTGTTGTCAGGATCAACTAACAGGTAGGCCTCCCGGTAGGTCACTAAGCCCCAGTTTTCCATCGCCCCAGCCGAAAAGTCTGGCAAGGCCAACTGCCAGGAATGTGGCAATGGGTACGGCGTTTGATAAAAGTCTTCGTAAAATTCAATCGCCCGCTTGGCAATGTCTAAGGCAAAGGCCAGTTCCTTGGCTTGGTGGGCCTGGGTTGCAAAGACGCCGACTTGCACCCCGCTCTTGGTGGTCGTAACCTGCTTTTGCATTTCCCCAAAGGCAAAGGCCACCAGATACGTTGACATCTTGACCGTCGGTTGGAAGTAGTGCACGCCCGCGGTTTCGTGATCTTCGGGCATATTGGCAATGATCGTTTCACCCGGCTGTTCATCGTACTTAATCGCCAGCGCAAAGGTGGCCTTGGCGGCTGGTTCGTCCACACACGGGAAGGCTTGCCGGGCAAAGGTGGTTTCAAATTGGGTCCCGATCAATTGCTTTTTTTGCCCGTCGACCTGGTAATACGAAGGATAAATCCCCATCATCGTATCGGTCAAACGCGTATTGTAATCGATCACCACGGTCACCGTTCCCGCCGTCGGTAAATCAATTTCTAACGTTTCTTTTTCGGCATCAAGTTCAAACGGCACCGCCGTTCCATCGACGCTCACCGCCGTCACGTTTAAAAACTTTTGATTCAGCGCAATGTGCGCTGCCTTAGCTTCCCCGGTGACGGTGGTCCGACCTTGAATCGACTTGGTCGCCCGGTTAATGTCTAAATATAAATCGTAATGGGCCGGTACGAACCGGTCTAACAAGCGTTGCTTGGTCATTTCCTTGCTTCCTTTCTACTTTGCCGTTGGTTCAAGCTTGATTTGGCAGGCCAAGAAGTCCGCCACGGTTTGATAAACGGCGGGACTCCAAAAGTCCTTTTCGTGATCCGCGCCCTTGACCCGGACCGCTTCCACCGCTACCCCGGCAGCAGCCAAGGCCGTCGCCATGTCTTCCATTTCATGATATGGCACAACTTGGTCGGCATCCCCATGTAACAATAAAAAGGCTGGGTAGGTTTGCCCAGGTTGGATCCGGTACAACGGACTCATTTCCTTCATTTTAGCCGGCCACTGGGCTGGGTCTTGCCCGAATAGACAGATTTTCAACAAATCAGAACCTGGCACATGCTGCGTATAAGCAAAGGTATCCGCCACATCCGTAGGGGCAAAGCAAGCCACCACTGCATTTACCTGATCCGACTGGTCCGGATAATCAGCGGTCCGGTAAGCCGGATCATTGGCAGTCAACGCCGCGAGCAAGGCTGCATTCCCACCGGATGACGTCCCCCACAAGACGACTTGGTGCGGGTCGATTGCATACTGCGCCGCATGCGCCCGCAAGTAGCGGATCGCCGTCTTGACATCTTGCAAAAAGGCCGGGAAGGGATGGCCCTCAATCGCGTTGCGGTGTTGAACCGTGGCAACGACAAAGCCCTGATGCACATATTGCACCAGTTGGGGGATTTCTTCCCCCAAGGTCGGTCGTTGCCAGGAGCTGCCCTGCACAAAGACCAACAGGGGCCGGGGCGCTAATTCAGCGACCCGATGCCGTTGCAGCCACGGGACCAACAAAGATAGGTGCAAAGCTTCCCCATCAGCCGCTGCGTAAGTTACGTTTTCAATCAACCGGACTTGGCCGGCCAAGGTTGGATTGTTGGTAAGTTCTTTAATTTGCATTCCGCACCTCTTTAACTTGGTTGATTAATAATTTCTTTGGTTTGAATTTGCAAACGGGTATCAAGTTGGTAGACGATCGGCTCAGCATTAGGAACCTCAACACGATCAATTTCTGCATCACCGATCCCTTCCAGGTATTTGATCAAGGCCCGCAACGAGCTGCCGTGCGCAACCACCAGCTGATCTTGGCCCGCTAACAGCCGGGGCGCAATCTGATCCTGCCAATACGGGACCAGACGCCGTTCGGTCATCGCCAGGCTTTCGGCCCGCGGAATGGCCACCCCCAAGCGATCATACCGCGCTTCGTGCTGGGCGCGTGGCAACTGGGGTGGCACCGCCGTATACCCCCGACGCCAGGCCTGCAGTTGGGCCGCCCCGACCTTGGCCTTCACCGCCGCCTTATTCTGGCCACTTAGAGCCCCATAGTGGCGTTCATTTAACCGCCAGGTTTTAAACATAGGAATATATAACTGATCCTGGGCCGCCAAAATCAAATTGGCGGTCTTGATCGCCCGTTGCATGTACGAAGTGTGCACCGCCCCATACTGGTAGCCTCGTTGGGCCAACAGCCGACCGACCGCTTGGGCTTGGGCAATCCCGTGAGGTGTCAAGGGCGAATCCGTCCACCCCGTAAAAATATTGGCTAGGTTCGCCTGGCTTTGACCGTGACGAACAATGACTAATCTTGCCATACTTCACCCCCTCTTTTTCTCGTTCTTATCTTATCACGAATCTGCCCACTGCCGGGTGAATTGTGGCGCTGATTTCCTTACTTGACTAAAGTTTGGACTACCACCATCAAAATTGGAATTACGATCACCGACAAAACGGTCGTTTCCGTCACCATAATCGCTGCGTAATCAGCATCGGCGTGATAAAGCTTTGAAACGACCGGCGCATTGGTCATCACCGGCATGGCCGCTTGAATAATAAAGACTTGTTTCATCAACGTCGGCATG
This sequence comes from Limosilactobacillus ingluviei DSM 15946, assembly GCF_001435775.1. Lineage (GTDB taxonomy): Bacteria > Bacillota > Bacilli > Lactobacillales > Lactobacillaceae > Limosilactobacillus > Limosilactobacillus ingluviei. Next base: position 12,831 of record NZ_AZFK01000040.1, on the reverse strand, counting down.
GCCGTTGGCAAAACCAACAGGGCCATCAAAGCCGGCGCAATGAGAAACCGCCCCAGCAAAATTCCCCAGGCATCGTGATTAAAGCGGACCCGGGCCAGGCCAGCATTAGAAATGGCAATCCCAATAAACAGCATGGACAGCGGGATCGTTAAGCCCCCCAAATAATTGCACGTCGACAAAATAAAGCGGGGCAACTTAACGTGGGCAACGACTAAAATTACCGCCACAATAAACCCCAACAGCGGCGGAGAAAACAACTTGCTCAACGCCTGTTTGACATCCAATTTGGCTGCGCCAGTGCCATCCTTTTGAATCAGCCACACCCCCAAGGTCCAAAAAAAGGTCGTGTTGGCCATGTAATATACCAAAACATACGGAATGGACGGGCTGCCAAAGAGGGCTAGATTAATCGGCAACCCAATAAAGACCGTATTCGAATTAAAAAACATCGATGAAAACAAGCCCAAGTGATCGCGCTTAATCGCTAAGGCCTTGGCCACCGCTAACGACAGGGCAAACAAAATCAACATCGAAATCACCGGATACCGCAAATCCGGCAGCAGAACATGGAGTTGATCGGCAGAAAATTCCTTGGTAATCGTTGAAATCATGTAGGCTGGTAAGGCCACTTGCGTCACGAGCCGCGAAATCACCCGGCCCGAAGCGGGGGTAAACCAGCTCCGTTCATTCAGGATAAAACCAATGACCACCATCGCCAAAATTACACCGACCCCCGAAAGCGCCGCTAAAAAGACCGCAAACATTTAATTTTCCTCTCTTACGTGTAGTTTTTGTCGAAGCGAAACTCGCCTTAAGTAACCCTATTATTGTATGCCGGATTCAAAGGGATGACCAGCTTAAATGAGAGAAAAATTAGAAAAGGAGCTGGCAAAACGCACCAGCTCCTCTAGAGTCATTTAATATTTATCTGGAGCCGGCACCGACGTGATCAAGGTCAGTTGCCCCCGGAAGGTCCAGTCCGTGACCGGGTGCGGCAAGATAAAGTGCTGCCCCTTAACGAGGGGATAAGTTTGGCCCGCCACCACCAATTCACCGTGCCCCGCAATTACCGAGGCCAAAACAAAGGCTTGTGAGCCCATTTGTTGCGGCAACTCCCCGTTGACGACCACCTTTTGGACCGTAAAGTATGGTGACGTCGGTGGCGCTACCAAGGTGGTCACCGTTGAGGCGCCCACGGTTTGCGTGGTTTGGTGCAATTGGGGAGCAACAAAGGGAACCGTAATGACTGCCTTGGCGGGTGCTAAATGGAGCTCTCGTAACTTGCCATCCGGGCCCTTGCGATCATAATCATACAAGCGATAGGTCACGTCGGAACTCTGCTGGGTCTCGAGCACTTCAATCCCTTCGGTCAAGGCGTGGATCGTCCCGCTGGGCACGTAGACAAAGTCCCCCGTCTTGACTGGCAGTTTCCCTAATAATTGGCCCCACTGGCCGGTATCGATCAACTCGGCCAATTCAGCTCGGCTCTTCGCCTGGTGGCCATAAATCAAGTAGGCGTTCGGCTGGGCCTTTAGGACGTACCAACATTCCGTCTTGCCTAGCTCGCCTTCATGCGTACGGGCATATTCATCGCCAGGGTGAACTTGGACGGACAGCTTGGCATTGGCGTCTAAAATCTTGGTTAATAACGGGAAGCGATCACCCTGAGGGTAATTAAAGAGCGCCGGTTGACTTTGGTAAAGGGTGGCCAAATCTTGCCCGGCAAACTCACCATTCGCGACGATACTGACCCCATGGGGGTGCCCAGAAATTGCCCAACATTCGCCGATCGGCCCGGCGGGAATTTGGTAACCAAAGTCACTGGCTAAGTGGCGCCCGCCCCAGATTTTTTCATGGAAGACGGGCTTTAAAAACAGTGGTGCTTGCGTCATACTACTCATTTCCTTTGTTAGTGTGTTTGAACGTTTCCTTGCAACCCTGGATCAATCACGAAGCTGACCTTATGATCGACGGTGCCATCAATGTGATAAGCCGGTTCCACATCTGCTCCCCAGCTATCGATCCCCCCAACACCACGGACCGCCCCCGCAATTACCAGTACGGTCCGCCGGGCTGGCGGCAATTCCTCTTGGTGGGTGGCATTTTCTAATTCTTCACTGGTGTATGGCAAGGCACTAAAGGCAAAATCGCCGTTTGCAGCCTTAAAAGTCAAGCTAAAGGGTTGATCATCATGATCGGCGTTGTTCAACGTCGTCTGCCGGGTGATTTTTACCCACTTGGTAGCCATGTGCATCCCATTTTCCTGGGGTACCAAATACTTAGTCACCGGTAACCCTTGAATTTCGTAGGTTCCCGGCCGCCCGCCGGCCATCCGGTCCGGATAAGTTTCGCCCGACAGACCTTCATATTCATAGCCGGCGGCCATCGTTGGCATGATCAAGCGCATCCCAAAGACCGGCAGCTCTGGCAAGCCGGCTTGGCCGTGGTACTTGGCGGTCACCTTCAGCGTCCCATCAGCCTTGACCTTATAGGTCACCTTCACCGTCGTCGCGGGAACCGTCAACGTTTGGTAGGTAAAAGTAATTTTAACTTTTTCAGCTTCTTCATGGTTGGTAAATTCATTCGTGGCTGGCGCGACCGGCACTTGCTTGAATTTGCGCTCATCGACTTTTAAGCTGATTGCTTGGCACGGTAAGGCATAATCCGCGGCTAACCACTGGGCTGCTTTCACATTAAAGCCATTGCCCCGGTCATTATCGGTCGTTGCCCGCCAAAAGGTCGGCTTGGGCTCCCGGTAGAGCCATTCCTTGCCTTTGATCTTCAGGGATTCCAACCCACCGCGTTCGTATGAAAAGAGGTAGGCGAAATCGGGTCCCTGCAGGCCGAGGGTGCCGTCGCCATAAATCACGTGGAGCTTATTTTGGTAATCCATAGTAGTACTTAACCTCCTGCATTGCTGGCTTTGGGGTTCGGTCGGCAAACATAATGCCGTCCCCCGAGAATTCATAATCAGCGTGACGGTCATCAAAATCCCCGCCGTAGCGCATCACTTCTTGGCCGGTTACCGGATCGGTCACTAAGAGGGCTTGATCAATAAAGTCCCAGATAAAACCGCCGGCGTATTGCGGGTATTTTTGCATCAAACGGATGTACGAACCCATCCCCCCAACGGAATTCCCCATCGAGTGCATGTATTCGCATTCCAAGAACGGTTTATCCGCGGTTTGCAGGTATTCTTCAACCCCGGCCGGCGGCAAATACATCCAACTTTCGACGTCGGAGATTCGGTCACGGTAGGCCGGATTGCGGATTACCCCTTCATAGTGGGTCAAGCGGCTGCTGTCGTGGTCATGATAGTACTGATCCATCGCTGCAATGTCCTCACCAGCATACGATTCATTCCCCAACGACCAGAACAGGATCGCCGGGTGGTTCTTAAAGGTTTCAAAATTCGTCCGCGCCCGATCCAAGACCGCTGGCAGCCACAAGTCAACGGAGCCTGGCACGTTATAAGATGGTTCAACTGCCCCACTCTTTTGCCAGGTCCCGTGGGTTTCCAAGTTGTTTTCGGCCATCATGTAAATCCCGTTTTGATCACACAATTGATACCATTCCAAACGATCAGGGTAGTGGCAGGTCCGCACAGCATTAATGTTGTTTTCCTTAAAGGTGGCGATATCCTGGTGCATATCGGCCAGCGTAATCGTCCGCCCCGTCTTCGCGTTCCACTCGTGGCGGTTAACCCCATTAATAATCAGGCGGTGGTTATTAAGCATAATGACGTGATTGGCATTGATTTCAATCCGCCGGAAGCCAAAGTCATATGGCACGACTTCCAAGAGGGCCCCCGCGGCGGAATAAACCTTAATTACCAAGTGGTACAGGTACGGATCATCCGTATCCCACAGGTGGACCTGTTCAAAGGTTACTGGCGCTAATTCCACCGTTGCCGCGCTGGTCAAGCGCTGGTGCAGCAACGACGTCTGGCTCGCGTCTTGAACATCGACGGTTAAATAACCCGCTTCCTTGGCCGTCAGCTTTAACTTCAACGCCAACTGGCCACTGGTAAAGTCATCGTTGACGGTTGGCAAGATGTGCAAGTCTTCAACGTGGATCGCCGGTTGGGCCAGCAGGGAAACGCTGCGGAACAGCCCCGAAAAACGGAACATATCTTGGTCTTCTAACCATGACGCCGAGGAATGCTTGAAGACTTCCACAACTAAGACATTGCCCGTCGGCTGTAAATAAGGCGTCAGATCAAATTCGCTCGGGGTAAAGCTGTCTTCGGCATACCCAACGAAGTGCCCATTCAGCCAAACGTACAAGGCGCGTTCAGCCCCTTCAAAGCGGATCCGGACATCCTTCCCTTGCAAACCGGCAGCTAAGTCAAAGGTCCGCCGGTAAATCCCCACGGAATTGTCGGCCGCCGTGGAAAAGTCGTCCAGGGCTTGCGGATTATCGCCGGTCCCAGCGGGCCGCCGGTAAATTTGGCCTTCCCAGGGATACCAAGTATTAATATAGTGAATCTGGGCGTAATCACTCAATTCAATTTCGCTGGGCACGGTAATTTCATCGAAGGGACCTTCAAAGGCTGGCACCCAAAAGTTGGCGGGCCGCTCGTTCGGCGTCGCCGCAAAAATAAACTGCCACTTGCCATCTAATGACTGCACCAAACTGCTAGCAGCCCCCGCCGCTTCTGCTTCACTGGCAAAGGCTTGGTGGTCACTGTGCGCGGGGATTTGATTAACCCGAAAGACGGTCGGATCATCCAACCATTTTAATTCTGCCTCCATCAACAAAAAACCTCCTCATCCTAGCGCGGACAGCCTAAAGCCCTTTCGCTTAGGCCACCTGGCGACCTAGTGGTGACATCTCTTACACTTAGTTTTTTTACTAAATGTTTACCATTCCAGTATAGCGCTTTCATTTCAGGATGATAAGGGTTGACTTCAACAAATTAAGGAAACCTTCATGATTTAACCAACAAAAAAGCCCCCACAACGATCAAATCGTCATGAGAGCTTAGTAGTGCGGCAAAGAGGACTCGAACCTCCACGGTCTAAAACGACCACAAGATCCTTAATCTTGCGCGTCTGCCAGTTCCGCCACTGCCGCGTCAACAGATAATATATTATCAAATAACTTAGCTGTTGGCAAGGCTTACCGTGAAGTTTTTTCTATTTTCTCAAGAACCAGCCGCCCCCGGCACCGGCCACAACGGTAACGGGCCAAATTTACCCGCCGCTTGCGCCAATATCTAATCCCGCAGGCTTGGCATTGGTAACAGTAGCGCTGCTGCGCTTGAACCCGGCGCCGCTGGCTGGTGCGTGGGGCATACCGGGCTCCACCAACCGCCGCCAAGAGTTGCTTAAAATCCTGGTCCCGGTGTTGGTAGCCGCGCCCGGTCAGGTGCAAATGGTAGTGACACAACTCGTGTAGCACCACCCGTTTTAAATTGGCCAAATCAAATTCTTCCAACATCAAGGGGTTAATATCAATGTGGTGGTCACTTAAGTGGTAGCGGCCCCCGGTTGTCTTTAGGCGCCGGTTGAAATAAATCTGGTGGCGAAAAGGGCGCTGAAAGGCCGCTAACGACCAGGCCTGGGTATAGGCCAAGAGCTCTTGATTAGTCATTCGGGGCCAACATGGTCAGCTGAATCCGTTCCCGCTTCAAGTCAACGGATTGAACCCAGACCGTGACAATATCACCGACGGCCACCACCTGTCGTGGATCATTGACAAATTGCTTCGTTAAGCGCGAAATGTGGACTAACCCATCGTGTTTTACCCCAATGTCCACAAAGGCGCCAAAGTCCACCACATTGCGAACCGTTCCTTGCAGCTGCATCCCCGGTTTCAGATCCGCCAATGTCAAAACGTCTTGCCGCAACAGTGGCGCCGGCATCGTATCCCGCAGGTCCCGGCCCGGCTTCATCAAATCATCAATCACGTCTTTAACGGTGACATCCCCAATGGCCTCGCTAGTAAACTGAGTAATTGGCAAGGCCTGCAAACGCTGATTGGCCGCTGCACTCCCCAGTTGCGCAGGACTGACGTTGGCCGCCGCTAATACCTGGCGGGCCAAAGGATAGCTTTCCGGGTGCACATCGGTATTATCCAGGGGATTGGCCCCATCAATAATCCGCAAGAAGCCGGCGGCCTGCTCAAAGGCTTTCGGCCCCAAGCGACTAACCTTCAGTAATTGTTGCCGGTCCGTGTAAGCCCCATTTTGTTCCCGATAATTGACGATATTTTTGGCAATCGCAGCGGACAGGCCGGAAATATGGGTCAATAATTGAGCACTGGCCGTATTCAGGTTCACGCCCACCTGATTAACCGCCCGCTCAATCACCGCCGCCAACTCGGCCTTAAGTTCACCGGTCGGTAAATCGTGTTGGTATTGGCCCACGCCAATTGCTTGGGGATCAATTTTCACCAGTTCGGCCAACGGATCTTGTAAGCGGCGCCCGATACTGATGGCACTACGCTTTTCGACCGTCAGGGCTGGGAACTCGTCGCGGGCCGCTTGGCTGGCCGAATAAACGGACGCGCCGGCTTCATTGACAATCACATAGTAAACGGGCCGTGACAGTTGCTTTAACTCCGCCGCAACAAATTGCTCGGACTCCCGGCTGGCCGTTCCATTCCCGATCGCCACCATTTCCACTTGGTATTTTTCAATCAGGGCGCGTAATTCTGCCCCGGCCTTGGCCCGCTTAGCTGCCGGCGCGGGGGCATGGGGATAGATCACGGCAGTTTCCAACAGCTTCCCGTTTTGATCCAAGACCGCCAACTTGCACCCGGTCCGGTAGGCCGGGTCAAAGCCTAAGACAACCTTGCCCTTTAGTGGAGCTTGCATTAACAAGTGGTAGAGGTTTTCACCAAACACCGTAATCGCCTGTTGGTTGGCTTGGTCCGTCAATTGCCGGCGAATTTCGCGCTCCGTCGCCGGCAACAGGAACCGCCGGTAGGCATCCAGGGCCGCTTGCTTCACCAAGGCGGCGGCCGGACTGGCTTCGTGACTGCCGATCAAGCGGAAATTCAGATAGTTTTGGACCGTTGCTTCGTCCAGGAGCAGCTTCACGCGCAAGACTTTCTCGCTTTCTCCCCGGTTGATCGCTAAGGTCCGGTAAGAAGTCATCTCTTGGACTGGTGCGCTAAAATCATAGTATTGTTGGTAAACCCCGCGCTCATCCAGCGTCGCGCCATCCTTTTTTACCGCGGTTTCAATTTGCCCATGCTGCTGGGCAAAATTCCGCAGCCAGGCCCGGACCGAGCTCATTTCACTGATCGCTTCCGCCAGGATCTCATGGGCCCCCGCCAAAGCTTGGTCGGCATCAGCCACTTCTCCCTGGACGTATTTGGCGGCTTCCTGAGCTGGTGCAGTGGCCGAATAAGTCAGCAGCCAATTGGCCAGCGGCTGGAGCCCTTGTTGTTTGGCCACCTGTGCCTTGGTTTGCCGTTTCTGTTTATACGGTAAGTACAGGTCTTCCACCGTAGCCAGGTCCGGCGCGGCTTGCACCTGCGCCGTCAACTTTGGCGTCAGTTGGCCAGCTTCTTCAATTGCCTTGAGCACCGTTTGCTTGCGGGCCCACAGCTCACTGGCCTTGTGGTAACTAGTTTGAATTTCTTGCAGGGCAACTTCATCCAAGGTCCCGGTCTTTTCCTTACGGTACCGGGCAATAAATGGAATCGTATTGCCTTCATCCATTAACTGCAAAGCCGCTTCGACCTGCCAGCTTTGGTAAGCTGGTAAGGCCGAAGCGACTTGCTTAACAAGTTGGTTCTCCATGCTTCACCTCTTAATCTACTGGCGCCACCACGTGTCTTGGGGGGCCACGGGCAAGTGGCGCTTATGGCCCGTCTTTTGATACCAAGCTTCGATTTTGGCTGCTGCGGCCGCGGCCACGGGCTGGCCTTCCAGATAATCATCAATTTGTTGGTAAGTAACCCCCAAAGCCTGTTCATCTGGCAAGGCTGGTCGCTCTTCTTCCAGATCCGCCGTCGGGGTCTTTTCATATAGGTGCGCCGGGGCGTTTAGGGCGACTAGTAAGGCGCGCCCTTGCCGTTTGGTCAGCCCCGTCAAAGGCGTTAGGTCGGCCCCACCATCCCCAAACTTGGTGTAAAAGCCCGTCACAGCTTCGGCAGCGTGATCCGTGCCAATCACCGCGCCCCGGTGGGCCCCCGCAATCGCGTATTGGGCGATCATCCGCTGGCGGGCCTTGATGTTGCCCTTATTAAAGTCCGAGATGGTCTCCCCGGCCGCTTCCAGACTGGCCAACATGGCGTCGGTGGCCGGCTTGATATTTACCCGCACGGTTTGATCGGGGTGAATAAAGTCATTGATTGCACTCATCGCATCGGCTTCATCAGCTTGTTCGCCATAAGGCAAGCGCACGGCAATGAATTGGTAAGCTGGATCCTTGGTTGCGGCTCGCAAGCCTTCTACCGCCAGTTGCGCTAAGCGCCCCGCCAAGGATGAATCTTGTCCCCCAGAAATGCCCAACACTAAGGTCTTCATTCCCGTTTGACGTAAGTAGTCTTGGATAAATTGCACCCGGCGCTTGATTTCTGCGGTCGGATCAATCTTAGCCTGTACCTCGAGGGCCGCGATAATTTCGGTTTGTTTAGTCATCTTGTTCTTCCCCTAATGCTTGCACGTAATCATGAATTTGGGCAATCAATGCCATCTTATTGTCATAGCACTTTTGCGACAGGTCAACTGGGTAAACTTCAGGATTAAGATCCCGCTTATATTCATCCCACAGGCGGTTTAAGCGCTCTTGATGCGAATGTTTGATTTCATCCAAGCTTGGTTCATCATAGACCAATTCCCCATCCACAAAGATATCTTGCAAGAGCGGCCGGGCCACAAAGTCCTTCACCGTCTTGTGCAAGAAGGTAAATTGTGGGTCAAACATGTACAAAGAGTCTAATTGCCGCGGATCTTCGTCCGCGAGGGTCACGTAATCCCCTTCGCTCTTGCCGTCGGCCCGGTCGGTAATCCGCCAAACCTGGTGCTTCCCTGGCGTTGATACCTTAGTGACGTTGTTGGAGAGCTTCATCGTATCGACCATTTCGCCCTGGTCATTTTCAACCGAAACTAACTTGTACACGGCGCCCAAAGTTGGTTGATCATAAGAAGTAATCAGCTTGGTGCCCACCCCCCAGGCATCAATCTTAGCGCCTTGCATCTTGAGGTTTTGAATTGTCTTTTCATCCAAATCATTGGAAGCGAAGATTTTGGCCTCCGGGAAGCCCGCTTCATCCAGCATTTTCCGCACTTGCTTAGACAGATAGGCCATATCCCCACTGTCAATCCGCACCCCTTGGAAGTTGATCCGGTCCCCAAATTCCTTCGCGACCCGAATTGCCGTTGGCACCCCACTCTTTAAGGTATCGAAGGTATCAACCAAAAAGACACAATCGTGATGAGTTTGGGCATAGGCCTTAAAGGCCGTATATTCATCACGGTAAGTTTGTACCAACGCGTGGGCATGGGTCCCAGAAATCGGAATCCCGAACAGCTTGCCGGCCCGCACGTTGCTAGTGGCATCAAACCCACCAATGTAGGCCGCCCGGGTCCCCCACAACGCGGCATCAAATTCCTGGGCGCGCCGGGTCCCAAATTCCATCAGCAGTTGATCACCCACCACGGACTTAACCCGGGAAGCCTTGGTGGCAATCATAATTTGGAAGTTAATCACGTTTAACAGGGCCGTTTCGACCAGGGACGTTTCCAGCAAATTCCCTTCTACTTGTAAGATTGGTTCGTGATTAAAGACCAATTCCCCTTCCACAACGCTCCGGAGCGTCCCTTGGAACTTAAAGTCCGCCAGATAATCCAAAAAGGCCGGATCAAACATGCCCGTGGACCGTAAGTATTCAATATCGGTGGCCGTAAAACGCAAATTTTTCAAGTACTCAATAATCCGGCTCAAACCCGCAAAAACGGCATAACCGTTTTTAAAGGGCATCTTCCGAAAGAACGCTTCAAAGACCGCCTTCCGATCACCAATTCCTTGCTTCCAGTAGGTTTGCATCATCGTTAATTCATAAGCATCCGTATGCAAAATTAAGCTATCGTCGGGGTATAAGTATTCCATGATTTTCTCCTAATCTCAATTCTTGGTTGCAGGCCCTGATAACCTTCGTCAGTCATTTCCCGCTACTTTTCCAACACAAATTCAAACCGGTTGCCAACATATTGCGAGTGGACGTATTCAAACGGCCGGCCATCCTGCAAATACGACACTTGATTCATCCGCAATAACGCATCCCCCCGGCGAATTCCGAGGTATTCGGCAATCCGTTCAGTGGCACTTACCGCTGAAACGGCTTGGGTTGCATGCCCCGGGTAAAGGTTGGCCTTATCCGCCAAAGTCTTGAAAAAGGAGGTCGTAATCTCTTCTTTACTGAACCCTTCGACTAACGACGCTGGAATCGTCGCGGCTTCGTAGCAAATCGGGATTTGATTGCCATAGCGGATCCGTTCCATCCGCAAGACCCGTTCCCCAGGTTGTAAATGCAGGGTTTCGGCCTCATTTTGTGATGGAAAGGTCAAATGATACGAAATCGTCTTGCTCGATGGTTCCTTGCCCAGGGCTTGCATCAATTCCGTAAAACTGGTAACCCCCGCCATTTTCTCTTGGACCTTGCGATTGGCAACGTACGTCCCGGCGCCCACGCGGCGCTCTAAGATCCCATCGTCGACTAAGGTTTGAATCGCTTGGCGCAAGGTCATCCGACTCACCCCAAATTCCGCGGCTAATTCCCGTTCCGCCGGAATTTTTTCACCGATTTGCCATTTCCCGGCTTCAATATTTTCGCGTAATTCATTATGAATTTGAATGTAGACTGGTGATCCCATGCGTCATTGCTCCTCTCCTTATAAATGTCGGTTGGATGTTTATCCTCTATTTTAACACTTGCCAAATTGGGCTACCAATTTTTTTAGTGCCCATTGGCATTTTTGGCCTCGTTGGGAACGGAATGGTCCAAATTAAAAACAGGATCAAGCGAATTTTTCTTCCCTTGATCCTGTTTAGCCCCGTTAGTCCTGACCTAACTTTTGGCATTTAGCTAATTCAATCGTCCGGTCAATGATCGTCGATTGCGAATCCACAACCGGAAATTCCGTTTCGGGATCCATTTCTTCAGCATACGATAACTCCGTACAGCCCAAAATCACCACGTCGGCGCCTTGCTCTTCAATCATCGCTTGCACCAACCGGTGATACTTCGCCCCGTCCGAGTGGCCCGCTTGCTTGATGTCATCGTAGATCAACGATTCAGTCGCCGCTAGCAATTCCGGCGTCGGTTTGACAATTTCATAGCCTGCCTTAGTCAAATACCCATCATACAAGCCCGATTGAATCGTCCCCGGCGTGGCCAAGAGGCCGACCCTCTTGGCTTGCGGCGTAACGTGCTTGATTTCTTTGACCGTCTCTTCGATCATGTTCAAAATTGGAATCGAAGTGGCGGCTTGCAATTCATCATAAAAGTAGTGGGCCGTATTGCAAATTAACACAAAAAAGTCTGGCTTCAACAGACTTTGCTGCCGAATATCTTCCAATAAGGCTGGTCGTGGATCTTCTTTTGTGTGATCCAAAATCCAACTGGTCCGATCCGGCACCGTCGCGTGGTTGACCACGATGTAATCGTAGTAATCCTGATCCGCATGCGTCGGGGTCCGTTGATCCAATAAGCGCACGTAGGATTCCGTGGCCAAGGTCCCCATCCCACCTAACACTGTAAAGAAATGCTTCATTTTCATTACCTCATTCCCCTGCTAGAGCCCCCCGGCCCCGCAATTTACTTGTTAATTTTAACACATTTTACTGGTTACTGAAAAAAGCCACCGGATCAAAGGCCGCAACCTGGCGTAGCCAAGCCGCTGTCCCCTCATCCACCGCCGGCGCGGCCACAAAGGGAAAGGGGCCCAACAAAGCTTGCACGGCGGCCCAATTTAAGTGCTCCGCCCGCCAAAACTGCTGTTGCAATTGCCGGGCCAAGGCTTCGATTTGTTCCGTTTGCTGGGTCTGCAACAGGGTCAACGCTGCCGCTTGGCGGCTGAGCTGCGCCGCGATTAATTGATCAACTTCCGCTGCACTAAGAAGCTTTGTCAGCTCGACCCGCCGCTTGAGGGGAACCGCTGGGACTTCGCGACGCAAAAAGGCTGCTAAGACCGGCCACGCCAAGCTGACTTGCGCCCAAAACTGCCAAGGCACCCGTCCCTGGGCCGTCTGCATCAAGGTCGTCAGCGCCGCTTGACCATCGCCCGTCGCTAATAGTGGCTGTGCCAATTCTTGCAAGCACCGCTGGGCACTTTCCTGCAGCACTGGGGGCAACCGCCGTTTCGCAGTGAGGGCAAACCGGGCCACTAAAAAATCTGGCCCCTGCCCATCCGCAATCGTTCGCTGCTGGCGGTGAATCCGCCCCTTTAACGTCCGGTGATGACTTGCCCTGGCTACGCGAGCAAACTGACCTTGTTTTGGCATGGTGAAGCTTCCTTTCTTGAACGTAAAGAAACAAAAAAGCCGCCACCACCGTGACGACTTTGTCAGTTGGGCTAGCTGGATTCGAACCAGCGCATGACGGTACCAAAAACCGTTGCCTTACCGCTTGGCCATAGCCCAATAATTAAAATGGAGGAGAGTGGATTCGAACCACCGAACCCGAAGGAACGGTTTTACAGACCGTCGCGTTTAACCAGACTTCGCTACTCCTCCGTAAGGTTAATCGTTTCATCTGAACAATCAACATATATTATAATACACAATCCCTCACCCGATTGCAAGGTCTAATTTATTTTGGTTCTTCGTCAACTGGTACTGATGAACTTTTAGAAGAATAATTGGTCTACCCCCA
>NZ_AZFK01000039.1 GCF_001435775.1 Limosilactobacillus ingluviei DSM 15946 | reverse complement strand
AAATTAATGTCATTAAGTTAAGGGTAAAAATACGGTTAGTAGGTCACTTTTGTCGCATACATTAGTCACTAGTGGGAATGCTAAATATATAAATTTAAATTTTGACAATACTAAAACAGTCCCTGTATAGGGAAGACAAAATCGGATGTTTTTAGTAATTAAATCCTCGTTGGCCAGGAGCGTGCCCGCTACGAGGATAATGGCGACCAGGACGAATTGGTTCTAAGTACTTGGTTAGCGTATTTAAAATTTTTCGATATCTCGAGTTAGAAATCATCTGTCCCCAAAAGTTACTAATAAAATAAAAAGTTCTCTTAAAGCTAATCTGATAGCGATGCTTATGACTTGATCGAATGGGAACTGTAATCTGATTTTTTATTTGGCTAACGACGTTATACATGATGAAATGAGAGTAAAACTCCATTTCAATAAAAGAATCTTTTTTAGAGTGAAAATAGATGCCACTCAAATCGTACTTCAAGCTCCGAAAACAAGTTTCGAT
>NZ_AZFK01000038.1 GCF_001435775.1 Limosilactobacillus ingluviei DSM 15946 | reverse complement strand
AAAAGTCTACCACAAATGGCTTTTCTATTTTTCTAACTTAATTTTACAAACCGCGATTCAAAAAACTACCCTTTTTTCAGAATTAATGATATAGTTAATTGATATTTGAACTGATCATTCGCAAATCGCCGATCAGATTATAAATTAAAAAGTGGCGCTTCAGTGCTCAGAAAGGATGTACCAGCATGACTTTACCTAGTAATGACAACCCTAAGATTCGGGAAACGGTCGCCAAGACCTTCATGGAAATGTTAAAAAACATGCCCTATGAAGCAATTACAATTCCGGATGTAATCGAAACCGCCAACGTTTCGCAAGCGGACTTTGACCGGAATTACACCTCCAAACGTTCCATCATCATGGATTTTCTGGCTCATCTACAAGACGAAGCCAGCCATCAAATTGCTCCGCAACTGCCGGCCGCCAATGTTTTATTCAACGAAAAAAACCTGCTGAAGATCCTGGCCTACTACCGACAATACAAAGAAGAACTGTTGGCGATTGATCAAGCGGGGTTATCCAACCTCTTGTACGATATGACCTGCTTGTTGACCGAAGACTTATTGACCATGTCTGAAGATGCTGATCACGTTGAACGCTTCCGGCTCTTCTTTATGACTGGGGGACTCCTCAGCACCTTTATGCAATGGCTCCACTCCGAAAATCCGGTTACGACTGAAGAATTGGCAACGGCCCAATACAAGATGGTTTCCCAATCCTTAGAAATTCCACTTAGTTTTAAATAATTAATCCTGACGTTAAAAAAGGCTCGGAACCCACGTCCAACGTGTTCCGAGCCTTTTAGCGTCTTTAGTTAACCTTAATCAATTGTAATCGTCGTGTCTGCTTTGTCACTGGCGGCTAACTTCGGCAAGGTGACCGTCAAGACCCCATTTTCGTACTTCGCACTGATTTGGTGCCGATCAACCTCTGGCAAACGATATTGGCGGCTAAACTGGCCATAGCGCCGTTCGGTGTGCAATAAGTTGCCAGCGTTGTCCTTGGCTTCGCTTTGGGCATCCCGGTGCCCCGTAACCGTCAAGACATCTTGGTCATAGCTTAAGTGTAAATCATCCTTCGCAAAGCCAGGCATATCAATCTTGACTTGGTAAGCGTGGTCATCTTCAGCAATATCGGTCCGCATGCTGTCACCGCTCAGCATCGTTTCTGGTTCGAAACCACGATCAAACCAGTTAAACATGTTATCCATCCAGTTGTCCCGCCGTTGCAATCCATTCATCATTATTAAAATCCCCTTTCGTTAAACTCTTTACACTTACTATTATCGTCAAAGGTCAAAAAAGGTCAAATGCTTTGTCTGACTTTTCTTGATCTTTTTGCAGGTTACATGTCAAACAAGGTCCAACAATGATGAAGGTTAGCTTTTCGTCATGAATATTTTTTTGTCGCTTTTACGTTTTTTTGCCACATATGAAAAATAATTCAAATTAAAAGGACCCGGTTGTCCGGATCCCAATGCGAATGCTAGGTTGTTAATACCACCCATTTTGCTGCCAAAAGGCTTGCGCCGCGGCCCAAGAACCGTAACGACTGGCGACATATTGGTTGGCGACGGTATCTTGATTACTTGCTGAGAGGTCGCCGTTTAGGTACGACAGGCTTAGTTGGTAAGCGCCGTAGTACTGACCGTTTTGCGCGCTGTAGTTGCCACCGGATTCGTGTTGGATGATCCACTGGCGGGCCGCCTCTTCACTGCTGGAAGCAGGCGTGGTTGTGGCGATTGCCGAACTGGTGGTTGTGGTCGTAGTCGTTGTTGCCGGGCTAGTGGCAGCACTGGCGGCTGGCGCTTGGGCCACTTGAGTGCTTCCCGCCGCGTTACTACTTTGACTGACCGCACTGCTTTGGTTGGCGGCATTGCTATCGACCGCCGGCGCTGCCTGAATGGCCGGCGCCGGAGCACTCGTAGCTACATTGGCGGTAGCGCTGGCCTGCGGCAAGCTGGCGGCTTGTTGTGGCGTGGCCACGCAAACTGTCCCGTCATCGCCGATTACCAGCTTTTGCCCCACGTAGATCAGATTTTTATTGGCAATTTGGTTGCGTTGGGCCAGGGTATCGACAAAGGTCAAATCGTGACCTAACTTAAGCGAGATCCCGGAAAGGGTATCCCCCGCTTGTACGGTGTAGATTGAATCCGCACTCGCGGTTGTCGCGGCCGTTAAGGTCCCTAAGGCGACTGCGCCGGCAACGGCAGCTGTTACTTGCCAAGTTTTGCGTTTCAGGTTTAATTTCATTTTTCAACATCCTTTACTGTTCTTTTTTTTCTTACCAACCCGGATCAGCTATCAACGGTTCTTACTATACCCGCCCCGCGTTACGAAGCAATTACCGGTTCTTCTCAATCCCCCCGGCCACTGTAACCCCGTGTAACAAATTCTTGGTCCCCTTCCCGCCAGTCCCAAGGCGGCCTTAGCGCGCCAACCAGTTCGACCGGGGCATAATTTCTTCACTTTTGCTGCCGATTGTAATATTTGGCGCCACTTACGGCTGATTTTTTCGTTTTCAAGGGGCCGGCTTCCCCACCAAGTGGGATTGGCGACCCCAATGTTACTGACTTTGTAACTTTAACGCCCCGCCAGCATCCCGAACGCCGCCGCGCCCCACCCTTTCAACACAGCTAAGCCATCAAAACGTCATATTTTAACAAACGGCGCCCCACCGGTGAAAAAGTTTCCGGTGGGGCGCTTGAAGATTAATATTGGGTTTCGATTTGCATCCCGCTCGGCCAATTTTCTAACGACTGGCGCTGGTCTTGGGCGCGCAAGGCCGCTCGTTCAGCCACCGTTAGTTCAAAGTCAAACAGGGCGATGTTTTCTGCTAAATACTGCGGGTGCAAGGCCTTAGGAATGACCGTTACTCCCTCTTGGAGCAGGAAACGCAGGGCCACTTGGGCTGGCGACTTCTGGTAGTGCGCCGCCAACTCGTCTAAGACCGGGTTGTCCATAATCGTTTCGGCCCCCTGGCCCAGTGGCGACCAAGCCTGATGGACCAAATCATTCGCAACCAAGTATTCATGCAGTTTGGCTTGCTGCCAAAGCAAGTGGGTCTCAACTTGGTCGATGACCGGCTTAACGCGGGCATTGGCTAAGACCTTATCAACTTGCTGATGGTTAAAGTTGCTCAGACCAATTGCCTTGATTTTGCCTTCCTTTACGGCATCTTCCAAGGCCCCATAGGATTCCAAGTAATTAGGGATCGGCCAGTGAATCAGCATTAAATCAAAATAATCCAACCCGCTGGCTTGCAGGGACTCATCGATCCCCGCTTTCGTTTCGGCATAGCCACTCAAAGGGGTCTTACTGGTCACAAAAAAGTCAGCGCGCGGCAGCCCACTTTGCCGCAGCGCTTGGCCAACCCCGGCTTCATTGCCGTAGTATTGCGCGGTATCGATTAACCGGTAACCGGCCCGAATCGCCGCCGTGACTGCCGCTTGCGTCTGGTCGCTTTCAATTTGGTAGGTCCCATAGCCCACGACGGGCATGATTAAGCCATTATTTAAGGTAACTGTTTCCATGAATTTCTCTTCCCTCATTTTCTCTCTGCCAATTGTGCTGAAGCAAGAAAAGGGACCAAAAGCTCCGCTCTTGATCCCTATTATTGTAACCTACGCCTAGGCAAACTTGTCAAATTTAGCTTACAGGTGGGTTAATTTGTGGTCCCGTGGCATCAAGAGGTTTAAGACAATTGCACATACAGCAGCAATCGCTACGGGTGACCCCAACAGGTACTGGACTAATTGCGGCGCGTGGTTTGTCACCGTCTTCGGCAGCAGGACAATCGCCAAGGTTAAAATGATTGGCAAACCAATGATGTATAAGTCGCTGGCTTGGGTTTGAATCCCGCGGATCACGTTTAACCCATTTAACATGATCGTCACGGTAATGATCGCAAAGACCCCACCGATCACGGGAGCTGGCACCGCTGCTAAAAAGGCCGACAGCTTCGAGAAGAAACCTAAGACAATAAACCAGGCCCCCGCGGCCACAAAGACGCGCTTGGAAGCGACCCCGGTAATGGAAATGACCCCCGCGTTCGTGGAGTACCCCGTCACTGGCGTCGCCCCGGACAGGGCAGCAACCAAACAGGACAGCCCTTCCCCGATGATCCCCCGGTTCCATTGTTGATTGGTAATCTTTTGGTTGGTAACGGCCCCCATGGCAAACCAAGTCCCGGTCGTTTCCGTCGTAATGATCGCGTAGATGATCAAGAAAGTTAAAATGGCCGTCAAATCAAAGTGAATCCCCCAGTGCAAAATCGTCCGTTGGGGAAAACCAAACCACGCCGCCTTAGCGACCGATTGCCAATCAAAGCGCCCCATCAAGGCACTTAAGAGCGTGCCGACCAGCAAGGCGATTACGATCGAGCCGGTCCGAAAAATCTTTTGCACGCGGGGGAAGCGAATACTGATCCCGACACAAACTAACAGCGTCAAGGCCGTTGCGCTGGCCAGTTCAATGTTTTGGTAAATGTTGCCCTGGGCCAAGAAAATATTGTCGTTTAACGCCGACGGAATTAAGGACAAGCCCACACAAGTGATGATCGTGCCCCCCACGACGGCGGGAACCAACTTGTTAATGATCTTTTGAAAGACCCCCGTCAACCCTAACAACACCATGGCTAAGGAGCCAACGACCAGGGCACCAATCAAGGTCCCCATCCCATGGCCCGCCAAGCCCCCGCCGGCCAAGGCAATGCCGGCCGCGGCGCCCAGGGGCACAAAGGACGGCCCTTGCGACATCGGCATCTTCATAAAGAGAACCGTTTGTAAAATCGTCCCGATCCCGGCCGCTAAAAAGGTCCCCTGCAACAAGCCTTGTGAATCCAAGGCCCCCATCGAAAGCATCCCCGCTAAGATAATCGGCGGTACGTAGACGTCCATCGCCAAGACGTGTTGTAAGCCCAAGAGGGTCGCTTCACCCGCTGGCACCTTATCATCGGGGCCAATCATCAAATTGCTTTCTACTTTTGTATCCATGCTTTGCCTCCCGCATTTCAATTCTCTTCCCAAAGGTCATTCGGAATTTCTTGCTACTGAACCAGAAATTCCAAGTGAATCTTCGGCTTTTTGATGAAGAAAATCTTAACACGAACTTTCAACTTTGTAAATGATTATCCCAACAAAAAATTCCGAACGAATTTAACGTTCGGAATTAAAACAGTTTACTCATTAACGAACGAGCTTGTCCCAGATGACGACCTTGCCTTGGGCAAAGGATTGAGGGACGTCGATAATTCGCTGGTTGGCACTCCCGCGGAATTGTAAAGTAAGATCCTTTTGCGCCAACAAAAACCGTCCGTCGACCAAGATGTCAATAAGGTGCAAAAGTTCTAATTTATCGGGGGAATCTTGCAATAACTCCTCCCAGGTATAGCCCGACCAAGACCAAATATCCTTGCGGTCACCAAACTCGTGGCGAATTCGTTTGACCAAGCGCAAGCAGACCTGGGTATTTAAGAAGGGTTCGCCCCCCAATAAAGTCAGGCCTTGCACGTAGCTGTGCCCTAAATCGGCAATGATTTGGTCCTCCAACTCCTGGGTGTAGGGCTGCCCATAGCGAAAATTCTGGGCGGCCACGTTATAGCAGCCCGGGCAGTGGAAAGGACAGCCCGACACATACAGACTGCAACGAACCCCCTCCCCATCAACAAAGTTAAACGGTTTGTAATCAGCAATGTATTGCTGGGAAAGCTCACTGGCGAGCCACTCGTTGGGCTTCGGATTGTTTGGCCTTCTCAAAGTCCGCGGCATACTTAATCATTCCTTTCGTCATATGCTTGGCCCGGTGAATAATTTCTTCGTGACGCCCGTGGACCATCGGCCGTTGTTGGGGGTTGCCCAAGTAACCACAGGTTCGCTTGACCACGTCGCAACTAGCTGGATCATGGTTGCCACACTGGGGGCACTTAAAGCCCTGGGCCGTGGCCTCGAATTCCCCCTTAAAGCCACATTTGAAGCACTGGTCAATCGCGGTATTGGTCCCTAAATAACCAACTTGATCATAGGCCCAATCCCAAACCGCCTCTAAGGCCTTGGGATTTTGGCGCAAGTTGGGATACTCACAGTAGTGAATAAAGCCCCCCGCCGCGTACTGCGGAAAGTCGGCTTCAAAGGCCAGCTTATCAAACGGGGTTGGGTGCTTGCGGACGTCGTAATGGAAACTGTTCGTGTAGTATTCCTTATCAGTAACATCGGGAATGCGGCCAAACTTCTTTAAATCCGCCTGACAGAAAGTATCAGTCAAGGATTCGGCCGGGGTGGAATAGACGCTGAAGTGGTAACCTTCCTCGGCTTCCCACTTCTGACACGCCGCGGCCATTTTTTGGACGATCGACAAAACAAACTGGTGGGCGGCCTCATTTTCTTCCCACCGGGGACCATAGAAAGTGGCGCCTACTTCGTACAGGCCAATGTAACCCAGCGACACCGTGGCCCGGCTGTCTTTAAAAACTTCGTCCACGCTATCAGTCGGCTTTAAGCGCTTGCCAAAGGCTCCGTACATATACAGCAAGGGGGCGTTTTCGGGCTTGGCCTGCTTAGTCCGGGTAATCCGGTAGTCCAGGGCCTGCTTGGCCAGCGCCAAGCGTTCATTGAAGATGGTCCAGAAGCGGTCTTGATCCCCCTGAGCCAACAAAGCGATCCGCGGCAGGTTTAACGAAACCACCCCGAGGTTCATCCGGCCAGAATTGACCTCCTTGCCCGTCGCCGGGTCAACCCAGCCCTGCAAGAAGCTGCGGCAGCCCATCGGCGTCTTAAAGCTCCCGGTCAATTCCTTAATCTTGTCATACATCAAGAGGTCCGGGTACATCCGCTTGGTCGAGCATTCGAGGGCGAGCTGTTTGATGTCATAGTTAGGGTCACCAGGGTCAAGGTTAAGGCCGCGCTTGAGGGTAAAGATCAGCTTCGGGAAGATGGCCGTCCGGTGTTCTTTGCCTAACCCCTTAATGCGAATCTGCAGGATCGCCTTTTGAATGCTACGGGCAATCCACGAGGTCCCCAACCCGAAATTAACGGTCGTAAAGGGGGTTTGCCCCTGCGAAGAATACAGGGTGTTGATCTCGTATTCCAAGGCCTGCATGGCATCGTAAATGTCTTTTTCCGTTTTTTGCCGCGCATAGGCTTCTTGTTTGGCTGGCGCCACCCATTCTGCGGCATCGCGCAGGTGCTTTTCGTAATTTAATTGGGCGTAAGGTTCTAACAATTGGTCAATCCGGTTGGCGGAACAACCACCGTATTGCAACGACGCCACGTTGGCGATGATTTGTGACATCTGGGCGGTTGCGGTTTGAATTGACTTAGGCGAATCCACCCAGGCATTGCCGATCTTAAAGCCGTGGGCCAGCATTTCGTCAAAGTCGATCAAACAACAGTTGGTTTCCGGGGTTACGGGCGAGTAATCCAGGTCATGCCAGTGCAAATCTCCCCGCAAGTGGGCTTTGGCTACCACTTCCGGCATCATCTTCAAGCCGAGCGCCCGGCTGACGACCCCGGCTTCCAAGTCCCGTTGGGTATTAAAGACGCGGGAATCCTTATTGGCATTTTCGTGGACCACCCGATCGTTATGGTCAAACAGGGCGGCCAATTTAGTCTGCGGATCGGTGGCAGCCGCAAAAGCGGCCTCATCTTGGGTTCGGTAGTCTTGGTACGCTTGGGCCAGTTGGTGGGCCCCCGTCTTTTCCAACGCTTCGATGATCACCGCGACAATCTGCCGGGTTTTGACCGTGCGCTCACCCGCCAACCGCGCCACCAAAGCGGCAATGACGGCTTGCTGGGTCGCTTGGCTGGCATGTAATTGCGCCAGCACCCATTCGATTTTATAAGCGTAAAACGGGGTCAAGGTCCGATCCCGCTTTTCAACTGTGACCGTTGCTAATTGTGTCAGCTGCTCATTCACTTTTACCACTCCTTTTGATGTTTTTATCCTAGGGGATAACACAAGATATAGAAAGAGTTGACTTTTTCAAAACTATATCTTGTAGTCAAAAGGTGGTCCCGCACCCAAAACGGGACGAGGGGTTTCGCTGATCAAGCGATCTTGGTCGTTCACCAAGCCGATCCGCCCGGTTTGCTTTTCATCTTCCTCAATGCCTGCGACCTAAAAAAACCGCTTTACTGACGGTGGCAATTGAGCGCGTGATTTACCAAAAACTTTTCTTGCTTTGCGCCCAAGCCTGAGCAAAAAATCATGTATCCGTCCCAGGCAAGGGGAATAAAAAAGGCCCACTAACCAAGGGTCAGTGAGCACTGTATATCGATTAAGCAAGATTAGAACTGGCCATCGGCAATTTGATCCAACAATGGCCGCGACGGGATAAAGAAGAGTTGCCCCGACAAAATTTCGGAGAAGGTCAACAAAAAGTCACTCTTTTCCACCATGTTGGTCAACATCATCTTAGTGACCGTCCAGTGGCGAGAGTAGCCAATAAAGTAAGTCCCGGTATTGCCCGAGGCGGGATCGGAGAAGGGCACGTTCATCCGGACAATCTTTTGCTCTTCACCGTCAATTTCAGCCTTGGAAGCAACGTTGTGGGCATTAGCGTACTTATCTTCATCCGCCAATTCCAAATCGGTGAACTTTTCCCGGCCCACCGCTTTTTCTTGTTCTTCGGTCTTGAGGTGGTGCCAGAAGTCCATATTGTGCCGCCACTTTTGGGCAAAGGCATACGAACCATTTTCAAAGACCGGATCTTCATCGCCAATAATCGCGTAATCGGCCGCATCTTCAACTTGTGGGGCTTCCGTCCCATCAATAAAGCCAATGATCGCCCGGCCTTCAAAGTAGCGGAACCCCTTCGTTTCGTCGACCACCGTGGTAATGTCCTTTAAGAAGCGACGGAACTGACTCATCGCTTCATAAACCACTGCTTCGTCACTGGCCCGCACATGGAAGAACAAATCCCCCGCTGACGCCGGCATCGAATACTTAGGCCCCTGCAGGGTCTGGTAAGTCTCTAATTCTTTTGGCTTGGCTGCCCCTGGAAAGAGGTAGTCCCAAGCGGCATTACTCAAACCAAAGCTGGCCTTCAAGTCCCCCTGGGCATCGCGAATCCGTAAGGAGCGCAAAATCGCTTGGTAGCGATCCGCAAATTCCTCAATAACCGCCTTTTCCTGTGCTTGATCCGTGCGGTTTAACTCCAGCACCGTGAACTGTACGTGTTGACCAACGTCCTTCCAGACATCTTGGGCCTTGTTTGGATCCATTGTCATCAGTGATTCCTCCCATCAATTTTGGTTCCGGCTTCATTTTAGCATAACCGGCCAGCTTGCGGGGGTTAAATTCTGCCGTCGCAAGCTCAATATTAATTAAGAATTATTCTAAATAAATTGGGAGAGCAATCAAAAAACCACCCTGCGGAAACCGCCAGGTGGAAAATTAATTTCTTTATTTACCGAGGTAATTACTGTTGGTCCCAAACCACTTTTGGTTAATCCGGGCCAATTCCCCGTTCTTTTGCAGCTTAGCTAAGCCCTGGTTAACCTTCTTTTGCAAGGTCTTGTCGCCCTTGCGCATCCCCACGGCAAATTGATCGACCGTAAAAGCCGGGTTGACAATCACCTTAAAATCGGCCCGGTTCTTTTGGTGACGAATGTAGTATTCAGCATACACCTTATCCATCAGCAACCCTTGGATCCGGTTGGCGTTTAAGTCAATAAAGGCGTTCGGGAAGGTATCGTAGAGGACCGGACTCTTCCCCTTGATCAAATCCTTTAACAACTTCGGCTGGGCATCCAGTTGGACCTGCCCGGTGGAACCGTTTTGCACCCCGAGGGTCTTGTCCCGCATATCACTAAAGGAATTGACCCCGTAACCCTTCTTGGTCACCAGCACTTGTTGGTTCTCCAGGTACGGCCGGCTAAAGGCCACCTTTTTGGCCCGCTCTGGCGTCATCGAATAACCATTCCATAACAGGTCAATCGTCCCGTTACGCAGTTCCGTCTCTTTCATCGACCAGTCAATCGGCTGGAAGTCGACTTTAATGCCGTATTCTTTAAAGACCGCCTTGGCTAAATCGACGTCATAGCCGACTAATTGCCCGTTCTTTTGTCGAAAGCCCATCGGGACAAAGCTGTCATCCAGGCCGATCACGACCTTCTTTTGTTTTTCAATCCGGGCCCAGGTATCTTGCGAGTCCGCTCGTTGCACCACCGATTGACAGCCTGCTAACAACAGCAGTGGCAAACACAGCAAGCTCAGGGCCAGTAGTTTGATTCGTTTCATGCTTGCTTACCCCTTTTGGTCTAAGGCCGTGACTTTCAGCAACTTATCGGCAATCTTTTCGGCAAAGTCCATGTCGTGAGTCACTACCAGTTGGGTCATACCCTGGGCCTTTAACTTCAATAATAAGGTCGCCACTTCATCCCGCAGTTGCGGATCCAAGGCGCTGGTTGGTTCGTCATAGCAGAGAATCTTTGGCTTCATGGCCAAGGCACGCGCAATCGCGACCCGTTGCTTTTGTCCCCCGGATAACTGGTAGGGGTACAGCCCCCCTTTGTCTTCTAACCCCAGTTGATCCAGTAAATCCAAGCCCCGCTGTTCCGCCGCGGCCTTGGCTTCCTTTAAGACCAGTTGGGGTGCCAAGGTAATGTTTTCCAACACTGATAAGTGTGGGAAGAGATTAAAGTCTT
Source organism: Limosilactobacillus ingluviei DSM 15946 (assembly GCF_001435775.1). GTDB lineage: Bacteria > Bacillota > Bacilli > Lactobacillales > Lactobacillaceae > Limosilactobacillus > Limosilactobacillus ingluviei. The sequence continues at coordinate 25,131 of NZ_AZFK01000038.1, read as the reverse complement.
GGAAAACGACGCCCATCACGGCATCGCTGGCTTCCATCCCCTTGGGATCAAAGGGTTGGCCATCAATTAAAAATTCTCCGCTGTCGGCAGCTTCCAACCCGGTGATACAACGCAAGAGGGTCGTTTTCCCGGCCCCGGATGGTCCCACGATGCACAGGATCTGCCCGTCTTCGACCGTTAAGTCCACCCCGTTTAAAATCTGGCGCCCGTCAAAACTCTTTTTTAAGTTCTTAATTTCTAACATCGGTGCTCCTCCTCATCTTAACCCTTATTTGTAGTAAGCGTAGCGTTGTTCAACCTTCTTTAACAGGTACGTGCAGATGCCGACCAAGATCAAGTAGATGACCCCCACCATTAATAGTGGAACCAAAGTTACATCCCGGGACGTCGCCACGTTCCCGGCCCGCAGTAAGTCACCCAGCCCGATTACGTAAACCAAGGAAGAATCCTTCACCAGGTTGATGACTTCATTCCCAATCGAAGGGATGACGATCTTGACCACTTGGGGAATGATGATCTTGCGCAGGGTTTGGAAGTAGCTCAACCGTAAGACCCGTGCCCCTTCATATTGGCCATAATTGATCGATTGGAAGCCGCCCCGGAAGATTTCAGCAAAGTAGGCCGCGTAGTTCAAGATAAAGGCAAATAAGGCAGCTTCGTAACGTTGAAAGACCACGCCGATAATTGGCAGCCCGTAGAAGACAAAGATTAATTGCAACAGCAAGGGGGTCCCCCGCATCAGCCATACGTAAAAGTTTAAGATCCACTGTAAGGGTTTAAATTTACTGGTCAACCCAATTGAGACCAAAATCCCCAGCGGCAGTGAACCAATTAACGTCCAAAAGAACAAGGACAGGGTCAACTTCGTCCCGTTCAACAAGGATGGTAAAATTTCAGAAATGTAATTAATTGACATCAGACTCTCCTTCTCCAAAATGCAATTGCGGTCTGGCAAAATACCAAGCAACCAATTGATTTTCTAAGCTTATTTTAAAGCAACGGCAACGACCGGGAAAAGTTTCGCGCTTCAAACAAAAACGCCCCCTGAGCCGCAAAGCTCAGGGGACGTTGATCGTGATTCCACCCCAATTTGTGTCAACCTCGCGATTAACACCTCAGCAAGTTCGCGAATTTGGGAACCAAAAAACGCCCCCGACCAAACTGGTCAGAGGGCGTTGCCGCGGTTCCACCTCATCTTGTTGCTTCCTCACGAAAACAACCTTAGCGAGTTCAAATTCTAAACTCTGCGCTGTAACGGGCTTCCCCGGACCACCTTTGCAGTGATCAACTCACAGATGTGTTTCAAAGCCGCCGATTATCTCTTCCCACCACCCGAGACTCTCTTGGAATCAGCCAAACTTTTACTGGTTCTGTTCTTCGTCGCTTATTTGATTGTCGTTATCTTACCGATTTTTGCCGGTCCTGTCAATCCCTTTTCGCGAAAAAATTAAAGAAAGATGAGAACGGCTACTGTTGTTTAGCCAAGGCGCGCTTGTAAATCACGCTGATTGGCCAGTACAACAAGACAAAATATACCAAGTTTAACGCCAAACTTGGCGCTAAAACATCGACTACAAAGTCAACTAAATTCATACTGGTCACCCCGACCAAATTGTAGGCCACGTAATTCAAAAATTCAAAGACCGCCACGTCGATAAAGAAAATCAAAATCGAGGTCAAAAAGGACGGATTAAAGGAATGGGCCAACACCCGCGTCAACCAGACCATCAAGGGGTACAAGAAGATAAAGAGCCCCCAGATGCCGGCATAGTAGACGTCGGCTACCGCCCCGACCACGATTGCAAACCCAGTCAAAGGGATTGCCACGTCACCTTCAAAAAAATAGGCGAGGACCAACCACAACAAGGTCAAGCACGAAACCATCGAATAGGGATCCGCAAAAAAAAGCGGCGCAAAAATCTTACTTAACGAGCCATCCAAAAAGAAGCAAATCAACAGGCCAATCGGAAAGATGAACCGGAGCCGAGAAAGTCGGTACATAACATCGCCCCCTATTGTTCCGTCTTGGCCACCGAGACCACGTTTAAGTCATTAAAGTTAGCGGCCGGCTTAATGTAGACCTTTTGGGCCAGGCCGTAATCATCCTTGCCCACGCGACTGACGGTCCCGACGTACAGGCCCTTGGGGGTAATGCCCCCCATCCCGTTGGTATACACCTTGGTGCCCTTTTCAATCGTGGCCTTGGTCGTCACTTGTCCCATGATCAGTTCGTTCGTGGCTGAATTGTAATCCGTGATGATCCCATTAACCGTCTTCCCGCTCTTATTGTCAATTTGAATGGCAAAGCGGTTCGCCGATTCACTGGTATCACTGAGGAGTTCGACCTTACTGTTGGTCTTGTTGACTTCGGCCACCCGGCCAATTAAACTACCGCCCGACATTACCGGCATGTCCTTTTGAATCCCGCTGGCTTGCCCCTTGTTGATCACGACTTGTTGTTGCCAAGCCGAAGGGGTCCGCGTGACGACCGCGGCTGAAATCAGCTCATAATCGGTCATGGAATGCTTCATTTTTAATTCCGCTTTCAACTGTTTGTTTTCTTTAGCCAGGGTTTGGTCGCGGACCTTGGTTTCAGCCAATTCAGCCACTTGGGCCTTGAGCTCCCGGTTTTCTTGGTAGGTGTTCAAAAGGTCCTGGTAGCTGGTAACCCCATCTTGGATGAAATTGGCCGGTACGGCGACCAGGTTATCGGCAAACCCCACTACATCATTTCCAAATTGCTGGATCAGCGGCGGGGTTTGGCGGTTATTGCGCAAGGCAACCGAGCCCCCCATCAAACCAAAGGCCACGACTAAGCTGACCACAATCAAGACCAACCGTCGATTTGAAAAAAATTTCCGCATGCTAATTCTCCACTCTCACCGCATGACGCCGGCCCCGCTAAATACACGAAGAGGATGTGATAACCATCTGAATCACATCCCCTGCTCAATTGCGCGGCTCGCTGTCCGGCTACTTTTTCTTCTTCATCACATCGATGCTCTTCAAAGATTCACCCGTCCCAATCGCCACACAATCCAGTGGATCGTTGGCAATAAAGACTGGCACCTTCGTAGCATCGGCAATGACTTCTGGCAAGTGCTTCAATAAGGCACCCCCACCGGTCAGGACAATCCCGTGGTCAATTACGTCCGCCGCAATTTCCGGTGACGTTTCTTCCAACGTCCCCTTGATGGCTTCGATAATTTCACTGACCACGTCTTGTAAGGCAGTCGAAACATCTACGGCTGAGACTTCCATCGTCTTTGGCAACCCGGTTACCAAATCACGACCGCGAACTTCCGTCGTTCCCATGTCTTGGGCCGCTTCCACGGAAGCAGAACCAATGTCCCACTTTAACTTTTCGGCCGTCCGTTCCCCGATCAAGAGATTTTTTTGTTGGCGGACAAATTGGGTGATGGCATCATTCATCTTGTCACCGGCCATCCGAATAGAGCGGCTGGAAACAATCCCCCCTAAGGAGATCGTTGCCACATCCGTGGTTCCACCACCAATATCAACGACCATGCTCCCGGTTGGGTCCATGACTGGCAAGCCGGCCCCAATCGCAGCCGCAAATGGTTCTTCGATCACGTAGGCATCTCGAGCCCCGGCAACCCGGGTCGCATCAATCACGGCCCGCTTTTCGACTTCCGTGATCCCACTTGGGACACAGACCATAACGTATGGCTTACCGGCGTTCTTGCCCAGCGCCTTTTCCATGTAGTATTGCATCATTGCCACGGTCGTGTCGTAATCAGCGATGACCCCATCCTTCATTGGCCGAATGGCAGTAATGCTGGCTGGCGTCCGCCCGATCATGTCCCGCGCCGCTTCCCCGACGGAGATCACGTCATTAGTCTTGGTGTTGCGCGCAACAACCGATGGCTCTCTGAGAACGATCCCCTTGCCTTCGATGTAGACAATCGTATTGGCAGTCCCGAGGTCGATCCCAAGGTTCTTAGTTCCGATTCCTAATGGCACTCTGTTTCTTCCCTTCAATAGTTTGAGTCAGTCTTTGTAATAACGGTGATATTATACCATATCTCACGCATTCTAACAGTTCATTATGATACACCAACTTATGGTAGAAAGATAGGACGAATCGCCAGCTTTAGCATTTTTTAACCAGATTGCAAACTTTTACTCAATTTCACCCGCGGTTTGGTTTTCCCGCCAGGAATGATAGTCCGTATTGCCAATTACCAAAAAATCCAAGAGGGGGATCCCCACCAGGCGACCGGCGTGCTCCATTCGCTCACAAAAGCGCTGGTCAGCCGAGGACGGCTTGGGCAACCCCGTTGGGTGATTATGAGCCAAGATAATGCCACTGGCGCAGTTTTGCAGGGCGTGGCGCAGGATTTGATCGGGGTACAAGGCACATTCGCTGGTTCCCCCGGCAAATAAGATCTGAAACTGAATAATGTCGTTGTGCACATCGGTACACAGCAAGGCGACTTGCTCTTGCTCACAGCCGGCAAAATAATCAATCAAATCCTGGCCAATCAGCTGACTGGAGTAGGCTTGTCCCCAGTATTCCCGCGGACTTTTAACAATCACTTCCCCGGCTTCGATCGCCGACAGCATCGGTGCTAAATGGACTAAGTCATGGTTAGCCAACTGATTGCGTTTGTTGACCGACAAATTGCGAAAGGCCGCCGGCGTTGGGACCTGCTTCAGCCACCAGGCACATAATTCTGGTTGATCATACAAGGCCCCTTTGATCAAAGAGCGGTACTTCAATTCCGCTTCCGGCCGATCTAAACGTGTAATCATAAAAAAATTCCCCCTTTACTCTTTATATACGCGAAAAGGGTGAATTTATTGTGCTTAATCTTTCAAAAAGTTTCGCACCTCGGAGACGAAATATAGCGACCCAGTAATTAAGATTATTTCGTCTGCTGACATAGTTTGGCTAATTTCATAAAGTCCGGTTTGCCAGTCCGGCGCTTGGTGAACTGGATAACGGGTCGGAATGTCCGACATTAAATCAGCCAAGTCAGCACTCGGCCGCTGCTGGCTCGGACCTGCAAAGTGGGTCAAATACAGGTGGACGTTTTTCAAACTAGCCAACTCGCCTAACATCAATTCTGCTTGTTTATCCGCTAAAATCCCCACCAGCAGGTAAATTTCCCGGTCGGCCAAATCGGTTTGCAAGGTCTGGACCAAGGCCTGCACCCCCGGTAGATTATGTGCCCCGTCCAAGAGCATCAGGGGTTCATTATTGACCACCTCCAAGCGGCCCGGCCACTGAACTTGGGCTAACCCGGTCTTGAGGGCCCGGGGGTCAATTGGCAAATGCTGGGCCGTCAGGTACGTCGTCACCAACTGCACGGCCACTGCGGCGTTTTGGACCTGGTATTCCCCGGCCAAACCCAGCGCAGCCGTCAAAGACGGTACATCCGGCCCCTGGAACTGCAGCTGACCGAATAAAGCGCCCGGCTGGCCGGACCGGGCGTGAAACTCCTGGCCCAACCGCAAGAGCGGGCTAGCTAACTGCTGAGCTGTTTGCTCAACCACCGCCATGGCTTCCACCGGCAGCTGGCCAACGACGACCGGCCGGTGGGACTTGATAATACCGGCCTTATGGGTCGCGATTTCCGTCAGGGTTGACCCCAGGAGGGCCATATGATCATAGCCGACCGTTACGATCGCCGCAGCAACCGGATCAATCACGTTGGTGTAGTCCCACCGTCCCCCGATCCCAACTTCTAAAATCACAACGTCCGGGGCCTGGGCCTGAAAATACAAAAGGGCAATGGCTAAGTCCACCTCAAATTCCAACGGTCCCCCTTCGGGCCGGCTGGCGTCCATGGCCGCCACGATCGGCGCGACTTGTTGGGTGTACTTAACCAAATCCGCGTCACTGATTGGCTGGTCGTTAATTGCAATCCGTTCGTTAAAACGGGTAATAAACGGCGAGGTAAAGGTGCCGACCGTCAGGCCACTGGCCGCCAGCATCGCCGCGCTCATCGCCACCACCGAGCCCTTGCCATTGGTCCCGGTCACGTGCAAATAGGTTTGGCCGGCTTCCGGGTGCCCCAGGGCCGCCAAAAAATCCCGCATCCGGGCTAAGGTCGGCTGCTTTTTGACCCGCGGGCGACCATGGATAAAGGCTAAGGCATCGGCGTAAGTTTCAATTGACATCGGTATTTTCCTCTCTGTATTTAAATATGTAGAAAAAGCTGGGGCTTCCCCCAGCTCTTAATCGTGGTGCTTAGGCTTCAGCTAAGGAGGCCAGCCGTTCCTTGGCTGCCGTCAGCTTTTGTTGCCATTCCACGGCCTTTTGGCGTTCTTCTTCCACCACAGCCGCTGGCGCATTGGCAACAAACTTTTCGTTGCCCAGCTTCTTTTCGGAGCGCATCACTTCTTGTTCCAGCTTCTTGATTTCCTTTTCGACCTTCGCCTTTTCTTCGGCCAAGTCCACTAATTCCGCCATTGGGATGTAGACCGTCGCCCCAGCTAAGATCCCGGACATGGCCAGCTTCGGTGCCGTCAGGTCCTTTGCAATCGTCAATTCAGCCGGGTGGCAGAAGCGATCGATGTAATCACGGTTAGTTTCAAAGATCGTCTTGATCTCATCATTGTCCACCTTGATCAACATGTTGACCGGCTTGGACATTGGCGCCCCGGCGTCGTTACGGATTTGCCGGACCGCCTTGATCAAGGCAATCAGGTCGTCCATCTTGGTCTCCGCCGTTGGGTTGGCCAATTGGTCGTTTACCGTTGGGTAAGCCGCCACCATGATTGAGTCACCATCGTGTGGCATCGCTTGCCACAGCTTTTCCGTCACAAACGGCATAATTGGGTGCATCAACTTCAGGATTTGGTCCAGGACGTAGCCCAGGATGTTCTTGGTGTTGGCCTGTTCTTCAGCCGTCCCGTTGGTCAACTTCTCCTTGGTCATTTCAATGTACCAGTCACAGAAGTCGTTCCAAATGAAGTTGTACAGGGCCCGGCCAGCTTCCCCAAATTCGAACTTCTCGAATTGATCGCTGACTTGGGCGACCGTCGCATTCAAGCGGCTTAAGATCCATTGATCAGCCAAGTCCCACTTGTCAGCGCTTGGCAGTTGTGGCGCAGCCATGTCACCCAAGTTCATAATCACGTACCGGCTGGCGTTCCAGATCTTGTTAATGAAGTTCCACGCCGCATCCATCTTCTTGTAGGAGAAGCGAATGTCTTGGCCCGGCGTCGACCCGGTAATCAAGAACCAGCGCAAGGCGTCGACCCCGTACTTTTCAATTACGTCCATCGGGTCGATCCCGTTCCCCAGCGACTTGGACATCTTGCGCCCTTGTTCGTCCCGGATCAGGCCGTGCAAAAGGACGTGCTTAAACGGTGCCTTACCCGTGAATTCCAGCGATTGGAAGATCATCCGCGAAACCCAGAAGAAGATAATGTCATACCCGGTCACCAGGGTGTTGGTTGGAAAGTAGCGCTTGAAGTCGGCGGCGTCCGTATCCGGCCAGCCCATCGTGGAGAACGGCCAGAGGGCACTGGAGAACCAAGTGTCCAAGACGTCCTTGTCTTGTTCCCAATTTTCAATGTCCTTCGGCGCTTCTTCGCCCACGTACATTTCGCCGGTTTGCTTGTGGTACCAAGCCGGAATCCGGTGTCCCCACCAGAGTTGGCGGGAAATGACCCAGTCGTGGATGTTTTCCATCCATTGGGTGTAGGTGTTTTCAAAGCGTTCTGGGACGAATTCAACCCGGTCGGCCGTCTTCTGGTTGGCCAAGGCTTGTTCGGCCAGCGGCTTCATCTTCACGAACCACTGGGTCGACAGCCGGGCTTCAACTTGGACCCCGGTCCGTTCGGAGTGCCCAACGGAGTGGACAATTGGCTTTTCACGCAGCAGGTAGCCCTGGTCCTTTAAGTCAGCTACGATCGCCTTGCGGGCTTCGAAGCGGTCCAGCCCTTCGTACTTGCCGGCGTTGGCATTCATCGTCGCGTCTTCGTTCATCGTGTTGAGTTCCGGCAGGTTGTGGCGCTTGCCGACCTTAAAGTCGTTCGGGTCGTGGGCTGGGGTGATCTTTACCATCCCCGTCCCGAAGTCCGGCGTTACGTAGTCGTCCGCAATGATTTCCACTTCGCGATCGACCAACGGTACCTTGACGTGCTTGCCGATCAAGGCTTGGTAGCGTTCGTCATTGGGGTTAACAGCGATCGCTTCGTCCCCAAACATCGTTTCTGGCCGGGTCGTGGCGATTTCGATGTAGTCCTTGCCTTCAAAAGTCGTCCCGTCGGTAAAGGGGTACTTCACGTAGTAGAAAGCCCCTTCGTCATCCTTGTGGATTACTTCGATGTCAGACAGGGCGGTCCGGGCTTGCGGGTCCCAGTTGATAATGTAGGTCCCACGGTAGATCAGGCCTTTCTTGTAGAGGTCAACGAAGACCTTGCGGACCGCCTTGTTTAACCCTTCGTCTAAGGTAAAGCGTTCGCGGTCGTAGTCGACGGAAATCCCCAGCTTGGCCCATTGTTGGTGAATAATGTCGCCGTATTCACCCTTCCAGTCCCAAACTTGTTGGATAAACTTTTCGCGGCCCAGGTCGTAGCGCGAAACCCCTTGCTTGCGCAAACGGGCTTCCACCTTGGCTTGGGTCGCAATCCCGGCGTGGTCCATCCCCGGCAGCCACAAGACGTCATAGCCCTGCATCCGCTTTTGGCGGATAATCATATCTTGTAAGGTCGTGTCCCAGGCGTGGCCTAAGTGCAACTTCCCGGTCACGTTCGGCGGCGGGATGACGATCGAGTACGGGTGGGCTTTTTTGTCGCCAGACGGCTTGAAGTAGCCGTTGTCAATCCACCACTGGTAACGGCCGGCTTCCACGCCGGCGGGTTCGTATTTGGTTGGCATATCTTTTGCCATGGTGTTTTCCTCCTTAGTGGTCACTGAAAAAAAGGGCGATGCCAAGGGGCGGGCGCAAATAAAAAAGTCCCGTCCTAAACATAGGACGAGACTGCTCGCGGTACCACCTAATTTGGGATGGGCAAACCATCCCCACTTGACCATTTGATAACGGTAAATGAACCGAACCTTCCTACTGGATTCAGAAGGCTTGCTCGCAAGCTACCCTTTTAGCCTTGGCTGAGGTCCTTTTCACCAGGCGGACCCTCGCTGCCAGCCGCTTGCTAAAAGGCTCTTGGTCATCGCTTAACGTAGGTTTATGATACGCTAATGCTTAAGGAGCGTCAAGGGGCAAACGATCGGCTTTTTTTGAGCTATCCCTACCCCTACTAAATCTAAAAAGCTGGTCAATGCTATCTTGTTGTCTAAAACCTTAAATTTGGGTACAAAAACCCCCACGACCAGCAAAGCTAGCCGCGGGGGCGCAAGGATATTTTTAGTTGACTGTGATTGTTACAGGAGTTGCTTTAAAGCTGCAATCGCCGCGTCGTAGTCTGGTTCGGCCACGATTTCCGGGCAGATTTCCCGGTAGGTAATCTTCCCTTCCGCGTCCATAACCCAAACGGACCGGGCCAGGATCCCTTCTTCTGGAATCAACAGCTTCAAGGCGTACCCGAAGGATTCTTCGTGGTCGGATACCAATTGCATGTGTTCCACATTTTCGGCGGCACACCACTTTTGTTGGTCGGCAATCGTGTTTGTCGAGACCGTCAGGAAGTTGGCCCCAGTGTACTTGTCGACTTCTTCATTAAATTTCTTGGTTTGAATGCTGCAAACCGACGTATTAATGTCAGGCACCACGCTGATCAGCGTTGGTTTGCCGAACAAGAAGCGGGTCTTGATCTTTTCATCATTCTTGTCAAACACCTTAAAGTGGGGCATTTCTTCCCCGACGGCCGGCGGATTGCCGACCAAACTGCGGACTTCACCATTAATCGTAACTTCCACGATTGTTGCCTCCTTCTCATTGTTGCTTAACATCGCATGTCCTTAGTATAGCAAAGGATATGCGAAAGCTAAAGAACGATGATTGAAAATTTGCCAAATTACTTATTGATCTAGCCGGGTGAAGCTGGTCATTTTATGGCTAACCCCCTGCCCGGCGTTGTTAATCTGATAAGTAAAACTTGGCGCATAAATCTTGCTGCCAAAAACCGTCACCCAATTGTATTGCCACTGGGACGCGGCATTGTCTTTGACCATTGCCAAGGTCAAATGCGAGCCACTGGCCTTGTAGGTCCACCGCCCCTGCTGGCTGGTCTTTTGGTAGGCCCTATCAAAAGCGGTCGGATCTTGATCGGCAGCCAGGGCCGTTTGCTTGGAGTGGGTCACCACCGCCCGGTCGCTATTGGCCGAAAAAGCGATGTAGGCCGTGCCGACCTTATTAACCCCTTGGTACTTGTACACATGACCCGGTACTGCGCCACTGACCGCGTGGGTGGCATAAAAGCCAAAGCCGCCCAACGCCACGATGAGCACCACCAGGAAGGTTAAGAGCACTGATTTCTTTTTCATTTCCTCACCCCCACTGGCTTATTCCCAAGCGTAAACGTCGTAGTAAGTCTTATTGTCTTCCTCATCGTGTTGGTAGAGGATCGCCACGTGCTGGTAGTGGATCGCCAGCTTATCAAAATTACTGAAGTTCAGTTTGTATGGAATCCACCATTTCAGATCCGCGGCTTGATCTTCGACTTGTTCGTGGGAGTACTTGCGGGCGGGATCATTGGAAATGCCGCCAATGTCCACCTTGACGTGCTTGTAGTGCTTCTTGCTCTTTGGCATCCCCTTGGTGTCCTTTTGTAAAGTGATATCAATCCCCTGTTCTTCTAAGTCATTTTGTAGGTAATCAATCGTTTCCTTGACGTATTCGGCCTGCTTCATCATCTTGTGCCCCGGTGTGGAACTAACTGCGTCACTTTCACTCTCGCCTTCGCTTTCACTGCTGGCAGTCGTGGCGGACGTAGCGTTTTCGTCATCGCTTGCCTCATCCTTGGTGACTGATTCATCTGTCTGATCACCCTCCTCACTGGCCTTGGCCCGGCTGACCTTCGTGGAACTATCGTCGGCCGTTTCGCCTGTGGTACTGGTCGTCGCCGTGTCGCTGGTCGTTTCACTGCTGGTTTCTGAAACAGTTTCTTCAGTTGCCGCCGAGTCAGTGGTTTCCGTATCCTTGTCTGCTAGATCCTCATCGGCTGCCGGGTCACCGGCTTTCGGTGTCTGCGTATCTTTTTGGTTAACAAGATTGACCACAAAGTTAACCTGCTTGACGTTCAAGTTTAGATTGGTGTGGGTACAAGCGACCTGCTGGCCGGTCCCCTGGTATTGGTAACTGGTTGGCACCGTTCCGGTGGCATTTAAAATCAAAACTTGGCCTACGTAAATCAAATCAACGTTGGTAATGTTATTATCGTACGCCAACTTGGCCACTGAGATCCCAGTGACAGCCGAAATCTGCGATAAGGTATCGCCCCACTGGACGACATAACGGGTCCCGTGCAAGTTGTTCAAGTCGATCTTTTGCCGGTTCATATTCGCACTGATTTGGGCTGGCGTATTGGCTACCCAATTAGATAAATCAGCTTGTTCTTCCACGGATTGGTAATTGGCAGCGTGCACGGTTTGCAACGCCACTGGGGTCAATAGCACGGCCGTCAGCAGACCAGCCGCTAATACTTGCTTTTTCATGATCTTCACTCCCTTAGATTAGCGAACCATTGCGGCCTCAAAAACATCTTTACTCAGGAGTTAGTGTTATTATTCCTATTCTTATTTTACAAGATTGTTACAATTTTTGGAAGCGTTCTCTTGACCAAGCAACAAAAAAAGGCCTTCTTCGGCCTGCTAAATTGGTTAAAATTTAATTTTGATTTGAATTATCCTGATAGACTGAGCTTAGTTGGGCTTTAACGTTCGGATCAGCTTGAGCTGCTGGATCATTCGCATACCATTCACCGACCTCCCCTTCGCCATTATCACCTACCAAGACATCACTCCCGCCCAAAGTAGCGTGGTGAAAACTATGCCCAGCAATAACAACGCGATCGCTGCTAGAAGCTGCACTGGTTTGCGTACTTGCGGAATCATTTGTCCCTTGGGCCGTAGTCGCTGAGCTAAGCTGACTTGTCGAACCTTCAGCTTGATCAGTTTTGGGTTGCTTATGTTTATGTGTTGACTTTTCCGTTGAAGCTGAGTGTACCGAGTGAGCTGTATCATTTGAAGCGGTATTTCCACACGCTGCCAAACCAATACAAGAAAAGACACTAATCCCCAAAATTAATAATTGTTTCTTCATCCTCAAATTAATCCTCCCGCTAATAACATTATGTACAAATACAAATTAGCTGTTAATGCTTACCAACATTGCTGCCTTGGTGTACCACCTACAACAGGCCCGGTAGGTTGTCTGCCACTTGTAGATAAATTTTAGCAGATATAAGTCAATTTGAAAGCTGTTATGTCGCTAAATTGAATGTTTGTTTTTGTGAATAGAAGTTAGTGACAAATTCTTCCACCAATGGTATTCTTGATATGTAAAGAGGGCCAGGAGGTTCCAGGCTCCCAACCCTCAATCGTGAATTTGGACGGTTAAACGTTAACACGCTAGCCTTTTCGGTTAGCGTTTTTTGTTACCCGGTATGCTTCCGCCAGGTTTTTGACGCCCCACGAGAAGATCCAGAAAGCTAACGCCCACTGTAGGGCCACGCGCTGAACCTCCAACCTTTCCAAAGTAGTACATAGGTCATCACCTCCGGAATTTGGAATGTTGAGGGGTGACACCGTCACTAAACTATTCACTAAGCTTGATCATGGGCTAGCTATTTCCCAATCTCTTACCTATGATCAATTATAAGTTATGTATCAGCCCCAGCAAAGGGGTTGGTGTTATTTTGTGGATGATGAAACGGAGCAAAAATTAGGTAAAATAAGAGACTGATGTACAAATGATGTGCATCAGTCTCCTTAATCGTTTTTATATCAAGCTTTTCAGCTTTATTTATATCACCCGTACGGGGACAACAACCCCTTGATATATCAAGGCTTAACACCGTTTTTGTCGTGAGTTTGTCGTGGCTTTTACAATTCTGCTAGTTTATCAATAATTAACGTATCATTCTTTGCCTTGTACTCATCAATCAAATATGAGTAAGTGTTAAGCGTCACAGTGATATTAGAATGGCCTAGACGCTTGCTAATGGCGTAAACATCCACGCCCTGCCCTAATAAATAGGCTACATGGACGTGACGCAGTGAGTGGAAATGAAAGCCTTGCTTTTCGATACCACATGACGCCATAATAGAGCGTAGACATTTATTTAGGGCGTTACTGGTGGGGATGGTTCCTAATACATTCTGAAACACCATAACGCTATGATTGGCTTTTAAGTCTGCTAAGTGATTCAGCAATTGCCGGTTAACCTTGATGGTCCGGTTGCTTGATTCCGTTTTAGTGGACTTAAAAGCCTTTTTCTTTTCGTCCCAGGATTTATTTACCCGGATGGTGGAATGCAAAAAGTCAATATCTTTCCACGTCAAAGACTGGACTTCACTTTTTCTCATCCCCGTATAGATGGCCGTCAGTATCATGTAACGGCTTGTATTATACCGGTTCAGCTTAGCCAACACGGCCGTTTTAAGCGTAGCTAATTCATCATTAGTTAAGTACTGGACTTTAACTTTTTTATCACGGTTATAAGTCACCGTGACGTTATGGGTAAAGTCCTTAGTAATGACATCATCATCAATCGCATAACTAACCGCTGTCCTAATGGCACCATTTAACTTGCTGACTGACTTATAAGCATGGTCAGCACCATACCAGTTAATAAAGGCTTGGTAGTCTGACCGTTTAATATCACGCAGCCGGGTATCTTTCCAATACTCGTTAATCATTTTTAACATGATTCGATACTGATTCCGAGCACTAGCACTTTGGGCCTTGCTGGCCTTATACAGTTTGAACCAGTGTTGGAAGTATTCAGCCAGCGTTACGTCTTTCAAGTCAAGATTAACTTGGCCCAATTTAGTTTCTAACTCATCGGCTGCCGCTAGTGCTTCCCGCTTTAACTTGAAACACCCTGCTGATTTCTGGTGCCAATTGCCATCCTTATCTTGGTAGCTGGCATACCCGTAATAACCCTTATTAGCTTTTCTTGCATAACTCATTGTATTACCTCCTGTCGCACAGCTTGCCGGCGTTTTGGACTGGAAGTAATAGCCGATAAGGGAGCTACCCCATGATTATATATGCTTGAATAACACCATGTGAAAGCTAACAGAGAGCTATCACAGGTTATAAGGGGGTGTCTAATTTGGACCCCCCCACTGCTTAACCTGATTCGGCGATTTACCGACTTGGGTCCCCTACGGTACTGTTTTGGCAGGTGTCGCATTTCGCTACTCCCCCAAGGATTAGGGCGCTTCGTACTGAAATCAAGTACGCAGGTCAGTACCCTGTTTTAGGGTACTGGTTCTATATACTTCGCAGGTATTTAGAAACTATATTCAGCTATCTAACTAGCTATATCAGCAAAACGGGCTAAGTTTTAGTTAGGGCGTTAAATTAAATCACGTTTTAGATTATTTAAAATCTTTTCGTAATTTGTGATTGCATTCTTAACATCGCTTTTTGTCCCAAGGCGAACGGCCAAATTTAAAGATATTTCAGCTTTTACAAGTTGGTCGCTATATTTAGCGTTAAATATTTTCCAGGCATTACTTTTTGGTAATTGTTTTAACCATTCTGTTCTTATCACATTTTGTATTCGTTCTGCAATTTCGTCCTCACTGTAAAGGTCAAAATTGACGCAAATATCAATAATTTCTGGATAGTTAAAAATAAAGGCAAAATGACTATTCCAAAACACTTTTATTTTATCGGTTAATTCGTAATCAGTTTCATCATCACCATAGAAATCAAAGGGCGTTTCTTTGGTATTGGTAGCTTTTAAAAAGCCATCCACTTCATCAACCATCATCCCCCACCCCTCAAAATACCGATTGTGAAGAATGCTGATGATTTGACTTTTCGCTTTTTCTACCGATGGGCCTTGCCCCTGCAAATAAGATACAGGCACATTAAAGAACTTTGCTAAGTTTTCCCAAGTTTCAAGCGATGGGTTCCGTTCTCCTCGTTCATATTTAATTAATGATGAAGCAGATAGTGGATGGCCCTTGCTTTTTAGACCGTCACTTAACCCCTTTAAGGTCAAATTATTTTCTTCTCTTAATTCACGAATTCGATTTTTAACCATTTATATCACCCAACAATAGAATATCACAAAAAGATAAATAAGATACACCTAAGTGCAAAATAATCATTGACATACACTTGGGTGTATTTTATTATGCTATTAAAGATACACATAGGTGTATGGAAAGGAGCTAACAAAAATGGAAATTTTTACGACACAACAGCAGCGGCAGTTGTTAACGGTTAAAGGAATTAATCGTTTAACCCGGAACGACTTAGCAAGTGAAATTGGCGTATCACTGCCTACCATGAGCAAGTTAATCAACGACCCAACGCCAATGGCAGTGCAAAGTTCTGTTTACCAGCGGTTAGAGCACTGGTTGAACACCAATGTGACAGCTAAACAAGTTTAAGGGGATGAATTACATGGACATTGATTTACAGCTACCGCCTGAACTCAAGGCAGCCACCCTAAACATGGTAACGGCGGCTATTGATTCAGCGGTAAAGGAAGTCACTAATAAAAATAGCTTCCCGCCGTTTTTAACACAGCAAGAAGCCTGTAAATATCTTCATATTGCGCCAAGCACTTTCAATAAATGGGACCGTGAATATCACATTCCTGTAATCAAAATTGAGGGAGTAAAGCGGTACAAGCGCAGTTCGTTAGATGAGTTTATGAAGCAACTAGAAAAGTAAAGTCACAGCTTGCCGGCGTGAAGTGACTGGAGGACATAACTATGAAATTACTAGCAACGATTGACCAGCATATATTAGCTTATTGGAACACGGCCCCCCAGCGAACGGGGATGGGCTTATCTGGCGACATTCGTGCCACTGGCCGCCCTGCTATGTTCCATCATCACAGAATTTATTGGAGGTATGTAAATGAGATTAGACCAGGAAGAACAACAATTATTAAGGCTGCTGCCACATGGGGGTAATCATCCCCGCCCATTACGTGAGTTAGTCAAGCTGACCGGTTGGAATGGGCGCAAGGTCCGGGCCATCATCTACCGATTAATTGTGGTCCACCATCAACCAATTGGGGCCACGAACCAGAAGCCTAGAAATGGCTACTTCATCATTACCAACGACCAAGAACGGCAGCAAGCGTTGGCCCCGCTAACATCACAAATTCAGATGATGACTAAACGGGCACAAGTAATCAGCAGTACAGAACTAAAGGGCTAGATAAATGAAGGTACAAAAAAAAGCATATATCAAACGAAACTTTGGCGAGTGGTGTTTGGTATACGCTGGAAGCGTGGAACATTTTTGTTTCACATTGTACTAATCATTATACCAAGCCTAGCAATTAAATTAAAGGATTGGTGTTTAAGAATGAAGAATAATAACTACTCTATTTTCGCTTCACAAGATAGCAACGGTAATAAAATTTTAACCATCGTTAAAGGCAAGTTGACCGATGACCTAGTTACTAATTCCTGCAAAATTAACGACCCAGAATTTGAGCTAGTTGCTAATCAACTAAAAAGCATTATTGACCATGTTGGCTTTATTAACAGTAACAACGGCGGTGAGAACTAATGAAGAACGATTTAGATTTTGATTTAAGCGATATTCAAACGATGAACGAAACCCAGACCGGGCTATTAGCCGCCTTAGCCGATATGGTCGACGAGGTACTGGACCCCATCGACGGCAAAGAATGGCTTAACAAGGGTGAACAAGCAATGTTGGTTGCCAGTACATTAAGGAACCAGCAGGCCATCAAAGCCCTGTTACGGTGCCTAAAGTCCACCACCAAGGACCAAGCCGACAAACTGGAAGCTACCTATCAAAAATATGTAGAGGGGGCCGAGTAATGGACTTCCCGGAAGCAATGAAGCAAGAGCGCCGCTGGTGTGCTTGGTTCTATCATGACGACCCGCAGCACCCGGACGACACCCACAAGCGCAAGAAAGTCCCCCATAACCTAAATAGCCCAAGGTGTACGGGACTGGCGTCAAGTGTGGGACCGAGTACGTGGGGAACCTACCAACAGGCGCTAAATACTTACACATTTGCCCAAGCTAATCCCGAGCGGGCCAAAGTGATGAATTATGGTGGACCAGGATTCATGGTCGGCGGCGGCTGGTGTTTTCTCGACCTGGATAACATCCCCAACGAAATCGACGATTACAGCCCGGACCAGGACAGCTTAATTAACCAGCTGCTGGACCTATTAGGTGATACCTATTGCGAGGTTAGCCAGTCCGGTTTGGGATTGCACTTCATTTTCAAGGTTGATGACACCGTAGAGCAATTCAGCACCAAGCAACACGGCCGAGAGCTGTACACCAGTGGCCGGTTAATTGCCTTGACAGGTAAAGCCCTAGATGACGACTTACCACTTAAAATCAGCACCATCAGCCAACCCATGTGGCAGCAGCTGCACCAATTATTGTTTGGCGAGTATGCACCACCGGACCAGACTGGTAACAGTGATTTCAGCAACACAGAGCTATCACATGGGGTGTTAAGTGATACAGGGGTGGCCGTCATTGATTCCATTATGCAGAGTACGGACGCCAAGCGGTTTAATTGGTGGCTGACAGCTGATTTGCCTGTCGAGAGTACCAACGTTACCGGGAAGCAATTCCCCGATGAGAACGGCCAGCTAATTAATTACGACCCATCGGCCCAAGATATGGCTTGCTGCAATATGCTGGCTTATTGGGTCCGCCAGGTAACCGGTGATTACGACAGCCGATTAATTGATGAGGTATTCAAGCAAACTAATCTGTACCGGCCCAAGTGGGACCGAATGGATGGTGGCGGGACTTACGGCCAACGGACTATAAAGCAAGCCATCGACCACAAACGCCAGCAGCTAGAACGATATATGAGGGGGTATTAATTGAATGAGTGAAGAGAAAGATAAACAGAGCGCCACCGAAAAGGCCGAATGGGCCGCCATCAATTCTTTGGCGCTGCAATACGTCAAGAAAGACACGGCCCATGAGCTGGCTAATAAAATCACCGCTGATATTAACAAGGCATATGGGGATGAAGCCAACCAAAAAGCACGAGAGCAGGCTACTAAATTAGCCAGCCAGCTAGACGAAAAGAATTCTAACTATCGGATGATGACTATCCTAAAAGCTGTTGATAGCACCCTGTTGGGGATGACTAATACCATGAGTTCGATTAAAGCGGCAAAGCAAGGAATGCTAAAAACTGATAAAGGGGTTATCAAACCCAATTCACGGGAGAACGTCCGGCTAATCTTTGAGCATGACCCCCATTACCAAGACTTATTCAGATACAACAGCTTCACCGAAGAGGCAGAGTATCGAAAAAGCACCCAAGCGGGTTTCGTTTCGATTGATGATGACTTAGTAGCCAACCTGGCAACCAACATTGAACGCTATTATCGGATGATACCTACTGATAAGGCGGTAATGGATGGCCTGTTGTTAGCTGCTAAGGGCCATCCATTTAATCCCATTAAGCAACGTATCGAAACGGTGCAATGGGACGGACAACAACGGGCGGCTAACTTTTTCATTGATTACTTAGGGGCTGACAATAACGAATATGTAAAGGCCGTTACTGAAACATGGCTGGTGGGCCTGGTTGCCAGAGTATACCGGCCCGGAATTAAGTGCGACATTATGCCGATTCTTGATGGTAAACAGGGTATCGGAAAAAGTACGCTGGTTAGCCTGCTATGTTCACCACCATATTTTGAGGACAGTTTAAGGACAATGGGCGCTGATAAGGACGACCTTATTAAAATCCATAGCGCTTGGGTGGTCGAAATTGGCGAACTAGAAGCCATGACTAACACCAGTCTGGACCGAACCAAGGCATTTATTTCGGCTACTAGCGATAATTTCCGTTCCCCTTATGGGCGGATTCGAGAATATCATCCCCGCAAGAATATGTTTATCGGAACCGTGAACCGTTCTGAATATCTACACGACTTAACCGGTAACCGACGCTTTTATCCCATTCATTGCGAGAAAAGCAGGGCCAGGAAGCCTATGCCGGC
This sequence comes from Limosilactobacillus ingluviei DSM 15946, assembly GCF_001435775.1. GTDB lineage: Bacteria > Bacillota > Bacilli > Lactobacillales > Lactobacillaceae > Limosilactobacillus > Limosilactobacillus ingluviei. The sequence goes on along the minus strand of NZ_AZFK01000038.1, from coordinate 6,033 downwards.
ACCGGGTGACTATAACAATGCTGATATCTTGCAAATCCTAGCGGAAGCCAAAGTGCTGTTTGAACAGGGGCACGCCTTGAAGTTACCGGACAAGCTGGAACGAGTGGCCCACGATAAGCAATCTAAGGCAATGGCCGCCGACCTGCAAGCCGATTTAATGCTGGAATACAGCGAATTACTGGTCCCTGATGATTGGGACAGTTTCAGCATTTACCAGCGGCAACAGTATTGGAAACGATATAGGGAACACGGTGAATATGGTAAACGAGTTGTAACTGGCACTGGTGAGAACAAGACAAGTGACTATATTATATTTTCACCGGACCAACTGCATAAGCTGCCACAGTTTACCAATACCGAGTTACTGGAAGTCGTGTTTGAACAGAACGGCCGAGAAATTGCACGGGGTGGACGAAACCCACTAACTGCTAAGATTTCGATGGTATTTGATAATAACGAGAATTGGAATAAAAGCGACAATTGCAAATTATTTGGAAAGCGACGCAAAGGGTACAAACGACATAGCGCTTAACACGGTACTGATTAAATAACACGGCTGGAACAGTTAAGCGTGTAGGCCCTAGCACCTACAGCCCCAAGGGATTAAGTGACATTATACACGGTACACGGTTATTTTTCTCTCAAAGACTTTTTTCAGAGTACACACAGGAATAGGAAACATATATAAATATATATTCTTTTAAGAAAAGAAGTGTGTTACCGTGTTTAACCACTGCTAGCGCCTTACGTGCCAAGTGCTCAAAGCATACACGGTTAACCGTGCTTTACCGTGTTAAACCGTGCAAAGCGCCCCACCATGTGACAGCTAACGGGGTTGATATTGGCGTACTAAACAGGAGCTGTCACAGGTGGTTAGCATAAAGGAGTGACTAAACATGATAATGAACGAATACGGGCAACCATACACCCGCTATATTCCCGGTGCCGTTTAAGTCTTACAGCCCCAAGGGATAGCTCGCGCCAACAAATTAAATTGTTGGCTGAGTGTTAAATTGTTGCCCCAGCCAGCGGTTCAATAACCTAAGAAAACCTAAGAACCTGACAAAACCTTACCTTAAACACTGAAAAGTACCACCAAGTTTTACCAAGCAGAAAGGAATCGAATTATGTTACAAGTAAAAATTTTTACAGCTTATGATTACCCCGCTGGCCCAACTTTACAGGGTAAAATCAACAACTGGTTAAAGAATCAACATGGGGCAATTATCAAAGATATTAAAATTAGTTCAACGGTCACCGATGGTAGGTACCCTTACTTAGCCGCCTTGGTTGAGTATGAAGTCTAAGTTTTGATAATGTTATTCAAAATCAATCAACGTGAAACTAAACGCCGGGTCTTGGATTTTTTTCAAACTGATCTTTATTACCTGGAAGCCATGGCGGGTATCAAGGCCCGGGATATATTACCATCTACCAAGATGCCCGCGTGCTGGAACTACTTACCAGCCTTAAAACAAAGGTAGTTGTCAGCGAATCATTAAGCCAAACAGAACGCTGCTTATATTGGACGGCCGGTTCAACGCTGGAATCATTGGCCGGGTGCATTGAGCAACTAAAGCATAACCTAGTAGCGGCCGACCAGTGAAAACCTGTTATCAAATACCGCGAACCTAACAAAACCTAACATCGAATGCTGATAAATCAACAAAAAGGAGTGCAACCAATGACACAAGAAACAAAGCAAGCGGACTTGTTGCAAGAATATATCCAAGAGATATTGAGCATTGCCGAATTTGCGAAAGAAACGAACGCTAATTATAGCCATCTGGAAGAACTGGATAAACTGATTACGGCGAATGAAGCCACTTTAAATAAACAGTTCATCAAGGTGCCATTTACTAAATTCCGGGTGCTTGATGATACAGGAATTTTAAAGCCCAAAGTACCGGGCTTGTTAGAAGAAAATAAACAACTGGTTGATGAATATAATCAGCTACTAGAGAAAACGAAAACAAACTATGACATTATCAAACGTAAAGAGCGCACGCTAGGCCAGAAAATGCAAACCTTAACCGATTACCCGGAAATTATTAGGGTTGGGAGTGCAATCGTGGAATCAATCGACAACAATCAAATCTAGCCTAACCTGACCACAATCTTGTCCGCCGTTAGCAACCAGAAATGGGCGCAAGTGCTGAATGATTGGGAACAAATGGAACGCCGCCACTTGAAGAAGCTGTAAAAAATGGGCCACGCCGTTTTAAATTAGCGTGGCCTGTTTGTTTGCCCCCGCCCCCTAGGAACCAAAATGAGCGCATCACATAGAACAATGCACTTCTGCAAAAATCCGAGTTATTTTGTCCCTGACGATAGGGGGGTCAAATGATGAAACTTATCCAAAATCATCCCCATAAATTGCGCCTGAGACGCGCAAAACCGTTGGCCCGTGTACAGTTGGGCGTTTATGTACAGTTAAGACACACCACAAAAAAAAGAAAAAAGGCGGCCGCCCGTTTTTGAGTAGTCGCCATCGAAAATATGTAATGCCATTTTAGCATGCTTGATTTTACTAACCAATATTGATCAGCATTATTAATTCCCCCGCTTAATTTAAACGGGGCCTAGTTGATTGACTAGCAGTGAACGCACCTTGACCATTTCACGCGTAAATTTCCATCAATTTCAAATTCAAGGCCCTTCAAATCGCCGTTCAGTTGCAACTAAAAGCACGGCGGCGGGTAATTGTAGGAAAATGTGGGAATGATCGTTGCTGGTATCACCTATCATCCCCGCAAATATGCTAGGAAATGCTAGGGTTAACCGCCGGGCCAATTGTACGCATACAAAAAAGCCGCCCAACGGGGACGACCAGCAAGAAGAATACGCGCAACGAGAATTTGAAGGCGCAATTGATCACGGCCAGAGCAAAGCCAAGCCATACTGGCGACAAAAGAAAGACCGAAAAGTTGAGCAGTTGCCAGCATGGGCGGCGGATGATTACCAACCGGAAACCGGCCAAGTTACGCAAGAAGAAGCCGACCGGTTGGGCGACCTGATTAATGACGTGGCGGCCAAGAAGGACACTGACCCCGACCGGCCACAATGGCTAGATGATGACGTGCCCTTTTAGCTTGCACAAGTGTTGGAAATTGTCGGAATCAAACACTTATCACTCCACTAACTACTCCATGATTTACTCCATGTTTAACTCCACTAACTACTCCATTTGGTAAGCAAGAAACCTGTATTAACTTACGGGTGCTTTTTTTGTCGTCAACATCCCCACAGGGCAAAATAAAAAGGCCGCCTAATTGGTGACCTATCAACGCCGGCAAGAAATAAAACTTTGTCGTGAGTTTGTCGTGGACTTGCTAAAAAATAGCATTTTATAGAATTTCAGAAAAATAAAAATGCTGATATATCAACGTTTTAACACCATTGATAATCAGCAAAAAATAAAAAAATCACCCGTACGGGGATCGAACCCGTAACTCCGCCTTGAGAGGGCGACGTCTTAACCAATTTGACCAACGGGCAATCAAACTACAAAAGTTAGAATACGCTTCTTTCCCGTTGCTGTCAAGGTTATTCAAAAGAAAGATCAACTAAATAACACCCTGCCGCGGTCACGTGACTGGTGGTGATCCAAACATCGTGGTAACCCGGATTGTCTTGATCAGTCATCTGAAAGAATTCCTCCAACAATTCACCGTGCTTAGCCACAAAGCTCGGGGCTAAGCGATTGACGGTCAAATGGTTATCCGGAAAATAGTGTGCCGCATCCGCGACCTTGAGTTCATCGCTGATCGTCACCATCACCGCGTTGCCATACAGTGGCTTGATGGTTTCCACCAATTCGGGGTGCGTTTGAATTTTTGAGAGCACATAGTAAATCGAATCAGAATTGCTTGCCATAGTCTGCCCCTTTCTCTAATATGCCGTTTTTATTGTAACATATCCAAAAAATCAGATTTAATCTTGCATTTAGTAAGGAGATTCGCTATACTAATACTCGTTGTTAGGAAACAACATTTTTAATTGAATCTTGGGTATTCGCCAAATTGGTAAGGCAGCGGACTCTGAATCCGTAATTTACTGGTTCGAGCCCAGTATACCCAATCAGCAAAGCACAGTCCGTCGGCTGTGCTTTTTTTCGTTTTATCCCAAGAAAAAAGCCGTAGCGCCCACCTGAGCACCACGACAATCTTTAGCCTTGCTTCTTCATTTCATTTTCGTACATCCGCTGGGCAACCTGAGTCGCCTTTTCTTCGGTCAATTCTCCGTTCTTGACCGCCCGAGCCAATTCTGGATCTTCAGCCATCAGTTCCTGCAGCGCTTGGTCAAACGCGTCCTCACTGATTAATTGACGGGGCTGTTCCCCTGGCCGCAGCAAGCCATCTTCAATCCCAGTCAAGTTGGCAAAACTAAAGCGATCCTTGACCTGTTGCTTAAGCTGATCTTTAACCCACTTAGCATCGGCACTGCGGATCAAACCGGTCTTCATTAAGAAGGTATAGAACTTCTCCATGATCGCCGCCCCCCGGGCCAACAGCTCGTCGGGCATCGCACTGGTCAAAGTCAGCACTTCATCTAACGAGGTCGTCACCACCCGGAAATAATCGGTCAAAAAGCCTTGGTTCAAGTACCCGGTTAAGAGGTTGGCCACCAGCCCGTCCGCCGCTTGGTCCGCGGCTGATAGGGTCTGCTTAAACTGGTTGATCATTGCCGCGTTGTTTTGCTTAACCCGCTTGATCACCGCCTTAGGAACCTGCTTAATCGGCTGCCATTCGTAGGCTGCCCATTCACGGGGATCCTTAAAGTTCATCGGCAAGGTCACGTACTTGAATTGGCGATCGGCCGCTTCCGGGCGCCGGGCAAACTGCTTGGTCAGCGCATAGAACAGGTCGACGTTCGCCCCGGTCGTTACTTGTTCCAATAAGAAGTGCGGAATCGTGTACAAGAGCCGGACCCGCTCGTCAATCGTCGCAAATTCGGCCAGCTTCTGCATCAGATCCCCCTGGTGCTTGGTCAAAGCACGTAAGTAACGGCGCATCAACGGCGTTAATTCTCCGGTCGCCCGCACTGCCCACGGCTGGCTTAACTCAGTGTGGTAGTGGGCCTGTAAATTGGCCGAGCTGGTCACCTGGTCCACCCAGTAATCAATAATTTGGACCACGCGCCCCTGATTGAGCTCATCGACCACAACCGGCAGTCCCGTATGGCTTTCTACCAGCAAATACAGCGGTTGCCCTTGAAAACTAAAGGGTGCCGCTTCCCAATCTGCGACCCAGCAACCTGGCATCGTGGCCGCCGCGGCCCAATTTTCCCATACTGACGCGGGAATTTCTTTGGCGTAACTTAACTTCAAAACTTCTGCCCCCGTTCGTAAAACTTCAAGGATTATTTTACCAGATTCTGGCCAAGCGGGGCGACAAAATCGTTATGTAATACCAGCGGAGATCCCGCTGGTAGCTTTTAACTTAACACGTTGCACTCGTTTCTTGCCATGTGCCCTGAACGATCAGACGGTCCTTATTAAGTTACTTTACTAATTCCACTAGTGTAAAATAACCACAAAGAGGTGATTGAGATGACAATACATCCATATGATTAGCCACAAACAGCTCCCCTTCGAAGTACCCGCGGAACACCCAGAACCAAACAAAACCACCCGGCGCGCCTTGGCAGAAGCTGAAGCCAAAGCATTAGGAGTAATCCCCGACAATTCCCCTGCCTTTACCAACGCTAAGGATGCCCTGGAATATTTGGACAAACTATAAGCTCAATCCACTGGGTAAGAGTGGGGAGCCATCACGAATTACTTCAGTAACCCGTAAGCCCGTGGTCTACGGGCTTTTCTTATCGACGAAAAATGCACCGGTCACCCAGTGCATTCATCCTTCGCGATTTTGCTAAGTTATTTAACAAACTTCACTGCCGTCCCATAAGCCACGACCGATTGCATGTCGCCGCTAATTGAGCCGGAGTCAAAGCGCATCATTACCACGGCGTCTGCCCCCGTACAATACCCTTAGAGGTTGACACTTTTAAAAATGAAAGTGTTGCCTTTGG
>NZ_AZFK01000037.1 GCF_001435775.1 Limosilactobacillus ingluviei DSM 15946 | reverse complement strand
CCGCTGATTGAGTCGTTTCAGTTGGTGAGATCAAGTATGCAATGGGGGCTTGCCCATAAAGGTCAAGCATGACATGCAGGCGGACCTTATTGCCACTACCGTAGGTGAGTTCAGTCGTATCGGTTACCCAAACGTGATTCGGTTTGCTTTGGGTAAACCGTCGTTTGAGAAGATTGCTGGCTTCGTAATCAGCTTGCGCTTGCTTTCGGTTTCGCCGTGGTTGCCGATAGTCGGCTTTAATCCCATTCGCTTTCATGACCCGGCGGACGCGCTTCTTACCGACGGGGAAGCTAAGGCTTCCTTCCTTTCGGATTAAGCGGACCATTTTGCCACTCCCAACACTATGTTGATGTTCTAACTCTAAGCGTTGAATTAAGGCCAATAACTCTTCATCTTGAATCTCACGCCTTGTTTTCGGACGGTTAAGCCACTTGTAGTATGCTTGCCGGCTAATGCCGGCCGCTTTAGTAGCCTCCATGACGCTATAACGTGGTGACGCCGTTGCTGAGGTCATTTCCTGAATTGCTTGGTTTCGTCCGGTAGTCGCACCCCCCGATTGCGTATTTCGGTCAATTTTTTTGCGAAGGCAATTTGCACCTCCATTTCCCGATTTTTTGCCTTTAGTTCCTTGATTTCGCGTCGCAACTTATCAACTTCAGTTTCTGGGCCCGCCTTTGGTTGGTTGCGGGTCTTCCCTCGGTGGTCATGAAGGGCCGACCAATCGTGGCCAAAGTCACTCTTCTTGACCCAAGAGTAAACTCGGGAATAACTAACATTAAACTTTTGGCTAGCACCGGCATAATCATTTTGGTGCGCTAGCACCCATTTAGTGATCGCTACTTTCTCTTCATATGATACTTTTCGGCCCATCTTTCGCTTCGTCCTCCTTGGGGAATTCGTCTTGAATAATTCCCCATTATTATACTGGACCTTCCATTGGTAAAGTTGGGAAACGTTTCGAATCTGATACTTTACGAGAAGCTCTTTAGGCGACATGCCTTGCCGATAGTCATGGACCGCTTGAAACTTTAGCTCAGTAGAGTAACTTTGGTTCCGTGACGGTCGCCGAATTCCGGCTAAGCCGGCCGTTAGAAATTGGTGAATCCAAGTGGCTAAGGTCCGTGGTCGGAGTCGATGGTAGTCTGCAAAGACCGTAAGTGACTCAGTTGAATCTTGAAAGGCACTCAATAGTTGAAGTTTTTCGAGCGTTGAATACGTTGGCATACAAAAATACCCCCAAAGGCAACACTTTCATTTTTAAAAGTGTCAACCTCTAAGGGTATTGTACG
>NZ_AZFK01000036.1 GCF_001435775.1 Limosilactobacillus ingluviei DSM 15946 | reverse complement strand
TAAGACTAGCAATTTTTCATTTTTTCAGACTGTCAACTTGACAGGGTACAGTACCCCCTTTTTCGGCTTCCTTTTTTGTTTTCGGTTTTATGCCAATGGTCTAGCTTTAGTCTCCGTAATTCTGAACTCGGGGCCCCAAGCTTAGTCCCTAATTAAATATGCATCTATCTTAATGATTAATAAATTTAGCACTCATTGTTGTAAGCACTTTAAAAATTGGTATATTAATGACAATGTTGAAGCTGTAATGAAGAAATGATGGAGGAATTCGAATGCGAAAAATCACAACCCGGTCGTTGCTAATGTGCGGCTCTACTTTATTGGGACTTTCCCTGTGGGTGAATGCGGTCAAGGCTGATACGACCACCTCACCAGTGATTGCCAATCAAGCCGTAGTAACCAGCCCACAGTCGCCAACGGCAAGTCAAACTGCGCCGGTACCGGTAGTGACCAACCACGATCAAGCCGCCAAGCCAAGTCAAACCACTGATTGGGCGAACCCAGCTGCTTACCAAGGCAAAGTCCCGGTGCAAATTTTAGGGATCAATGACTTCCACGGTGATTTGGAAATGGGCGGCAAAGCCACGATTGATGGCCACACCTACCAAAATACGGGGACCGCGGCCCGGTTGGCAGTCTATTTAAATGCGGCTGAAGCTGATTTTAAGGCGGCCAATCCGACCGGGACGACGATTAGAGTGGAAGCCGGGGGACATGGTCGGCGCGTCGCCAGCCAATTCAGCCCTACTGCAAGATGAATCGACCATGCAGGCTTTAAAAGCCATGGGAATTTCCATCGGGACCCTAGGTAATCATGAATTTGATGAAGGACTGCCCGAATACTTGCGAATTGTAAACGGGCAAGCGCCAACCAAACAGTACAATGAGGCGGAAATGGCCTACCCGCACGTACCAAGTGGGATTTCGATCATTACGGCGAACGTAATTGACAAACGCACGGGGGAAGTCCCCGATGGCTTGCAGCCATACTTGATTCAAGAAATTCATACTGCCGATGGACGGGTGGTCAAATTAGGCTTTATTGGGATTGAAACGACTTCCTTGCCAATTTTAACCTTGTACGATAATTACAAAGATTACGAAATCTTGGATGAAGCCGAAACGATTGCCAAGTATGATCAAATTCTCCGGCGCCAGGGGGTCAATGCGATTGTGGTGTTGGCCCACACGGCGGTGGCTTCCAGCAATGGTACGACCAAGGGGGATGCGGTCGATATTTTACAAAAATTAAATCAACTAGATCCAGCGAATAGCGTTGATATTTACTTGGCGGCGCACTCTCACCAGTATGCCAATGCCAAGGTAGGCCAAACCCATTTGGTGCAGGCCATTTATACTGGGAAGGCCTATGACGACATTATCGGTTATTTGGATCCAGCCACGAATGATTTTGTTGCCGACAGTGTCGTTGCCCATGTTTATCCGGTCTTGTCAGAAACTGACGATCCGGCGACGCAGGCCGATGCTAAGGTACAAGCGATTGTGGCGGATGCTAACCAACGGGTCGCCCCAATTATTAACAAGCAAATTGGCCAAGCGGCAACCGCTGAAACCATCACCGGGCGGCTGAACAATTCACCAACCATGGAGAATGGCGCCGGAGAAATTGTGGTTGATGGGCAATTATACGAGGCCCGCAAAGCCGGGTTGCCAGCCGACTTTGCGTTGACCAATACCGGGGGCGTGCGTGCCGACATCGTGGTGGGGCCAGATAAGTCCATCACGTGGGGGGCTGCCCAAGCCGTGCAACCCTTTGGTAACATTTTGCGCGTGGTGGAAATGACGGGTGACCAGATTGAAGCTGCCTTGAACCAACAATATGATGAAGAGCAAAAATTCTACTTGCAGATTGCGGGCTTGAAGTATACGTATACTGATCAGGCCGATCCTAACCAACCATACCGGGTGGTGCAAATGTTTAAATCCGATGGGACTCCGTTGCAAGCCGATCAAACTTACCACGTGGTTATCAACGACTTTTTAGCCGGAGGCGGGGATAGTTTCACGGCCTTTAAAGACACCAAGCTGGTGGGGATTGTCGGCCAAGATACAGAAGCCTTTATTGATTATATTACCGACATGACCAAGCGGGGGACGCCAATTCAAATGCCGGCCCTCGACCGGAAGGTGTACCTGACTGCGGCCCAAGTCGCGGCCCTTAAGCCGGCTGGTGAAGGAAAAACAACGGTGCAGCAACCAACGCCGTCACCGGCGCCAACCGGCTTGACCCCGTTGTTAACGGATGCGCCAGTTGAGCTGCTAGCGGCTGCTCAAGCGCCTGGACAGCAAGCCCAAGCAAGCGTCTCCCAAACTACAACTACCCAAGCTACGCAATTGCCGCAGACCGGGACGGCCCCGAATTATTGGGCGCTGGCCGGTTTAACATTATTAAGTCTCCTGGGGATTAAAGCGCCGGTTCGGCGTCAATAATTAAAAAGCATTTGGTGCCAACTAGAGGGCACCAAATGCTTTTTGCTTACTTCGCGTTGCTTTCTTCGAATTTAGTCTTAATGTAGTCCGCAGAGACTTGCAACTTGGCAAGTTCCTCATCGGTCAAATTCAATGGCACCCGGGCAAGGATCCCATCGGCCCCCACAATGGCAGGGTAGGAAAGGTAGAGACCGTATTCTGCTACGTAGTTAGAAACAGGCAGTTCACTGTGGGCATCTGAGAAGATCGTTTCAACCAGACGCACCGCCGCAGTTGCAATTCCATAGCTGGTATATTTCTTACCGTAGAAGACTTCAAAGCCACCCTCGCGGGCTTTTTTATCCAGGTCGACTAAGTCCAGCCCCTTTTCAGCCGCAATTTCGGTAATGGGCTTTCCCAATACCCGGACGGTTGACCAAGCCGTAAATTGGGAATTGCCGTGTTCGCCAAGGTTATAACCAACGACGGAGCGCGGATCAAGGTCTAACACCTCAGCCACCGCGTGCTTCATGCGCGCCGAATCCAAGAGCGTCCCCGTCCCAATCACGTGTTCCTTAGGTAAGCCGGTTCCTTCTTGGTACAGCATGGTAATCACGTCTACCGGGTTGGTAATCACCACCAACTTACCGTGGAAGCCGGCCGCTTTGATTTGCTTGGCGACTGCTTTTACTTGTTGGCTGGTGTATGGCAACTCCGCAAAGCGATCGTTGTCTGGATTGTCTTGGAGTTTAATATTCCCCAGCGCCGACACGATGATATCAGTATCAGCCAACTCCGCGTAATCGTTGTAGGTGACTTCTACGTGGTGTGGCAGGTTGGCCATGGCATCTTTAAAGTCAATCGCGTCAGCTTTGACCTTGCCTTCGTTTAAGTCAAACAAGACTAACTTATCAACTAAACCAGCCACAACCAAGTGGTGGGCCACCGTTTCGCCGACGTGGCCATCCCCGATTACAGCAACCTTTCGTGACATATCATCAACCCCTTGATTTAATTAATCTTTAACTTAATTCTAATTTAACATTTAAAAGGGATAATAACAAGCGAAAAAGCGGTTTCTGCGGTAGAATGAAAATAGATTGGAGGAATGAGCATGAATCTAACGACGGCAATTCAATTACGGCAGGCCAACCGGGAGTTTAAGGCGACCCCGGTTGCCCCGGATCAGCTGGCAGCTTTGAGTGAAGCCGCCAGCTACGCGCCAGTAGCGCGAGGGCGGTACAATGAATACTTACTGACGATTGTAACCGATCGCCAGGTGATTGATGAGTTGGAAGCTGCCGATACGGGGCACCCCTTTTATGGGGCCCCGGTGGTAATGGTGTTATCAACGACCTTAACCAATCAGGCGGGTTACCTTAGTGCGGGGATGATCGCCCAAAATATTGAGCTCAAGGCCAGTGAGTTGGGCCTGGCCTCATGCACGATTTTAGGGGCGCTCAAGGGCGGGATTGAAAGTTCAGTCGCCGCCCGCACGGCGCTTGGCTTGCCAACCGATTATGTACCGGTGGTCGCCATCGCGATCGGTCATCCGGCGCATGAATTAAAACCCCGTCACTTTGTAACGGATCGCTTGCGGACGATTACTTTGACGCCTGACCAAGCCTAAAAAAAGAGAGGACCAATCACCACTGGTAAAATTAGGCCTGGTGATTGGCTCTCTCTTTTTAATTTAGGTCGGCTAAATCCCGTTTGAAATACTTCTTTAAGTACCGGGCGACCCCGGCGTGATCGTTGTCATACTCGGTTTGGTCATCCGCCACGGCTTTGATGACCGCGATGGCGTTTTTCATTGCCACCCCGCGGCCGGCGTAATCCAACATTTCCAAGTCATTATGCTCGTCCCCAAAGGCAATGATGTTTTGACGCTCAATTTGGTAGAATTTAGCGACGTGGTCCAAACCATCTTCCTTGTGAATGCCGCGGTGAATCAATTCCATGATTTCATAAGGTCCGCCCCACACCCGGGGTTCGACCAGTTGGCCGTAGCGTTGGTCGATTTGGTTTAAGACGCGTTGCTTTTGTTCAGGGGTGTATTCAATGGTCAGGGCAATCGGGTCGTTTAACAGGTTTTGCGCGTTTAGGTACTGGTCTTGGCGTAAAGTGGTGGGCAAAAATTCTGGTAACATATCAGTTGGATGATCGGCCCACACGTGAAGTTTATCTTCGGCGACTAAGGTTTTTAACCCCAGCTCGTCTTTGGCATCCAACAGGTCTAAACTCATTTGCCGGGAGACCTTCGCAATTTTTTCTCCCGCCCACTTTTGGTGGGGAATGTGAGTCAAGGCCCCATTAAAGTTCACCATCGGCGAGGTCAAATGGAGCTGGTCGTAGATCCGTTGGGAAATCAAGTAGGGGCGGCCGGTAACAATCACGACTACGTGGCCCGCCCGTTCCAGTTGGTGGAGCGTAGCAATCGTTTCAGCATCAAGTTGCGAATGGCGGTTTAACGTGGTGCCATCCAGGTCCAAGGCAATTAAGTGGCGTTGCATAGCAGTCGTCCTTTCGTTTCAGCGTGCTAACTATTATACCACGAAAGGAAATGATTGCGTCACATGAAGCAGGGCGGTACAATGGATCGGAAACTAATTTGGAAGGAACGATGCAATTTGCAATTACCCGCTGCCTTTATTGAAAAATACCAACACCTGCTCGGCGCGGAGGCGCCAGCCTTTTTAGCGACCTTTGACCAACCGAGTCAAAGTGGTTTTCGGACCAATCCGCTCAAAAATGGTCAGCCGACGGCCAGCATCGCGGCCGCCAGTGGCCCGACTACGCACGTTAAAAATGGTTGGTTTGGCAAAGTCAACGGTAAAAGCTTGGACCACGTAACCGGCTGGGTGTACAGTCAAGAACCATCAGCGATGACCGTCGGCGAAGTAGTTGCACCACAGCCGGGTGAGCGGGTTTTGGACCTGTGTGCGGCTCCCGGGGGCAAGAGCACCCATTTATTGGCCCAAATGCACGATACGGGCTTATTGGTTGCCAACGAAATTTTTAGCAAGCGGGCGAAAATTTTGGCGGAAAACCTGGAACGGTGGGGGGCGAAAAATGCGGTCGTAACTAATGAAGCCCCGGATCAGTTAGCGCCTCATTTCTCCCAGTTTTTTGATCGGATCTTGGTGGATGCCCCGTGTTCTGGGGAAGGGATGTTTCGCAAGGAGCCGGCGGGAATTGAATATTGGACTCCCACCTACCCGGCCGAGTGTGCCAACCGGCAAAAGAAAATCTTGGCTTCAGCGCTGACGATGTTGAAGCCGGGCGGGACCTTGGTTTATTCAACGTGTACCTTTGCGCCGGAAGAAGACGAACAAGTCATTGCCTGGTTACTCAAAGAATATCCGCACTTAGCCTTAGTCCCGATTGAAAAGACCGCAGGAATGGACGATGGTCGGCCAGCGTGGGCCGATGGCAATCCGGCTTTGACCAAAACTTGTCGCTTGTTTCCGCACCATTTTGCGGGGGAAGGCCACTTTATTGCGAAGTTGGTTGATCAACGGCCAGCGCCGGCCCCTAAACCAGCCCGCAAAAATAAAAAGCGCCAAACCAACGGCGCATTACGGTTGAGTAAGGCCGAATTTGCCTTGGTCCAAGCGTGGTTTGACCAAGTGGTACCATCGTTTGAGCTGGAGCGGCTGGTTAAATTTGGCGATCAGGTATATGCAGTTCCCACGGCGATGCCAACATTGAATGGCTTGTCGGTTTTGCGGCCGGGTTTGCACTTAGGAACGTTGAAAAAACGCCGCTTTGAACCGGCCTTAGCACTAGCCTTGGCCTTGGCGCCGGAGCAAGTGACAAAGCGGGTAGCTTTAACCATGGAACAGTGGCGGGCATACGTCCACGGGGAAGCCTTACCGTTTGAAGCTCCCGATGGCTGGGCGTTAGTCGTGTGTCAAAATCACAGTTGTGGTTGGGGCAAGGTTGCCAACCGGATTCTGAAAAATTTCTACCCGAAGGGGTTGCGTTTCTAAGGCGAGACTAAAAAAAGAGCGGGAATCCCCGCTCTTTTTTTAGGATTCGCTCTTCCTTTGGCTGGTGCGTTGCCGCCAAAAATTGGTTAAGTTACTGTCCCAAACCGTTTCGATTTGGCCAGCGTCTGCGGTCGTCTGAATGCCCAGCAAAGCATACAACCGTTTTAGTTCCCGGGTCCAATGGCTGAGCTCTTGATCAAGCCCGGTTTCACCTTGGCGCAATAAGCAATGAAGGAAGTAACCCGCGACCCCGGCAGCCTTGGCACCAAGGGCCAGACTCTTCATCACATCCAGCGGGGAAGTAATCCCACCGCTGGCTAAGATCGTTGGGCGGGTGCTTGCTGCTACCCGGCGGGCTTCCAAGAGACTTTCGGGAGTCGTCAGGCCAAAATCATACAGGTCCGCAAAGGATTCCTCATGATTGCGGCGGTCTTCGATCATGGCAAAGTTTGTCCCGCCGCGGCCGGCAACGTTTACGATGGTGGCTCCCAGTTCTGCCAATTCTTGAATGGATTGGCTGGTCATCCCAAAGCCGACCTCTTTGATAATTACGGGGACTGGAAGGTGAGTGATGATCTCGCGAAGGTGGTCCCGCCACAGAAAAGCCCGGTCGCCTTCGGGCATGACGGTTTCTTGGGCGGCATTCAGGTGAATTTCCAAGGCATCGGCCTTGATTAAATCCACCGCCGCTTGGGCCTGGGCTAAATTGGCACCGGCGCCGAGGTTAGCGAAGAGCAGGCCGGTGGGGTTTTCTTCCCGCAAGCAAGTAAAGGAGGCTTTGGCAGCCGGATCCTTAAAGATGATGCTCATGGAACCGGTCGCCATGGCTAAGTGATGGCGCTTGGCTAGCCGGGCCAATTGGCGGTTGATGCGGGTGGATTGCTGACTGCCACCCGTCATGGCTTCGATAAAGAAAGGCTGCGTTAACGTCAGCTCGCCAACGGTGGTCCTTAAATCGACCGCAGCGACCGTCGTCTCGGGTAAGGCCTTGGGCATTAGCCGGACTTGGTCGAAGGGATGCTCAGCATGGCTTAAGGCGTATTGCTTTTCAGCCAAGGAGAGGTGTTCGACCTTGCGGTGGGCTTGAATTGATTCCATAACGATCCTCCGGGAGCTTAGGGTTCAGCAACAAAATGGACGGTCAGGGGCAAGCGCTCGATGCCCGCTCGTTGCCAAGCATTGGTCAGTTCGGCTAGGTTAGCTTGGTGGTCAATCGCGACAATGCCGCAGTCCCCACCACCCGCGCCAGAAGTCTTGGCCGCACCACCAAATTGTTCCGCAATTTGGCAGAGCTGCTTGAGTAAGGGCGTTTCGATGGCGACCCCGGATCGCTTCGCCAGGTTTACCAACAGAATTCGATTGGTCCGAATCTGATCTTGAATGGCCGATAGATTATTGGTTTGGAAGCCGGCAATCATCGCTTTTAAACACCGCCGGCTGTTTTCCAAGAATTGGTGGTATTCTGCTTGGTGCTCAGCTTTAAAGAGCGCAATTTTGTCCACTAATTGAGAAGTGGAGGCTGGCTTGCCGGTCCAGCCGATCACTAATTTTAAGCGCTCCGGGACTTTTAATGGTTCAATGGCTAAATTGGGCCAGGGGAGTTGTAACAACGTCGGTAGGGGTAAAATGGCCCGTTGGTTGGCCAGCCACTGCCGGTCAAATGAATGATAGGCAATCCAACCGCCGTAAACCGACGCGGCCACATCGCCCAAGGAACCATTGCCCTGGACGGAGAAGTGCGCGATTGCGGCCAGCTTAAAGGTTTGGGCCTTGCTAACCGTCAATTGATAAAATTGGCAAAGCGCTTTGACCGTGGCAACGGTGACCGCAGCAGAAGAACCCAACCCATATTTGCGACCACTTTGGTTGTCTAATTGACTGTCGATTTGCATTTTAAAGACCCGCAAGTCCCGTCCGCAGGCTTTGGCATACTCTTCAGTTACGGCAATGGCTGCCAAAATATAAGAAAAGGGGTTGTCGCGTTTGTCAACCACCAATTGGTCCCCCTGGCGGCGCCACGATAAGGCACTGTTTTGGTATTGTTGGCTGATGATTTGGCCAGTCGGTCCATCAGTCTCAGAAATTGTACAAGTGACAAATTGGTTAAGGGCAACAAGAATCGCCGGGTAGCCGTTTTCAACCACGGCGTACTCCCCGGCGATATATAATTTGCCTGGTGCTTTTGCGGTAATCAAATTAAAGAATCCCTCTCATCTGTTAATTCCTCTACCCCCGGCCCAGGTTTAGCGACGGCCAGGTGGTCAGCGCCAAACTGGGGGGTGAGGGCCGTTAATATCGTTTCCCGGTCACGACGATCATAAATTACTTTCACGTTCGGACCAGCATCCATCGTATAATAACAGCTTACGCCCGTTTCTCGCAAGTGATCAATGGTTTCCATTGCTTTAAGCGTGGCGGCATTAAAATAGGTGAAGCCAGGGTCAGCCGCTAAATTCAAGGCGTGCATCCGGAGCGCATTGGTTTGGGCTAAGTGCCCGATTTGATCAATATCTTGGGCGGCAATCGCCAGCTTCATGGCTGCCATGTCATGCGCGACCACTTCCCGCCAAGTGGGATAGTAAGGCGAGGTGGCCACAACGTGTTGCATGCCCCGGCGGCTGCCGATCTTTTTTTGGCGCGTATCCAGGAGAATCGCCAGCATTTCCAAACCAAAATCAACGTGTTCTTGAATCGGTTCGGCAAAGGATGATTGGTCATCATGACCAGCGTGCCATTCAACCAAGCCCCCGAAGATTGAGCGGGTTGCCGAGCCCGAGCCCCGCCGCGCTAAGCGGGACAGCTCAGTGCGGGACGGGTGCAGCCCCTGAGCCCAACTGGCCGCCGCCGCGAGGGCCGCAAAGGCCGAAGCCGAAGAAGCTAAACCGGCTGCCATCGGGACATTATTAACCGATGCCACCCGGGCAAAACAACCTTGGGGACGGACCAGGTCTAAAAATTGGCTGACGCGTTGGGCCACTTTAGGAGCGGCCGGTGCCTGGTCGATTTGAATTTGGTCGGCTGCTAACGTAGGATCAAATTCAACGCTAGTGGTGGTGTAGAAGCGATCCAAGGTGAGGGAAAGGCTGTCCGTTTGGGGCAGCATCAAAGTGGGATCCTTTTTCCCCCAGTATTTAACTAAGGCGATATTGGTATGCGCACGGGCGGTTGCTTTCATCATGAAGTATCCTGCTATATAAAATGTAGAACAACATAGAAGAGTAACCCTTTTATGCTGTTAGAAAGAATATAGTTTCCCTTTCTTAATTTTATTCATCATCGTTAAAACGCCAGTTTTCCCGCTCACCCAACTTGGGATCAGCGACAGGGACCGACTAGAATGACATCCAGGGGAAGTGGTTTCCCCAGAGCCAGTGGCCTGGCTCCATGATAACTTAAAGCAAAGCTAACAAATTAGCGACCGCATTTGCATCGCGGTCTAGCGTCGCGCCACTCTGGTAACAGATATATTCATCATGTTTTGTATGATGCTTGTGATTACCAACCAAAGTGACCTTATCATCGCCTTGCTTGATATGACCACAAACGGAGCAGCGTTGGGTACTCGGGTAGAAACGATCCGCTACCAGCAAATTTTTCCCGTACCACTCACACTTGTAGGTCAGAACCTGGCGAAAATACCCAAACATGGAACGCTGAAGCCCTTTGGCCGCCACGTGACTCATCTGCATCCTTTTGACCGCTAAGTCCTCAATCACGATCTGATCGTAAGTGCAGACCAATTGGGTCGTAAATTTTTGCATCAAGTCGTGCTGGACGTTGGCC
>NZ_AZFK01000035.1 GCF_001435775.1 Limosilactobacillus ingluviei DSM 15946 | reverse complement strand
TCAACTGTCGGCGCGGTGTCTGCAGTTGGCGATTTCTGATCTGGGTAAAGCGTGGCAGAACTTTTTTGACCGGGCCCAACCGGATTGGGGCAAGCCGCACTTCAAGTCGAAAAAAGCCCCCCGCCAGGGCTTTAAGACCGACCGGGCCAAGCTGGTCAATGGTCGCTTACGGCTCGACAAACCGCTCGGTGTTAAGACGCCGTGGTTTGATATCAAATTCAAAGGGGCCCGCAATTTGACTGGTGAGTTAAAGGTGGTTTCGATTTACCGGGAAAACGGTCAGTACTGGGCGAGTCTGCCCTTTGAAGTTATGGTGCCGGAAAAAACGAAAACCGGGGTCAAGACAGCGGTTGATGTTAATGTTGGCCATTTTGATTACACCGCTGGTCGGATTAATACCTTGCCTGGTCACTTGCAAAAAATCTACAAGCGAATCAAGCATTACCAACGTCAATTAGCTCGCAAGCGCAAGGTCAACGGCAAACAAGCCATCCAAAGCAAAAATTACGCCAAAATGAGAGCCAAGTTGCAGTGTGATTACCGCCGGGTGGCAAATGTCCAGCACGACTTGATGCAAAAATTCACGACCCAATTGGTCAGCAATTACGATCAGATCGTGATTGAGGACTTAGCGGTTAAAAAGATGCAAATGAGTCACGTTGCTTCGAAAGGCTTACATCGGTCGCTGTTTGGGTATTTTCGCCAGGTTCTGACCTACAAATGTGCTTGGTACGGGAAAGCCTTGCTTGTAGCGGATCGTTTCTACCCGAGTACCCAACGCTGTTCCGTTTGTGGCCATATCAAGCAAGGTGATGATAAGGTCACCTTAGCTGGTAATCACAAGTATCACACGAAGCATGATGAATATATCTGTTATCAGTGCGGCGCGACGTTGGACCGCGATGCAAATGCGGTCGCTAATTTATTAGCTTTGCTTTAAGTTGGAATGGAGCCGGGCTATTGGCTCTGGGGAAGTAACTTCCCCTGGATGTCATTCTAGTCAGTCCCTGTCGTTGACCTCAAGTTGGGTGAGCGGGAATACTGGCGTTTTAACGATGATGAATAAAATCTAAGAAAGGAAAACTATATTCTTTCTAACAGCATAAAAGAGTTACTCTTCTATGTTGTTCTACATTTTATATAGCAG
>NZ_AZFK01000034.1 GCF_001435775.1 Limosilactobacillus ingluviei DSM 15946 | reverse complement strand
AACGCGGTTTGTAAAATTAAGTTAGAAAAATAAAAAGCCATTTGTGGTAGACTTTTGAATACCCATACATCAAAAGAAAGGACACCACAAATGACCTACCATCATCTTACCATAGACGAACTAACGATGATCGCTAATTTTCGTGACCAAGGAGTAAAAGCCTACCGAGCTGCCAAACTTTTGCACCGGAGCTTAGAAACCGTCTACCGAGTTTATCGCTTTCTGGCCGCCGGCCACACGCTCCAAGAGTATTGCCAACACTATCGTAAAAACAAG
>NZ_AZFK01000033.1 GCF_001435775.1 Limosilactobacillus ingluviei DSM 15946 | reverse complement strand
GACAAGTCCGGGATCAACTTCATCGGCATGGGGGTTTCCGGTGGGGAACTGGGTGCCTTGCAAGGTCCTTCCCTGATGCCAGGTGGTCAAAAGGAAGCTTACGACCTGGTTGAACCAATCCTGACCCAAATTGCCGCCAAGGCCGAAGATGGCAAGCCATGTGTGACCTACATTGGGCCAAACGGGGCTGGTCACTACGTTAAGATGGTCCACAACGGGATCGAATACGGGGACGAAGAATTAATCGACGAAAGCTACAACGTGATGCGCAACGTCTTAGGCCTCTCCGTAGA
>NZ_AZFK01000032.1 GCF_001435775.1 Limosilactobacillus ingluviei DSM 15946 | reverse complement strand
ACTAGCTGCCTAATCATTTACATAATTCAACTTTCCACTTGACAGGGTCCAGTCCATTTCCAAGAAGGCAGGTGACTTTTTTACTCGTGCCGGTCCAAATAAACTTCGCGGGGTTTGGCCCCGTTGGCCGGACCAATATAGCCTTGTTGTTCCAAGTCATCAATCAAGCGCGCGGCCCGGTTATAACCAATCCGAAAGCGCCGCTGGACCATCGAAGTAGACGCCTTTTGTTGATCAATTACAAAAGCCAAGGCCTCATCAAACAAGGGATCCTGCTCAGCTTGGGTCGCTTCTTGTTGCATTTCTTCATCCGTAATCACCATTTGCTGATCGTATTCCGCTGGTTGCTCTTCCTTAATAAAGTCAACCACGGCTTCGACATCGTGATCGGAAATGAAGGCCCCTTGCAGCCGGGTAGGCTTGTTTTTATCAATCGGTTGAAAGAGCATGTCCCCGCGTCCCAATAATTTTTCCGCCCCGTTGGCGTCCAAAATCGTCCGCGAGTCGATCCCACTGGAGACCGCAAAGGCAATTCGTGACGGGACGTTGGCCTTGATCAACCCCGTGATGACATCGACGGACGGCCGTTGGGTGGCAATTACCATGTGAATCCCCGCGGCCCGCCCCATTTGAGCAATCCGGACAATGGAATCTTCCACTTCTTTGGAGACCGTCATCATTAAATCGGCCAATTCGTCAATGATCACCAAAATCAACGGCAAGGGCGGCTGCTCTTCATCCGGATGCTGGGCGACCAGTTCGTTGTACCCCTGCAGATTCCGGGTCCCTAACGCGGCAAACAGTTCATACCGGCGTTCCATTTCCGCCACCACCTTGGCCAGGGCTTTCGCGGCCTTTTTCGGCTCGGCCACGACTGGACTCAGCAGGTGGGGGATTTGATTATAAACGCTTAATTCAACCTTCTTCGGGTCGACCATCAGCATCTTGACCTGGCTGGGTTTCGCCCGCAGCAATAAACTGGTCAAAATGACATTGATCGCCACCGATTTCCCACTCCCGGTGGCCCCGGCAATCAACAGGTGGGGCATCTTGGTCAGATCCGCGGTCACGACTTCACCCGTCACTGCCCGCCCCAACGGGACTTCCAAGGGCCGCTCACTGTTGGGCATCGCTTCGATTAGTTCCTTAAAGCCAACCGTAGCCGGGGCTTGGTTGGGGACTTCGATCCCGACCAAGGATTTCCCCGGAATCGGCGCTTCAATCCGAATCCCCTTGGCGGCTAAGGCCAGGGCTAAATCATCCGCCAGGTGAGTAATTTTGGCCACCTTCACTCCCGTGGCGGGCTTCAATTCATATTCCGTCACCGATGGCCCCAAATTGACGTTTTCGACCGTGGCGTCGACCCCAAAGGAGGCTAAGGTCGCCGCCAATTTACTGGTATTTGCCTGAATGGCGGCTAAATCTTGACTTTGATCAGTCGCCGCCACCGAACTTAACAAACTGAGCGGGGGCAGCTGATAGTCATCATCGTGGACTTCTCCCACCCCTAGGGCCGGAAGTTCCGGTTCCGGTGCTGAGTCTTGTTCAACCGGGGCTACTGGTTCTGGTTGTCCGGCCACGTTGATCTTCGGCGCCGGGGCAACGGGCGGATTAAGGGGCGCTGGTTCGGGTGGCGTGACCGCTGGTTCTGGCGGAGCGGGGGCCGCAGCGCTTGGCGGGGCCGTAGGTTGGCGCTTTGGTCGCGCCGCTTGCCTTGCCCGGGCCTCTTTAACCAATTGACCAATTCCCCGGCCCACCTGCCGCAGCCACGGAAAGACCCGCTGCCATGGCAAATGAAAGAAGACAATCACTCCGCTCAACATCAATAACCAACCCAGCCCGAGCGTCCCGGCTTGATTTAACAGTACGTAACTTAAGGAATACAGCCACGCCCCCAGCATGCCACCCCCCAGGGGGGCCGTGGAATCACCGTTAAAGAGGGCCCGATTCAACGAATTCCAGGTTACCAAGCTAAAGTGGCTGTGGGTCTGTAAAGCTGCAAACATTTGCGCATGTAAAACCAACAGCAAGCCCAGGTAAAACAACCCGAGCCCCCACCAATAGCGGGGAGCAACGCGGGGTAAGGCAGCAAAGAGCGCCACCCAGCTTGCCAGGCCGAGCCCCACGACCAACAGAAAATAGGCGCTCTGGCCGCCCAGCAGTTGCAAGCTCCCGAGTACGACTTGGCCAATTAACCCTAATTGAAAGGCCCCGACCACCAACACTAAGGCCACCAAAAGCCCCCCTAAGTGGCGCGCTAATTGCTGTTGGGCCGAAGCTTTAGCGCGGCGCGGCTGTTTGGCCGCCCGCCGTTTGCGTTGTGGCATATGCTGATCCTTTCTTTGACACCAACTACTTTAATTTATCAAATTCGTACGTGTGCACCCGCGCCAAGTGCGGAAAGCTTTGTTGCCGTAAGGCTTCGTAAATCACGATCGCCGCACTGTTCGACAGGTTAAGCGCCCGAATATTGTCATCGTTTTGGGGAATCCGGATCGCCAATTCCGGGTACTGGCGCATAAATGGTTCGGGCAGGCCCGTGGTTTCCTTGCCAAATAAAAAATAATGATCACCACTGGCCGTATAGTCAACTTCTGTGTAATCCCGGGTGGCAAACTTTGAAACCAAGTACAGCTTGGTTTGATCTGGTACCGTCGCCATAAAAGCCGGCAGGTCATCATGATAGACCACTTCGACCTTATCCCAGTAGTCTAACCCCGCCCGCTTCATATGCTTATCATCGGTTGCAAACCCCAGGGGCTTAATCAAGTGCAGCACCGTATTCGTGCCGGCACAGGTCCGAGCAATATTACCCGTATTAGCCGGAAACAGGGGTTCAAAGAGTACAATGTGATTGGTCATGATTTTCCTCGTTTCTATCGCAATGGTGTTTTTGGCAACAAAAAAAGCAGGGTCTCGGTGTGGGCACGGCGAAACGCTGCTTTAGTGAAGTGCTCTTTGATAAATACCAACGAAAGCTTCGATGTCACTTACCAAATGATTTCTGAAGATTATTTTAACACACCGCTTTAAGATTTCAATAATTTTTTGCGTTTTTCTTGGCAATCAGCAGTTCTACGGCAACCGTTACCGTTTTCAACGAAGCCAGTTCCGCGGCCGTCAGCTCCCGCGCCCCTTGGCCCCAATGCAAGGGCGACATCGCCACTAGGTCCGCCCGCAAGGCTGGCGCCAATTCAAACTGGTAATTGATTGGGATCACTTGCCCGGCCGGATAGCGGGCTAAGAAGCGGTCCTTGACCAAGTGATTGTCATAGTGGCGGTGGGAATCCGTGGCAGGGTACAGCAAGGCCCGCAATTCCTGCAGGTAGGCTCCGGTCGGAATGATTTTCAGCAACGTCCCCCCGGGCGCCAGGACCCGGTCAAACTCATCATAATCGGCCGGGGAAAACAATTCCATGACCACGTCCAGGCTGGCCGTCGCAAACGGCAACTTGCGCAAATCAGCGACACAAAAGAACATTTGCCCGGGCGCCAATTGGGTCGCCAAGTTTACGCCCGCCTTGGAAATATCAAAGCCGGCCAAGGCATCGGCGTTGCCCCGTAAGGCTTGCAGCTGAGCTAGCGGCGTCCCTTCCCCGGTCCCCACGTCAATCAGTTTGACTGGCGCCGCTGGCAAACAGGCGTTGAGTTGCGCCACCATCGGGGCAAATAAGCCCGCCGTTAACACCCGCCGGCGCGCGGCCAACATTTCCTGATCGTAACCATTGCTGGCACTGGCAGTTTGCAAAAAATGAACGGACCCCGCCCGGTTAAAATCCCACTGGTGCCCCTTACTACACCGCAGCCCCTGGGTCGCCACCAGGCTAAAGGGACCCTGACAAATTGGGCACGCCAACATCGATAAATGGTTTTGGACCCATTGGGCCGCTAATTCTCGTTTCTTCACTCTGCTTTCCTCTGCTTTCTCATTGCCTACAAAATCCCCCTTCGCCCACCCAAGCCCTTGGTGCGTGTGCTATGATAAAGGAGTATTTCGATTAAGGAGGTTTTTGTTTTGACTGAAAAATTTATGATTGGGACTTACACCAGTCACACCAGTCAAGGGATCTACGGGGTAACCCTGGATCCTGCTACCCAACAATTATCAGCATCATGGTTGGTCGCCGAATCAGGCAAGCCGTCCTACTTGCAAGTTGCTAACGACCGAGCCTTTGCCGTTTACCAAGCCGACGGCCAAGGCGGGATTGCCAGCTACGCCTTGACCAACGACCACGCCACTCGCTTGGCCCAGGCGCTGGCCGCCGGTTCGCCCCCCGCTTACGTGGGCTTTGACGCCACCCGGCAGTTGCTGTTTGTCGCCAACTACCATACTGGTCTGATCAGTGTCTACCGCGTCGCTGCCGACGGTCAATTGACCCTGGCTGATCAAGTCCAACACGAAGGGGCCACAGGACCCGCTCCCGAACAAGACGCTCCGCACCCGCACTACGCCGACCTCACCCCAGATGGCCGGTTGGTCGTTTGTGACTTAGGGATGGATTTGGTCGTGGTTTACGACCTAAGTACGGAAGGGAAGCTGACCGCGAAATCTCGCTACCAATCCGAAGCCGGCTTCGGTTCCCGGCACCTGGTCTTTGCGCCGAACGGGAAATTTGCTTACCTGCTCGGGGAATTGTCCAGTCAACTGGAAGTCTTGCAATACGACGCGGCCACCGGTGCATTTGCGCATGTCCAGACCATCAAGACCATCCCGGCTGATTGGACGGCCCACAACGGGGCCGCTGCCATTCACATCTCGCAAGACGGGCAATTCATTTACACCTCCAACCGGGGCGAAAACACGATTGCCGTCTTTGCCGTCCAAGCAGATGGCACCGTCAACCACATCCAATCGATTACCACTGCCGGCGATTTCCCACGGGACTTCGAACTGAGCCAAGACGAAAGTTACCTCATCGCCGCAAACCAAAATACCAACAATTTGACCCTGTACGCCCGTGACGCAGCCAGTGGCCAATTAACCCTGTTGCAACAAGACGTCGCTTGTCCAGAACCAGTCTGCATCAAGCGCTGGTAAGACTTAGGACGTTGCGTTTAAGGGCCGGGAAAAAGCACTGCTTTTCCCGGTCTTTTTTGTTTTCCACACGCTAGATCGATCAGGTGGGAGCTAACCGCTACTTTGGCTGATCACCAGTCAGGCCCAATTGAGCTTGTAACCCTTGCAAATCCGCCGGCAAGGGGGCCGTAAGGCTGATTGTCTTGGCCAAAAACGGGCTGTAAAAGCGAATCTTTTGGCAGTGTAAGGCCTGGCGATGCAGCAATTGGCAATCGCCACCGTACATTTCATCGCCAAACAGCGGCGTGCCGCGCCAGGCAAAATGGGCCCGAATCTGGTGGGTTCGGCCGGTATGCAACTGGATTTTCACCCGACTAGCTCCCGCCACGGTCTCGAGGCGCCAGTATTCGGTCACGGCCGCCTTCCCGGCCGGTCCAATCATTCGCTTGACAAACGAGGCGGGATCCCGCTGAATCGGCGCATCCAAATAGCCATGCTCAGCGACTGTCCCACCAACCAAAGCTTCATACTGCTTAAAAACCTGGTGCGCCTTTAATTGCCGGTCCAAGACGGCGTGAGCAAAGCGATGCTTGGGAAAAATCACCAGTCCACTGGTATCACGGTCCAAGCGGGTCGCCACGTGGGTCACTTGGTTTTCGTACCCCTGCCGCTGGTAGTACGCCTTCACCCGGTTGACCAAGCTGTCTTGCACCGCCACATTATGCGCCGGGACCGTCGCAACCCCGGCGGCCTTATTAATCACCAAAAAGTCGCGGTCCTCATAGGCGATCTCAAAGGGCAACTCACAGGGAGTCACCGCATCATTCGCGGCTTCATTGGGAACTTCAATCCCGACTTCATCTCCCGGCTGCACGTTGGCAATTGCCCACGCAGTTTGTCCGTTCAATAAAAGACGGCCACCGTGAAAGATGGCCACCTTAATCAAAGATGTCGTTACCCCAAAGGATTTTAACACCCGACGCAGTTTGCGCGGCACACTGCCTTGGTACGTCCACGTAAACCTCATGCTTCACCCCCGATAAAGGAGGCCTTGACCCGCCGCCAGAAATTCGTATGGCGGTACTTGGCAAAGCGAATTTGTTGTTCCGCCACCGAGTAGGTCAGTTCCGTCAGATGGCGCACTTCGCCCAACATAATCTGTGTCCGATCACAACTTAAGACCGCCGTTGAATCATCCGCCAAGCGCAAGGTCAAGACGGCATCCTTGCCAAAGATGATCGGCGAGCCCAAGGTCCGAAAGACCCGGTTGTTTAACGAGGCCATTTCGCCTAATTGAAAGCCGACAATCTTGGGATCCATAATCGCCCCGCCAACCGACTTGTTGTAGGCCGTTGATCCCGTCGGGGTTGAAATACATAAACCATCGCCCCGGAAGCGTTCAAAGAGTTCGGCGTTGATGTAAACATCGCAAACCATCGTCTTGACCATGTCGCGGATGGTCGATTCGTTGAGGGCCACAAAATTCTGCCGGGTCCCATCGGAGAACTTGGCTTCCACGTTTAACAAGGGGTAGGCTACCGACTGACCACTATCCGTCTTCAAACTTTCAATCAAATCAAAGACTTCAAAGGTCCGCCAATCAGTGTAAAACCCGAGGTGGCCAGTGTGCATCCCGACAAAGCGAATTTCATCCAAGCGGTCTTCATAGTGATTAAAAGCGGATAGCAAGGTCCCGTCCCCACCAATGGAGATTACCAAGTCGGGCTGGTCTTCATCATAAGGAATTCCTTCCTTGGCCAAGCCCTGGATGATCATCCGCTTTAAGCGCTTGGATTCTTGGGTATCTGAATTATAAATGGCGACTCGCATCGGTATCCTCACTTTCTTTAGGCGGCTGCGCTTGAGGCTGGCGGTTATACGAGAAGATCGTTTGGGCTTCTTGAATTTCTTCTCTGATTTCTGACATTTCCTGATCAAGCTTGAAGGCGGCCGTCGCAGCCCGTTGCAACCGATCGCGGACGTCAGCTGGGAACGTACCCCCGTACTTGTAGTTCAACGAATGCTCAATCGTCGCCCAGAAGTTCATTGCCAAGGTACGAACCTGAATTTCAGCTAAAATCCGTTTTTCTCCCGTCGTCAATTGGACCGGGTATTCAATCACAATGTGGTAGGACCGGTAGCCACTGGGTTTGACGTTGGTAACGTAATCGCGTTCCTCTAAAATCGTCATATCGCTGCGTTGGCGCAGCAAATCGACAACCACATAGATATCTTCGACAAATTGACACATAATCCGGAGCCCGGCAATGTCTTGCATGTCTTGTTCTAAACGGTCGGCCTGGACGTGGCGCCGAACCATTTTTTCCTTGATACTATCGACTGGCTTCACCCGCCCGGTCACAAATTCGATCGGTGAATGCTGGGCCTGCTCTTCAAACTGTTTTCGCATCCCGCGCAGCTTGACCTTGAGTTCATTGACCGCTTGCTGGTACGGGAATAAGAAATCCTGCCAATTCTCTACCATCACTCTTCCTGCTTTCTTCGTTAATGCTTAATTTCCATTTTAGCACATGCTGCCCAGCGGCCGAGCCTTTTTGCCCTAGATTGGCGAATTGATTGCCGCTGAGCTGGTGGCAATCAATTTACTTTACAAATCCAGGGAGCTTTGCCAAAATAATTGGAGAAACTTAACTAAACGCGAAATGATGACGATTGGAGGAGCCGCCCGTGCTCGAGATTCACCTGTTCGTCAATCCCCTGGGCATGCAATGCTACCGTTGTGAACAAGATGTCTTGCGGATTGATAAGGACCTACAACAAACCAAATTGCAGTATCAATTTGTGCCCCTGATTAACATGCACACCATCCAAAATACGCTGCATCGCTACGGCCTCAGCGCTTCTCACCACCAAGCCGTTTCTGAATTACTCTACCAGGTCAGCCTCGATTATAAAGCGGCCCTTTTTCAAGGTGGGAAGCGGGGGCGTCACTACTTACTCCAACTACAAACGGCCATTATTAAAGATGCGCGACGCTATTCACCGGCCTTGGTCGAAGAAATTGCCCGCCAAGTCGGGTTAGACCTGGAAATGTTTTTAGCGGATCGCCAGTCGGATTTAGCCCGCGAAGCCTTTGTGGCCGATCAAAAAATGGCAAATGAACTAGGGGTCACCCGGACCGCCACGGCCGTCATCTTCGATACCACCGGGCCGGATTACGGAGTCTTAATCAACGATTTTGATTATGATACCTTAATTCAATTGCTGCACGATGGGCAACTACAAGTCATGCAAACCGCCCAAGACTTCATTGACCGCTTTAACCACGCCCAACCCCGCTTTCGAATCCTGTAATCCTTAGCCCCTGCCTATCGGGGGCTTTTTTCTTTTCCCGCCCACCCCCGTACGGCCCGTACTTTCGCCGCATAACTGGCAAACCAGGCTGGCCGGCGGCAATACTGGACCCCCGCCGCGCGTTGCGTTACGATTCCGGCTTGGGCCAATTCGACCGTCCAGGCTTGCAAGAGCTGGTGGTGCAGCTGAGCCACCTGCGGGGGCGTCAAACACGGTAAGGGCAACCAAGTCGTTTGCGCTGTCAGAAAGGTCCACCACCTCGCCCAAGACCAGGTCGTGCCCAAAACAACCTGCTCCAGTGCCAACAGTTGGCGGAGGAGATAACTGTTAATAAAAATGTCGAATAATGTTGAATAACCTTCCCGAATGTCTATGAGAAAGACAAAATGTGGCATGAGTATTCGGGGACTAGCTAACAGAAATTTATCATCGTCATGCCAGCGAAAAACTTGCTAAACAAAATGAACAGTGAGATGATTAAAGCGTTAACAATGCGATTTCTTGATCGTTTTGTTAGATCTTTATCGCTCACACGTATCTAAGTTGGCTGTTTGAGAGGTGGGGACGGTGATGTTGCGCACGCAAAAGGTGAAGTTATATCCAAACCAAACGATGAAAAAGGTGCTCGATGATTTATGCGATTACCGGCGCTACTGTTGGAATCAAGGGCTGGCCCTTTGGAATGACATGTATGATGCTTCAGTGATTCTTGCTGATAAGAAGCAGCGGCCCAACGAACGCAAGGTTCGGGATGAATTGGTTGCTAATAAGGCCGACTGGCAGTATCAACTGTCGGCGCGGTGTCTGCAGTTGGCGATTTCTGATCTGGGTAAAGCGTGGC
>NZ_AZFK01000031.1 GCF_001435775.1 Limosilactobacillus ingluviei DSM 15946 | reverse complement strand
TCCCGAAATGTCAATTTAAGTTAGAAAAAAAGTAGTTGCTCATCAGTGACGTGCTCCATGAATACCTCATAGGGAGTTCGATAGTTCAGTGACTTGCGGGGAAGATTATTCCGCTTGCTCATCAGTTGGGGCACCAATTCATCGGGAAGATTACGGAAATCCAGCTGTTTAGTTAAGCCATCCCGGCGTAAAAGGCCGTTATTGTTCTCGTTAAGTCCCCGTTGGTTGGGAGCACCAACCTCGGCAAAGTAGGTGTGAATGTCGAATTGATTGGCGATGTCGCGCCAGCCAGCGAACTCCTTCCCGTTGTCGAAGGTGATCGACTTAAAGAAGTGACGCGGAAATTTCCGGAGCCACTGACTTAAGTGTTGGTTAATCGCATCGGCCGTCTTCTCGTGCACATTGAGCACAATTTCGACCTTCGATTGGCGTTCGGTCAGGGTCATTACTGCCCCTTGATGCTTTCTGCCTTGGACGGTATCAGCTTCAAGGTGCCCAAATTCAGTGGCATAGTGCGGAAAGTCTTTCGCGCGTTCATGAATACTTCTCCCCAATTGACCAGCCTTTCCGCGGCGCTCAACATAGCCATTCGGATGGCGCTTACCTCGCATGGGTAAGGAACGAACATCGAAGCCAAACTGCCCTCGTTCAAACATCCGGTAAAGGGTCCGCCGATTACAGCTAATTGAGCGCTCGGCACGGCCAATGATGGTGTCAGGGGTCCACCCTTGGGCGACTTTGGCCTTGATATAAGTGAGCTCAGCTGAAGGCAATTGCGTACGTTTTCGGCCACAACGTTGCTTATTGCGCGTATAATGATTTTGATAATCAGTAATTGAAGCACTAGTTTCTAGATAACGATAAACGCGATAAACGGTTTCGGCGCTACGATTGATCATTTGGGCCACCCGATACGCTTTAAGCTTTTGCACGAAAGAATGGGCGATGATTGTCAACTCGTTTGTGGTAAGATGGGTGTAAGTCATTTGTGGTTTCCTTTCTTTTGTTTAGGGGTATTCAAAAGTCTACCACAAATGGCTTTTCTATTTTTCTAACTTAATTTTACAAACCGCG
>NZ_AZFK01000030.1 GCF_001435775.1 Limosilactobacillus ingluviei DSM 15946 | reverse complement strand
ACCCCGTTATGGGTTATTTTTTTAAATTGTGTTGCACTTGAATTGTAAACTCTCAGCAAAAAAAGTGGCCGCCGCCCTTGCCAAAATCGTTAGTTAGTTATATAGTTAGTTACACAAGTGATTAACCGATGAACTAATCAGGTTAAGGTGGTGAAAAAATGCAATTTGAATTTGATCAATCCGCACCGCTCTATCAGCAAATTGCGGACCAACTCGCAGAAATGATTTTTACAGGGATTTTTGAGGAGGGCGAACAAGTGCCATCAACAACGCAACTATCACAGGAATTGCACATTAATCCAGCGACAGTCTTAAAGGGAATGAACCAGCTGGTGGACTTACAACTGTTAGAAAAGCGGCGGGGCCGGGGGATGTTTGTCAAGGCTGGTGCCCATCAGCGCCTGGTCGCCCAACGCAAAGAAGCCTTTTATCAGGAGTACGTCGCTAGTTTGGTGGCTGAAGCCAAGAAATTAGGGATTGAGGAAGCACACCTATTGGAATTGATTAAACGGGGGTACGATCATGAATAAGTTAACGATCCAACACGTTAAGAAGCGCTTTGGGCGCAAGCAAATTTTAAATGACGTCAGTTTTGAGTTAGCGCCAGCCAAGATCTATGGTTTGCTGGGGCGCAACGGGGCCGGCAAGAGTACTTTGCTTAATATTATGACCAACCGAATCTTTGCCAACCAGGGGCAGGTCTTGTTGGGCCAAACTCCGGTTGCCGATAATCAGGCGGCCCTGAGTGAGCTGTACTTGATGAGTGAAGTTGACTTGTTGATGAAGCATACCAAGGTCAAGGATACCTTTGCGATGGCCGAAGATGCTTATGGTCAATTTGACTTTGCCAATGCAACCCGGATGTTAAACGCGTTTGGGATTAGCGAAAAAGATACTTTGGCTAAACTGTCAACGGGGCTGCGAACCGCCGCCAAGCTAACGGTGGCGCTGAACGTTAACGCCAACTACATTTTCCTGGATGAACCGACCCTCGGGTTGGACGCCAACCACCGGGAACTTTTCTATCAAGAACTAATGCGGACCTACGAAGAACGGCCGCGGACCTTTGTAATTTCAACCCACTTGATCAGCGAAGTGCAACAATTGTTAGAAGACGTGATTATTTTGGATCATGCCACAATCATTAAGAACGAAGCGGTTACTGATTTATTGGCGAATGCGTATGAAATCAGCGGGCCCGCCGATTTAGTGGCCGAATACACGGCCGGCATGCAAATCCTGACCAGTCGGCAATTAGGCAAGATTCAAGCGGTGACGGTGGTAGCCGCCTTGGATGACCACCGCGTCTTGCCGGATCAGGTTAAATTAGCACATTTGGATTTACAAAAAACCTTTACGGCATTAACGAACGGGGGAGAAAAACATGAGTAAACAAACGTTAGCCCTAGTGAAATGGGGATTGCGGATGGTCGCGTGGGCCTTTGGGGTAGTGGTCGCCGTCTTGGTGGGGCTGCACTTGGTGAGTGGCTTGATTGCCTTGATCGGCGGCAGTCGGATGAGTTTATTTGACTTTGGCGATTTCTTGGCCGGGGAAGTTTATGGGGCGTGGAATATGGCCGTCCTGATTTTTGCCCTGTGTTTTCCGTATACGATCTTTAAGTGGGGTCTGCAGTACAATATTACCCGGCGCCATACTTGGCTGGCTAATTCCTGCCTGCTCTTGGTGTTGGTAGTTACTTCGTGGGGCTTGGCCTTACTCAAGAACCTGTTCCTTTATTCAACTCACCACTTGAGTCACTTTGCGGATGGGGCCGGTTGGACCTTGCTGACGATTTTAGTCGGGGTGGTGACCGTGGCGACGATTGGGGCTGGCTTTGCCCTCTTGAATCGGCTCTGGAAGTGGATCGTTGGGATCGGAGGACCAATTGTCTTGATCTTTATCATGGTTACCCTGGTGCGCTTCCTCTTTGTCACCTTACACTTAGATCCAGCAACCTTCTTTGGTAGCCTGCAATTCTTGGCCACCCACACGGCGGTCATGATTGGGATCTTCCTCTGGTTAGCGGTGATGGTGGCGTTAAACTACTGCTTCTTTATGAAGATGCAACTGCGCCGTGACTAATCGTAGGAAAGAGGCTGAGAAGAAACTATCTTTTCGGCTAAATCTTAGCAAGTAACAACAAAAAAGCGCTAGAAATCAACGTTTTCAGTAACGTGGTTTCTAGCGCTTTTGAATTTTTAAAACTTTTTTTCCAACTTCTTTTGAGCTATTGCTGAAGTGGGATTTGAAAAAGATCGTTCAGAGCTTCGGCCATCGTCGGGTGAGTGTAGATCATGTCTCTTAACAGTTCGTATTTTAAGTGGCCGTTCATGGCCAAGGCGATTAAGTTGATCACCTCGTGGGCTTCTTGGGCGTACAGTGTGGCGCCTAAGATTTCATGACTGTGTTGATCAACGATGACTTTGTACAGTCCCCGCTGGTCTTCCATTACCCGGGCCTTTGGAATTGCTTGGGTCTTTAATTGGAAGACTAAGACCTGATGTCCAGCGGCTTGGGCGGCCGCTTGCGTCAAACCAATCGTTGCTAGCGGCGGTGTCAAGAACGTGGTTGTAGGAATGAAGTGCCGATCCGCCGTAGACCGGGTTCCCGATCCGAAGAGCTGGTCCTTTACGATCCGAAAATCGTCCAGGGAAATATAGGTAAATTGGGGACCGCCGTTAACGTCCCCTAAGGCCCAAACATTTGGGGCGGTTGTGCGGAGATGCTCATCGACATTTATTGCCCCGGTCGGGGTCGTGGCGATGGTGGTATTTGATAAGCCCAGTTCAGCGGTATTAGGTTGGCGACCAGTGGCTACCAGTAAGTAATCAAATTGGGCCGTTTGGGTTTGGCCAGCCTGATGGTAGGTTAAGGTCACGGTATCAGTGGTGGTGGTGACTTGGCTGACCTGACTAGCTAGTTGTAAAGTTAAGCCACTGGCTTGTAAATCGGCGGTGACGGCAGTTTGGACTTCGGGCTCAAAGCCATGTAACAGTTGCTCATGTGGATCAAATAAGGTTACCTGACTGCCGTAACTGGCAAACATCGCTGCAAATTCCAAGCCGATGGGGCCACCGCCCAAGATAGCTAACCGGTGTGGCTGCTGGGGCAGTTCCATCGCCCGCTGTGAATCTAGGACCCGCTCCCCTAACTTTAAGCCCGGAATGGCCGGGATCCTTGGAGTGGCACCAGTATTGATAAAGATCCGTTCGCCACTGACCTGTTCGGTTTGTCCATCCGGCGCGGTCAGCAATAAGCTATGGTCGTTTAAAAATTGCGCGGTGGCGTTAACTACCTGGGCGCGTGGTTCATCGGCCACTAAATGGTAGTTTTTTTGGCGTAGTTGGGCGGTCATTTCGGCCCGTTTTTGGGTTGCTTGGGCAAAGGGCACTCCCTTTTGCCCGTTTAAGATCAAGTTTTTCGATGGCAAGCAGCCGACGTTGATGCAGGTTCCCCCGTACATTTGGGCTGAACGTTCGATGACTAAGACGTCCTGACCGTGGGTTGCTAAGTATTTCGCTAGGGTCTTGCCGCCCTTACCAAAGCCGATCACAATGTTAGTAAAATGTTCCATGGTTAGCATCCTTTCTGGATTTGTTAATGTTTGCGTTTAATTATAAAAAGTAAGTAAATGGTGGTCAATGATTTTGCTCAGCGGTACTAAAAAATTAAAGTTAGGTTCTCCAAACAACAGGGTTTGATGTTATGATATAATTCGTTTAACTTTACCAACTATGCATTTAACCAATACAGAAAGAGGGTTTCGGGCGAGAAAATGACGCCGATGAAAGAAGACTATCTGAAAATTATTTTTGAACTGGGCGGCGGCAAGCAGCAAGTTAGCAACAAACAAATTTCCCTGGGGCTGGGGATTGCCGCGGGCTCAGTCACGGAAATGATTACGAAATTGGATGACGAAGGCTTGGTAACCCACCAGCCCTATGCCGGCATTCAGCTTACCGATAAAGGGGTGAAGTACGCGGCCGAATTGGTCCGCAAGCACCGGCTATGGGAAACTTTTTTGGTTGATAAGCTGGGTTACAACGTCGCTGATGTGCACCCGGAAGCAGAAGTCTTAGAACACGAAACCAGTGATCGTTTGGCGACTGCGTTGGATGCCTTTTTGGCCCATCCCCAAAATTGTCCCCACGGCGGGGTAATTCCGAGTGCGGCGGGGGAATTTCGGGCGGTCAGCCACCGCCTGTTAGCGGATGCCGCGGATGGCGAAACGGTCGTCGTGGAACGCTTCTTGGACAACCACGAATTGCTGACCTACCTGTCCGAACTGGGGGTCCGCCTCTATGATCGCTTGACGATTGTTAAACACGAACCGTTTGAAGGACCGGTGGTTGTCCAGCCCGTTGCTGGTGGGGATCCCATCAGTATTTCTTACAAGGCGGCGCACAACTTATTTATCAATGAAGCGCCCGAAGCTTAAAAATTAACCAAAATCGGGGGCTGCCTGCGAAGGGCGGCCCTAGTGTGATACACTTACCAAGATAAATTAATTTTGAGGAGAAAAATATGCTGATTGAA
This sequence comes from Limosilactobacillus ingluviei DSM 15946, assembly GCF_001435775.1. GTDB lineage: Bacteria > Bacillota > Bacilli > Lactobacillales > Lactobacillaceae > Limosilactobacillus > Limosilactobacillus ingluviei. The sequence goes on along the minus strand of NZ_AZFK01000030.1, from coordinate 24,626 downwards.
AATGATGCCAATCGTTGGCAACGCCTCCTGGTCAGTGGGGTGCTGTTTGTCGTGGTGGGCGCGATGGTTTACAAAAATACGATGCTGATCGGGACCCTTGATTCGGTCTTACAAGCGCTGTTTACCAATAACCACCCGAACGCTACCGGGGGAATGAAGACTTTGATGACGTTGATTTCCTTTTTGGGTGAACCCAAGCTGGACTTGGTCTGGGCCTTTTTAATTGCCTTTTTGCTGTGGGGCTTTAAGTACAAGATTCCGGCCCTGTGGTCGCTAGGGGTAATCATCGGTGGGGATGCTTTGGGTACAATTGCCAAGCACCTGGTTAAGCGGGTACGGCCTGCGCAACACATGGCGGCGGACAATGGCTACTCCTTCCCGAGTGGACACGTTTTAGGGGCCTTTTTGGTGGCAGGAATCTTGATGTTGGTTGTGATTCCGCTGATTCAACGGGCCGCCGTGCGGGTAATTTGCCAATTGTTACTGATCTTTTACGTGGTGCTGTTGGCCATTTCCCGGGTCTACTTATACGCTCATTTCCCAATGGACACGGTCGGCGCGATGTTGTTAGCCTACACGTGGCTGCAAGTAGCGGAATACTTATACGTGATTATCGCGCCGCGGCTGAGCCATTGGCAGTTAGTAGCAAATTCACGATATTAAGCTTAACAAGGCTGGGGCGGCAGGCCCCGGCTTTTTTGGTATAATTGAAGAAGTGAATTTGATAGGTGAAGTTATTTCCCGGGAAATCAGGACCGGGGGATAACTGAAGGGGGAAACAATGAGTACGATTAAGGATGTCGCCAAAGCCGCGCAGGTTTCGGTTTCGACGGCTTCGCGCGCGTTGAATGACAATCCACGCATTAGTGCGGCGACGATTGCCAAGGTCAAACAAGTCGCGGCGGCCTTGGATTACCGCCCCAGTGGTCCTGCGAAGACCTTGTCCAAGGGGGAAGCCAGCGTGGTGGGAGTGATTTTTCCGGTCACGGATGAACACGCCCCGGCCAATCCCTTCCAACTCGACATTATTCGGGGGGCCAATACGGAACTGGTAGCGAAAAATTACGTGTTGGCAACGGCGATCTGTCAAGATGAGGCCAGTTTGCTAAAAAATGTCCAGGCGATGGTTGAGCAATCGCAAATTCATAACTTCTTGGTGTTGTATACGAAAGCCGACGATCCGGTCACGGCTTACCTCCGCGAAAAGGCACAAAATTTTGTGATTATCGGCCATCCCAGCCAACCGGGGGACCGCTACCTTAACAACGATAACCAACTGGCGGGGCAAAAGGCGACCCACCATTTACTAATTGAAGAGGGGGTTCGCCAGCCGCTGTTAGTGTGCTCGGGTCATCACTGGGCCTATGAAGCGGATCGGCAGGCTGGTTATCAAGCTGCTTTAGCGGCCCAGGGGGGCACCGCGCTGAGCTATGATTTGCAAAAAGATGAACCCGCCGCTTTTTTTGCGGCTCATCCGAGTGTGGATGGGATTATTGCCGTTGATGATATCAGTCTGTTGAGTTTTTATAATCAATTGCAAACGGTCACGTGGCCCAAACAATTGCCGGCGATTTGTTTTAACCGCAGTCGCCTGTTGAGTCTCGCCAGTCCGGCGGTGATTAAAGTCGATATGATGCCCCGCCAATTGGGGGCCAAGGCGATCAATTTGTTGTTTGATAAGCACCGGACGCACCAGTTGGTTGGCTTTCGGATCGTGAGCGCAAATGAAAAATAATTTTTCTTTGAAATCGGTTTATCCTAGGCCTAAGTGGGGCAAGGGGTGAACCGATTTTTGGCTTCCCAAACTTAGGCCACCGTTTGCATAATTTTTGCGCAAACGGTTGCACAAAATTGGTGGAGCTGATATATTATTATTCGAAAAAGATTTATGAAGCGCTTCCACAAATCTCTTGCAATTATTGGACCTGTTCTTATTTGAAGGAGACTGTTGTCATTATGAGTGAAAAAGCTACGAGTGCGGGGTTGCCAACCCTCTCGAGAAACATGATCTGGATGATCAACTTTGGTTTCTTGGGGGTACAAACCGCTTTTACCTTACAAAGTTCGCAAATGTCGCGGATCTTCCAAACGATTGGGGCTGACCCGAATAACTTGGGCTGGTTCTTCATCTTGCCACCGTTGGCCGGGCTGATTGTCCAACCAATTGTGGGGTACTATTCTGACCGGACCTGGGCGCCAAAGCTGGGCGGTCGGCGGTTGCCGTACCTGATTTTAGGGACCTTGGTGGCCGTAATTGTCATGATGTTGCTGCCAAATTCCGGGAGCTTCGGCTTCGGGTACGGTTCTCTCGCGGCCCTCTGGTTTGGGGCGATTACCGTGGCCTTCTTGGATTTGTCATCCAACATTGCCATGCAGCCCTTTAAGATGATGGTCGGGGACATGGTTAACGACGATCAAAAGAGCTACGCCTACGGGATTCAAAGCTTCTTGTCCAACACCGGAGCGGTCTTAGCGGCGATCTTCCCCTTCCTGTTGACGTTTTTGGGGGTTGCCAACACGGCTAAGAAAGGGGTCGTCCCACAATCCGTGGTCATTTCCTTTTACGTTGGGGCGGTCTTGTTGATCGTGACGAGTGCCTTTACGGTGTTCCGGGTGAAGGAATATGATCCGGCGACCTATGCTCGTTACCACGGGATTACGGAAAATGACAATAAGGAAGGTGGCAACTGGCTGACCCTGTTGAAGCACGCGCCAAAGGCCTTCTGGACGGTAACTTTAGTTCAATTCTTCTGCTGGTTTGCCTTCCAATACATGTGGACTTACTCGGCCGGGGCAATTGCCAAGAACGTATGGCACACGACCAATGCTACGTCGGCGGCTTACCAAGCGGCCGGGAACTGGTACGGGGTCTTGGCGGCGGTCCAATCAATCGCCGCGGTGATTTGCTCCTACATTTTGGCTAAGGTGCCAAATAAGTACCACAAGGCTGGCTACGCGACGACCTTATTGTTAGGGGCGCTGGGCTTTATCTCCGTCTTCTTTATTCACAGCCAAGGGGCCTTGATTGTTTCATACACGCTCGTCGGGGTCGCTTGGGCCGGGATGAACACCTACCCGCTGACGATTGTCACCAACGCCTTGTCTGGGAAGCACATGGGGACTTACTTAGGGCTGTTTAACGGTTCAATTTGTTTACCACAGATCGTGGCTTCCCTGGCCAGCTTCGCCCTCTTCCCGCTGCTGGGCAACTCGCAAGTCAACATGTTCTTGCTGGCGGGGTTGGTCTTAGCTTGTGGGGCCCTAAGCGTTGGCGCCATTAAGGAAACGTTTGCCGAATAATTCATGCGTTAAGTTGAGAAAGGAATTTTACCAATGAAACAAACTTTTGATATTGCACCTTGGCACGTCAAGACGACCAAGTGGTCACCTGAAGACAAGCGCCTCCAAGAATCAATGACCAGTTTGGCCAATGAAAACCTGGGGATGCGGGGCTTCTTTGAAGAAGGTTACTCCGCCGACAAAATGGAAGGGGTCTACTTAGGTGGGGTTTGGTTCCCCGACAAGACCCGGGTCGGCTGGTGGAAGAATGGTTATCCCAAGTACTTTGGGAAGATGATCAACGCGGTCAACTTCTTGAAGTTGCCAATTACCGTTAACGGCGAAGCCCTGGACTTAGCCAAGCAAACGCCAAGTGACTTCAGCCTTGATTTGGACATGCAACGCGGGACCTTTACCCGGACCTTTACGGCTACGGTCGGGGGCGCAAAGATGCGCTTCGAATTTGTCCGCTTTGTTTCGGCGGTCCAAAAGGAACTGGTGGGGCAACAAGTAACCTTGACCAACTTGAGTGACCAAGCCGTGCAACTTGAAGTTACCAGTGCCATTGATGGTGACGTCTACAATGAAGATGCGAACTACGATGAACAATTCTGGGATGTTTTAGACCGGCAAGCCAGTGGGCAACACGCATTGTTGGTTTCTAAGACCAAACCCAACGACTTTGGAACGCCGCAATTTACGGTTGCGATGAAGACGACGACGCTGACGGCCTTGCCACACACGACGGACCACGTTGCCGATAAGGAAGTCGCCAACGTTTTTGCCGGGGAATTGGCCCCGCAAACCAGCTTGACGGTAGAAAAGCGGACGGTCGTGGCGACTTCCCGCGACTTTGCGACCGAAGCCGAACTGTTAGCACGGGTCGATGAATTAACGACCAGCTTAGCGGACCAAAGTTTTGCGGACTTATTGAAGGCCCACGAAGCCGAATGGCAAGCCCGCTGGGACAAGTCGGACGTGAAGATCAACGGGGATGAGGGGGCCCAACAAGGGATTCGGTTTAACCTCTTCCAACTCTTCTCGACTTACTACGGCAATGACTACCGCTTAAACATCAGTCCGAAGGGCTTCACGGGGGAAAAGTACGGTGGGGCGACCTACTGGGATACAGAAGCCTACTGCTTACCAGTGTACCTAGGGGTTGCTGATCCAGAAATTTCGCGCAACCTCTTGATGTACCGCTACAACCAATTGGACGGGGCCTACATCAATGCCCAAGAACAAGGGCTCAAGGGGGCCTTGTACCCAATGGTGACCTTCAACGGGATCGAATGCCACAACGAATGGGAAATCACCTTTGAAGAAATTCACCGGAACGGCGACGTTGCCTACGCCATTTACAACTACACCAACTACACCGGCGACAAGTCCTACGTCTTGCACGAAGGGGCCAAGGTCTTAACCGAAATTTCGCGCTTCTGGGCCGACCGGGTCCACTACTCCCAACGGGCTAACAAGTACATGCTTCACGGGGTCACGGGACCAGACGAATACGACAACAACGTCAATAACGACTGGTACACCAACCTGCTGTGCCAATGGACGCTCAAGTACACCTTAGAAGTCTTGGCCGAAGTGGACGCCGAGGTAGCGGCTGACTTAGCGGTCACTGAAGACGAAAAGCGCCACTGGAAGTCAATCGTGGATAATATGTACCTGCCGTACGATGAAGAACGGCGGATCTTCCCAGAAAACGATGGCTTTATGGACAAGGATCTGATCCCAGTGGGTGAGATTCCAAGTGACCAATTGCCACTGAACCAAAATTGGTCGTGGGACAAGATCCTGCGTTCCCCGTACGTGAAGCAAGGGGACGTCATCCAAGGGATCTGGGACTTCATGGACGACTTTACGCCGGAAGAAAAGAAGCGCAACTTCGACTTCTACGAACAATTTACGGTCCACGAATCCAGTCTGTCGGCATCCGTGTACTCGGTCATTGCCGCTGATATTGGTTACGAAGATAAAGCGGTCGAGATGTATGAACGCTCCGCCCGCTTAGACTTGGACAACTACAACAACGATACGGCCGATGGACTGCACATTACGTCCATGACCGGGAGTTGGATCGACATCGTGCAAGGCTTCGCGGGCATGCGGGTTCGGGATGGCCAATTGCATTACGCCCCATTCCTGCCAAAGAAGTGGGATTCCTACCAATTCCGTCAGCAATTCCGCGGCCGGGTAATTGAAGTCACGGTTGATAAAGACGGGGCCAAGGCTGAATTGATCAGTGGGGAACCACTGACGATTGACCTGGCTGGTGAAAAGTTAGAATTAAAGTAATTAAGTTGAAATAAAACACGCTGTAGGCATAGACGATCGCTAAGGGGGCGGGGGCAACCCCGCCCCCTTAGCTTTAACCGGGAGGAATTATTCATGAAATTTGCAGACATAAAAGGATTTGCCTTCGATTTAGATGGGGTAATTGCGGACACGGCCAAGTTCCACAGTCAGGCTTGGCACCAGACGGCCACTAAAGTCGGAACCGAATGGACCCCCGAATTGCAAGAAGCCTTAAAAGGGGTCAGCCGGATGGACTCCTTGGAAATGATTCTCAAGGCCGGGGGGCACGAAAATGACTACTCTTTAGCCGAAAAGGAAGCCCTGGCGGCGGAAAAGAATGACAACTATGGCAAGCTGATTGCCACTTTGACGCCGGCTGACATCCTGCCGGGGATGCAGGCGTTCTTGGATGAATTACGCGCCGGGGGCTACCAAATGGCCTTGGCTTCAGCGTCGAAGAATGCGCCAAAGATTCTCAAGTACCTGGGCTTGACCGATTACTTTGTCGGGATTGTCGACCCAGCGACCCTGCACGCCGGTAAGCCGGACCCGGAAATCTTTGCCCGGGCGGCTGAAGTAATGAACCTGCCGGCTGATCAAGTCGCCGGGTTGGAAGACTCCGCGGCGGGGATCCAATCAATCAACGGAGCGGGTGAGTTGTCAATTGGGATTGGTGACCAATTGAGTGCTGCCACTGTGAAGTTTACCGATACTGCCCAGGTTAGCCTGGCTAACTTGCGAGCAGCCTTAGGGGAATAAGCAAAAAGGGTGCGCGATTCGCGCACCCTTTTTGCTTAGAATTGGTGATGATCAGACTGGAGCCATTCAACGGCTAAGTCGACCCAGTGCGCCACGTGGGGCTGGTTGCCCGCTGGATGATGGGCGACCAGGGCGTTGGCCAAGTCCATACCGTGCGGGCCGTGTTCAAAGAGGTGTATTTCCTGGGAAATACCGGCGGCTTGTTGAGCCAGGAAATAATTGATCGTATTTTGCACCGGGACGATCGGGTCGTCTAACGTGGCCCATAAGAAGGTTGGGCGGTTGGTAGCAGTCACGTGCTGGCTGGCATTGTACTTAACCGGGGTATCGGTCCACTGGGCGAGGGTCGGCGCGTCAGTCGGGAAACCCGCGTCCAGATCGATCACGGGGTAGCCTAAAATTAGATCGGTAAAGGCCAACTCGGCAGTCGTAACGCCAGCGCCCTGAGCCAACCACGAGGCGTCCCAGTAATCATTAAAGAGGGCCGTGACTTGGCCGCCAGCCGAAAAGCCGAGGAGGTGGAGGTAGTCATTAAGGTGCCAGGTGGCCCGGTGCGTGTTGATCATGGCAACGGCTTGGGCCAAATCATACAGGGGCGCTGGGTAGAGCGGGGTCTGGTCACTGACAAAGGAATAGCGTAGAATGAAAACCTGAAAGCCCCGGCTGGCAAAGGCGAGGGCCGTCTTTTCGGTTTCTTCGACTGGAATATGGGTCATCGAGCCACCCGGAATGATTAAGAGCGGCGCAAATTGCTGAACCGTGCTACCGGGGGTCGGGGTCTGCAGGTAGGCCGTCAAAGTCGCCGGCGTGGTCCGGTGGTCGGTCGTTAGTGAATACGTTTGTACTTGCATCGTCATCAACTTCTTTCTCAATTGTGTCGTCTGGGGGTAATTGTAATGCAAAATGCGCAACAAGCAAAGTTAAAGGGCCGTTGGCTGGCGCCAGCTGATTTGGCAGCGGTGATGGCTTTGCTAGCGGATGAAGCTTTGACTCAGGCGGCGGGCTTGACCTTGGCGCCGGATCCAGCCTTGCGTCAGTGGGCTGTCAGCAATTGGCTGCAAGAGCGGTATTTATGGGGCTTGTGGGCCGGAGAACAATTAGTGGGGATGATTGCGACCTTTCCGCAAGCGGAAACTGAGTGGGCGTTGGGTTACCTGTTAGCACCGGCTTGGCAAGGCCACGGTTTGATGACAGCGGCAGTGGCCACTTTTTTACGGGCCAACCCGACGCTAGCGTTGGTGGCAGAAGTAACAGCTACCAACCGGGCTTCCCAGCGGGTGTTGGAACACAATGGCTTTCAGCGCCAAAAGCAAGGGGCCGTCTTTACGTACCGGCGCGGGCGAGATTAAATCTTGCATTCTGCCGACCGGGTCGTTATAATGAAAAAAGTTTAAGAGAAGAGGTTGCACCCTTCATCAGTACTTTGTGGGAGCCGAGCAAGCGGCTGGGAACGGAAAGGAAAGGGCGGGGTGCCGAAATCAAAATAGGCTTGTGGCTGTTTTGGTTGGGTCGTGGCTTAAGAGGTCACGGACTGTCGCGAATATCGCGGGGCGCTTCCAATTCATCGCTGAAATAGTGGGATTGACCGGGCGTTTTGCGGTCAATCCCTTTTTTCTTAGCTTTAAAATTAGCTGCAATAATTTCAGTTTAGGAGGAAGTTGAAATGGATACAAAGAATGAAGGGCAGATTAAGCGCTCCCTTCAAACTCGGCACCTGTCGATGATTGCCCTCGGGGGTTCAATTGGGACCGGGTTGTTCATCGCTTCGGGTTCGGCAATTACCACCGCCGGTCCCGGGGGGGCGTTGATTGCCTACGGGGTGATGGGGATTATGGTCTACTTCTTGATGACCAGTTTGGCCGAAATGGCAACCTACATCCCCCTGACCGGTTCGTTTGCGGCGTATGCCGGTAAGTTTGTCAGTCCGGCCTTGGGCTTTGCTCTCGGGTGGAACTACTGGTTTAACGCTGCGATTACTGTGCCGGTGGAAATTACGACCGTCGGGCTGGTGATGAACTTCTGGTTCCCGCACGTACCGGCTTGGATGTTTAGTGGGGTGATCTTCTTAGTCATCTTCATTATCAATTACCTGTCGGTCCGCTCCTACGGGGAAACCGAATTTTGGCTGGCCTTGATCAAGGTCCTAGCCGTAGTGGCCTTCTTAATCGTTGGGGTCTTAGTAATCTTTGGGATTATGGGAGGCCAAGCGCCGATTGGTATGCGCAACTTTACCTATAAGGAGGCGCCGTTTGTCCACGGGGTGCCCGGGATTATCTCGGTCTTCTTAGTAGCCGGCTTCTCCTTCCAAGGGACGGAAATGATCGGGATTGCGGCCGGAGAATCGGCCAACCCTGAAAAGAGCGTGCCTGAAGCGATCAAGTCGACCTTCTGGCGGATCCTCTTGTTCTACATTTTGACGATTTTTGTGATTGCCGTAATCTTGCCGTACACGAATAAGAACCTCTTGAGTGCCGACGTCCAAGATATTGTGACGAGTCCGTTTACCCTGGTCTTCCAACGGGCCGGGTTAGCGGCGGCGGCCAGTGTGATGAACGCCGTGATCTTAGTCGCGGTCCTGTCGGCAGCCAACTCCTGGATGTATGCTTCGACGCGGATGCTGTACTCCCAAGCGCGGGAAGGCTACGCGTGGAAGATCTTCGGGATTGTCAACAAGCGCGGGATTCCGATTTACGGTTTGTTAGGGACCACGGTCGTTGGGGTCTTGGTTTGGTTGACCCAGTTTATCGGACCCGAAGCCTACAATTACTTAGTCGCGGCCTCGGGGTTGTGTGGTTTCATCGCTTGGTTTGGGATCGCAATCAGCCACTACCGCTTCCGTCGAGCCTTTATTGCTCAGGGGCATGACGTGAAGGAATTAAAGTACCACGCCTTGCTCTTCCCGTTTGGGCCGATCTTTGCCTTTATCTTGTGCATTGTCGTAATTGCCGGGCAAAATATCGACGCTTTCTTGAAGTTGGATTGGTCCAACATTTTGATCAGTTACATGAGCTTGCCGCTGGTCTTGATTCTCTTCTTCTACTACAAGTTCCGCTACGGTTCAAAGCTGATTCCGCTCGACCAAGTCGACTTGTCACGCAAGACCAAGGGCGAAAGCTTTGAGGATGAAGAGCACCACGAAGCATAAAAAATTTGGAACCGCGGGGACTTCCCCGTGGTTTTTTTATCAGAACAAGTTATAATAGATTGCGTTGCACTTTTAGATCAAAAAATTAAGTGAGGGATGTTCATGATTGTACTTGCCGGAACGATTGGAGCGGGAAAAACCAGTCTGACGCAAATGTTAGCTGAGCACTTGGGGACAAAGGCCTACTATGAATCGGTTGATGACAACCCGATTTTGCCCCTCTTTTACCAGGATCCGCAAAAGTACGGCTTCCTCTTGCAAATTTATTTCTTAAACCGCCGCTTGGATGAAATCAAGGAAGCGGCCCAACACAAGTTAAGTGTGCTGGATCGGTCGATTTTTGAAGACAACTTGTTGTTCCGCTTGAATGCTGATTTGGGCCGGGCGACGGGGACGGAAGCCGATATTTACTCCTCACTGCTGGGGAATATGTTGGAAGAACTACCGAACCAACCATTAGCTAAGAAGCCGAGCCTCTTGATTCACATCAAGGTTTCTTTCCCGACAATGTTGGAACGGATTAAAAAGCGGGGCCGGGCTTACGAACAAATTGATGCTGATCCGAGCTTGTATCAATATTATGAAGAATTGAATCAGCGCTACGTAGACTGGTATGTGCACTATGACGAAAGTCCGAAGATGATGATTGACGGCGACAAGTACAATTTTGTCGAGAGTCCCGCCGCGGCCAAGCAGGTTTTGGCGATGGTTGATCAAAAATTAACGGAATTAAATTTGAAATAGGGGTTGCAAAATCTCACCGTTGGGCTTAAACTATAGAAGTTGTTTGAGTTCAACACATGGAGGATTAGCTCAGTTGGGAGAGCGTCTGCCTTACAAGCAGAGGGTCACAGGTTCGAGCCCTGTATCCTCCATTTTTTTATTTATGCGGATATGGCGGAACTGGCAGACGCGCAAGATTTAGGTTCTTGTGTCCCTTGTGGCGTGGAGGTTCGAATCCTCTTATCCGCATATCGGCGAGCCGGTGGGAGACCACCGGCTTTTCTGTTTTGTAACGAAGAATCAGCCCCGAAGTTACGATAAAAGTAGTGTCCCGTAAGCGATAATTTAGCGGCGAACGTAACGGGCCAAATTTTTGCAAAAAACTTTTAAAATAGTGTTGACACTTTGGGGGTGATCCGGTAATATATATAACTGTTGAGAGGATAACTTCTCAAAGCTAAGTTAAACATTTGCGGAAGTAGTTCAGTGGTAGAACATCACCTTGCCATGGTGGGGGTCGCGGGTTCGAATCCCGTCTTCCGCTTTTTAATTATTACGCACCCATAGCGCAATTGGATAGAGTGTCTGACTACGAATCAGAAGGTTGAAGGTTCGACTCCTTCTGGGTGCATTTTTTCTCGGAAATTAGCTCAGCTTGGTAGAGCACTACGTTCGGGACGTAGGGGTCGCACGTTCAAATCGTGTATTTCCGATTTGAGCTATTAAGGGGGCTTCACCCAAGGTTAAATCCTTGTGGTGAAGCCTTTTTTGCGTTGTCAAAGTTACACCAAAATTCACCCAGTTTCATTTTGCCGGGTAAATTCTGTAATAGATTCTGTAATGAGATTTGGCCGATTCTGTAATCAAAATTCAGCAAGGCAATCATCAGCGTCAGCGCTTGAAACGTCGACATTGGGCTTTCCTTTCGTCCAGAGTTGTTCCATGTTTTACATAGCAGGAGAGTCGCATGAAAGAACTTCTTTTTATTTTCGGAGTCTTGTTTATCGGATCAGGAATAAATTTTCTGCGGGGGAAAAGTTTAAGATTACTAGCTGGTAATCTTTGGGGTGATGAAAACAACAATGTCAATTCTGAAGCAGCCAAAAAAATGGGCAAGATTGTCAGTCCAGCAATCATTACACCAAGGATAGCCTTACTGTTTTATGCTTTTGAATTGTCAAGGCTAGCCAACATCGTGCTCGCATTCGTCATTGGATATTCAATAGTTATTATCGTAATTGTCTACGTGAAGTATGCGAAAAATTAGTCTAACGTAAGGTTTTTGCGTGTTTGACGCGGAGGATTTCTTGAGTTTCTTATAATATGCTTTATAATTTGTGTGATTTAAAAAGTTAAGATGGTGGCAAGTGCTGAATCCTATTGGTAATAAATTTATGGAAAGTGAAACGCGGCCTAAGCTAACTGGTGCGGTAACGTCGGTCCGCCAAACTGCTACATTGACTCGGACGGCGGATGTCGACGAGGTGACGGGAGCAGTTAATTACAGGGCCTGGTCGACCAGGGAATGGCCAAGTTATGTGGTGCCAAGCGTCCCAGGCTACACGCCGTCCCGGGCAGCTGTGGCTAGCGCAATGGTTGACGCGGCGACCCTGGACCAAACGGTTATGATTACGTACGCACGGGAGCAAGCCGCAAAGGGCAATCAGCTGGCGCAACCACCGGTGATCAAGGCACCCCCAGCTAGTGGTAAGCCACAGGAAGCCGTGGGGCTGAACTCAGCGGAGAACCGCCCAGCTGCCCAGCCGGCCCGCTTACCGCAAATCGGGGACCAAACCAATCCAGCTGGTGTCCTAGGCTGGAGCCTCTTGGGTCTGCTGACCCTGCTAGGCTTGAAGCGGAAACGACGGGATGAAGGTAAAGGAGGTTAATCGCGCTCAACTAAAGTGAATAAGGATTAAAATGATGCAAAGCCGTTGCCTCTTAAGCAAAGTTAGGGGGCCGCGGCTTTTGGTATTTTTTTGGCGAAGTGGTCGCCGGCTTGCTGCGCATTTGGTACAATAAACAGATAAATGTGAATTTTTAAGGAGGAAAAAGTGATGAAACGATTGCGCAGGGACTCCGTTACTCGTTTCACCAAACGGTGGTTGTTGAGTGGGATCGTGGTGATGGGCGTTAGCTGGCCGGTGTTGGCTCACGCGGATGTGGGGCCGCTGCCGGCCCCGCAACAGACGCCTCAAGCAACGACGCCAAAGCAGGTGGCCACCCAACCGAAGGCACCAACGATTGCGGGTCACGAAGTGTACGAAAATGGGCACTGGTACTTAAAAGATGCCCAGAATCAATCACTGAGTGCGTGGCAAAATCTGTCTGATCAGCGGCTGGCTTACTATCATCCGACGACCAAGCAGATGCAATACGGGGAACAAAACGTGGCCGGCCAGTGGTATTTCTTGGATCAGCAAAATGGGGACGTCAAAACTGGCTGGTATAAGCTACCGGACGGGCGACAAGTTTATTACGACGTGACCAAAGGTGACCACCAAGTAAGTGGGCGCGGGATGTTGCACGGCCAACAGGACGTGGGTCAGGCGACCTACTATTTTGACGACTGGAATGGGGCTCAAGTGACGGGCTTGAAACAAGTTCAGGGCAAGACCTATTACTATGCCCCGGCAATGGTAAAAAACAGAGAAGCCTACGCCAACGGGCACTGGCGCTATTTTGGGGCTGACGGGACGATGCAGACCGGCTTTGTTCAGCTCAAGGACGGACGAACGGTTTATTACAACGGCGCCGGTGAGATGCGTTATGGCGAACAAGCCATCAACCACCGCTGGTACTACTTTGACCCGGTAAATGGGGCAATGAAGCGGGGCTGGTTTACCCTGCCGGACCGGCGGAAAGTCTACTATGACTTGCAAGCCAATGGTCAAGGGCGCGGGATGTTGCACGGCCAACAGAATGTGGGGCAGGAGACCTACTATTTTGACGACTGGAATGGGGCCCAAGTGACGGGCTTGAAACAAGTTCAGGGCAAGATTTATTACTATGCCCCGGCAATGGTAAAAAACGGAGAAGCCTACGCCAACGGGCACTGGCGTTACTTTGGGGCTGACGGGATGATGCAGACCGGCTTTGTTCAGCTCAAGGACGGGCGGACGGTTTACTACAACGGTGCCGGTGAGATGCAGTATGGCGAACAAGCCATTAACCACCGCTGGTACTACTTTGACCCGGTGAATGGGGCAATGAAGCGGGGCTGGTGTACCCTGCCGGATAAGCGTAAGGTCTACTATGACTTGCAGGCCAATGGTCAAGGCCGTGGGATGTTGCACGGCCAGCAGCAACTAGGGGACCAAATTTATTACTTTAATGAATGGAATGGGGCCTTGCGCACCAACTACGCCCACTACCTGGCCAAGGTCGGTAAGCTTCAGTACTACGGCAGCGATGGTAAATTGGCGCGGCGCCAAACTGTCCGGGCCGAGGGGCAGTACCAAGCCGACGAGCTGGGTTACTTAGCCTTAAAGCTGGGGGAAAACTTAGTCGGCACCAACTGGTACCTCGTCTCAGCGGCGGGGCGGCTCTTAACGGGCTGGCAGGTAATTGCTGGCAATCGGACCGTCTACTATGATCCGGCAACGGCCGCAATGGTAAAAGGTGAACGCTACCTGGCGGGGCATTGGTATTACTTTAACCCCGTGGATGGCCACCGCAGCACGGGGTTGACTCTGCTGCCAGACGGGCGTTACGTCTACTATGTAGCCAACGGGCAGATGCAATACGGCCGGGTCCAAGCCGGCCGGATTACCTACTTCACGAACCGGGCATCCGGTGCGATCGAAGGTGTCTATAATGATGCGGAAGTAATTGGTCAAAATCCAGAACTGCCGACCGGGTGTGAAATTACGGCCGTCACGATGATGCTACGTTACGCTGGTAAGGACGTCAATAAGATTCAACTTGCCCGCGAAATGCCCCGCAGTAACGACGGCAATAAGGGCTTCGTTGGCGATCCCTTTAGTGTGACCGGTTGGTGGATCTTCCCCACTGGGGTCGCCCCAGTGGTCAATCACCACCTCGGCCACAGTGAAGTGATGACGGGTGCCAGCTTGGCGGCGATCAAGACTAAGTTGATTTTAGGGCACTTGGTTGTCGCGTGGGTGGCCAACGTCAATGGTTTTGTCAACCACGCCATTGCTTTGACCGGGTATCAAAACGATCGCCTTTACTTTAACAACCCATGGACCGCCCGCAAGGAAAGCATGAGCGTAGCTGAGTTCTACCAACATTGGAACCAGGACGCACAACGGGCGTTAAGCTATTAATTACAGACAGGGATTTGAGGTTGCTCGGATCCCTGTTTTTTAATAGCATGTTATAATGAACAAGCATAACTGTTGATTGGAGGCAAGTAAGATGATCGAAATTAATCACCACCGGTATTCCTTTCCCAAACTGCTGACCTTGGGCTTTCTGGCGGTGATTGCGGTCGGGACGATCTTGTTGTTGTTGCCCTTTGCGACCCGGCCGGGTAGCCAGACGGGGTTGATGACGGCGCTGTTTACCTCCACCAGTGCCACGTGTGTCACCGGGCTGACCCTGGTTGACACCGCGACGCACTGGACCCCCTTTGGCCAGCTGGTGATTGCCTTGTTGATGGAAATCGGCGGGCTGGGATTTATGACCTTTGCCGTTATGACCTCCCTCTTGATTCGGCGCCGTTTGAAAATGTCAACCCGGTTTTTGGTCCAGGAGTCCCTGAACTTGGATAATGTCTCGCAAATTCAAGTCGTGACCTTGATCATTAAACTGTCACTGTTGATCCAATTACTGGGGACCGCCCTGTTGTACGCGGACTTTGGGCCCCGCTATGGTTGGGGCAAGGGCCTGTGGTACAGTTTCTTCCACTCGATCTCAGCTTTTTGTAACGGTGGCTTTGACCTCTTTGGCAATTCTTTGGCCAATTTCCGCAATGACCCGTACCTGCTGGTGATCTTTGCGGTCTTGATCATTGCCGGCTCCTTTGGGTTCTTGGTCTGGCAAGACTTGTTGCAATTTAAAAAGGCCCACCGGATGTCCTTGCATACCCACCTGGCCTTAAAGACCGGGGCGACGATCATGGTGCTATCGGTCATCGTCTACTTGATTACCGAAAAAAACCTCAGCCAGTTTGATGGTCAAATGGGCTGGGGGATGCGGCTGGTCAATTCGATCTTTATGGCGATCACGCCCCGCACGGCTGGATTGACGACCTTTTCTTATACCGACCTGTCGGCGGCCGGCTTATCGTACACGATGCTATTGATGTTTATCGGGGGGACACCAGGGTCGACGGCCGGGGGGATCAAGACGACGACGGTTGGCCTGTTGACCTTACAAGCGGTGGCGACCTTGCGTGGGCACCGTGATCCGACCCTGGCCCACCGGCGCTTCCGCCAGGACAACGTCTTTCGCGCCTTGACTCTGCTCTTTGTCGCCTTGATCATTATTGCCGTGGCGATCTTGATTTTAGCGGAGACCCAGGTCTTGCCGGAGCGCAATCCCTTGACCTATCTGACCTTTGAGGTGATGGCGGCCTTTGGGACGACCGGGATTTCCCTGGGGGTCACGGCGAAGCTGAATTTACTGGGCAAATTGGTGATCATGGCCTTGATGTTCATTGGGCGGGTCGGCATCTACACGGTGATGTTCTCGATTTTTAATGCCCAACCGAAGCAACCAAGTTATCGGTATCCAGAGGAAGGTGTTTTAATTGGCTAAGAAGGAAAGTTTTGCGGTGATTGGGCTGGGCCAATTTGGTTCGGCGATTTGCAAGGCCTTGGTGCGGGCCGGCCAAGAAGTCATGGCGATTGATGTTAATGAAGCCGTCGTCAACGATTTTGCCGACTTGGTGATGCGGGCGGTGATTGCCGATGCCCAGGATGAAGACGCGATGCGCGAATTAGACCTCGGGCATTTTGACCACGTCTACATCTCAATTGGCAAGCACGTTGAAACCAGCATTATGGCGACCTTGATTGCTAAGGATCTGGGGGTCAAGGATGTGGTGTGCCGGGCTGAAAACCGCAACCACGCCCGGGTCTTGGAACGGATCGGGGCTGACATGGTCGTCCGGCCAGAACACGATTTGGCGGAACGGCTGGTCTTTTCCCAGCTGCACCCGTCGGTTTTGGATTACGTCCGGATCAGTAAAAACGTGACCTTGGCGGAAATCGAAGTCAACAATCCGGCCTTTTATGACAAGACCCTGGATGAAATGGACTTTCGGAACCGTTACCACGTGAACGTGATTTTGTGCGTAGATAAGGATGATCAAATCAACCAACTCCCCCAGGGCAGCGACCGGATTCACCAGCACGATAAGCTGACGGTGATTGGGCCGATCGAAGCCGTGGGCGAATTAAATGATTTATTGCAGAAAAAATAAGGGGCTGACCGTTAGTTGACGGCCGGCCTTTTTGCGTAGGGACGGTAAGGAAGAGTGGGGGATAAATAAAATTAATGGAACCAGTTAAATTTGACTATCTGGACCAAGGCGGGTAGGATAGAGCCAATCTGAAACGTGTAACGATTCACAAAACCAGTCAAACGGAGGAAAGCAAGATGCCAGCATTTCGTACTGAAGCCGATACCTTAGGTCCCGTGCAAATCCCAGCGACCGCTTTGTGGGGACCGCAAACGGAACGGAGTCGCCATAATTTTCCGACCGGGCAATTCATGCCCTTAGCCATCATCCGGGCCCTGCTCAACATTAAGAAAGCCGCGGCCCAGGCTAACTTGGCCACCGACCAACTCAGTCCCGCCAAGGGCCAATTGATTGTCCAAGCCATTGATGAACTGCTGGCGTTGGATGATGAAGCCTTGCGCCAGGACTTTCCGCTTAAGGTCTACCAAACGGGGTCCGGGACCCAGACCAATATGAACGTCAACGAAGTGGTGGCGAATAAATGCAAGCAATTGCAGCCGGAGTTGCCCATTTTGCCAAACGACGACGTTAACCGGGGGCAAAGCTCCAACGATACGTTTCCCACGGCGATGAACATCGTCGCCGTCGAAGCCCTCGATCAGCTGCTGCCGGCCGTCCAACACTTGATTGATGAATTAAAGGTCAAGCAGGACCAATACTGGCATACCGTCAAAGTCGGGCGGACCCACCTGCAAGACGCGACGCCGCTGACCTTTGGCCAAGAAATTTCCGGTTACGTCGCGGCCTTGGAACACGATTTAGCCTACTTGCAAACCTTAGCGCCGACCCTCTTGGAACTGGCAATCGGCGGGACGGCGGTGGGGACTGGACTGAATGCGGCGCCGGGCATGGCCGACCAGATTGCGGCAAAAATGAGTGCTATTTACGGGCACCATTTCACCGCCCAAACCAACAAATTCTATGGGCTCGCCCATCACTCAGGGTTGGCGGTAGTCCACGGGGCTCTCAAGACCCTGGCCGCCGATCTGTTCAAGATTGCCCAGGATCTACGCTTCTTGGCTTCGGGACCCCGGGCGGGGTACGGGGAATTAAACCTCCCGGCGAATGAACCGGGTTCCTCAATCATGCCCGGCAAGGTTAACCCGACCCAAGCGGAGGCGGTGACGATGGCGGTGATGCGGGTGTTTGGCAATGACGTGGTCGTCTCAATGGCCAGCTCCCAAGGCAACTTTGAAATGAACGTCTTCAAGCCGGTCTTGATTGACGCCTTCTTAGAATCCGCGGACCTCTTGACCGGGACGATCACCGGCTTTGCGGACAAGCTGGTCCATGGTTTAACGGTGAATGAAGCGCGGATGAAGGAATTGCTGGCCAACTCCTTGATGACCGTGACCGCCTTGTCTCCCCACCTGGGCTACCACGCCAGTGCCAAGATTGCCCAAGCCGCGGCCCAAAACGGGACGACCCTGCGGGAAGCGGCGTTGGCGTCCGGCCAGGTGACGGCCGCGCAATACGATGAGTGGATGGACCTACTCAAGATGACCAATGTTGATGGCAACGACTAGAAAGGATAGAAGCATGGCAGAATTTCAACCCTTGCCAGCCGGCCAGCTGGCTGACCAGTATGACGTAATTGTAATTGGCTCCGGGGCAACCGGTTTGACGGCGGCGATTCAGGCGCGGGAATTGGGCCTCGATGTCGTGGTCTTGGAAAAAGAGTCCCAGCTGGGCGGTAACACCAACCGGGCGTCCTCGGGGATGAATGCGGCGGAGACCAACGTGCAATTAAAGCACGGGGTGATTGACAACGTGGCGGACTTTTTTCACGAAACTTATCAGGATGGCGGCCGGCTCAACGATAAGGATTTGTTGGGCTACTTTGTCTACCACACCGCGCCGGCCCTTGCCTGGCTGGCCGACCACGGCATTCCATTGACGGACCTGACGATTACCGGGGGGATGTCGCGCAAGCGGACCCACCGGCCGGCTTCACTCGCGCCGATTGGGAGCTTTTTGATCCAGCGGCTGCTTCATGTGGTCCGGGAAGCTGAAATTCCGGTCTTTGCCCCAGTCAAGGTTACCGAGCTCTTAAAGGAGGCCAGCGGCGCGATCAGCGGGGTGAAAGTGGTCGCAGCCGGCACTGAGCGGAGGGTGGCGGCCCAGGCCGTGATATTGGCCACTGGGGGCTTTGGGGCGTCTAAAGAATACATTTCCCGCTTCCGGCCGGACCTGGTCAACTACAAGACGACCAATCAGCCCGGGGCGACGGGGGACGGCTTGCAGCTGGCTGAAGCCGTCGGAGCGGAGTTAATGCAAATGGATCTGATCCAAATTCACCCGACCGTCCAACAGGATCACCCCCACGTTTACTTGATTGGAGAAGCGGTGCGCGGGGAAGGGGCGATTTTGGTCAACGACCAGGGGCAACGCTTCGTGAATGAATTAGCGACCCGCAAGATCGTGTCCAATGCCATCACGGCTTTGCCAGCCCACAGCGCGTATTTGATTTTGGACCAAGGCATTCGCGACCACGTTAAGGCGCTGGAATTCTACGACCAGGTCGGGCTGGTCGTCCACGGGGCGACCTTAGCCGAATTGGCGGCCAAGCTGCAGATTGACCCGGGCAATTTGCAAGCGACGGTGACGGCATGGAATACCGCGGTGCAAGCCCACCACGATGAAGCTTTCCACCGGACAACGGGGATGGAGCGCGGGATTGAACAGCCCGGCTTCTTTGCCATCCACGTCGCCCCCGCCATCCACTACACGATGGGGGGCATTCACATCACCCCGAAAACGCAGGTCTTGGACGGCAACGGGCAAGTAATTCCCGGGCTCTTTGCGGCCGGGGAAGTGGCCGGAGGCCTGCACGGCAACAACCGGGTGGGCGGCAATTCGATTGCCGAAACGGTCGTCTTTGGGCGCCAAGCTGGTCAACAAGTAACGCTTTATTTGCGGAGCTTAAAATAAGCGTAGTAAAACAATGGCCCCGGCCAGTGTGATGGACACACGGTCGGGGCCATTGTTAGCTTAGTGGCTGTTAGTAAGCTGGGCTTGATCGTAGTACCGTTGGGCTTCTGACTTTGAAATACCATAGAGCTCAGCGAGATCGGTAATCACAGTCGCTTGATCCGCTCCGCGTTGACGAGACCAAATGATAAACTTCTGGACGGTCCGATTGCGTTCGGTGTTCAACCCTTGTTCTTCCCCAGCATCAAAGCGTTCCTGCATTTTCAATTCATAAAGCATATTCTCCAGCCACCTTTCTTAGTTCATTTTGATCGATTTGATTTCGGTTTGAATTTGTGTGATAAACTTATCCTTATTATTCACGTTCCCGGCCATCAGGTCAAGGAAGAGGCCCAGGGCGCCAGCGCGGCGGTAATCGCTGGCCGTGGCGTTAAAGATCACGCTGTGTTAGCCGTTGTGCGCGGTCATCAAGGGATTGGTAATTTCCCGGTCTTCAAAACGGTAGCGCGCCCAGCCGCGGCTGAATCAAATTGGCAGAAAAAGATGACGTAGGTCGGGAAAGTGGCTAATTGGCGGTAACTGTCGCTAGAGCGCAGCAGCAACTGGTCCATCAGCGAATCCGCTCGGCTAAGTCCGTTCATCTTTGACCTGCATCTCTAGGACAAAGGTCCGCCCCGCTTCGTCTTGGGCGTAGATGTCGTAGCGGACCGCCCGGGCCAAGAGGGCGCTGTGGACGTCTTGTTGGGGGTTGACCAAGTGCAACGGGCCCACCTCCAGTTCGGGGAGGGCCCGCTGGACGAGCTCGGTACACAGGGTCGGATTTTGCATCACCATCTCAAAGATCAGCTCGCTGGTGATCGTTTTGGCTTGCCAAGCCTGCCAGAGTTGGCGGGTCGTGGCTTGGAATTGCGCCAGACTGGTTATCATAACATGACCTCCTGAAAATCAGTAGTAGGGAAAATACTCCCTAACTTATATATCCGTTTTTTAGCCCGAAAATTATTTTTGTGAACGGTAAAATTTTGATGAGAAAAACGGGTGGGACGCAAGGCCAGTGAGTGCAACTGTTTGGGCCCGTTGGTCAAGTTTGCGGAAAAATTTTTTCACAAACTAAAAGCGACCACGCGCGGGGCTTGGTCGCTAAAAAATTACATTTCTTCGTAAATATCCGTCAGGGGTTGGCGCACCTTCGGGGTGATTTCCTGATCGCGGTAGCCGAAGCTAGCCATTACAGCCACGCCCCAGTGTGCGGGATCCATCACGCCCCGGTCGGCTAGGTACTGGTTCATCTGCGCGTAGTTAAATCCTTCGATCGGGCAGGAGTCAACATCCAAGCGGGCGGCGGCCATTAGCATGTTGGCCAAGGCCAGGTAGGCTTGACGACTGGCCCAGTTGTAGCGGTCCTGGTCGGTTTTTAACTGCAGATCATTTTCCTGGAAGTTCTTGAAGTTCAGGGTCCGGGGATCCGTTTCGGAAAATTCCTTGTGCTTGATGTCGCGCACTAAGTGTTGAACGTAAGGGCTGTTATAAGTGACATCCTTGCGGACCAGGATCGCGATCAATTTATCAGCCCCCTTGGCACTGGCGACCGCACCCCAGGCAAAGGGTTGGATGTCTTGGCGGGCTTGCTGATCTAAGAGGATAAACTTCCAGGGTTCATAGCCATAAGAGCTTGGTGATAAGCGGCCGGCGGTCAGAATCATTTCCCAATCGGCGGGAGCCAGGTGCTTGCTGGGATCATATTTCTTAGTAGCGTAGCGACGGTTTAAATCGTGCAAAATCTGTTGGCGAATGGCTGCTTTTTCTATTTTGATTACCTCTCTTATTTAGTTTATCAATAGCTTACCTAATTGGAAGCGGTTTTTCAACTTTGACCTTCCTTTTCCTCAGGATTGCTGCTTGCCGGGGCGCTTCCCGGGGGTGCATAATTAAAAGCAAATTAATTGAAGCGGGGGGAAACAACATGTGGTTGCTGGCTTTACTGCCGATCGGAATGGGGGCCTTACTGGGGGCGCAAACGGCGATTAACGCCAAGTTACGGGGCTTGGTCGGGTCACCATACCTGGCCTCGGCAATTTCGTTTACGATTGGGACCGCGGCTTTGGCAATCGTCGCGTTCAGCCAAGGGGCGCTGGTGGGATTTCACTGGACGGGACCGTGGTGGCTGTGGCTCGGCGGGCTGTTTGGGACGATCGGGTTGACGATGAATATTTTGCTCTTTTCGAAGCTGGGCAGTGTCCAGACCGCGGTGCTGCCAATTTTTGGGCAGATTATCGCCAGTGCGCTCATTGACCAGCTGGGTGCTTTCTTTGCGCCGTTTCACCCCTTGACCCTGGTCAAAGGCGGTGGCTTGGTCTTGGTTGTAGTTGGGGTGCTCACGACGGTCATGGGTCCAACCAATTTAACTCGGACGCCTGTGCCACACCGCTTGTGGTGGCAGCTTGGCGGGATTGGGGCTGGGATGTTAATGGCCAGCCAGATTGCGATTAATGGCCACCTCGGGACGGTGCAGCACTCGGCCTTGGCCGCAGCGACCTACTCCTTTGCCTCCGGTGCGGCCTTGCTTTGGTTGCTGTGTTTGGGGAAGCGGGTCCCCTTGACGACGATCAAGGCGGCAACGCAGCAAGGCCCGCGGGCCTGGTGGATCTGGCTGGGCGGCCTCTTTGGGGCGGTGTACGTCTTTGGTTCGGCCTGGTTGGTGACTTTACTGGGAACCGGCCAGATTGTGGTGTTGGTCTTGTTTGGCCAACTGACCACCAGTGCAGTGATCGAACACTTTGGCTTCTTGGGTAGCGTCAAAGCGCCGGTCGCCCGGCAAAAGGTATTGGGCTTGATCATCATGTTTATTGGCGTGGTGTTGACGAAATTAGCATAAGGAAATCCCCCGGCTGATAATCAGGTCAGCCGGGGGATTAATTTTAGGTTGTAATTAACTTTAAAGCGGTCAGAGCAGAGTAATGAGAGTGGGAAATAACATGCTCGGCAAGCCGGATGGATCGCTCATTAACGATAAAAGTTCAACGATAAAAGTTCGCCAGTGCTAACGGCGTTTAAGGTTTCACCACGCAATCAAATTCACAAAAAAGCGGCCACCGTTGCCGGTCGCCGCCAGAATTTATTGGTCTTTGTCGTTATCCAAGGGGTGTTCAATGTTCATGGCCTTATCCACCCGGCGTTGGTCGAGCTTTTTCACCAGGTACAAGACGGGCAGGCCGACGATCACGACCCCGATGAAGAGCAAGACGCCGGCTGGATCGTTGATCACTTCGCTGACCAAGACGAAGAGCCCGCCGATAATTGCCAGAATCGGGATCCACGGGTACAGCGGCGTCGAGAAGGGACGGGCGCTGGCGTCATTGCGCTTGCGGAGGATAAAGATGCCAAAGAAGGCCAGCGTGTAGAAGCAGTAGACGGTAAAGACGCACAAATCAGAGAGCCGGTCGGGGTTAAAGAAGATCATCATTACGGTCGCCAAGACAATGATGAAGATCGTCGCCACGACCGGGGCCTTGGCCTTGGGCGTTAGGTAGGCCAGGTAACGGGAGAAGGGCAAATCGCGCCGCTTGGCCATCGCGTAGACGATCCGCGGGAAGGTCAGCATCTTCCCGTTGATCGTCCCCATCATGGAAATGATGATCCCGGCCGACAAGAGCTTCCCGCCGATCGGGCCAAAGGCGGCCGTCGCCAGGTAGGCAGTGGTGTTTTCGCCCAGGGTGTGGATCTGGCTGGCCGGCAAAAAGCGCAGGACGGCCACGGTAATTAAGGTGTAGATGACCAAGACGGCCGTGATCCCGATGATGATGGCCTGGGGCAGGATCTTTTGGGGGTGCTTGATTTCGCCCCCGAGGTTGGCAATCAAAATCCAGCCGTCGTAACCAAAGAGGGTGGCTAAGACGGCGACCCCGAAGTTGCCTGAGGCGGCGCGGATTTCCCCGACCGTTTGGCCCAAGGCGTTATGGTGACCCCAGAAGAGGCCAAAGATGATGATCGCAGCAATCGGCACCAGTTTACCAATCGTGGTAATGACCGAAAAGGCGGCCCCAATCCGGTTTTCAAACATGTTCATCAGCCCAATCGCGAGGATGGTGATCAAGGCCAGTGGGATCCGCCAGTTGGCCCCGAGCCCGAAAAAGTTGGTCATCAAAATACTCATAAAGCCAGCGACCGACGCGATGATCGCTGGACCATAGACGATCACTTGCATCCAGCCGGCTAAAAAGCCCCACAGCCGGCCGTATAAATCTTCAATGTAGACGTACAATCCCCCCGTGTAGGGCATCTGGGCACCGATTTCGGCAATCGTCAGCCCGGCGGTCAAGGTTAAAATCCCGCCGACGACCCAGGCGAGGATCGCCATGGTGGAATTGCCGGCACTATCGAGCACCGAGCCTTGCTTAAAGAAGATCCCCGAGCCAATGATCGTCCCGACCACAATCGACAGCGCCGAGCCCAGCCCGAGCGAACGCTTCATTTCTTCCTTTGGTGTTTGCATCGTATTCCCTCCATTCGCAAATGAAAAAACCGGATTCACCCCCACCAAGTAAACCTTGGTGGTTAAGTGAATCCGGTTATTTGACGTTGCTTTTTAATCAATGCCAAATCACTCAACCAACAAGGGCGCTGGTTGAGGAGGAAGAGCTACTGATATTGAATTGGTATGGAATCATAAGCAGAACCTCCCTTGGCATTTGGATGAGTTAATCCTAACAGATTCTTGAGCCCGAGGCAAGAAGTTTTCATCCTTTTCTCATTTTAACCAGTTGATGTTAGGCGAAAAAACTAAAGTTAAAGGCAAAGCAGCAAACGTGAATAAGGATAGCTTCACTGGTCGCAAGGGGCGAGATTAGCAGCGATGAAAAGACGTTACCGTAAGCCGGGGCAGCAACGACCAGTGCTTTCGCGGCCAGTGGTTTGGGCATGTTGGGCTTGGGCAAGAAACGCAAGCAAATTGCAGTGACACCAAATTAGGATGCTAACACGCAAAAGGGCGCTCTACGTGATATGCTCCCTTTTAGGTGGAGAAACGAATTATGTAAAATTCGATCTCACCTG
>NZ_AZFK01000029.1 GCF_001435775.1 Limosilactobacillus ingluviei DSM 15946 | reverse complement strand
GTTGTCGAGCAATACATCAACAATCAAAAATACAACGAAACTAAAAAACGCCCTAATGGGCGCTAAAGGGGCCTATCCATCTCATGACTAAAGTCACGGGATTTCCGGCCAAACATCATTAAACATTTACGGCGACCTTAACAACGGTACCCGTTCCGATGGTGACGTTCCGGTCAACTCTGCCCGCGGCTACCAATACCTGGTCAGTGGCCGGGCTCAGAGTTACCACAAACTTAAGATTACCGGGCGCCAGGCTCAGCACAGTCGCCTGCACGAAAATCACCAGGTCGACCAAGCACTGGTTAATTTTCTTTGGCGTTGACGCGTGCTTGATCGGGCCCCTGAGCCGCCACCACCGTTTGCAAGTATTGTAAAAAATGCCGGCCCAAGTTGGTCAAGCGCCCGTTGGCTTGCCAAATGACCGTACTAGTATCGGTTACCGTTGGTGATAATGGCCGCGCAATTAAATGCTGATCGGCTAAATTAAGCAAGTGACGGTAAGTCAATTGTACGGCATGGCCCTGTTTGGCCAAAAGTGATGCGTTATAGGCCAGATTGGCCCCCATTAATTGATGGAGGTGGGGCAGCGCTGGTCCCCACCACGCACGAAACTTATCAGAGACCAGGGTTTGATTAGAGGTGATAATGGGGTAGGCAATCAGATCCGCGGGGGTCACCACCGTTTTCTCGGCCAGGGGCAACTGATCGCTGAAGACCGCCACAAATTCGTTTTGTACTGGTAAAGTGAGACTGGCAAAATTACTAAGCGGCCGTTCTCCCATGATGACGCCAAAATCCAAACTACCATTATTCACTTGCGCTTCAATTTGGTCAGCATTTCCATCGATCAGATTAAAGCACACTTGCGGATGGACCTGGGCAATTTGATCGATAACTTGCATAATGATTTCCATGGCCGGACTCTGCCCCGCCCCGATATTGAGCGTCCCCGCCAATACTTGCGACTGTTGCAGGGCACTCAACGTTTTCTCTTCTAGGGCAATCATTTCTTGAGCGCGAGCTTGTAACAGATAACCAGCCTCGGTCAGCACGATTTCCCGGTGGCCGCGGTGAAACAGGGTCACCCCGAGCTCCTGCTCTAATTCCTTCATTTGCCGGGACAAAGAGGGCTGGGCAAGATGCAGGCTGGCCGCAGCTTTAGTAATATTTTTGGCTTGGCAAATCGCCAGAAAGTAATGTAAGGTGCGTAGTTCCATCGTCTCGTCATCCTTTCGTGAATTACTCGGTCATAAATATCCGAGCTTTTGAAAATAATTTTAGCAAACTGGCAAGCGCAAAATTCTCCACCTGGCCCCCAGCCCAAGGGGGAAGGGCAGTTAGCTCTTTACTTCCAGCGGAATCAATGCGATAATAAAGTTTGTTGTGGTTCCATAGTATAATTGGATAGTACATCCGCCTCCTAAGCGGCTGACCCCGGTTCGACCCCGGGTGGGACCAATTTAAATGTGTTCGGGAATGTTGATTGGTGTGGAAAATGCCGGTATATCAATATTCCTATTTTTGTTTATACGGTATGAAATAGTACTTTTCAACGTAAGTGCGGACAACTTGCGGACAAAAAAGCAGCCAATTGAATTCTCTTGCCTATCAAAAGGCCGATAAAAGAGCATTGTGCCCTTCTATCGGCCTTTTAGCTTATTTAGTTGCCGTTTTTTTCGCTGCTGCTTCGGCCTTGCGCCGGTGCTTCAAGCGAATCCCCTTGTTCTTGCGTTGCTTTTTGCGGACCTTCTTTTTGGCCTTGGTCAACACCCGCTTAGCCGCGGTCTTGACCCGCCCCGCTTCCGGAGTTGCTGCGGGAGCAGGAGCAGTAGTTGGTTCCGCTTGCCGCTTGGCGTTAACCGCCTTGGCAGCTGCCGCGTCCATTAATTCGCGCTCGGCAATCGCCATGGGTACCAGGTCATACTCTGTCTTGGCTAACAGCCGCTTCAGGTCGCGGAAATCATGATCATCCCCGAGGTTGATCACCAGCCCCGGTTCCCCCTGTCGGCCCGTCCGACCGACCCGGTGAATGTACAAATTAGCTGTGGTCGGCAGTTCAAAATTGACCACCGCGGGCAGTTTAGGAATATCCAAGCCCCGGGCGGCCACATCCGTGGTCAATAAGAGCTTGATCTGGTGCTTGCGAAAACCGCGCATCACCGCTTCTCGTTCGGTTTGGCGTTGCTTGCCGCCCAAGGTTGCACTGGAGACCCCAGCGTGCTTCAGCCGGCTGGCCGTGTAGTGCAAGGTCTTGATACTGGTAAAGAAGACCAGGGCCCGGAAATTCTTGGTCTTGCTCAAGCGCTCTAACATCGCCGCCTTTTGGCTCATCGTCCGCGCGACCACCAAGCCGTGCTTGACTTCCCCTTGGGAATGATCCTGCGCCCGGACGTCAATCGTTTCAATGTGACGGCCAAACATGTCACTCAATTGGTCAAAGACCTTCCCCTTCGTGGCCGAGAAGAAGGCCAGCTGGGTATCGAGTGGCGTCGTGCGTTCAATATCTTCGACCACCGCTTGGGTATCATCCGCCAATAAATCATCGGCTTCATCAACCACCAACATTTTGACCGTGCTCATATTAAGGTTACGCTCGTCTAATAAGTGCAAGATCCGTCCTGGCGTCCCAACGACCACCTCGGGTTTGGTCTTTTTATAGCGCTCGACCTGCCGCTTTAAATTGGCGCCCCCGGTCAGGGACTGGACCTTTAATCCCAATAGTTGCGCCCATTCGCGCATCACCTTGGTCGTTTGCATCGCCAATTCTTGGGAGGGCTCCAACACCAGTAGTTGTAACCCGGCGTTTGGCGTCACCCGGGGCAACAGCGGCCAGGTAAAGGCCAAGGTCTTACCCGAACCCGTCGGGGCAATCCCCAGCACCGAATCCCCAGCACTTAAGGGGGCCATCACCCCACTTTGAATCGCCGTCAGGGCTGCAAAGCCCGCGGCTTGAAAATGTTGTTCAAATTTTGCTTCCACAAATACCTCCTGGCATCACGCCGTGCTTAGCGGTTCATGTCAGCTGGGAACGTGTAGTCCGCTGATTGCCGCAAGTCAAACATCACCGTGTTGACATCCCGGGAAAGGGCCAACCATGCTTGGTAGTGCTTCATTTGTTCAGGATCGCTTGGGTTTTCAAACAGGTCCGCAAAGTCGTTTAATTCATCGACCATTGAGTTTTCAAAGTACGGCGCTTCAATCGCGTGGGCCGTCTTATTTTCATCGTAGTAGGTCACCTTGGTCGTATCAAAGATGCTGTCAAAGACCAGCGTATCCTTCAAGCCGTAGTATTCTGTTACCAAGTGGGAATTGGACGTCTTACCGATGTTTAAGGTGACCGAGAAACCGTCGTAAGTCAAAATGGCCACACCCTTAGTGTCTACGCCCGTCTTGGCCATAGTTGGGAAGTAAACCACGCTGTTTGGCATCCCATACATCGTCACGGCCCCGTAAACGGCGTAAACCCCGAGGTCCATCAAGGCCCCACCAGCGAATTCCTTGGTAAAAATGTTAGGATAAGGCTTGTCGTCAGCCAGGACTTGATCGTAACGACTGGAGTACTTCATAACCGTAATCGTGGCCCCTTGGTGGTGCTTCATTTGAGCAAATTGCTTTTGGGCCGCCTTAAAGAGCCCCGTGTGAATGTGCCGTGCGGCTTCAACCAAGCGGGCCTTTGGGTGCGCCGCCAGCAGGGATTCGATCCGGCTGAATTCTTCCGGATTGACGAAGGCGGGCTTTTCTAAGATGATAAACTTATCATTTTCAATCGCCAGGCGCACTTGTTCGTAGTGCAGACTGTTTGGTGAAGCAATGTAGACCACGTCAAAATCGCCTTCATCAAAGAAGTCTTCCAGGCTATCAAAAAAGGCCGTGGCCCCGTATGGCTTCCCAAATTCTTCAGCCCGCGCCATCGTCCGGGAATAAACGGTGGTTAATTGGTAACGACCAGTGGTTTTGGCCGCGTCCAACATTTGGTCGGTAATAATGTGGGTTCCAATAATCCCTAACTTCAACATGAAAAATCGCTCCTTTAGCTTAGTAAATCCTATTCTACCACCGGTTGACATCCCCCTGCCACCTTCCGGTCTGAAATTTTCCTGGCCAGCGGGGTGCCGTAAAATTAACATCGCTTTTTAACCAAATTGAAACCTTAGCCCGTCGCAGAACTGTGTATAATTGATGGAGTTAAGAATCAAAAGGTTTCGGGTGAATTGAGAATGAGAAAAAAAGGTTTGTTGTTGTTTGGCGCGGGATTATTGGCTGGGATCTCAAGTTCCTTTGGTCTCAGCCATTCCAAAAAGGCCGCACCAGCGGTTTCCTTGCCCCTTTTTTATGCTGGTACTTGGCAATATTATGATGAAGAGCGCGACCGGACCCACGTAATCTCCATCGGGCCCGATTTAAAGCTGACGATTGACAACCATGTCATTGCTGCCAACGTGGAACAAATTAATAATGAGCACTTGATCTACTTAGACCGCTTAGGCTATCACATTACCATCCAGGCCAACGAAAGTCGCCCCGTCGCCTTAATTGACGAAACTGATGATGAAGTCTACGCCTTAAAGCCATTGGTCTAACCCCGTTCAAACCGCGGTCACTTGCCTGACCGCGGCTTTTTTTCGCTCTGGTTCGTGGTAGAATGAGGAAGATTATTTTGTGTTTGAAGGAAGTAACAGCATGACAAAAACCTTAACCGTCTTTTGCGGAGCCCGGCCCGGGGTCGAACCGCACTATCAACAAGTCGCCCGCCAATTGGGACAAGCCTTGGCCAAGCAGCAGATTCACCTGGTTTACGGAGGCGGTGGCTTTGGCCTCATGGGGGCCTTAGCTAATGGCGCCTTAGACGCGGGCGGTCAGGTCACCGGGGTTATCACTGAAGAATTGTTGGCCCGCGGGGCCCAACTCGACCGGTTGACCAATTTGGAAGTCACCAGTGATATGGCCCAACGCAAGCAACGGATGATCGACCTGGCCGACGGTTTTATTGCCTTGCCCGGGGGCCTAGGCACCCTGGAAGAAATCGCCCAGGTCAGCTCGTGGGTCACGCTGGGCAATAACGCCAAACCAGTCGTAATCTATAATGTTAACCACTATTACGACCAACTGGCCGCCTTCCTGCAACAAATGAACCAGGCGGGCTTTTTAGAGGATGCCTTTTTGCAGGCGATTGCTTTTTGTACGGACTTAAGGCAAGCCTTGGCCTTTATGGCCACTTACCACGCCCCTGCTCACCGCACCTACCATTAGGAAGGCCGGGTCAATTGTGATAAGATAGGTACCTGGAAATGGAAAGGACGGTAAAAAAACCATGAAAATTTTGGCGTTGGATACCTCAAATCACCCGATGAGCGTGGCCCTGGTCGAAGATTTGCAACTCAAGGCCACGACAACTTTAAATACGGTGCGTAACCACAGCATTTACGTTTTACCAACGATCGACGATTTAATGCAAAAAGTCGCTTGGCAGCCCCAAGACCTCGACCGGATCGTAGTCGCCAAGGGCCCCGGCTCGTACACGGGGATTCGGATTGCAGTCACCCTCGCCAAAACCCTGGCCAAAACCCTTAATTGCCCCTTAGTCGGTATCTCCAGTTTGGCCGCAATCGCAGCTGGCCTGCCCGCGGTAACGACGGGCTTGATGGTCCCCTTTTTTGACGCCCGGCGGGGCTTTGTCTTCGCTGGTCAATACGCATACCAAGCCGGTCAGCTCACGGCCCAAGCTGCAGACCAACACTGGGCCTGGGCAGACTTGCTTGCCAGTTTACCCACTGATCGGCCCGTGTATCTGTTAGGGGCGCTGACCCCGAAACTGCGCCAAGCCGCGCCAACTTTGCCGGCCAACGTCACCGTGCTGCCGGACGCCGCCATGGTTTCGACCTTTGCCCTGGCTAAACTGGGCGCCCAGGCCACCCCGGTCGCGGATGTCGACGCCTTTGTCCCCGATTACCTCCGGATCACTGAAGCCGAAGCCAACTGGCAAAAGACCCACCCGGGTCAAGTAAGCGCGGATTATGTTCAAGAAGTTTAGTCAGTGGTGGACCTGGTTGTTGCTTGGCGCTACCACCCCGTGCCTGACTTTGGCGCCGCGCACGGTCATCCTCGCCCAGCAACCCTACCAATTGGCCATGGCCCAAGGGGAAGACGTTGCCCGGCTCGTCGAAATTGAGCGAGCCATCTACCACATTCCGCCGTGGGATGAGACCGCCTTTTATTACGACTTGCACCGCCCCAACTGTCTTTACTTAGTCCTCAAAAACGAGCACGGCGTGCAAGCCTACGCCGGGATGGCCGTTAATTTCGAGGCTAAAGACGGGCACTTAACCAACGTCGCGACCCACCCGGCCGTCCAGCACCAAGGCTTATCAACTTGTCTATTGCGCACCTTGATGCAAGTTGCCCTCCAACACGGCCTTTTGACCCTGAGCCTGGAAGTGCGGGCCGAAAATCTGACCGCCCAGCGTCTTTACCACCAACTCGGCTTTCAAAAAAGCGGCGTCAAACGGCACTATTACTTTGAGGACGGCCAAGACGCCTACACCATGACCTTAAATTTAACCCAAGTGAAAGGAATCTGAAATGGCAACACCTTTATATCTTTTAGCCTTCGAAAGCAGCTGTGATGAAACCAGCGTCGCCGTCATCAAGGATGGCACCGAAATTTTAAGTAATATCATCGCCACGCAAATCGCCAGCCACCAACGCTTTGGCGGGGTCGTCCCTGAAGTCGCCAGTCGGCACCACATCGAACAAATTACCAAGTGTACCACGGAAGCCCTCAGCCAAGCAGGGATTGGCTACGATGATTTGGCGGGGGTTGCCGTCACCTACGGCCCGGGCTTAGTGGGCTCCTTATTGATTGGGGTCACGGCTGCCAAGGCCATCGCTTGGGCCCATCAGCTGCCCTTGATCCCGGTCAATCACATGGCGGGCCACATTTACGCGGCCCGGTACGTCGCCGCTTTCCAGTACCCGATGATGGCCCTATTAGTCTCAGGCGGCCACACCGAACTGGTTTACATGCCGCGGGAGCATGAGTACCAAATCATCGGTGAAACCCGGGACGACGCGGTCGGGGAAGCCTACGACAAAATTGGCCGGGTGCTTGGGATCAATTATCCAGCCGGAAAAACGGTCGATGAATGGGCCCACCAGGGGCACGATACCTTCAACTTCCCCCGGGCCATGGTGCAGGAAGCCAACCTGGACTTCTCCTTTAGTGGGCTCAAGAGTGCCTTCATTAATACCGTCCACAATGCCGACCAACGCGGAGAACAATTGAATCAGTATGATCTGGCTGCCAGCTTCCAAGCCGCCGTCGTCGATATCTTAGCCGAAAAAACGATGAAGGCGCTGGCCCAATACCCCGTCAAGCAGTTAGTCTTAGCTGGTGGGGTGGCGGCTAATTCCGGGGTCCGGGCCCGCTTACAAGCTGACTTAGCCCGCTTGCATCCCCAAACCGAATTGCTGTTAGCCCCCCTCAAATTATGTGGTGACAACGCCGCGATGATCGGGGCCGCCGGGTACGTGAATTACTTACACGGTGACCGGGCCGGCTGGGATTTAAATGCCGTCCCTGGCCTTAGTTTTGACCGAATCACCCCGTTAAGCTAAGCGATTCACCAATAGTTAACCCAAAATCATACAGCTTAGGAAACGCTCGCAATCAACGTTTTAAAACGTAATTGCGAGCGTTTTTTAGCTTACGCTGTGCTAAACTTCAACTGAAAAATTAGAGTTTCCTAGCCACTCTGCGCGCCCATTGCGGGAAAAGCCGCCACAAATCCGGCAATGTTGAATTGTACTTTTCTTGGTGGCTGACTATAATGAATTTATACTTACTTTTTGTCATAAGAAATGGAGTGATTTCAAGATGCAATCAGTTAATATCGGTCAAAGCAATTGGCAAGCTTCTAACGTCGCCCTCGGAACGATGCGGATGGCAACGTTGACGCCCGCCCAAGCCGCCGACGCGTTAAACGCTGCCCTGGAAGCCGGGATCAACTTTATTGATTCCGCTGACATCTACGGCAACGGCGCTTCTGAATTCAACTTTGGCAAGGCCTTAAAGTTGGCGGGCATTAAGCGGGACCAATTATTTATCCAATCCAAGGGGGGCATTGTCTTAGATCCACAACGCTCCCACGGTGATCTGGTCTTTGGCCAACGCTACGATTTCTCAAAGCAACACCTGCTTGATGCCGTCGACGGGATTTTGCAACGGATGGGCGTCGATTACCTGGATGCCTTCCTGCTCCACCGGCCCGATCCCCTGATGGAATTAGACGAAGTCGCCGCCGCCTTCGATGAATTAGAGACGAGCGGCAAGGTCCGTCACTTTGGGGTTTCCAACTTCAATCCCCGCCAAATCGAAATGCTCAAGACCGCCGTTAAGCAACCGCTGTTGATCAACCAAGTTCAATTCAGCTTGGCGCACACCAGGATGATCGACTTTGGGATGCACACCAACATGCAAGACCAGGGCTCCATCAACCACGACGGCGGCATTATCGAATACGCCCGGCAAACCAAGATGACCTTACAAACTTGGTCACCATTCCAGTTCGGGCTGTTTGAAGGAATGTACATCGATGATGATGAACACTACCCTGAATTAAACCAGGAACTGGCGAAATTAGCTGATAAGTACGGTGTTTCCAAGAACGCAATCGCCGTCGCCTGGATTTTGCGCCACCCGGCCCACATGCAAGTCCTGCTGGGGACGGTTAACCCACAACACATCCTTGACAGTGCCAAGGGGAGCGACGTGCAATTAACCAAGCAAGAATGGTACGACCTCTACTTATCGGCGGGCAACATTTTGCCATAGGCCAACGGTATCTTTAATGATGCAATTTTTCAATTGGACAAGCCGTTCCCGTTTTTCTATCCTTTAAGTAAGTAGAACCAGAAAGGACGATGTTTCGTGAATCTACACCCAGATTACTTATTAAATCAGATTCAAGGACCCGCTGACGTGAAAAAACTGTCAGTGGACCAATTACACCAAGTGGCGGATGAAATCCGGCACCTGGTCGTGGAAAAAGACGCGGCGATTGGCGGGCACCTCGGGCCAAACCTGGGGATCGTCGAAACGACCTTGGCCTTCCACTACGTCCTTGACTCCCCCCACGACAAGATCGTTTGGGACATCTCTCACCAATCCTACCCGCACAAGATGTTAACCGGGCGAGCTTATGGCTTCTTGGATAATGAACGCTACCACGACGTAACGCCATACTCCAACCAAGATGAAAGCCCCCACGATTACTACCGGGTCGGCCACACTTCGACGTCGATCGCCCTGGCCGTTGGGATGGCTAAGGCCCGCGACCTCACCAAGCAAAGCGGGGATATTGTGGCCGTGATCGGTGATGGTTCCCTCAGTGGCGGGATGGCCTTGGAAGGATTAAACAACGCCGGCAAGTACGATGGCAATTTGATCATCATCTTTAACGACAACCAAAAGTCCATCGACGACGTCAACGGCGGCATGTTTGACCAATTAACGGCCCTGCGGGAAAGCAACGGTGAAGCCCCTAACAACCTCTTTAAGGCGATGGGCCTGGATTACAAGTACATCGCCGACGGCAACGACGTCGAAACGATGATCAAGGCCTTAGAAGCGGTCAAGGGGATTGACCACCCGATCGTTTTGCACGTCAACACCGTCAAGGGGCTAGGCTATGCGCCAGCCTTGGCCGATGAAGAAGCTTGGCACTGGCACAGTCCGTTTAAGATTGAAGACGGCAGCGATGTTGAACCCGCCAGTGACGCGGAAAATTACGACCAAATCATCAAGGACGAACTGGGCCGCCAAATTGAAGCCGGCCAACCGTTGATGGTCATTACCGCCGCTGTCCCGCGGGTCTTTGGCCTGGGTGAAATCAAGGCCAAGTACCCCGCTCACTACGATGACGTCGACATTGCGGAACAATACTCGGTGACCTATGCAACGGGGTTAGCCGAAAATGGCGCGCGGCCGGTCCTGTTCCAAAACAGTACCTTCTTCCAACGGGCTTACGACCAAGTCATCCACGACATGGCCCTCAATCGCTACCCCGTCGTCACGATCGTCAAGAACGGGCGGATCTCGGATGACTCCAGTACCCACCAAAGTGACTTCGACCTGGCGATGCTCAGCAACGTGCCAAATATTGAATACTTGGCCCCAACCAACGCCGAAGAATTAGTAGCGATGTTGCAATGGGCCCTGACCCAAACGGAAAAGCCGGTCATCATCCGCGAACCCGCTGGCGAAGTCACCCACGGGCCAATCAGTGCCACGGCCTTCAACCAAATTAAGGCCCAAGTGGTCCACCAAGGCAAAGACGTGGCAATCATTGGGCTCGGTGACTTCTTTGCCTTAGGGCAAGCCGCGGCAGCTGAATTAGCGAAGGACGGCATCGATGCGACCTTGATCAACCCCGTCTCGGCTTCAACTTTGGATGAAGCGACCTTGGGGCAGCTGACTAACGACCACCAAGTCATGGTTACCTTGGAAAATGCTTCCATGAGCGGGGGCTTTGGCGAACACGTCGACCGCTTCTTTGCTCCAACTAAGGTGCGGGTCTTAAACTTCGGGGCCGCCAAGGAATTTAACGACGTCGTCCCACTGGCCGAACTGTATGACCGGTACCATTTGACGCCAACGCAAATCGCCACTGACGTCAAGGCCGTTTTAAAAAACCTGTAATTACGCTTTAAATCTATTCACTGAACCCCAAAAGGTCCGGTCAACCACCCCCTGTTCAACAGGCATTGGTCAACCGGACCTTTTGCTTTAGTCTTCTTCAGCTTGGCGGGCTTCCTCTTTGGCCAAGCGTTCTTTGATGTAAGTTGCCGTCTGTTCCAATTTGGCTTGTTCTTCCGCGGTCAGATCCAACTGGAGTTGTTGAACCACCCCGTGGCGCCCGACCACTGCCGGATAGGAAAGATACGTCCCAAGTTCCGGGCGATAATTGGAAACCGGTAATTCAGTCAAGGCATCATTAAGCATCGTCACCGTTAAGCGCACCGCCGCCGTGGCCACTCCGTAGTTGGTATACTTCTTGCCCTTGTAGACCGTGTAGCCCCCCTGCCGGGCCCGTTCTTCCATCGCGGCCAGGTCCGCCTTGACTTCTGGATGTTGCTTTAAGTACTCCAGTAAGGGCTTGCCGAAGACGCGGACCGTCGACCAAGCCGTAAACTGGGAGTTACCGTGTTCACCCAAGTTGTAGCCGACCACGGAGCGGGAATCGACGTGCAAGGTCTCCCCGACCGTGGCCCGCATCCGCGCCGAATCCAGCAGCGTCCCGGTCCCTAAGACTTGGTGCTTGGGCAGCCCCGTCGCTTTTTGGTACATGGCCGTAATTACGTCACACGGGTTAGTGATCACCACAAGGTTGCCGTGGAAGCCGTGGTCCTTGAGCTTTTGGCCGACCACCGGGACTTGGGTCCGGGTAAACTTAAATTCGGCGAAGCGATCGTGGTCCGGCGTATCGACTAATTTTGACTTGCCCAGCGCCGAAATAACGACGTCACAATCTGCGACTTGATCCCAATCGTTCACATACAAATTAGTGTGCGTCGGTAAATTCGCCATCGCATCCCGTAAGTCTAAGGCGTCAGAATTCACCTTGGCTTCATTGGTGTCGAATAAGACTAATTCATCAACAAAGCCCCCGGAAACTAAGTAGTGCGCAACGGTGGCCCCCACGTGGCCCATTCCCACAACTGCAACTTTTCGTGTCATATGTATGCTCCCTTTCTGTGATTAAATTAAAATTAACTGAGAAAAATTTAATATGTGTGTCATTTAAGATACCACTTTTCGGAAAATTGTCAACGCATTTCGGAAATTTCACAAACTTCTTCCCCCCGAGGCAAAAAAAAGATCCTGGTTGCACTAACCAGGATCCCACCGTTAAATTCAGTTTA
Organism: Limosilactobacillus ingluviei DSM 15946; assembly: GCF_001435775.1. GTDB lineage: Bacteria > Bacillota > Bacilli > Lactobacillales > Lactobacillaceae > Limosilactobacillus > Limosilactobacillus ingluviei. Next base: position 56,515 of record NZ_AZFK01000029.1, on the reverse strand, counting down.
ATACAGGGTTGCTTCCCCGCGGTCATCGTAACCCGCCGGGTGCGTTTCGTGCCACTTCCACGCCGTGGCGATAATGTCGTGAACATCATCATATTGTGGTTGCCAGCCGAGGACTTCGCGGGCCTTGTCACTGGCCGCGACCAGGGAATCTGGATCCCCTGGTCGCCGCGGTGCCATCTTGGCAGGAATTTCTTTGCCGGTTACTTCCCGGGCCGCTTCCAGCATTTGCTTGTTGGAGAAGCCCGTTGACGAACCGAGGTTAAAGGCGTTGCTTTCATTGCCGGCTTCCAGATACTTGATTGCCAGGATGTGGGCATCCGCCAGGTCCATCACGTGGACGTAATCCCGCACGTTGGTTCCATCCGGCGTGTCGTAGTCATCCCCAAAGATGCTCAATTCCTTGCGCTTGCCTTCAGCGACTTGCATGATGATTGGGACCAGGTGCGTTTCTGGCCCGTGGTCTTCCCCAATCGTACCATCTGGCGCGGCCCCAGCGACGTTAAAGTAGCGCAAGGCCACAAACTTGATGCCGTACGCCTTGTCCGCCCAAGCCATCATTTCTTCCATCATCAGCTTCGAGAGGCCATACGGATTGATCGGCTTTTGCGGATCAGTTTCCTTAATCGGCATGTGCTCAGGAATCCCGTAGGTCGCCGCCGTGGAGGAGAAGACAATGTACTTGACCCCAAAGTCGTGCATGGCTTCTAAGAGCGTAATCATCCCCCCGGTATTGTTGTCGAAGTACTTCAATGGCTTAGCCATCGATTCGGGCACAATTGAAAAGGCAGCAAAGTGCACTACGGCCGTAATGTCTTCGTTGGTAAAGATCCGGTCCAAGAATTGCCGGTCGCGGATGTCACCGTAGTAGAACTTGGCTTCCTTGGCAACCGCCTTACGGTGCCCCGTGGCCAGGTTGTCAGCAACGACCACGTCTTCGCCCTTTTCTACCAATCGTTTAACCATGTGCGAACCGATGTAACCGGCCCCACCTGCAACAAGAATTGCCATAATGCAATCTCCCTTTCTTTAAGTAAAATTTTAGTAAACAAACCTGTAGCTAAATTATAGCATATTAAAGCGCTTGCAACCGCTAATTTTTTGAAAATTTACGGCTGTGCTCCGTTTAATTGTTGTAACTCCGCTACCTGGGTGGCAATTGTCTCGGCCGCCACCTGGATTTGGGCTTGCTCCACCGGGTAAAGATCCAACAAGAGGTAGGTACCTACCCCTTGGCGTCCCACCCGGACCGGAAAACTGACGTAGCCGCCATACTGGGGGTGAAAAACGGCCGCGGGGACTACCAGTTGCTGATCTTGAAAGATCGCCCCAAGCAACCGGCCCGCAGCCGTTTGCGCGGCTAATTGACCCGCCTGGCCCCGTGTCACATAATACGCCATCAACCGCGCGTTGGTTTGGGCCTGCTGCTGGTCAAAGTGACCACCCGGCAGGGCACTGAGGGGGCGCCCGTCCACGTGGACCGTCGACCAAGCCGGCACAATTTGCCCAGCGTGCTGACCGTAAACATAACCGGTCACACTAGCCGGTGCTACGTGCAACGCTACCGCCACCGCTTGGTGTAACTGCTGGGTATCAACCAGGGTCCCACTCCCGAGCACCCGTTGCGGGGGCAATTGCCAGGTCGCTTGCAGCCAGGCGGTCGTTGCTTCATTCGGCTGGGTAAGGTTGACCACCACCCCGGTAAAGTCCGCCGCCTGCACTTGCGGGGCGGCCGCCTGGACGGCGGCCACTACCGCGCTTAAGTCCGGTTGGACTACTTCGGCGGGGCCCAGGGCCACCACTAAGGCCTGAGCGCGCTTTAAATCCGCCCAGGCTTGGGCTTTAATCTGCTTGGCCGGCAGGGCTAGGCCCGCACTCTGCAGGTCGTTGGCAACCGCCACGGCCCGCTGCTCATCCGGATCTAACAACAATAATTCGTCAACTTGATTGGCCAGGGTCAAGGCCAACTGCGCCCCCACACTCCCTAAACCATAAATCGCTAACGTCCGCACTTGAATCGCTCCCTTCACAGCAAAAACCAGCCCACCACCAAGTGCCAGGCAGGGCTGGTTGTCCTTTACAAGTCCGGTAACAATTGTTTAAGGTAAGCCGCGGCCCCATCCGGTAAGGCCAATTCCGCGTCGGCCGGAACGTGAACGGTTTGACCGCCAAATTCAAAGGCGACGTCCTCGTTGAGCCAAACCTGGATCCCCTGCAGGATGGCCGCCCGGATTAAACGTTGCACACTCGGGGAGTAACCAGCCGCAATCACGCTTAAGGTTTGTCCCGATTGCAACAGGTGCGAGTAGCGGTCGTTGGCGACCTTCAATCCAAAGGACAGGAACGTCCCGTGTTCGGCCTTCGCCAACAGTTGCCCCGCCAAAGTCAGACTTGGGTCTTCAATCCGCCGTTGCACAAACTTCAAGGCTAAGCGGTACGCCCGGGGGGCATCATAAGCCTCACAGAAGTCCGCCAGTCGTTGGGTAAAGGCCTGGGCTTCTTCTTTCATCCACGCCGTTTGTTCGGTAGGATCCTGAAGGGCCACTTCCTCATTGCGCGCCTGGGCAGCTTGCAGATCGGCTGCCGTTAAGTCCGGTTGGGGCGTCAACAATAAGTAGACCATCACTAATTCCAAGAAGTTCAGGGTATCTTCACTGATCCCCGCGGCAGCAAACGGATCAAGGTCAAACATCCGCAAGCTGATGAAATCAACCCCGGCCGCCAAGGTCGCATCAATATCATCCGTTGCTCCCCGCAAACTGACCGGGGCAAAGACTTCGTGCGGACTCTGGTAAGCGCCCGAAGCCAAGTGCCCCTTTAAGCTGGCAACATAGCTTGCCAAGGAGGCATAGTCCAAGCGTTCCGTCGGTAGGTTGCCATACCCATACTGACTGTTGCGAAAACTGCGGACTTGGTGGTCAAGCTCAGGCAACAGCACCGCCTTGGCGTCTTCCGGGACCGGACTGGCCCCGAATAAGTAGGTAAACAGCCACTGCCACATAATGTAACCCTGGGCCAGCTTAAAGTACAAGTAGTTCTTAAAGGCCGCCAAACTGGCGTGTTCGGCCTTGCCAAAGCGTTCGTACAAGCTTTCAATCAATTCCTCTTGCAAGGAGTAACCGACGTGCACGCCCCCAGTCAGCAGGCGGGTTGGCCCGTACTTTTGCATCAGGTAGTGATTAAATTCAACGGAACCGGGCTTGGTGGTGTGATCAGTCAGGTACGTTAAATCGTGTAAGTAGACCGGCGCCGGCGCCATGGACAACGGCCACAGCCGTTCGGTCTCATGAAGTTGGCGGTCGACAATTTGCTGCAGAATTTCCAACTGGCGAACCGCCGCCTTGGCTTCCTTCATAATGACCGCGTTAAATTCCATCAAATTATCAGTGACCCCACTGGTCAAATAAGGGTTGATTCCCCGCCGATCCAAGGTCTTGGGAAACGGATACTGGCTAGCTCGACCGTTGGTGACCACCCGGTGGGCTTCCATCCGCAGGCCAAACCGGCCTTCATACAGTAACTTCTGCAGTGCCGGTTCGTGACACGCCGCTTGCAGTTTTGCTTTATCCATCTTTACTCACCCCTTGGGGATTAATATTGCCGGTGGATCCCAAGATTGGACCCATCCATTTACGTTTTTGCTACCATCTAAATTACCACAAAACCCCGGCGCATGTTTACTTTTTCTTAAAATTTCTTGCTTTCCGCAGGCGACCGCGGCGCTCTAACCGGTTAGCATAGCCTATTCGGCTTGTAATTTAAAAGTCAGTTTGACCGGGTTATGGTCGGTTTCTTGAAAGTGGGTAGCCAGATTATGGGCAGTCGCCGTTACATTATCCGAGACAATAAAACCATCGACCACCGTGGTGTAGGTCTTCCCCGGTACATAGGCCGTGTCGGTCGCCCGTACGGTCGGCGTGGTCCAATAATTATCCGCGCGCACAATCCGAAAGCCCGCCGGCAAATCCTGATTACTCATCTTCGAGACCCAGTTCGGCACCCGTTGATTAGTCCGAAAGTGGGTCATGATTTGTTTGCCCAGGGCATGATTAAAATCACCCCCGACAATCACGTAATCTCCCCGGGCCCGGGCATGCTTCATCACCCCGGTCAACAGCTTTAGTTGGGCCGCTCGCATCTTGCCACCCCGGTCGTAAGCCGACATATGCGAATTGATCATGATCAAGTGCCGCCCGTTTTGTACCGGCAAAGTCAAGACCACAAAGCACCGGTCCAGGTCGACAAATTTTTCAATCAAGTGGGTCGAAACCGGGTACTGCCGGCGCTGAGCACTTTGCACCTGGTAGCGGCTCAGCGTCAGCAAGCCCGAGCGCACCGTACCGTGCGGATCCGTCGGCGGCACCAAAAGGTAGGCCGAATGGAAGTTGGAAGCAAAGACCCGCCCCAAGTGCGGAAAGGCCGCGGCCACCCGGCGGACTTGATTGACGTGGTACGACCGGGTTGAATTGGTATCAATTTCTTGAAACAGGGCAAAATCCGGGTGCTGGGCCTTGATTTGTTTAATTACAAAGGTCGTTGAACGTTGCACCGCCGCCCGACTGGTCGCCTTACCATATTTACCACGGGTGTGGTGGCCCTGCTTGGTCGTCCCGGTGTCCATAAAAAAGGAATAACGCTCATTATAGGCCCCAAAGCCGATGTTGTAGGTCGTGGCCGTATAGGGATGATCGACGGCTAATTGCGCCCGTTGGGGATTAGTCACCGTCAACTTTTGGTGATCGGAAATCCGGTAGTAATTGACTTGCAGGTAGGCCAAATAACCACCTGCTAACAAGGCGCCAACCAGCCCGAGGGCCGCCGCAATTTTAAAAACACGTTTCACATTCTCACCTCAAACCTTGGGCCCCAGCTAGCCCGAAAAATCATGCCTGTTTACTTTACCACACCGCGCATTGTTTGCAATTGGCTTTGGTGATAAACTATGGTCATCTTAGGTACTTGCAGGCGAAACCTAGCCCAACATTGCCGGTGAAGGAAAGGACAATCGATGCGAATCAATGTTTTACAACACACGCCCAATGAAGGGCCCGGCTCCATTCAAGACTGGGCGCACGCCAACAACCACGAACTGTACATTTACCATCCTTACCAATTCGGCAATTTGCCCACGGCGGACCAAACGGACTTGCTCGTTATTTTAGGAGGGCCGATGAGTCCCAATGATGATTTGGCCTGGATTAAGCAAGAACGCCAGTTGATTCAGCAACTCTTGGCCGCCCACAAGCCGATGTTTGGCGCTTGCTTTGGGGCCCAACAAATTGCCAAGACCTTAGGTGCCGCCATAACTAAAGCCCCGCATAAAGAAGTCGGCTGGGCACCGGTCTACTTAAAGAATAACGCAATCCCCGGGCTACCATCCCAATTAACCGCCCTGCACTGGCACGAAGAAATGTTTGAAGTGCCGACCGGCGCGGAATTATTGTTTAGCAGTGACCTGGTGGTTAACCAAGGCTTCCTCTTAAACGAGAATGTGATCGGTCTGCAATTCCACTTTGAACCAACGGCGGATAACGTCCGCGAAATCGCGATCAATGATGATCAATATCCTTTGACTCATAATGCCTTGCACCAAACAAGCGCTGACATTATTCAGCATGGGGTCCCGAGCGAAAATCCAGCCGTGATGGCCCAATTATTGAACTTTATCGTCAAGCATTAGGCAACCCTTTACTAAATCAACGCCCCGCCGGTCATTGTGCGGGGCGTTGATTTAGTTTTAAGCGGTTAATTATAGTCATAATTTTTGATAAACTTAATGCCTTTCGGTGCCAGTTGCTATGATTTTAATCATTTTCACAAACCCATTCCCTTTTTGTTTGGTTTAGGGAATGTATTTTTGATATAATTACAACGAGGAGGATTGAGTATGGGGCAACGTACGTATCGTAATAAGTTGCGACGTTATCAGCGACTGCGGCAAAACCAAACGGAACAGCAGTATGAGTACTTGACGGAACGCCATGTCATTTGTCCTTCCCACCCTAAGTATGCGGTGTTAGATCACTTCAGCCACTTAGCTAATAATGTCTATAACCAAGGGCTCTATCGCGCGCGGCAAGCCCTATTCAAAGGCGAGTGGCTGTCGTATCAAAAGCTGGACGCATCGTTGAAAAAATCCAAACGACAAAAGGACAGTATGATCTATGGCTCGATGAGCAACGTCCACTTGGTTCAACAACAGCTCAAGTTGGTCGCTCGCAGTATGGATTCCTGGAATAAGGCACGTAAGGCCTACGCTAAGAATCCCGGCAAGTTCACGGGACGACCGAAGTTACCAAGATATCGAACCAAGGGAGGATTGAGTACGATTATTGTCGACAACCAAACGGCTAAGTTACGCAAGAATGGCTACGTTGAGATTCCTTGCATGGACAAATTCAAAGTCAAACTGGCCCACCCAGAGACGACGGCGATCCAAGAAGTTCGAATCGTTCCACAGAACCGCCGTTTTATTGTCGAAGTCGTCTACAAAACCAACCGAGTTACCCAATATAAGCCAGATAACGGTCGCTATTTAGGAATTGATCCGGGAGTGAACAACGCCTTTACCTTGGCAACTAACGTACCGGGAATTACGCCGGTGATTATCAACGGTAAACCCGTCAAGTCAGTTAACCAGTTCTATAACAAGCAACGCGCCCGGTTGACCAGTCTCTATGCTCGATTAGGCCAAAGCCGGGTCAGTCATCGTTTAGCTCGCCTTGACTTTTATCGGAACCAAAAGATGAGCCGGTTTGCCCATGAAGCAAGTAAGCGGATTGTTGATTTTGCGCTAAGCCATGGGTTAAACACGATCATCATCGGGAAAAATAAAGGACAAAAGCAACGTTCCCGAATGAACAAACAAAACAATCAAAATTTCATTGGGATTCCCCATCAAGTTATGATCAATCTGATCAAGTACAAGGCTAATCTGGCCGGGATCGTGGTGATCCAGCATAGCGAGGCCTACACCAGCCAAACGTCCTTCTTAGACCGGGAAGAGCCGATTCGCGCGAATGGGGATCAAGCGCGGAAACGCAAGGGGTTAAGCCCAGCCAAACGGCGCTTGAAGCGCGGTCTCTACAGGGCTGATACTGGCCAGCAAATCAACGCCGACGTAAACGGCGCCTTACAAATCATCAAAAAAGTAGTCCCGAATGCGTTTGCGGACGGGATAGCGGGCATCGGATTATGTCCAGTCAAATGGTCCTTGCAATTTTAGGGTCGACCATTTCCAAAAGATTCCGAAAGAAGTTCAACTGCCGGACTGATCGTAAAGTTGTCCCGGAGAAAGTCGTCACTCGACGATGGACGCTCGCTTTAAGCGTGGATGGGTTGATCAAAGTAGGTTGCGAACAAGGGTTGCCTAAGCCATGATTTGATATGGTGTCAGCTGATACCATTATATATCAAGTTAGCAGGAATCTATTATCTTAATAAGCGTAGGAAAATGCTACAATAATAAGTACGACTACGCTGCACCAGAAAGGATGGGAACATGAGCGAACACCAATCGGCCTTAGAACAGCACCTTGAGCACGGCCTAAGTGGCACGCCAACCTTAAAGGCGGCCGAGCAACACCACTACTTGGGGACTTTTCGCGAACGGGTCTGGCTGACGATCAGTGTGGCCCAACTGACCGACGACTGGGCCAGCGTCTTTGAACGAGTCATTACCGCTAGCGCTGAACGGGTCGTCTTTTTCAATGGCAACTTACCCGACGAAGTCTTGCGACCGTACCTCCGCCTGGCGGCTCAGCACCAAATCAATTTTACAATTAAGACCGGGCCGGAATTTACGACGACGGCAGCTAGTTTAGCGATTGTAATTGCCGCTAAAACCGCGATTAATGAACCCGTCGTCGATATTGCCCAACGCTTCACGCCCACGCCAGCCACCCCGGTCCCGGCGAACCAACCGTGGTGGCAGCGGTTATTTCACTTTGGAAAGGAAGGATAGTCTTGCAACCCCTCGCGTTTAAAATGCGCCCCCGTAGCTTGGAGGAAGTGGTCGGCCAGCAACATTTGATCGGCCCCGGCAAAATCATTTGGCGGATGGTCGAAGCCAAAATGCTGTCGTCGATGATTCTCTATGGACCCCCGGGGACTGGTAAGACCAGCATTGCCAGTGCAATTGCCGGCTCGACCAAGTACGCCTTGCGTACCCTCAATGCAGCCACGGATACCAAAAAAGACCTCCAAGTAGTGGCCGAAGAAGCCAAAATGTCGGGGACGGTTATCTTGTTGCTCGACGAAATCCACCGGTTGGACAAGGCCAAGCAGGACTTTTTATTACCCCACTTGGAAAACGGCCGGATCATCTTAATCGGGGCCACCACGGAAAACCCCTACATTACCATTAACCCGGCCATCCGCTCGCGGACCCAGATCTTTGAGGTCCACCCGCTGACCATTGATGATATGACCGCCGCCATCGACCGGGCGGTCAGTGATCCCGAGCGGGGGCTAGGAAAGTTACCATTGGAGTTAGACGAAGACGCTAAGCAACAGTTGATTCTAACGGCCAATGGTGACCTGCGCAGCGCCTTGAATGGCTTGGAATTGGCGGCCCGCTCGACCGCCCCGGGGGATGATGGGGTGATCCACTTAACCAGCCAGATCATTGCCGAAAGCATCCAGCAACGCCGGATTGCCGGTGATAAAGATGGTGATGCTCACTACGACGTGATCTCGGCCTTTCAAAAGTCGATCCGCGGCAGTGATACCGATGCGGCTTTACACTACTTGGCCCGGCTGGTGGAAATGGGCGATTTGCCCATCATCGCCCGGCGCTTAATGGTGATTGCTTATGAAGACATCGGTCTGGCCAACCCGCCGGCCTGTGAACGGGCCGTGGCAGCTGTCCAAGCCGCCCAACAGCTCGGCTTCCCCGAGGCCCGGATCCCGCTGGCCAACGCCGTGATCGAGCTTTGCCTTTCCCCCAAGTCCAACTCAGCAATTGCCGCCATTGACAGTGCCCTGGCGCGCTTGGCAAAGGGGAACACCGGCGAAATTCCGGCCCACCTCAAAGACGCCCACTACGCTGGCGCCAAAAAACTCGGTCATGGGGTGACCTACCGTTATCCGCACGACTTTCCCGAGGACTGGGTCCGCCAGCAGTACCTGCCCGACCGGTTGCAAAACGACCGCTACTACCAACCCAAGCAAAATGGGACCTTTGAGACGGCTTACGCCAAACAATACCAACGGCTCTTGCAAGCCCAACGCGGTCGCCAATGAAAACCCTTGCAAAGATTGCCTGATGGCCTCAGGTGTGCTATCATAATGACAGAAGTTCTGTTGTGTACGCATTGTCCATTTCGCAGGTTTGCCTTACAGTCTTATTACCTTGGGGTTAGTGTTAACCTGGTTGCCGGCATGCCTTTTCACTTGGTAGCTGAACACTAGGCAACCGTACCCCACCTGTCTTACACACAGGTCAACACTGTCGGACAACCAACGGCACGAACGGAGCTTGTACATACCATTAATTCCAGGAGCAACGTAACTTACGTTGCTTTTTTATTTTCGCTTGACCAGCGCGCAGTTGACCCGTACGATAAAAACAGCATTAATTTAGGAGGAATTTTTTGTGATTCGCCTTTTACTGGGGGCCTGTGCCCTGATCTTTTTGATCGAAGCCAGCTACTTTGCCACCCACCGCACCAAGATGTACTTCGGGCTGCCTATGAAACACCCGGCCAGCGTTAAAACGATCAGCCAGCTCTGGCTGGTGATCATGGCGGCCATGACCCTGTTAGCTGGAGCGGCGACCATCAGTCTGAACTTGCCCTTGATTTTTGCGACCTTGATCTTAGGCTGTATCGTCGAATTATTGATGGCGATTTCAGTCAGTTCTTTGCTCTTAAAACCTTAGTTTTCTTTACGAATTCCTGTATAAGGTATAAAATATAGGTAACAAAGAGAATAAGGGGGTAGTCTTATGGCTGTTCAACAATACCACCACATTTTGGTTCCAGTTGATGGCTCAAAGGAAGCCGAATTAGCCTTTAAGAAAGCGGTCGCTGTTGCGAAGCGGAATGGGAAGGATACGGAATTACAATTGCTGCACGTTGTTGATACCCGGGCTTTCCAAAATATTTCCAGTTTTGACAGCTCCATGGTCGAACAAGTTACCAAGACGGCAAAGAAGACCTTGGAACAATACATCGACTACGCTAAGCAACAAGGCGTCGACAACGTTTCCTACACGATCGAATATGGGGCACCAAAGACCTTGATCGCCAAGGAAGTCCCACAACAATCCCACGCGGACCTGATTATGATCGGGGCCACAGGGTTAAACGCGGTGGAACGGATCTTGATTGGTTCAGTTACTGAATTTGTAACGCGGACGGCCATTTGTGACGTCCTCGTGGTCCGGACGGATTTAGACAACAAGCCTATCGTTAACACCAAGAAAAAGTAAGCACCTGAACTTACCCAACGCATTTCATTAGTCAATGAGCGCCAAGCTCCCTAGCAACACTGATAACAAGTGTTGCTAGGGAGCTTTTCAGTTTCCCTCATGCGAGTTGACTTGTAACTAGCAAGAAATTTTTGTTATTAGTTCTAACATTTACTTGAAAATCAAGCCTTGCTTCGCTTCTGGTGATCAACACATGCAAAGAGTTTGTTTGTAAATAGTAAAAGTTACTATTTACAAAAGAAGCTAACTTCGCTAAAATATTTAATGGTAATTATTACTATTAACCTTAACTACTCTCAAGGAGGGACAATATGGATCTTTCAACTGCCTATCGCATGCTGAAAAGCCCCAATATCAAAACTCGAAAACGGGCCCTTAAAGTTATTCATGAATATAAACGGCGGAAAAAAGCAGGAGGGAAATAATGGCGCGAAAAGGAAAAATTGAAACAGCTAAACGTAAGGAAGCCACGGTGGCGAAATATGCAGTAAAGCGAGCCGCTCTTAAAGCCGCTGGCGATTATGCTGGCCTGGCCAAGCTGCCGCGCAATGCCTCTCCAACGCGTTTACGCCACCGGGATCACCTCGATGGGCGCTCCCGTGGCTACCTCCGCGCGTTTGGCCTTTCGCGCTTAAATTTTCGCCGGTTGGCCCATGCCGGCCAATTACCTGGCGTCAAAAAAGCGAGCTGGTAAGGACTAAGCTAACTTAGCAGCGCAATATTAGCACGCGTAAAAAAACCGTTAGAAATCAACGTTGCGCAACGTAATTCTAACGGTTTTTCGTGTTGTAATTTTTCATCGCTGGCTGAGGGGTTCAGTTGAAGTTAGTGATCGGTCAACTATTCCCAAGCATAATTGGTTGGATCTTGCCGCCCCCGCCCAGTAGCTTGGTCGAGCAGAATTCGTTGTTCAAAGTGGGCAACGTTGCGCTTGGTCAACTTGACCATGTCCGGGTTAACCGAAACGTAGTCGATCCCGCTTTGGATCAAGAATTCGGTAAATTCTGGGTATTCGGATGGCGCCTGCCCACAAATCGACACGGTCTTGCCGTCCTTGTGCGCCGTCTTGATCAAATGGCGAATGGCCCGCTTCACGGCTAAGTTCCGTTCGTCAAAGAGGTGGGCGACTGTATCATTATTCCGGTCACAGCCCAAGATCAACATCGATAAGTCATTGGAGCCAATTGAGTACCCGTCAATGTATTGGTTGAATTGGTCCGCCAAAATGATGTTGGATGGAATTTCGGCCATCATGTAGACCTTGAAATCAGCCCCCCGTTGCAAACCTTCCACCGCCATGATGTCAGTGACTTTCTTGGCTTCGTCAACCGTCCGAACAAATGGAATCATGACGTTCAGGTTCTTCAGGCCGAATTCATTGCGAACCTTCTTCACAGCCCCCAGTTCCAACTTGAAGGCTTCGATGTACTTCGGGTCATAGTAACGCGAAGCACCCCGCCAGCCCAGCAAGTCGGCTGGCTCTTGCGGTTCATACTTTTCCCCGCCTTCCAAATTGCAGTATTCACTGGACTTGAAATCAGACAGCCGCAGGACCATCGGCCGCGGCGCAATTGTCCGGGCGACCTTGGCAATCCCGTCCGCCAGCATGTTGACGACCTTGTCTGGTTCTCCCTTTTCAATCAAATATAGCGGGTGGGCGTGAATGTAAGTCGTCCACAGGAATTCTTCACGCATCAGGCCAATCCCATCGGCCGGCAGGTCGGCATACTTATCGATTAAATCCGGGTCCCCCAGGTTCATCATTACGTGAGTTGCCGTAGGCGGGAAGTATTCAGCCGCAACAGCTGCCCCCGCACTGGCCGTTGGGGTAGCTGGTTGCAAGCTAGCCGTAATATCCCCCTGGTAAACGATCCCGCTTTTGGCGTCGACGGTAATCACCTCACCGGTCTTAACCGCTTCCGTCACGGCTTGGCCCTTACTCTTGGTTCCGACAATGCATGGGATCTGCATTTCCCGGGAGACAATGGCGGCGTGACAGGTCATCCCCCCGTTGTTGGTCACAATTGCCTTAGCCTTCTTCATCGCGGGTACCCAGTCCGGGGAAGTCATCAAGGTCACTAAGACTTCGCCTTCCTTGAAGGTATCAATATCTTCAGGATTTTCGATCACGTGGGCGACTCCGGCCGCTAACCCTGGGCTGGCAGGCAAGCCCTTGACCAAGACCTTTGCATCCGTTGTTGCCATCGTCGTTGCCTCCTTTTTACTACCAGCTTGCTTGTTCTTTTGGGACCAGACCGTTTCCGGCCGGGCTTGGACGATCCAGAGCTTATCCGTCCGCTCATCCAGGGCAAATTCCATGTCCATGTAGCAGCCATAGTGGGCTTCGACTTGCTTGACGTAGCCCGCTAGTTCTTCGACTTGCGCATCCGTTAAGACCGGCTGAGCTTGTAATTCCGCTGGGACCGGCTCTTCTTTTACCCCACTGCCCGGCTTGCGGATCAACCGCACCGACTTGGTGGTCAGGTCCCGCTCGACAATTTTTAAGCTGGCCTTGTCGACAACAAAGTGGTCTGGGGTTACCTTCCCCAACACAATATATTCACCCAGGCCATAGATCCCGTCAATCACAATCTTGGAATCATCCCCGTTGGTGACGTCCACGGAGAACATAATCCCGGCCGCTTTGGAGAAGACCATCATTTGCACAGCTGCTGACAGGGCCACTTTTTCGTGCGGGTACCCTTGCTTTTGCCGGTAATAGGTCGCCCGGTCGGTAAAGAGCGAGGCGTAACATTCTTGGACCTTCTTGACGACATCCTGGGCCCCTTTGATATTCAGATAAGATTCTTGTTGGCCGGCAAAGGAAGCATCGGGTAAGTCTTCAGCGGTGGCACTGGAGCGAATCGCGACAAAGGGATCCGTTTCCCCCATTCGTTGCCCGAGCTGTTCATAAGCCGCTTCGATTTCCGCCGCCAAGTCAGCGGGCATGGTCGCATCGACAATAATTTGGCGAATCTGGCTACAAGTCGTATGCAAGGCATCCGAGTCTTCATAATCCGTCAAAGCCGCTAACAAGGCGTTGACTTGATCATTGATCCCGGTTTCTTGCATGAAGCGCCGGTAAGCTGCGGCCGTAGTCGCAAACCCAAACGGTACCGGGACGTCCATGACCGACGTCATTTCCCCTAAGGAAGATGACTTCCCACCGACCAAATCGACGTCCGCCCGCCGCAATTCGTCAAACCACAACACATTGGCGTTTTCGCGTTCAACCATGAAAAAGACCTCCTTTAAACCTGCCCCCTGACAAATCACTTGCCCCGGCGGCATCTGAATGATAGCGTTTACATGATTATTTTAATGACTTTAAGCTAGGATTTCAACGTCGGCGATCACCGTCCACAAAGCTTGAAGCTACAAAAAGTGCGGCCAATTAAATTTTCAGCATCTTTCATAAAATAATGGTAGCGGTACCATTAATATTAAGTATATAATCAAACACAAAAAGGGAGGTTTTATTTTTTATGCCAACAACATTCACCAACGCCAAAATTTTCCTCGGTACCGATGCGACCAGCTTCGCGTCGGCCATGACGATTGACCATGGAAAGGTCAGCTGGATTGGTGACCAAGCAGACGTCACTGATCCGGCGGCAAATGACTTGCAGGGCCAAACGGTCTTGCCCGGCTTGATCGACTGCCACACCCATCCCAAGTACATTGCCGACGCTTTGCACGGGGTGGCTTGTACCCCACCCCACGTTAACAGCATTGCTGAACTGATCGCCGCTCTAAAAGCCTCGCCCGCCTATGGCCAGGGACCGGACGTTTGGATCGAAGGCTGGGGCTTTGACGAAACCAAATTGGTTGAACACCGGGCTCCGACCGTGGACGACCTGGATCAAGTCTCCACCACCCAACCGATCTTTTTGTATCGCTCGGATTGTCACTCCTCCGTCGGAAATTCCAAAGCCTTAGCCCTCGCCGGCATTGATGCCAGGACCCCCGATCCGGTCGGTGGCAAGATTGAACGCTTTGCAGACGGACGGCCAACCGGTTTTATGCGCGAAGTGGCGGCCACGCAACTGTTGATTCGCGCCAAGTCCGCCCAAAGCTACCAGACCGACGTTGCCAACCTGACCCAATCTTCCCAGCACTACTTACAAAACGGGATCGTGGCCATCGGTGAAATGATGGGCCGCTTGCACCCTTACGATTCCCTCCAGCTGTATCGTGATGCCAAGGCGGCGGGCTTCCAACCGCGGGCCTCACTGTATTACGTCTATGATGAGCTCAACGGTGAAGACCTGGCGGCTGGGGCCGACGACCAGTTGCGCATTGCCGGGATCAAAGTCTTCATGGACGGCTCGATTTCGGGCGAAACGGCTGATAATCAAGCGCCCTACCCCTCTGGCAAACGGGGCGTGCTACTGACGGACCGCGAAAAATTAGCCCAAGCCGTCGCCTACGCTAAAGATCATCACTTGCAAATAGCGATTCACGCCATGGGGGATGCGGCAATTCAATTGGTCATTGATACCACCAAAGACCTCACCCCGTGGCTGAGCGGAACCCCGTCTGTTCGCATTGAGCACGCTTCGCTTTTGAGTGACACCATGCTGGCCCAAATTGATCAGGCCCAAATGACGTACGGCCTGGCCACCCAACCGATCTTCTTCTTTGCCGAAGACGAATCCTACCGGACCTATTTAAACACGCAGCAGTTCCGCTTGGCCTACCGCCTCAAGGCAATGCTGCACACTAAGGCCTTGACAGCACTCAGTTCTGATGCCCCGTGCACCCCATGGTACGAGCCAGACAGCCCCTTCTACAGTATTTACGCAGCCGTAACCCGGCGGGCGGCGAATGGGCAGGTGGTGAATGCTGACCAAGCCATTTCGGTTCCCGAAGCAGTCCTTGGCTATACTAAGTGGGCCGCCCAACTGGGCCAGTTTACCCATAACGGTAGCCTGAGCGTTGGCAAAGCAGCCGACTTTGTGATCCTAAGCGATGACATCTTTACCGTCCCGCACGAAGCAATCAAAGACATCCGCGTCCAAGCAACTTGGCTAGCGGGCCAAGAAGTTTATCGCGCTGATTAAGCTTTAGCCACCGGTAGTAGCCGGTGGTTTTTGGTTCCGAACGTTTCGAGTGGGACGAAGTTTTTGCCCGTCAACCCCAGCCCACCCGAACAATGATGTGCAAAGTTTGACGGCGGTTTCACTTTACTCTAGCCGAATTTTCACAAAACAAAATTACAAATCGCTCGTCAATCGCGAACTTTTCGTCGCTTTATGTTTACATCATCCGATTTTTACGTATAATAAAGTCACGAATCAAGTTTTGGTTCGGCTTTTCACCAGAGATAGCGATAGAGAGAGAGGATTTATCAAAATGGCAAATGAATTTAACACCGTTGAAGAAGCCCTGACGACCTTGCAAAACGGTGGGTTCATCATTTTATCGGACAATGAAGATCGTGAAAATGAAGGGGACCTGGTCGCCCTGGCTGATCGGATCAGCCCCGAAACGGTCTACCAAATGTTAAAGGAAGCCAACGGTTTAATGTGCGTACCGTTGACAATGGAACGGGCTCACGCATTAGGCTTCACGAAGATGGTCGAAAACAGTACAGACCCGCACGATACGCCTTTCATGACCACTTGCGACGGGACGTTTGAAGCCACTGGCGTGACGACCGGGGTTTCTGCTTTTGATCGGGCAGCCACGATTCGCCAAATCGCCAAGCCAACGGCCACGGCCAGCGACTTTAACCACCCCGGCCACATCCAACCCCTCTACGCGCAAGACGGCGGGCTGCGCCAACGGATTGGGCACACCGAAGCTTCCGTTGACCTGGCCTACCTGGCGGGCGCTCAACCGGTTGCCGTCATCATTGAAGTCCTGAAGGAAGACGGTACGATGGCGCGGCGCGACGACCTGTTTAAGGTCGCTGACCGTTTGGACGTCCCTTACATCACGATCAACCAAATCTTGACTTACATGGACGAAAACGGGATTGCCGATGCCAAGAACGCCCTGGTCCAAGCAGCCGCTGAAGCCTAACCTATTTTAACAAATCAACACAAGAAAAAGGCGAACCACCAACGATTGGTGATCCGCCTTTCTTTTTTGCCCGTTTTTGAACACTTTCTAATGCTTTCCATTATAGCAGTTTTCTTCGCCAATTTAAAGAGTTAATTTCAGAAAGTAACGTCGGAGCCCGCCTTTAACTATCTTTTGATAATAAAATGTTTATGTTCTTGTATAATGAAATTAGCGAGCCGAATGAATCCCAGTTTCGTTAATTAAAACTGGCATCCAGTTAACCGATCCCACTTTTTTCGTAATTATCAACTTAATGCCTCAAACTGGTCAAAGCTTAATTTTGGTGGAATAAATCCCGGGTATAGACCTTATCTGCCACGTCTGCTAATTCTTCATGATACCGATTAGCAACAATCAAAGCACTCTGCGCCTTAAACTTAGCTAAATCATTTTCCACTGGACTGCCAAAGAAGGTGGTCTTACTTGGCAAGGTTGGTTCGTAGATTACCAAGCGCACCCCCTTAGCCTTTAGGCGTTTCATCACTCCTTGGATGGCAGACTCGCGGAAATTATCCGAATCCGTCTTCATCGTGAGCCGATAAATACCAATCGTGACCGGCTTTTCGTGGGCCTGATCATACTGCACACTAGCCGAATAGTCATAGTAACCAACCCGCTGGAGAATCTGATCGGCAATGAAGTCCTTCCGGGTCCGATTCGCCGCCACAATCGCGGAAATCATTTCTTCTGGAACCTGATCGTAATTAGCCAACAATTGCTTCGTGTCCTTTGGCAAGCAATAACCCCCGTAGCCAAAAGAAGGATTGTTGTAATGGCTGCCGATCCGCGGATCCAGCCCCACTCCTTCAATAATCTTTTGCGCCGCTAAATGCCGCGTAGTCGCATAGGTATCCAATTCATTAAAGTAAGCCACCCGCAAGGCAAGGTACGTATTGGCGAATAACTTGACAGCTTCGGCCTCGGTCGGTGGCATCAATAAGGTTGGCACGTCCGGCGCTAGTGCCCCTTCTTGCAACAAGGCGGCAAAATGTTGCGCAGCGGCTTGCTCATCTTCATTAGCTGGAGCGGCTGAAACAATAATCCGGCTCGGGTATAAATTATCGTATAAGGCTTTGGACTCCCGTAAGAACTCCGGGCTAAACAAAATCCGGTTAGTGTGGTAGCGTTCGCGCATTTCCGCGGTAAAGCCAACGGGGACCGTCGACTTAATCACCAGCCAGGCCGTGGCATTAACAGCCAAGACTTGTTCGATCACGCTGGTGACTGCGCCGGTGTCAAAGTAATTCTGCTGGGGATCATAATTCGTCGGGGTGGCAATAATGACATAATCTGCATCCTGATAGGCCGCTGCAGCGTCCAACGTCGCCGTCAACTGAAGCGGCTTCTCCCGTAGGTAACGCTCTAAGTATTCATCTTGGAGCGGGGATTGCCGGCGGTTGATTTGCGCTACTTTTTTGGCAATAATGTCGACCGCCGTTACTTGGTGGTGTTGCGCTAATAAAACGGCCAGTGATAATCCTACATAACCCGTGCCGGCCACAGCAATTTTTAACGGTGCGCTTTTTTCCATTACCGATTCTCCCTCAAGTTACTGATAATGCAATAAATAATTTATTTAAGTATACGCTTTTTCGAGAACGGTTTCAAAGTTATCCATCTCAACCATAAAAGCCCCGCCCTCTTCAGCCAATCAGCTAAAAGAAGGCGGGGCTTATCACATCAATCTTCCTTACCTAGCCCGCAATCGCCATTTGTATAGTAGCGTTGGGCCTCAGCTTCTGAAATTTGACGAGATTGGGCTACTAAGCGGACAATTGGGGCTTTAGCCAGACCATCATCTTTCATCGCCCGAATCATCTTTAATGTCGTCTCATTAGTTCCTTGCATAACTCCCTGCTCGATACCTTGTGCAATTCCCTTTTCAATTCGGTACTCAATATCTTGTTCCTGTAAGTTAATTTTCATCGCCTCGTCCCTCCATTCACTATTCATTTTAGCTTTGGCTTGCATCTATTCTAATTTTAAAATAAACGGGTCATTGGGAGCAACTTTCCCCGTTTCGATAAACTCGCATAAGCGCTGTAAGGCCGGATTCACCTGAGCAGTTGGGGCCGTAACGTCAAGATAAATAAAATTTAAAAGACGGTCCGGCTGATGCTCTCCCGCCATAATCCTGCATCGTTCGAACTGGTGTTGATAGCCCAGTGGATCAAAGCGCGTAAAGAAAATCACATAAATCGGCTTTAAATCTCGGTATTTAACCCCCTGATCCAATTGATTATTGACCATCCCAGCAAAATAGGCCAAGGAGCGCTGAATTAAATTATGCTCATTAGCTACTTGCATCTCAACGTTGAATTGGTTGCCCGCTTGATCCTCAGCAAAAATAAATTCCTTACTTTGCCAAGTTGCTTTTAAGTGCCGCTGAGCAACGACCTGGCAAATTTTGACAATCCCTAGTTCTGGCAAGACTCGCTGCAAAGTTGGCAATAAAGCGGCCTTCTGCTGCATCACTCGAAAAAATAAGTAATCATTACTGAGCGTGGCTTGCTCAAATTTTTGTAGAGCGGCCGCCTTTTCCGCGGCCGTATAGCGACGTTTACGACGTGGCTTTCCCATCGTAATCCCCCCTTTTTCACATTTGAGTGGAAATTCCCCCTCACTTATATATACGCGAAAAAAGGCGATTTATTACTTTTTTCTTTTACTAATTTTCACCGCCGGGGCAGCCGTTTCCCCGCTTCATCCAACAGGGCGTGGAATTCCTTGGCTTCAGCGGCCGTCAACGGAAAATCCGCCATGGCGGCCGCCCATAAGGACTGGTAAGTCATAGTCAGCCCCCAGCGGGCAGCGACCACCCGCCGCGCGTAATTATCAGCTACCATCACTGCCCGGTCAAACAAATAGACCAGCATCACATCCGCCGTCTCAAAGCCGACCCCTTTAATCGCCAATAGGTGCTTACGTAAGGCCGACGTCGCCCAAGTCCGCAGCGCGGGATACTCGTCGTGATACATCGTCAAAACATTCCGGATTGCGCGGGCCTTATTGCGGTAAAAACCACTTGGCCGGATCAAAGCCTGCAATTCTGCTTCCGGCAACCCTAAAAGCGTTGCTAAATCAAAATTCGTCGCTTGGCGCAAGTTCGCTAGGGATTGATCCACGTTTTGCCAATTGGTATTTTGGACCAGAATCATCCCACACAACATCTCGACGTCATTATCAGCCGGCCACCAGCCTTGGGGCCCCAATTCCGCCCGCAGGGTTTGGTACAGTTGCTTAAAATCGTTCCTGGTTATTTCCATTGCTCTTCCCCCATTCGTAACCTTATTTTACTGAAGGGCACAGAAAAAGGCGAGCATTTCAGCTCGGCCGACCTTATTGTTCTAACTTTTTCAAATCATGGACGTATTCCCGGGTTGCTTCATTGGACAACTGGGCAACTTCAATATGGAGATTTTTTTCATAGGTCCACCAGTCAGTCACTTGATACATTCGATCGTGCGCTTGTATGTGCGCAGTCACGGTAGCTTGGGTTAAGCTCGCTTGCTGCGCCGATGTCAGTTGGGTTAAGTCCACAATGTATTCAAAAACTAAGACCCCTTTGCCCCACACGTCGGCCACTAATTGCGACGTTGTCGGGGCGTGTTGGCCAACTAAATTTCGCAGAATCGGCAGGACCACCGCATCGGTACTTGCGGCCGCTTGTCGTTGCACCATCAACGTGGCACGCTTGACTAACAGCCGGTGAATCACCTGATACAAACCCGCCACCACTAAAAAGGCAATCAGCACGGTCAAAATTAATTGCATCCCCGCCACCCCATTTCTTGCTTTTTCTTTATGATACCACGCTTTGGGCGGATTGGGGACGACTTTAACGGTGAAGTGTGCTAGAATAGATTAGTATTTGACAAAATTAAAATTAGCGCGGCCCTAAATATCTTGGCCACGAGAAGAGGAGCGTTAAGAATGACTTTTAAGATCTACTTCCAACCTGACAAGACGATGACTCCCCGGCGGGAAAACACGCAATCAATCTACGTTGAAGCCGAATCCGAAGCGGCAGCTCGCCAACTGGTGGAAGCCAACACGGAATACAACATTGAATACATTGAACTGCTGAACGACAAGGCGCTGGAATACGAGAAGCAAAGTCCGGCCTTCAAGCTCACGACGTTCTAAACGGATCCAGAAAAGCGGGGCTGGGGCAAAGACCCCAGTCCCTTTTTTCCTGGAAACGGAGGAAAATTGTGGTATGCATTTTTCAGTAATTATCAATGAAGTGGCCGGCAGCGGCAATGCTGCCAGTGCCTGGGAAAAAGTGCAAACCGCCCTGAACCAACGGGGCGTTGCCTACACCCCCTACATTAGCAAAGAGCCCGGCCATGCCATCTACCTTAGCCGCAAATTGGCCGAGCGGCTTGCCGGTCAGACTGAGGAAATCGTGCTGGTTGTTGGTGGCGATGGGATCTTGCATGAAGTGATCAATGGCTTGATGCAATGTCCCGCTAATCACGCCCACCCCCTCCCGTTGGCCTACATCGCGTGTGGCACCGGAAACGACTTTGCCCGAGGCTTTGGGATTGCCATGGACCCCGTGGCAGCCCTGGACCAAATCCTGGCGGCCACCAGTCCGCACATGATTTGTGTGGGCCACTACGTTGAAGGAATTAAAAACGAAGAGGGCTACTTCTTAAATAACGTCGGGATCGGTTTTGACGCTGCAATCGTCAGTCGGACCAATAGCTCGAAGCGCAAAAAGAAGATGAATAAATTCCACCTGGGTCACCTTTCCTACGTGGCCAATGCTTTGGGCGCCTTGTACGACCAAGCGCCCTTTGAATTAATGGTGGAAAACGGGAAACACCGCGACTTTTTCCGCAAGGCTTACATCGTGATCGCCTCCAATCATCCTTTCATCGGCGGAGGCTTTCAAATTGCGCCTGAAGCCAGTCTAACCAAGCCCGGCTTGGAATTATTGGTCGCCGAACGGCAAAATTGGCTGATCACCTTCATCCAACTGTGGTGCTTTGCCCGGGGCAAACTGGCCCAATCCCGCTTTGCGACCCGCTATCCGGGCCGCCAACTGCGGTATTCCACGACGTCTTTGGAATTTGGCCAAATGGATGGGGAAGAAATGGGCAACCGCTTTGTCGATTTGACCCTCGACACCATCGCGTACCCCTTCTGGCAAATCCCGCACCATCAAACTAAATCGAACTAAAGCGGCTGAGAAGAAACTATCTTTTCGGCTAAAGCTTAGCAAGTAGCAACAACAAAAAGCGCTAGCAATCAACGTTTTCAGTAACGTGATTGCTAGCGCTTTTGAAGTTTTAAGACTTTTTATCTTGTGGTTCTCATCAGCTCAATCCCTTGGATACCGTACTGGTAGGTCCATTCTTTAATGGTTGTCACATCTCCACTTTCGTAAAAACTTGAAATCAATTCATTCCACTCCCCCCAACGGTCAAGCGGAACATTGATCAACCCCGCCCCATGATCAATCATCCATTTATTGGCTAATAACGTCGCCGTTCGCTTGTTGCCGTCCCAAAAAAGTTGGTTGCGCATCAAATGGTACATTAAAGTCAAAGCTTGATCGGTTGCCGACCGTTGCGAGTCCTTCAATAATTGCTCAAAGAAAGCCTGTTCCACCGCTAGATCCACCAATGGCGGTACAAATTCAGCTCCCGAAGTTAAGGTCACACTTCCGCGTCCCGTACGAAATTCACCCGGAAAGAGAGCTTCATCACGCGCTACAATAGCGTTAATTTGCTTAGCCAATTCCAATGAGACTGGTTCATCATTCGTGACAATCAGCTCCCAGCCTTGCTTTAACAACTTAATAATATCAATGTCCCGGACAGAAACCCCGGCTACGCCCATTCCATCAATGATCGTCTGGGTTTGGGCCAAGGTCGTGTTAACCCCTTCAAAACGCGCATTAGTATGCACTAACCGCGTTAAATTTTGCTTGGCAAAGCGGCGATTCAAATCAACCGTAAAATCATATTGATCTTGAAATTTTTTCATCGGTACAATTCCTTCTCATTTCTAGTGCTTTCACTGCATCCGGCAAAATAAAAAGGGACCTTGTTTTTGGTCCCCACTAGCCAAACTTTACCTGTCCCTTCGGCTGGGGGCTGGGCGCAAATTTGGCTAATAAGCGCGACAGCTCTAAGCGCCGTTGGGGTTGCGGGATAAAGATCCCCATTTTTTCTTTATCAAAGCCGGTCACTAATTTGGTCCGGTCAAAAATCACCGGGTTCTTCAAAATCCGCGGTGCGACCTGAATCGCCGCCGTCAATTCATCAATTGTGACGACCTTTTTATCCAGTTCCAGGGCCTTGGTATCCCGCGACCGTAAAGAGATTAAATCATCCGTCCCGTTAATCGACAGCGCCAGCAGCTGGCGCACTTCTCGCTTGGTTAACGGTTGCTTTTCTAAATTGCGCTGCTTGACCTCAATGCCATGCGCCGTCAGCCAATTGACCGCCTTGCGCTTCGACGGATCATTCGTGTGAAAATAAAGATTAACCATCGTGCACCTCGCTTCATAGTTTATCACCATTGTAGCAAGTCCCGACGCCTTTGACGTCTTTTCACAAACGACTTAATAAATCTTTAGAAATTCCGAACGTTAGTCAATCCCCAGGGCCGCCTGCCAATTTGCCCACAGGGTCGCTTCAGCCTTTGGATCCGCTGCCCGCGCATAGGCCCCTTGACTCAACGTCGCCAAGCGGTCTGGCGCTTGCAGCAAGGCAATCAGCTGGCTGGTCAGAGCCGCTAAATCCCCATTTGGCACCAGTTCGCCGTTAACCCCCGCTGTGACTAATTCCCGGGGGCCATACGGGTAATCGTAACTCAAGACTGGCAACCCGTGCGCCAGCGCTTCGCCCATCGCTAGGGGCCGGTTGTCACTATCGCTGGCATCAACCAGTAGTTGGGCCTGATCGTAGGCGGGCGCCGGATCCTGCACGTAGTCGGCTAATTCGACCACCCCTTGCAGACCCGCGGCTTCAATTTGGGCTTGGTAGGCTTCATGGTCGCCGCCGTAGCCATAAATCTTCAACCGCGCCGTCGGCAGGGTCTGGTGGACGGTCGCAAAGGCCGAAATCAAGGCCGCCGTCCCCTTATCTTCGCCGGTCCGACCCACGGCAATTACCAAGCCGCTTTGCCGTTGGTCAAAGGAAATGGCCGGCGCAACCGGGTCACTGGTGGATGGCAAGGTGTAGAGCTTAGCTTTCTTACCAAGGCGCTGGCGCAAGGCCGCGGTTTGAGCCGCCGTGGGTACCAAAATCCCGGTCCACGCCTTAAGGTTTTGCTTGGCCAAGGCTTCCGCATAAATCCCTAGGAACGGAGCGGTAAGCGGGTCCTGCCCACTCGCCACGTGGTTGGTGGCCAACCACAAAAAGCGTTGGGCCCGCTTGGCCTTCATCAACAAGAGCGGGTGGACAACCGTCCCGGGCCGGTCAGCAATAAAGGTCGCCTGCCCGCCGGCCTGCCGGTTTAACTCATCAAAGAAAAAGGCGGTCAGTTCATCAGCATGCTCAAAGTAATAATCCTGCCCTTGGTAATCCCGCAAGACCAGGCGCGAGTTCAGGGCCGTCCCCGCCGTCGATTCAACCAAGTAGGATTCCAAATACACCGTCCCATCTGGCCGGTAGTAACGAACGTAGTACTTTTCCCCATTCTTGGTGCCGTAAAATTCTTCCAGCGCCTTAAACCCCCGCAGGTCGTAGCGTTGGATCATCGTCAGCTGGCCAGTTTGATCGTACCAATCAACGTGTTCGACTTGGCCAAAGGTGCCCCCGAAGAAGTGAATTTCACAGATCACTTGGCTCCCGACCTTAGCGACGCGGAAATTGTTACCACTGCCGACTAAATAAGCGGCCGGCAAGTGGAGGTCTTCAACGTGGAGTTCTTTGGCCGCGACGTTTTGCGCATCCCCAAAGAAATCATGCAGGGTCACCACTTGTTCATAGGTCAAACCCAATTCCGCTAAGGTTTGCGCAAGGTTCAGCGCGTGGCCCGTCAAGGCCAGCTTAGCGGGTTCCCCGTGCCGCTTAAAGAGGGCTAATCGTTTAAACTCCGTGTGTTCCACGCTGGAATTACGCGCAAAAATATATTCATTGACAAAGTATCTCATGCTTGCCACCCCGCTAAATCATTAATGATTGTCTGATATGCCGCCATGATCTTGGCCTCGGAATACCGGTGAGCATCCTCATAAGCCCCTTCACTAAAGCGGGCTAATTTGGCCTGGTCGCTGAGCAGATCAATAATCTTGGCCGCCAGCTGGTCGAGGTTGCCATTTTCAGTCAGGTAACCGGAATGACCATCGACCACGATGTCACTAGGGCCGTACGGAACATCGTTGGCAATCACCGGCAGCCCGTAGGACAAGGCTTCGACCAGGGCCATTGCCAAGCCTTCGCCCCGGGTCGGCAGGACCATCAACTGGGCTTTTTGATCGATTTCCGGCACCTGTTCGGCATAGCCGCGGAAGTGGACTGATTGCTCGATTCCTTCTTCGGCTACGATTTGTTTTAAGGTCTCGTCAAACTTGTCGTTGGCATACCCCCAGAGGTCCAACTGGGCATCCGGTACCGCCGCCAAGACTTTCGGCCACACCTTCAAAAGGTGATCCTGCTGCTTTTCTGGCGACAACCGGGCCACGACGACGACTTGGTGCAACTGGCGGCTGGCAAAGTCGACGCGTGGCGCGTTGAGTACTTCATCCGGGACGATCGCACTAGGCACCATGTAGACCTTCGAATCTTGCCACCGGGCCTTCACGTCCGCTTCTTGGTGCGGGGTCAACACACCGATCCCATCCCAAGCGGCCGCGTTCTTTAACCCCCAGTCGTAGTTAAAGTTCAAAGCCGAGTGTAGAATGTCGTCATTATTGATAACCTGGTCGTTGTGCAGCTGCATCACCCGGAAGACCCGCCGGCGCATGTGCAAGACCGCCCAACCAATTTCAAAGACCCGGTCGACGATCAGCCCGACCTTTTGGCCTTCGTTGATGGCCGGATCGACGACAATTTGGTCGTAAAAGAAGCTGGTCAATTCGTCGAGCCCGTTAAAGTGGTAGTCCTGGCCGCGGAAATTGAGGTGGTAGCTGACCAGGTCCTGATCGCGGCGGTTTTTAAAGTGAAACTTGCTCAAAGCGAGCCGGCCGGTCGGTGTGTAGTAGTTTTCGGTCGTGATCTGGTTGTTCCAATCATAAAGCTGTTCAACCGACTTGAAGCCCCGGACGTCGTACCAGACAACCTTGACCAGCTTGCCGAAGCGGTCAAAGATTTGTTGGTTGATGATCGTCTTTTGGGCGTTGTCGCGCCGGCGGACGTACATCACCCGTTGGCCGTGTTGGTAGAAGTTATAGTTGATCCCGTCGGCTTTCTTTTGCCACTTCGGGTTGAGGTGCAGATCGGCTAAGGTCACTGCTTTGCTGGGCACGGCGACGGCTTCTTGGAAGTAGTCAAATAAGTTGACGTAATCTTCGGGCGCCACGCCAGCGTGGGCCATCACCTGGGCAAATTCATTTGAGTACTGCCGGGTCACAATTTTGGCCGGTTGGTTAAAGTGCTTAAATAATTTTAAACGCTTTAGCTGGGCGTGTTCGATCCCCGATTTATTCTCCTGGAAGTTATCGTTCAAGAAATACAGCATATGCAATCCTTTCTGGTTAAACCGCCTGCGTTCACCGTCCTAGCTTACCAGGACTTGATGAGGTAATGATGAACGAGCGCGGAATTTTCAAAAAAGCCGGGGCAAAACCCTGCCCCGGCTTTTGGTCGTGAACTGAATGATTATTGGTCCGCCACTGACAGAGAGTACATGGTGGTCTTGCCACCCGTTGTTACCTTAATATCATAATCCACGGCGGAATTCAAGCGCACCTGGTGCTTTTACTCGGGAGCTTCCTCCCTAATTATATATACGCGAAACAGGGCAAATTTTAACTTTATTTCACAAACTTTTTTAACTTCACCATTAAAAGCAGTCACCACGGGCTTAACGGGGGCCAATAATTCGACTGGTTCACAAGCCGCCCCGGAATTGGCCCCTTAACGCCAAAGTAGCTGCACCAGATCAAATTATCCGGTGCAGCTGCTGAACTGCGGTTTAGTTATTATTGGTCATTTTGGTGAGCGGGCAACTTGTAGAGGTCATGAATTGATTCATGGTTGTGAATCCGGACCAAGGCACCCTTAATCAGGGGCGCCACTGACAATTGCACCAGCTTGTCAAATTGCTTGGCGGCTGGCAACTTGATCGTGTCGGTTACCACCACTTGCTTCAGATCGGAAGTCTGCAGTTCGGCCGCGGCCTCCCCTGACAACACGGCGTGAGTCGCCACCCCGTAGATATCCTTGGCGCCAAACTTCTTTAACAGGGCTGCCGAAGCCGTCATCCGGTGGCCGGTATCTACGATGTCATCAACGACAATCGCCGTTTTCCCCTTCACGTCCCCGATAATCATATCTGGAATGTGTTCTTCACCACCGGCGGTCCGGTTGTCTTCGGTCCGCTTGTCTACGATGGCAATTGGGGCCCCACCGATTAATTCCGCAAAGCGCCGCACTAAGTTAACCCCCGCATGGTCAGGCGCCACGATCACGACGTTCTCGCTTAACCCTTGGTCCAAGAAGTATTGGATCAAGGTCGGCGCCGCCATCAAGTGGTCGACCGGAATATCAAAGAACCCTTGCACTTGCGGAGCGTGCAGGTCGATCGTGATCAACCGGTCGATTTGGTCCATTTCCAAGAGGTTGGCTACCAACTTGGCCGTAATTGGTTCACGGGAGCGGGCCTTGCGGTCTTGGCGCGCGTACCCGTAGTATGGCATCACGACGTTAACCTTCTTGGCACTGGCCCGCCGCAAGGCATCCACCATGATCAGCAGTTCCATCAGGTTTGTATTCACCGGATCGGAAACGGCTTGGATTACGTAGACTTCACAGCCCCGCACACTTTCGTCAATCGTCACCGCGATTTCCCCGTCGGCAAAGTGGCTGACCGTGCATTCATTCAGTGGCAACCCCAACAACTCAGCGACCTTTTCGGCCAGGGGCCGGTTTGAGTTTAAAGCAAACAGACGCACTTGCGCCGCATTTTTCAATTCCGTCATCTTTTCCACCCTTCTGATCAACAATTACACCAATTCACCAATTATTATCACAATTCCCTGGTCTAATTGCAAGCGCAATGTGCAACCAAGCTTGACCTAGCAATCGGCGGGCGAAAGGTCGACCATCCCGATCATGGGGTCGATGGTCTGGGCTTCAACCAACGCTGGGGTTAATTCAGCGGGGCCAGCCGGGGGCACCGGCTCTGGCGCCTGGTGGTCAAACGGCAAGGCATCCGCTCCAGTTGAAAGGTTCGGATCAGCAGCTGCGGCCAGGTTGGCTGTCGTACTAGGGACGTCAGGTACCGCCGCACGCGGCCCTTTTGGCGCCGCTGGTGGGTTGGCTTCGCCCGCAAAGGCCGCGGCCACCCGCTCCGTCAGGGTCGTATGCCGGTAGTTGGGCGGCGTATTGGCACAGTAGACAAAGGCCTGCGGATCACCAATCAACATCAGGGCGCGGGCGGCCCGGGTCACCGCCGTATACAGCAAGTTGCGCTGCATAATCGTCGGGGCGTTCGGACTCGCCGGGAAATATTCCGGCACCAGCGGCAAGATAACGACCGCCGCCTGGCTCCCCTGGGCCTTATGAATCGTCATACAATAGGCCAACTGCAAGGCCCCCACGTCTTGCGGCCGGGTGTACTCAACTTCCGTGCCATCAAAATCGACGATTAATTTTAAGGCCGCCTTGCTCTGGCGGTTGGTATGTTCCGCGGTCGTCCCTTCAATTGATTGGATCATCCCGAGGTCGCCGTTAAAGACGTTCTTATCTGGATCGTTGACCGTCTGCATCACCTTATCGCCAACCCGAAAAACCCGGCCGTTGCCGAAGGTGACCTGAGGTTTATCGGTGGCTTCAGGATTCAGCTGCGCTTGCAAGTAGGTGTTTAAATACTGCGTCCCGGCCGGTCCCGCATGAATCGGGGCCAGGATTTGAATTTCCATTAAGGACAAACCATGGCGCTCGTGATAAAGCTTCACTGCCTCCGTAATCATCGCCGGGACCGCGGTGATTGGTGCGCGGAAAAAACGCCGCCGCTGATACTTGGCGGGATCCGCCGGGGCAAACAGCTCGGCTGTGACTTCCCCAGCGTTAATCGCCCGCGCCAAGGGGATAATCGACGAATCCGCCGCCTGGCGGTGGATCTGGGTCAAGCGAATCTGGGGTAGGGCTGGGACCGCCAGCAAGTCCCGAAAGACCTGCCCGGGCCCGACCGATGGCAGCTGATCAAAGTCGCCGACCAAGACGACCCGGGTTTTGGGGCCAACCGCGCGCAAGAGCGCCGCGAACAAGGTCAAACTGGTCATCGACATTTCATCGACGATCAATAATTGCCCCGGCAATTCATCATGGACTTCATTAACCAGTGTTTCGTCGGTCACTTCCGCCGTCAGCCCCAGCAAACGGTGAATCGTTGAAGCTTCAATCCCGGTCACCGCACTGATTTGCTTGGCGGCCCGGCCAGTCGGCGCCACCAACAAGACCTCACTGGGCTGGGCTTTCGGGTGCAACTTTAAAAAGGTTTGGACAATTCCCTTGACGATCGTGGTCTTCCCGGTCCCCGGCCCTCCGGTCAGCAACATGACCGGTTTGGTCAACGCCAGCTCAATCGCTTCTTTTTGGATCTGATCGTATTCGTAGGGCTGGTCGGCTTCCACCGCCGCCAATTTGGCCTGCAGGCGCTTGGGCGTCGGCGCCTTGAGGGTTGATTTTTCAATCAATTCATGCAAACAAGCGGCAATCTGCCATTCCGCCGTATCCAGGGCCGCCGGATAGATATGCTCCCCATCGGCCACCAACTTTTCTGCCGTCAGCAGGCTGGCAAAGGCCGCACTGACTTGCGCGCGGCTGACTTGCCCGCTGCGACTAACCAAGCGCAGGGCCGCACTTAACAAGCGTTCCTGATCGACCCAACTGTCCCCGCTTTGGTTTGTCAACTGCCGGGCACTGGTCAGCAGGGCGGCTTGCAAGCGGCGTGAATCGGTCGCGGATACCTGATAGTAACGTCGTGCCAACTCATCGACCCGCTCAAAGCCCAGCTCACCATCTTCTAGCTTTAACAGAGCGTACGGATCAGTGGTCAACTGCGTCAACGTCTGGGTGCCAAAGCGGTCAAACACCACGTTGACCAGCCGCTCAGACAGCCCGTATCCCTTCAGTTGTTCAATGATCTTCCCGGTCGTATTGCCAAAGTCGTGGCTGGTAAAAAAATCGATCAACCGCTGCTGATCGCCAATCCCAAAGCCGGTGATCGTCTTTAAAACTTGCGGATCATCGGTGACCTGCTTCATTGCCTGCTCCCCTAGGCCCTTAAAGACCGCCTGACTCGACTTCTTGGGAGCGTGCAGCGTTACCCCGTGGTATTTGACAAAGGTCGCTAACTGGGGCGGATTTTGCGGCAAAACGACGTGAACACCCGAAGAAGCAAACTGCAAGCCGTAGCGTTTGTCTTCGACCACCCGGCCCTCAAATTCGTAGCGATCACCTTCAACCACTTCGCCCAACTGACCTTTGACGGTAATCTCGCTTTGGTCCCATTCAAAATTGGCCTCTTCCACTTTAACCGCTAAGATCCGGAATAAGCCCCGCTCAAAAATGACCACCTTGACCTTGCCAATCAGCGAAGTCGGCCCAGTGGTGGTCACCTTCTCACTGTGTTCTACTGGTAATTTATCCCACGCCATCCCGTTGTCCTTTCTTAATTTGCCACCGTTTCGCTAAAGCGGGCCACCATTTGGGCGCCGTACCGCCGGTTGGTGGTCAAATACCCCACAAACCGGTAAACCTGGCCCTCGCTGACCGTGCCAACGGGGCCGGTGACCGTAATCATTGGCTGCGGCCAAGGTAAGTCAGTGGTCAGCACCATTACTTCCAAAATACGAAAGAAGCCATCGGCGAAGGCGACTCGCTTTACCACCCCCGTCAATGACCCTTCCGGTGTTGATTTACTTTTCGTCATGACCGCCCAACGCCTGCAAAGTGTGCTCAATTTCGGCAATCTTTTGTTCACTCTTCGCGTAGTAGTCTGGATCCAATTGCTTGGCTTGCGTCAGGAAAGATTCGTACGGTTCGCCCAACGCCATGGCAACCAGGCCCCGATTAAACTGGGTATCGGCCCGCCCCGGGTGCCGCTTTAAAATCCGATCATAGTAGTCCTTAGCCGGCTTAAATTCGCCCAGCGCCAAGCACGAGTCCCCCAGGACTTGGGCGATTTCTGGATCAGTGGGCCGCAAATCCAGGGCCGTCAGTCCATAGGCGACGGCCTGCTTGTAGGCTTGCTTTTTCATGTAGCTTTGGGCTAACATCAAGTAAGCGTCGCCCTTGAGCTTGGCATCCTCAATCTGGTTGTAGTAACTGATCGCCCGGTCCACGTGACCAACGGAATAATACAGATTCCCTAGCCCATACTTCAGCAAGTTGACCGCCTTTTGGTCCCCCTTGGGTTCAAAAATCCCCAGCGCCTTCATAAAGAGTTCTTCGGCTTGTTCGTAGTCTTGCAACCGCGTTAATAACGAGCCCAAATCGTAGTAGTTATTGAACTTGTCCGGTGCCTCATTGATTGCTTCGACCAACCGGTGAACGAGTTGTTCGGTTTGCTTTTGTACTTTTTCTGTCATCTTTACACCTCTCAATTCTCCGAGGGACCTAAGCCACCCCGGAACTTATATCGTATCGGTTGGATCAACGTGATCCTTGTGTAAGTATCCCGTCTCATTCCATTGCACCAACTGGTAATGCTCCCCATCGGCGGTCGCTAAAATCGTCGTCGAAGTATTGCTCAAGCCCCCCTTATCCTTCAGATGGGCCAAGGGAAGGCCTAACAACCCATTGACGCCCGCATTCAACGCGGCCCCGTGGGAGACGACCAAGATATTTTGCTGCGGGAACTGGGTCACGTAATCGTGCACCGCCGCTTTAAACCGGGCAATCACCTGGGGAAAACTTTCGCCCCCGACCAAGGCGGCATCATAACGATCGGGGTGGCGGTGAAAATTCTCCTGCTGGGCCGGCCAGCGCGCCTCCACCTCGCTAAACTTCATTCCTTCCATCTGCCCGAGATCAAACTCGCGCAACCGCTCATCGGTCGTAAGCGCAACTGGCTCAGGTAAAGCCGCCACTAAGCGCTGCGCCGTGGCCTGCGCACGGGGAAGCGGGGAAACATAGGCGTGGGCAAAGGGAATTGGTGCCAAATAAGTGGCCAAGGCATCAATTTCTTTTAAGCTGGTCGCCAACAACGGTGAATCACCATGGGCCCCTTGGTAGCGGCCCTGCTGATTCCATTCTGTCTTGCCGTGTCGAATAAAATAAAGCTTCGTCATCGTGCACCAATCAATCCTTTTACCAAAATTCTAGGTCTATGATAGCAAATATTCGCCAGCCCGGGTCAACTTTTACCAAAAAAGCCGAAATTTTATCGCCTTTTAGCGTGTGTGAACTACTCGGCCATAAATGACCGAGCTTCTGGCTCAAAAGGCACCTAAGTACCTCTTAAGCTCAGAAGACGTTTAGGCAATGCAACGACTAACGCCGTTGAGATCAGTTTGATCTTAATTACTGTTTCGCACCCGTTTTGCACGCTCAGGGTGATACGCCAACAGTAACTCTCGAAGCCTTAAGGACGGCAAGGTTCTGCCCCGCCCGTTGATTCATTAGTTTACCGTCACTAATGCACTAGCCGGAATCGCTTTAGGTAATTTGTCTTTAGCGATGCCGGCTTTTTTAGCAGCTTTGATTGCCGCTTGACGTTCGCGATATTTAATATGCTTCTTGGGATCAAGAGACCAAGTTAGAATGTTGCGACTAGCGTTCAAATCACGATCAATGAGCTTACCGGTGTGCTTTGAAATCCACTGCCGTTCACTCGGGTCATGCTTTTCTTGGTATTGCGTGCCAAATTCCACTTGACTGGTCTTATAGCTATCAACTTTCAGGAGGGTTTTGCCTTCTCGATCGGCCACTTGTTTCAAAAGCAATGCGATTTCATAAGGCTTGATTTTTGCCAACTTGCGATTTTTACCACGATTAGCGGCCTCTGACCACGCTTGATTCTCTTTGCGCATTTCTTTGGCATCAAGCTCTTCAATGACAATTAAGTCATACTTGGCAAACATCTGCCACGCAATCTGACGGTACCGCTCCGTTAGTAAGTTGGCCCGCCGAGCCGAGTAATAACGGATTTGCTTACTCAAGTCCGCAAGTTGCTTACTATCTGCGCTAAGGTGCTTTTCTTTGATCGAACGGCAACGCTTAAGCTTATTGATGGTTGTCTCATACTGGTCTGCTTTGACATTAACGTCAACTAATCGCTTATCTGGCAATTCAAGGTAATTAAGGTAAACTTTTTCATCATCAGAAGTGTGAAAGACTTTGTTATCCTTCATATTCCAGTCGGCGCCAATCATGGTACGCGGCGGTTTCCGCTCAATTTCATTCTTAAGCACTAATTGGAGTTCGTAAGTTCCATCGTCCTTGCGCTTGATTTTAGACGTTACTAGCCGCGCGGTTGCTAAATGTTGAATATTCTCAACGACTTGGATTTCGCCGTAATCTTGGATCTTAATCCAGTGGGGTGACAAGACTTCAATTTGACCGTTATCCGGTAAAGAAACCGTCTTGTGACTCGCTCCGTTGCGTAAGTAAGATAATGAACCTTTCCGATACCAAGAACGGTGTTGTGGATTGTTACCATCACGATTATTACGGTAGGCTTCTTTTTCTTCGTCGGTCATCTTAGCAGCCTTCTTAAGTATCTTCCGATACTCACCAAAGTTGGTAATCAAGGTGACTAAGAATTCTTGCGCCGCTTGCGAATGTAAACCAAGCTGCTTACCATTCCAGCGGCCTTCATGCTGGTAAATATCCCGCGCAAATTTGGGAATAATTTCATCTTTGATCAGAAAGGCTTTATCGATTTTAGTGGTTGGAAAAGGTCGCCCTAAATGCTTACAACCGTAAGTCCTTTCGAGGTAACGTACGGCATAATTATGAAGCTGGTTCTCAACTTCCAAATTACGCGAATGCTTGGCAATCAACGCTGGGGTAGCTACCAAACGAAACCTGCGGACCCGTAGATATTTAGTTTTCTTTGGTAGCTTAACCATTAGCTATTCCTCCTTCTTTCGTTGATCGTCGATGTATTTAGCCACCGCTTGCTCGTTAACGGCCCCAATACTCTCTACGTAATAGCTTGGCGACCACAAATGTCGTCCTTCTTTTTTCCAGTAACTTCGTTGTAATTCGGGGCATTCACGGAAAAGTTGGTAGGCCGTCCCACCTTTAAGCCAACGGACGATGTTCGTGACCGATAGCTTTGGCGGAGCACTCACTAACAAGTGAACGTGATCGTCTTTCCCGATTTCCATGTGGGCAATCTTAAAGCCATACTTGTCAGCGATTTCGTAGACGATGCGCTTAAATGCTTCTTCAACTCGCCCATTTAGAACTTTATTCCGGTACTTGGTTCCCCAAACAATGTGGTAATTAAGATTATAGACAGAAGTCCGTCCATACGTTAGTCTATTCATGTCTTTCATACCAATCATTATACCACAATTCGACACACCCATCTACGAATGGAGGACGCAAAAAAGACCGGTTGCTCCCGGTCTTTCAAAATTTTAAACGTATTGCAACTGCTTTTGTCCACTGAAGGCCCGGTCAATAATGGCACTACCCAGGCATTCTTGACCGTCGTAAAAGACAACCGCTTGACCAGGCGTGATAGCGCGAGCCGGATCATCGAATTCGACGGTAACCATCGAATCATCATCCGCAATCGTCACCGTCACCCCTTCATCGACCTGACGGTAACGGAACTTGGCCGTGCAGTGGAAATGACGCCCGTAGCGGGTCACCACGTCGTCGACCCAGTGAAGGTCCGACGCTTCCAGGTGGGTGGCGTAGAGGTTCGGATGTTCATAGCCTTGCCCGACGTACAAGACATTCTTGGCCATGTCCTTCCCCACGACAAACCATGGATCATTATTTTCCTTGGTGCCGCCCAAGCCGAGGCCGCGCCGTTGCCCAATCGTGTAGTACATCAAGCCGGCGTGCTCACCCACGACCTTGCCGTCCAGCGTTTCCATCTTCCCAGGTTGGGCCGGCAGGTATTGCCCCAAGAATTCCTTGAAGTGGCCATCTTCACCGATAAAACAAATCCCCACGGAATCCTTTTTATCAGCCACCGCCAAGCCAGCTTCCTTGGCAATTTGGCGGATTTCTGGCTTAGTGTAGTGGGCCAGCGGGAACATTACCTTGGCCAATTGGGAGTGATCCAATTGGGACAGGAAGTAGGTCTGGTCCTTATGCGTATCCTTGGCCCGCATCAAGTGGGTATTGCCATTTTCATCGCGCATCAAGTCAGCGTAGTGCCCCGTTGCCACGTAATCGGCCCCCAATTGGGTCGCGTATTCGATAAAGGCCTTGAACTTGATTTCCTTGTTACAAATTACATCGGGGTTCGGCGTCCGGCCCTTCTTGTATTCGTTAATAAAGTACGTGAAGACCCGGTCCCAGTATTCTTTTTCAAAGTTGACCGAGTAGTACGGAATCCCAATTTGACTCGCAACTTTGGCGACGTCCTTGTAATCTTCCGTTGCCGTACAAACCCCATTTTCATCGGTATCATCCCAGTTTTTCATGAAGACGCCCACGACATCATAGCCTTGGCGCTTGAGCAAGAGGGCCGTGACACTAGAGTCCACGCCCCCGCTCATCCCCACGACAACCCGGGTTTGACTGTTATCAGCCATGCATTCTCACCATCATTTCTCATAGATTCTGGAACGAATTACGATTGAAGGTCGCATGTCCAGTAACGACCATTGTACCAAAGATTGGCCCAAAGGTCATGGCAAAGCCCTTATTCTTGCTCATGGGCAGCTTAAATCTTTTCGAAAATCCCCCGCGTTACCATTTCATCCAAGATGAAGTGGTATTGGAGGGTAAATTCCGCCTGGCGGGCGTGGGTAAAGATGTTGACCTTATTGAATCCCGTCGCATTCACCGTCTCCATCTTAAAGCCGCTTAAATCACCGGCTACGGTAATGATCAACCGGGCTGCCGGCTGAAAGGGATTGGTGCGATCCAAAGAACCACTGTACTTGTAATTGCCCCGCTTGGATTTTTCAAAGCCCAGGTCTAACAGCGTGTACGGCTTGATTTGCGGGCTGATCCGGTAGGTATCGGCATCGCCAGCCAACTTGATTTGTGCTTGGTATTCCATCAATCTTCCCCCAATTTATCCTTTGATCCGGCGAATGATCTTCACCACGGTCGCGACAAACTGCTCGATCTCGGCCGCGGTATTTAAAGCCCCGAAGCTGACCCGGATCGATTCACTGATTCGCGGTGAATCCGCCCCGTACATCGCCGTTAAGACGTGCGAAGGTTCCAGGCTGCCGGCCGTGCAAGCCGAGCCCCCCGACACCGCAATCCCAGCCAAATCAAGGTTGGTCTGCATAATATAAGTCGAAACGCCCTTTAACCACAGGTTCAGCACGTGATTGAGGTTATCTGGCGCCACACTGCCGTTGATTTCAAAGTCAATCCCCGCCGCGGTCAAGCCCGCGATGATCTGCTGCTTAAAATCATAGTAGCGCGCCTGACGGGCGGCTTTTTCCGCCGGGGTATCCAGGGCGACCGCCTTGGCAAAGGCCGCAATCGCTGGCACGTCTTCCGTGCCGGCTCGGCGTTTGGTCTCCTGGTCGCCCCCCTTTAAGTAGCTCGGGAAGTTGATCCCGCGCCGCCGGTACAAGAAGCCCAGCATCTTGGGGCCATTGAGTTTATGGGCCGAAGTCGACAAAAGGTCAATGTGATCGCGGTGGACATCAATGTCTAATAGCCCATAGGCTTGCACCGCATCAGTATGGAGCCAGGCCTGGTGATCAGCCAAGCAGGCCCCAATTTCGGCAATCGGCAACCGACTGCCGACTTCATTGTTACCCATCATAATCGAGACCAGAATCGTTTCGTCATCCAAAGCGGCTTCAAAGTCGGCCAAGGAGATCTGACCGGCTGCATCGACCGGCAGGTAAGTGACCCGAAACCCTTGGGCTTCCAAGTACTTCATCGGCTTGAGGACCGCTTCATGTTCAATCGCGGTCGTGATAATGTGCTTGCCCAAATGCTGGCGGGTCAAGGCGGTTTGAATAATCGCCGTATTATCGCTTTCCGTGCCCCCACTAGTGAAGACAATCTCATCATCCAAGGCGTGAATGCTCTGCGCAATTACGTGCCGGGCGTCTTCTAAGACCTGCTTGGCCTGCCGGCCGTAGCCATAGCCCGTTGAGGCATTCCCCCAGGATTGGTGCAGATTTTCGACCAAGGTGTCAATCACCGGCTGGGTCATCGGCGTCGTCGCCGCATTATCAAGATAAATTTCCGCCATTAATCCAACTTACCTTCTTTCATGGCTGCAAATAAGTGCAACAGCATCGCGGCCGAACGCCGCCCAGCTTCTAAAATAAATTCGTCAAAGGAGCCGCTGGCCTGTTCGTCCCCGGTGTCCGACATTGCCCGGACCACCACGTATGGGACCTGGTGATCAAAGGCTACCTGGCCCACCGCGGCGCCTTCCATTTCAGCGGACAACGCATCCGGGAAGTGGGCCTTGATCTTGGCAATTTGGGCCTGGCTGGCCACAAACTGATCACCAGTTACGATCAAGCCCTGCTTAATGGTCAACCCCGTAGCCGCGCCCGCTTGGGCCAAGGCCGCCCCCCACTTCTTAGAAGCTGCATAGACCGCGGGTTGACCAGCGGGCAATTGCCCATACTGGTAGCCAAAGGCCGTCACATCAACATCGTGGTAGGCCGTGGCCGTGGAAATTACCACGTCGCCGACCTTTAAGCCAGCGCCAATTCCCCCCGCGGAGCCAGAGTTGATCACGACATCGGCCCCAAAGTCGACAATCAAATGTTCCGCCGTCAAGGCCGCTTCCACCTTGCCGATGCCAGATTCCACCAGAATCACGGCCTGGTCGCTTAATTTTCCCTGGTGGTAGTGCTTATCGCCTAACGTTGTCACTTTTTCATCGACCAGTTGGGCGATCAGCGTTTTGATTTCCTCTGGCATGGCACAAATAATTCCGAATTTCATGTTCTTTCCTCCGTTTTGCTTATCCAACAAAGAATAAGATCAAATAGACAATTACGATCGCCACACTCAAGCCCCCGATCGCCCAGTTTAACCGGTGCTTTAAGCGCGTTGTCCGCTCGGCTTCCAAGGCCTGCTTGGTTTGCTGCAAGTGGGCTTCGCGACTCAGATCACGCGGGGAGGGAGTCGACGGTGCAGCCTGGGCGGCTTGGGCCTGGCGGCGCCGGTATTCTTTGCGGGTTAATGGTTCTTCTGGCATACTTTACCCCCGGGCGAGCCAATAGTAAATTGCACTAATTGTTTTTTGATCCTCAATTTCACCGCGCTCGATCATCGTCAGGGCCGTTGGCCGATCAAGCTTGACCATGGCCAATTCTTCATCCGCATCCTGGGGCAATTGATCCGCGACTGGACTCAGCCCCGTCGCCAAGTACGTCGTCATATATTCATCACAAAAGCCAATTGAGGTATAGGCGCCATTGATTTTTTCCAGGCGGGCCGCTTGCAAGCGGGTTTCTTCATTCATTTCCCGGATCGCGGCCAGGCGGGGATCCCCCCCATCGCGCGCGTCGACTTTCCCGGCCGGAATTTCATAGGTCAACTTTTGAATGGGCGCCCGCCATTGCTTCATTAAAATCACCCGGTCGGCCTCATCAATCATCAGCAACGCCACGGCCGGGGCATGGTGGACCACTTCGCGGCGGGCCTGGCGGCCATTGGGGGTTTTAACTTGTTGGACTTCGACTTGAATCAGCCGCCCGTCAAACACGGGTTGACGACTCAACAGGGTTTCTTCAAATTTCATTTCCGCGCACCGCCTTTACTTGCACGTGAGCCGCTTGCCAGCCCCGCCGGCCAGCGACCAAGACCAGTTCAACCACCCGGCCCGGTTGCATCAAGCCCCGGCTGGCGGGTTCAATGGCTTGGGTGTGGACAAACACTTCGCCTTCGTCTGGGACTTCAATAAAGCCCCAGCCCTTGGCCCGATCAAATCTTGTTACTGTTCCTTCCACGCTGTTCCCTCCGTTTTCATTAACTTATTTTTCCAAAATACCATTTTCGGCCGGGCTTTTCAAATCTGCCCCCTCAATGCAAATAAGGGAGTGGGAAATAACCTTCTCGGCAAGCCGGATGGATAAGCTAGGACGAAGGTTGGCGCGGTACGCGTCGTTCTTCGTTCATACTTATCCACTAGGCTTGCGGTTATTTCCCACGTGATCTGTGTAATATTCGAAAAACCAACAGAGGCTGGGAGAAAACATAGTTTTCTCCCAGCCTCTTATTTTACAACATTCGCGCCCTCAGCGCCGGAATGACTACTTTTCCAAACCTTCCGTTACCGTTGCCGGGAAGTTTTCCCGCACAACGTGAGCACAACGGGCACACAGGGTTGGGTAAGCTTCGTCGCTGCCGACGTCTTCCCTGGTCATCCGGCACCGATCACAGACTTCACCTGGCGCAGCGGCTACAGCCACGGCGCTTTGGTCACTGAAGCGTTCCAATTCAGCTGGCGCTTCATCGGCGGCAGCTAAAGTTAACTTCGAAACCCCAAACAGCAAGGCGGCATCCGCATCCAAGCTGTTGACCAGTTCTAACTGGCTTGGCGTCAGGTAGTAAACGACACTGGCTTCCAAAGACTTCCCAATCAGCTTGGCATTCCGGGCTTCTTCCAAAGCCTTTAAGACATGCGAACGTAATTCCATGAAAGCTTCCCACCGGCTCAGTAAGGCGGTCTCATCCGCAAAACTTTGCGGTTCTGGAATCTCCGTCAATTGAACAAAGGCTTCTGGTTCATCCATGTATTCCCAAACTTCTTCGGTCGTGTGTGGCAAAATCGGCGTCAACAACTTGACTAAGGTCGTCAGAATTTCATAGAAGACCGTTTGCATCGACTTCCGAGCTAAGGACTTGGCTGGTTCGATGTAGAGCACGTCCTTGGCCACGTTCATGTAGAAGGCCGACAAATCGTTGTTAACAAAGTTAATCAAGCGCTTGTAAGCATTCAAGAAGTCGTATTGGTCAAAGTCATGGCGCATGGCCGCTAAGAAGTGGTTGAACTTCACCGTCATGTAACGGTCAACTTCGAGCCGCTTTTCAAAGGAAACCGTATCTTGGGCTGGCGCAAAGTCAGCCGTGTTGGCCAACAAGAAACGGAAGGTGTTCCGCAACTTCCGGTAGGCTTCCGAAATTTGTTGGAAGGTCCCCATCGAAACCCGCACGTCAGCGGAAGTGTCTGCGGACATGACCCAGAGCCGGATGATTTCGGCCCCCATGTCACTGACCACCTTGGCCGGATCAATCACGTTCCCCAGGGACTTGGACATCTTGTTGCCCTTCTTATCCAAGGTGAAACCTTGCGACAAGATCTGCTTGTACGGGGCGTGACCCGAGACCACCACGCTGGTGATCAAACTGGAGTTAAACCAACCCCGGTACTGGTCAGAACCTTCCAAGTACAGATCAGCCGGGTAAGTCAGGTTGTCGCGTTCAGCCAGGACCCCTTGGTGGGAGGAACCCGAGTCAAACCAAACGTCCATGATGTCGGTTTCCTTGGTAAAGACGCCATTTGGTGAGTGTTCACTGGTAAAGCCGTCCGGCAGCAAGTCCTTGGCTTCCCGTTCAAACCAGACGTTGGACCCGTATTCCCGGAAGAGATCGGAAACGTGGTTGATCGTTTCTTCGGTCATGATTGGCGTACCGTCTTCCGCGTAGAAGATTGGCAAAGGAACCCCCCAGACGCGTTGCCGGGAGATCACCCAATCGCCCCGGTCGCGGAGCATGTTGTAGAGGCGGACCTTCCCCCATTCTGGCTTGTATTCCACTTCGTCAACTGCCGCGAGAATTTCATCACGCATCTTGTCAATGGAAACAAACCATTGGTCAGTCGCCCGGAAAATGATTGGTTGCTTAGTCCGCCAGTCAAATGGGTAGGAGTGCTTAAGCGGTTCTTGCAACAAGAGCGCATTATTTTCCGCCAACTTGGCCAGGGAAATATCATCCGCGTCTTGGTAGAAGACCCCTTCAAAGCCCTCGCCCGCTTCGGCCGTCAGCTTCCCTTGGTCGTCGATTGGGGCAAAGATCGGTAAGTCGTATTGCTTCCCGAAGCGGTAGTCATCGTCCCCGTAACCAGGCGCGGTGTGAACTAACCCCGTCCCGGTATCATCGGTAACGTAATCACCTAACCCAACCAACAGCTCGCGGTCCAAGTATGGGTGCTTGGTCGTCATCCCTTCTAACGCTTGTCCCTTAACGACTTGTAGGGTTTCGACGTCTTCCCAGCCTAACTTTTCCGTTAGACTAGCCAGCAGACTGCCGGCCACGACAAACTTCCGGTCATCATTGGCTGGCTTGACCACGACGTATTCGTAATCCGCGTTCACCGCGACGGCTTCTGAGGCGGGAATCGTCCATGGCGTCGTCGTCCAAACCACCATGTAAGTATTGTCATCCAAGAGGTCCTTACCATCTTTGACTTGTTCCACAAAGAAGGCCGTCTTGGCTACAACATCGTGGTATTCGACTTCCGCTTCGGCCAGAGCCGATTCGGAAGACCAGGACCAGTAAACGGGCTTCTTAGCTTGGTATAACAAGCCCTTCTTGGCAAAGGCACCAAAGACTTTGATTTGGGCCGCTTCAAATTCCTTGTGCAGAGTCAAATAAGGGTGTTCCCAGTCCCCGCTGACCCCCAGGCGCTTAAAGCCGGCCATTTGCTTTTGCACTTGTTCTAAGGCAAAGTCCCGACACAGGTTGCGGAATTCCGCCGTTGACATCTTCTTACGGTCGTGACCGGCCTTGGTCAATTGGTGTTCAATTGGCAGCCCGTGCGTATCCCAACCGGGGACGTATGGCGCCCGGTAGCCACTCATTGACTTGTAACGGACGATAAAGTCCTTGGAAATCTTGTTCATGGCGTGGCCAACGTGGATGTTCCCGTTGGCGTATGGTGGGCCATCGTGCAGTACAAAGGTTGGCTTCCCTTCGTTTAACTTTTGCCGCAGTTGATATACTTTATTTTCTTCCCACAGCTGTTCGCGCTTGCCTTCCGTTTCCGGCAAGCGGCCCCGCATCGGGAACTTGGTTTTCCCCAAGTTTAAGGTGTCCTTAACGCGCATCTTGCTTTCCCCCTAATTAATTTTTCCAAGCCGATCGGACTTAGAAATTGCTATGTTTTGCCAATCACGGCCCCTGGCCCAACCGAAATAAAAAAGACACTGCGTCCAACAAAAGGGACGAAGTGTCTTCGTGGTACCACCCTGGTTCTCTAGGGGTTGCCCCCTAAACTCAGTCATTTGCTAACGGTCATGAACCGGCATCGCCTACGGATCAGCGACACACTCGAGGTGATTTACAAACAAGCTGGATCACCGGCCTTGCACCATCCACCGGTTCGCTGTCATCCGTTGCCGTTTGCCCGTCCTCGTCATTGCTTTGGAGCCTTTACCATTAGTCAGCCGACTTCTCCGTTGCTTCCGGGAAGATAACGACCGTTTCGCCCTCTGGGGCCGGTGCTTCACTCGCCGCGGCCGTTGCTTGTGGCGTGGGCGTTGCCGCGCTGACTGCTGGTTGATCAGTTGCCGTTGATTCTACACTCTCATTTGAAACCTTGTCAACCCTTGAGCCCAAGATCTTTTCAATTTCATCATATTGACTTAAATCGTCATTGGCCAGCAGCTCGTCCCAATCCTTGCTCTTAACGACTTCTAATTGGGATTCCAACATGACTTGCAAGCGTTGGCGGAAAATCCGGGTTTGCTTCTTCAAGTCATTGGTTTCCGTCGTCAACTTGCGCGTTTGACTGGCCGCGTTTTCAATCACCGCATTGGCCTTGTCGTTGGCCTCCGAAACAATATCGGTCGCTTGCTTTTGGGCTTCCCGAACGACAATTTCGGCTTCTTTTTTCGCGTTGCTCTTCACCTTATCAGCCGCTTCTTGGGCAACCAAAATCGACTTGTTTAAAGAATCCTTCAAGTCCGTGAAGTACTTGAGCTTTTCTTCGTTGGCCTTGACTTGTTCACTCAGTTCACGATTCTTTTCGGTCAAATCCGCTACCGTAGCAGCCATTTGCTTCAAAAAGTCGTTAACTTCATTCGGGTTGAACCCCCGCATCTTGGTGTCAAATTTCTTGTTTGCAATTTCATCCGCCGTTAACGTCATTTCAAATTCCTCCAAATCATGCTTTCACGATCGCCATTTCCACGCGCAATTTATCCTTGCGGTTCCGATTACCAACCGCTTGCAAGCGCAGCCGCCCAGCGTGGCGAACCGAAAGTAAATCATATTCGTCTAACTCATAGTCCGGGCGATCAATCGTTTCCCAGTTGACCCGCACCAAGCCCTTTTCAATCGTTTGCTTGGCCCGGTTCCGCGAATAATTAAAGCCCGCGGCCACGACGGCATCCAAGCGTAAGGACGCTACCGTGGTCTGCAATGGTTCCCAATCCACATCCGGCGTTAACACGACCGCAAAATCAACAGGGACAAACTTAACCCGCGCCTTACCCACGTGGGTAA
The DNA here is from genome assembly GCF_001435775.1 of Limosilactobacillus ingluviei DSM 15946. Lineage (GTDB taxonomy): Bacteria > Bacillota > Bacilli > Lactobacillales > Lactobacillaceae > Limosilactobacillus > Limosilactobacillus ingluviei. The sequence continues at coordinate 13,312 of NZ_AZFK01000029.1, read as the reverse complement.
TTTCCTGGCGAATAAAGGGCGCCAGTTCTTGCTTGACCACCACTTGAAAGCGCTGCTCCTGACATAAAATGTCGCCAAAGGCCGTTCGCTCTAAGCCTTCACCAATTAAAGTCCCCATGACTTGCCGATGATGAAGTTCCATAAACTTCACCGGATAAGCTAGCGCCAACAAGGCCAGGTTAAAATCAGCGGCCGTCGGTTCAAAGTAAGCCGGATAAAACAACAAGCGTTGCATTTCCGCCCGGGGATACCCACCCCAGTGCGCTAATTTTACGTCATCAACTTGGTTCACCAAGGTTTGGGCAATGTAGACCTGGCGGGGATTAGCAAAATCCGTTAGCACCGGCCGGTATTCGCCACTGGCCTGCTGGAGCCAATCCTGAACCTGATCAATAAACGCCCCTTCTTCCGCCCGGAAGTGCTGTCGAAAATCACGTGCCATTTTTCTCTCCTTCACCCACGCGGCGCTTGGGGACCAAGCTTACATTGCCACCAGCAACTGGCCTAAGAACCGCAGTCCCGATTGAGCCAACCAAAGGACCAAGACGGCCACTACGGGCGCAAAGCTAACCCCACCAATCGATGGAATCAAGCGCTCAAAGAAGCCTAAATAAGGTTCTACCAGTTTAGTCAGCCACTGGCCAAACGTGGAATTCAACGCCCCTGGGAACCAAGTTAAAATACACCAAACCACAATCGCCATGGTGTACAGGTCCAACAGGGAGCCGACCACCATTACTAAAAAACTAATCACACTATTCCCCCTCAAGCCGTCCGGGCCACTGCTTACAGGTCCGGGGTATCCCGGTGCCCATCAATCGTGCGGCCACTGACCTCATAATTCTTCGGGGTGCACAAGAAAATTTGCTCCCCAATCCGTTTCATCTTCCCGTCAATGGCAAACACAACCCCGTTTAAGAAATCAATCGTCTTCAGCGCGGTCTTTTGATCTTCTTGGGTAAAGTTGACAATCACCGCTTGCCCATTCAACAATTGCTTGCCAATTTCTCTGACGTCGCTGTAAATCCGTGGTTCGAACAACGCAATCCGGCCGGGTTCCCGATTCAAGCCCTGCTGAATCGAAACCACCTTATGATTACTGGGTTGGACCACTGGTTTGACCGGGGTGGCTGGACTCTTTTCGGCGTAGTACTCCGTAGCAGTCGGTTCGTCACTGATGCCAAAGAAATTACTCAAAAATTTACCGGCCATTTGCTTACCCCCTTGTCAATTACTTGCGCCGGTTCTTAAAGAAGGCCGGCGTTGATAAATCTTCGCCCCCGTCATCGACGTTGCTCAAATTATCGTTTTGAACACTAAAGTCCGGTTTTTCCACGTTATTGAAGTTATCCGTTTGGCGGTTGGTCAATTCCGTACCTAAATCATCATCCCAACCACTAAACGGATCTTCCTTGACTGGCGCCGCTTGTTCACTTGGGGCCCTAGTGCCAGCGGTTGGCGCCGGTTCACTAGTTTCTTCTGCCGCAGGCGTTTGCGATTGTTCTTGGGCCGCCCGCCGTTGTTCTTGCTTCTTCTTGTCAATCCCGGTGGCAATGACCGTGACCCGCACTTCATCGCCCAGGTTGTCATCCAAGGCCATCCCGAAGGTAATGTCCACATTGGTGTTGGCCGCTTGGCGAATGACGCTGGAAGCTTCTTGGGCTTCAAACATTGATAAGTTCTTGCCCCCAGTAACGTTGACCAAGACGTGTTCGGCCCCGTCGATTGACACTTCCAACAGCGGCGAAGAAATCGCCTTCTTCGTTGCTTCGCTGGCCCGATTTTCGCCGGTCGACGAACCAATCCCCATCAAAGCAGAACCTTGGTTGGTCATCGTGTGCCGAATGTCGGCAAAGTCCAAGTTGATGTACCCCGGGTTGGTGATCAAATCTGAGATCCCTTCCACCCCTTGGCGCAGCACATCATCAGCTTCCTTAAAGGCTTCCATCATCGGCGTCTTCTTATCAATCATTTCCAACAGCCGGTTGTTGGCCACCACGATCAAGGTATCGACGCTCTTCTTCAAGCGTTCCAACCCTTCTTCAGCCAACTGGGCCCGGCGACTCCCTTCAAAGGAGAAGGGCCGCGTCACGACCCCCACCGTTAAGGCCCCGGAATCTTTAGCAATCTTGGCAATGACGGGAGCCGCCCCCGTCCCAGTGCCCCCGCCCATTCCGGCGGTAACAAAGACCATGTCGGCCCCTTCCAGGACCTTTGAAATTTGGGATTCGCTTTCTTGTGCGGCCTTCGAACCAACTTCAGGGTTAGAGCCGGCCCCCAGCCCCCGGGTCAATTTAGGCCCCAGTTGAATCTTCGTTTGCGCCGCGGAACCATCTAAGGCTTGCAGATCAGTGTTGGCAACAATAAAGTCAACCCCCTTGACCTTTTCATTGATCATTTGGTTGACGGCGTTGCCCCCACCGCCACCAACCCCAATGACTTTGATGCTGGCGCCTTTTAGTTCCATTTGGTCAGTGCTGGTTACGTTATCCATAAAAAGTGTTCCTCCGTATGTGGTTTATTAATCAAAAAAGTTGCTGAAGAAGCTGCGCAGCCCATTTTTGGCACTGGCTTTTTTCGTCGGTGCCGGTGCGGGTGCTTCTTCAGATGGCGGGGTCGCTGGCTTTGCCGCTGGGGCCGCTGGCCGGCGGAAGCTCAAGGGCTTACTCTTTTTAGCCGGTGCGGGCTGCGGAGCCACTGGTTGATTAACTGTCCGCTGACTGGGACTTTCAATCAGAGCGTCATCATGCAGCGTTTGCTTAATCAGCCGCGCTACATCGCTCAAGCTGGCTTCGTACATCGTCAACGAAAGGGCCGTCGCGTACCCCGGATGGCGAATCCCCATTTGTTCTGGGACCACCACGCGAATATTGCCAGGGAAGTATTCACTGGCCAATTCGCGCAAACCTGGCATCGCAGCGCCACCGCCCAAGAGGACCAAGCCCCCTGGTAATTCTGGTGCCCCGATCGCATCCAAGCGATCCTTGGCCCGCCGGAAGATTTGCCGCAAACGCGCTTCAATAATTTCGGCCAGATACTTTTCAGTGTAATTGACTGGCTGGCTTTTGCCAACCACATCGACAGCTAATTGAACGTCATCTTCAACCACACTGGCCAAAGCATAGCCATGATCAAGCTTCAGCCGTTCCGCATTCTTTTGCGAGGTATTGAGGACCGTTGAGATATCCTTGGTCACGTACTTGCCTCCCTCTGGATCAACGAAGGCAAATTTTAACTGGTGATCATGGATAATGCTGGTCGTCGTCTGGCCCGCCCCAAAGTCCATTAACAAGGTCCCGAAGTCTTGTTCACCATCAGACAGGAGGTTGAAGCCGGTGGCCATTGGACCCACCACCAAGTCTTGTAGCTTGAGCCCCGCGGCAGCGACCGCTTTCTTAGTGTTGTGCACAATTGTCTTCGAACCAGAATACAGCGTGGCCCACAATTCTAACCGCACCCCGGCCATTCCACGGGGGTCTTGAATTCCCCGGAATTGATCAACCGCAAAATCCTTGGCCACCAAATCAATCACTTCACGCTCCGGCGGCAACGCCTGCGACAAAGTCGATTGAGTGACCGCCAAGACGTCGCGGTCGCTGATTTCACGGGGTTGCCCTTGATCGGCAACCGTAATCATCCCGTGGACTTCATTTTGCTTTAAGTAGTTGGCTGGTAACCCTACCGTCACCATTTGAATATCGACGCCTGACTTGGCCTTGGCTTGTTCAACCGCCGCCTTAATGGCTTGCGCCGTCTTATCAATGTCGACAATTGCCCCATGGCTGAGGCCGCCAGTCGGATGAGAGCCAACCCCAACCACTTCTAGTTTTCCCTTGACGTTTTCACACACCAATACTTTGATCGAGGCGGTTCCAATATCTAAACCAACATAGATTTGTGAGTTATTCATCTCTCCGGAACCCTCCTAATACTGAATATTAATTTTATTATTATTTTCTAATGGTATTTATGCTTAAATTTTACCACAGATTATGCGAGAAAAGGTGGTTCAATCGGGATTTCACCGCGATTTAACCACCTTTTCTCAGGAAGACCACGCGTCCGGCGTGAAAACCCTGTCATTTTACTTATCTTTTGAACTGTATTCATAAGAATACGCGCCAAATTCCAGATTAATTACCCGGTTGCCATCGGTGTTGGCCACAATTGACGGATAATAACTCATCTTTTCATCAATTTCACTGGCCTTGACAAAGACGGTATTGCCATCATTCATCAGTAACTTCAGGCGTTGTTTATCCAAGGTCGTCGGCGAATAAGTGACTTCCGAAATCCCGTTGCGCACGGCCGGGGCTAATTTACCAATCCGTTTGGCCGTCGTCTTTAGCATCGGGTAATGATCGTTAAAGCCCGCATAAGCCACAAATTGATCCACCTGGCCCGTGACCGGCCGGAACTTGCCGTTGCTTAACAAAAGCTGCGGGCGTTTGCCGGCATTGACCAAGCCAATCACATCATATTCCTTGACCGCAATTTCGACGCTTTGCGGTCCCGTCAAGATAATTTTGACCTGCTTTAATTGGGAATTCCGGTGTTGAATCTGGGTCAAGCGAGCTGGTTTCATCGCCAACGTCGCCCAAATAAAGCGCCCCGGCCGCACTTGCGTGGCCGCTTGCACCTGGCGCGCGGTTAGATGGTGATTCCCCGTTACCGTCACCGTCTTGATCCGGGCCAAGGGTGAGACGATATAAAGCATAAACAACAAAATCAAGCCAAAGGGAACCACAATGCTTAAAATGCGCCGCAGATTACTGCGCAGCCGAAACTGCTTGATTTGAGGCAAGCGTTTTTTCAACCGCGGGCGGCGGGTTTTCTTCCCCTGCTGTAAGGCAATTACACTCCGCTCTTCCAACCGGGCCAAGCGTTCATTGTAACGCCGGTGTTGGTCATTATTTTGATAATCCGTGGCCATTGGGGTCCCCCCTTTCATGGAAACAAAAAACTAGTCTTGTTGGGCCTTTTTTAAGACTTTAATCAGGGCGTCCGCCGCATCCGGGTGGCCAATCGCCTTGGATTGCGCTGCCATTTTAGCGCGCAAGGCCTGATCGGTCATCAAATCATCCACCGCCGCTAATAAGGTTGCGCCCGATAATTCGTCTTCAACAATCATCCGCGCGGCTCCCTGGTCAACCAAGGCTTGGGCGTTTTTCACCTGGTGGTTGGCCGTGACGTACGGACTGGGAATCATCACCGTCGGCACCCCAATGGCGGTAATCTCAGCAATCGTGGTTGCGCCCGCCCGGGAAACCAAGGTCGCCACTTTTGGCAACTTCTTTGGCATGTCCTCAATGTATGGCACAACCTTCACGTTCGCACCTACTTTCACATCCGCCAACGCCTTTTGGACCGCGTCATAGCGCTTTTGGCCGGTCGCAAACAGGACCTGGTAGGGCCGTTGGTTAAAGGTCGGAATCGCTTCAACGACGCTTTGGTTGATCTTTGGCGCCCCTTGGCTGCCCCCAAAGACCATTAAAGTCGGCACGTCATCTTGCAAGCCAATCGACGACCAGCGAAAATCTGATTGGTGCTGGGCGGCCACTTGTTGGGCCCGCGGGTTGCCGACCAAGGTGACCTTGTCCGCCGGAAATTGGTCCCGCGCTGCTTCAAAGGCAATGGCAATCTCATTGACGTAGCGGCTTAAAAACTTATTGGTGACCCCCACAACACTGTTTTGTTCGTGGATCACCGTTGGGACATGCAGCTTGGCCGCCGCATACAGCACGGCCCCGCTGACGTAGCCCCCCGTCCCTAGCACTACATCCGGCTTAAAGTCTTTGATCAACTTTTTGGCTTCATGAACCGACTTTAAGAACAAATAAACCGTCTTAAAGTTTTCAAGGGATAAAGACCGCTTAAAGCCTTGGGTCCGCAAGGTCACCAATTTTAGTCCCGCCGCAGGAACAATCCGGTTTTCCAAGCCCCGGGTCGTCCCAACGTAGAGGACTTCCGTTGTCGGATCGAGTTCCTTTAAGCGTTCAATTAAAGCCAGGGCGGGATAGATGTGTCCCCCGGTCCCCCCGCCAGAAACCATTAATCGCATGCTTAACCCTCCTTTGGTTCGGTTTGTAATGCTTCGACCGCAGCGATAAACTTATCGCCCCGGACTTCAAAACTCGGGAATTGGTCCCAGCTGGCATTGGCCGGGGACAATAAGATCACGTCACCAGGCGCACTTAATTGCCAGGCCACCGGGACGGCTGCCACTGCATCCGCGGCGTGGGTCACCGGCACCCCGGCCGCCATTCCGGCTGCAGCCATCTTGTCTTCACATTCCCCAAAGACAATCAGGTGCTTCACGTGGGCCTTAAAGTATGGCACCAATCGTTCAAACGTGTAGCCCCGGTCCAAGCCCCCCGCCAAGAGAATCACCGGTTGACTAAAACCTTGCAAGGCTACCTCCGTTGCTTCAATATCGGTGGACTTGGAATCGTTGTAGAAGAGGCGGCCTTGGTATTCCGTCACGAACTGCAAACGGTGCCGCACCCCCGCAAAGGTCGTCAAAACCTCAATAATTGCCTCGTTGGCGACCCCGCTGAGCTTCGCTGCGGCAATGGCGGCTAAGGCATTCTCCACGTTTTGCGGCCCGATCAACCGCAGCTTGGCCACCGGCATGATCACTTCACCGCGCCAACAGAAGTTGCCATTTTCCACGTAGGCACCAGCCTTCGATTTCATCTCCCGGGAAAACGGGACCACCGTCGCGTCCGTCCGCCGGGCCAATTGTTGCCATTCTTCCCGGTCCCAATTAATAACCAGGTAATCTTCCTTGGTCTGATGACGGGTAATATTTAACTTCGCGTTAACGTAATTTTGGCGCGTCTTGTGGTAATCGAGGTGGTTGGCAAAAATATTCGTGATCACCGCCACGTGGGGCTTCAACGTTGGTGCCCCCAACAGTTGGAAGCTGGAGAGCTCCGTCACAATCGTGTCGCTGGCGGTCAATTCTTGGGCCACCTTGGAGAAAGAGACCCCAATGTTGCCCGCGTATTCCACCCGGTGGGGCAAACCAGCGGCCAACATCTTTTGAATCAAGGTTGTCGTCGTAGTCTTCCCATTGCTTCCCGTAACCGCGACTAGGTTGCCCGCGAAAATTTCGGCGGCCAATTCCGCTTCGGTAATAATCGGGGTCCCCTGGGCTACAAACTTGGCCACTAACGGAACATCATAGGGAATCCCCGGGTTCTTGACCACGTAATCAAAGCCCGCGTCGGCTAAACTCAAGGGGTTAGACCCGGTTAGCGTTTCAATCCCCGCAGCTTGTAAATCGGCTTCGATGCTTGGGTCAGTCGGCACCTTTTGGTCGTTGGCCACGACCGTAGCGCCGAGTTTAACCAACAACTTGGCCGCGTTGATCCCACTGATCCCAAACCCAATTACCAGGACTTTTTTTCCTTGATACTTACTGATGTTTTTCATTGCTGTTTCCTTCATAAACCTTTCTTAAATAAAGCAGATGACTGCGACCGTAATGGCACTGATTAATAATTGGCAGGCCCAAAAGACCCCGTCGATCTTCCATTCACTCCACCCATCCATTTCAAAGGAGTGGTGAATCGGCGTCATTTTAAAAATCCGCTTTCCCGTCGTCTTAAAGGACGCCACCTGCAGGATCACGCTGGCCGTTTCAATCACATAGACGATCCCAATTAACAACAAGGACCACTCGTGGTGCAGCAACAAGGCCACCGCGGCCAAAGCGCCCCCGAGGGCTAAGGACCCCATGTCCCCCATGAAAATCTTGGCGGGCTTGTGATTGTACTTAAAGAAGCCCACTAAGCCCCCAATCATTGCCAAACAGAACAAGGCGACTTCCCCTTGCCCTTGCACTAACGCAATCACCAGGTAGGCCGCAAACGACACGGTGGCCAGGCCATCAACCAGGCCATCCAACCCGTCCGTTAAGTTAACGGCATTGGAAAACCCGACCATCCAGAAAATGATAAACAGACCATATAACCAGCCGAGATTCATATTGCCAAAGCCCATTTGGAAGCCTTCGTGCTGGTAAATGACGGTAAAAATCATTGCCGCGATCACTTGGGCTAAGAACTTTTGCCAGGGTTTAAAGCCTTCGTTTTGGTGGTTAAAAATCTTGATGCTGTCGTCCCACATCCCAATCAGGCCAAAGACCACCAAGGTAAAGAGCAAGGCCCACAGGGTGTTGTTCAGCAGGTTCGTGGCAAAACCGGCCACCAACGTCCCAATCACCGTACTGATCAAGAATAACAGGCCCCCCATTGTCGGCGTGCCTGCCTTAACTTGGTGCCAGGTTGGCCCTTCTTCGCGAATCTGTTGCCCCTCTTTTTTTGCCCGGAAGTAGGCAATCAATCGTGGCATCAACAAAAAGGTAATTAGAAATGACAGGGCGAAGCCCACGCCACCCCATAACAAGATATTAAAAATCATAATCTCCTCCTCTTTTTGGTGTTATTTTTTCGCCGTCACACTGCCCCGGTCCTGGTAGGTGACCCGTAAGGTTTGCCCGGGCTTGACGACACTGTCCTTCTTGAGATTTTGTTTATTGACAAAGCCCCCGCCGCTGCTTTCCAACTTCAAACCCAACACCTGGGCCAAGCGGCTGACGTCAGCTTGCGACCAGCCCGTCAAGTCCGGCATCTTAACTTGCCCCCCGGTCAATAAGAAGACCCGGTTATGCAAGGTTACCTGGTTGCCCGCGGCCAGCGATTGGGCCTGGACCTTTTCACCGCTACCTAAGACGACCGGAATCAGGCCTTTATTGGTCATCCCTTTTTGGGCCGCCGCCGTGGTCATCCCGACCAAGTTCGGCAACTTCACCAGGCCTTGTTCTTTGGCGGTCTTCAGCTTTTCTTTCTCCAGCAAGTCCTTAATCAACGGCGTGGTGATCGAAGCAATCGTCTGCTCGGCCGAACCATTGACCTTGGTGGGTTTTTTCATGGTGATGTAAATGATGTACTTGGGATCCTTAGCGGGGGCAAACCCAGCAAAGGAATAGATGTAGGCCGTCGACCCCGTTTCATATCCACTGGCACCCCCAATTTGGGCCGTCCCGGTCTTCCCGGCAATCCGGTACCCATCAACTTTGTAGGCACCCCCGGTCCCGACCTTGTTATAAATCACCCCTTGCATGTACTTAAGCACTTGCTTGGCAGTGCTGGCCTTGATGGGGTGGCCGACCGTTTGGGGTTTGACGCGCTTGAGAACTTTGCCCGATTTCGGATCAACCACCTTTTGAATCCAATACGGTTTGACCATTTTCCCGTGATTGGCAATCGCCGAAAAGGCCTGCACCATTTCCATCACGTTGACCGTAATCCCCTGCCCAAAGGCGGTGTTGGTCTGCTCCAAGGTTCCTTTGAAGTTGGTATAGCCGGCTTGTTCACCGCCCATGCCATAGACCCCCACCTTTTTGAGCATGCCAAAGCGCTTGAGGTAGGTCATCCAAGTCGAAGAGCCCATATTTTGTTCAATGTGGGCAAACCCGACGTTACTGGACCGATAAAAGGCTTCCTTGTAAGAAATGCTGCCCCAACCAGACGTTATCCAGTCAGTTACCCGGCCGCCGCCAATATTCCAGACCCCCGAGTTATACGTGGCATTGGGATTAAAGTGGCCCGAATCAATCGCCGCGGCCAGGGTCAGCATCTTCATCGTTGACCCTGGTTCATAGGTATCTTGCACCAAGGCATTGGTCCACGCCGGCGCATCTGACTTGTAATTGGGGCGTTGCGTTGCCGCCAGGATTTTACCAGTCTTGGCCTCCATGATCACGGCGGTTAACCCTGCTGGTTTGGCACTGCCATACACTTTTCCGACCAGGGTTTCAAGGTCGTGTTGCAGACTGTTATCTAAGGTCGTGGTAATATTGGCCCCATTTTGGACCGGTCGGCCCAGGCTGGTCGAGTCCGCCATTTGGGTCCCGTAAACGTCATTAATCGACTTTTTTAGCCCATTTTTCCCACTTAATAGCTTGTTTTTCGTGGCTTCCAGCCCGAGTTGGCCCACTAATTTTGTGGTCCCGTGATTGGTCTTGGGGACCGCCAAGCCGATCAATTGGCTGGCAAACTGCCCTTCCGGATATTCACGGGCCGGCGTTTTAATAAAGGAAATCCCCGGCAACTTTTCCGCCTTGATCTTTTCCATCGTGGCTACCGACAGATTGCTACCAGCCGGGCCAAACTGGACTTGAAAGGCGCCCTTGGTATTTAAAGTTTTTTTGATTTGCTGCGGCTTTGCCTTCAAATACTTAGCCAAAACCTGCGCCGTGTGCTCCTTATCCTTAACATAGAGCGGCTTGCCATCCGGTTCCTTCATCGTGTGACTAAGGACGGCCACGACGGTATATTTGCTGGTATCTTGGGCAATCGCATTACCATTAGCGTCAAAAATCGTGCCCCGCTTAGCGGTAATAATTTGCGTATTGGTATACATCCGTTGGGCAGCCGCTTTTAGGTTATGGTTTTTAACATCCTTAAAAATTGCGATATAGCCAAAACGAACGATAAACAAGGAAAAAATCAAAAGCGTAATCAGAAACAGGCCTAATCCAAAGGCCCGGTGATTCCGGTGACTTTCCTCTTTTACCGTTCGTTTCGGAGACTGTTGTTCATTCATCGGTTAACGTTCCTTACACTTGAATTGGCATCGGTCAAACCGTACTTCTTCGCAACCTTTTGCAGGTTCGCTTGACTGGTGGCCTCGGCAATTTCTTGCTGGATGCTGGTATTTGAACTGTTAACCTTGGCAATTTGGTTTTGAACCTGTTGCAAAGTGTGCTGGTGGTTGTTCAACGCAATTTTGGCCGAGATTAAACTAACGACCATCCACGCCACTAGCGCCGTGCAGACCACCCCTAAGAGAATTTCAAATTTTGAAAACGGAACCCGCCCCACCGTTGGCTGCGCCGTTGCGGTTGGCTGCGCCGCGGGGGTGGGCTGGGTTTGCTGTCTCAGTTCACGTGCCGTATTTTCATCCATTCAGACCACTTTCCTATTCTCACTTCTTTACGCGTTCAATAATTCGGAGTTTTGCACTGTGGGCGCGGTGATTGGCCGCCAATTCCGCGGCCGAAGGCAAAATCGGTTTCTTATTCACCAAGCGATAAGCCGGTTGGCTGGCCGCAGGAATCACCGGTAAACCTGGGGGCAATTCCGGAAGCGACGTGCGTTCTTTAAACATCGTCTTGACTAACCGATCTTCCAAGGATTGGAAGGTAATCACCGCGATGCGCCCGTGGACGTTCAATAAGTCGAGGGCTTGCTCCAAGGAGCTTTCTAAAGCCCCCAATTCATCATTGACGGCGATGCGAATCGCTTGGAAGCTCTTTTTAGCCGGGTGCCCACCGTGCCGACGGGCCTTGGCGGGAATCCCTTCCTTGATAATCTCGGCTAATTCCGTCGTGGTTTCAATCGGCGCTTGCTGCCGGTGGCGTTCAATCGCCCGGGCAATCGATTTGGCAAAGGATTCCTCCCCGTAACGATACAAGATCCGCACCAAATCGGCATACGACCATTCATTCACGACTTCCTTGGCTGACAGGGCCTGGGCTTGGTTCATCCGCATGTCCAAGGGGGCCTCGTGTTGGTAAGAAAAGCCCCGCTTGGCATCATCAAATTGGGGCGATGAAACCCCCAAATCATAAACAATCCCATCCAAGCCCGTCACGCCGCGGGCTGCCAATTCTGCCTTTAACTGGCGGAAGTTAGCTTTAACCAAGGTTACGGTCCCCGCCGCCAACGGCGCTTTTAAATTAACCTGGTTGTAATCAATCGCCACTTGATCCTGGTCAAATGAATATAAGTGCCCCCCTGGCTGCAATTGACTGGCAATCAAGCCACTGTGGCCCCCGCCACCCAAGGTTGCGTCCGCATAAGTCCCCGTTGGCTGAAGCGCCAAGGCATCGACCGCTTCGTGCAACAAAACGGTGACGTGTGCAAATTCCATTAACCAGATCCTCCTTTGGCTACCCGAAGTGCTTAAAAATCAAAATCCAATTCCTCAGCCACCGCCGCAAAATCTGCCGCGGCCTGCTGATTGATGGTTTGCCAGGTGGCTGTATCCCAAATTTCAAAGTGGGTGGCCACCCCCACGACTACGCACGCTTGCTTTAATTGGGCATAATCCAACAGGGTTGCCGACAGGTTGACCCGGCCTTGTTTATCAAATTCACATTCCACCGCGGCCGCATACAAAAAGCGGACGAACTGGCGGACATTTTTCTTCGTCATCGGCAAGGCCCGCAATTTGGCTTGTAATTTTTCCCATTCGCTCAGCGGCCAACCAGCCAAACACTGATCCAAACCGCGGGTAATGACAAACCGCTCCCCCAATTGCTGGCGGAATTTAGCGGGAATAATCAGGCGCCCCTTTGTATCAATCGTGTGATTAAACTCACCCATAAACAAAGCAGCCACCTCCCTTGCGATCACAAGTCAAGTCTACCACAATCCCCCACTTCTCACCACGCAATTTCCTGAATTCCCCCAAAAAATAAAAAACGCGATATCGGTCACCCAATTTCGCGTCTTTAAGCCGGCTGTCGGCCGAAATTATTTTTGCTTTCTTCATTATTTTGGAACATTTTTTGGCCCAGCCAGCACCACTCAGCGCCCCTTGCCACCGCCTGATCAAACGATTGGCCAGCCACTACGGCGTTGGCAACTGCATCAAAAAACACGAGCCCGCCCAAACTACGCTGGCATACAAAAACGACAAGCGCCAAAAGGCTGGCCAGTAGCGTTGGTATAAGAACTCCCGGCGGGCCGTCAACTGCAAAATCACCAGCCCAATCCCGAGCACCATCCACCCAATCATCGGGTAGGCAAACCAATAAAAGCCCAGGTTGGCTTCCGTCAAGGCCATTAAGAGCAAAGCCCAGCCAGCCCGGGAGTGTTGCTTGGGGCGACCAAACAGCCGCTGGACCAACCATTCCAAGCCCCAAAAGGCCGCCCCGATCAGAAATTCCAATAGTAACTGCTTAATTTCCACGATCCATTTCCACCCTTTCTCGCCGCTTCATTGTACCACGCCATTGTTCAGTTTGAAATTTCGCGCCAAATTGATTACACTAGGAAGGAATTATTTTTTGGCAGTAAAGGATCGAGAATATGCAAAAGAAAAAGAAGACGCGCTTTCAAAAAATTACAATGATCGCCGTTTGGTTGATGTTAATCGCCATGTTGGGTTCCCTGCTTTTTTCTGCCGTTGGGGCCTTAGGCTTGATCTAATGCAGCGCAAACCAAAAAAGTCACCTGCTTTTGATATGCTCCCTTTTAGGTGGAGAAACGAATTATGTAAAATTCGATCTCACCTG
>NZ_AZFK01000028.1 GCF_001435775.1 Limosilactobacillus ingluviei DSM 15946 | reverse complement strand
GAAACTTTATTCAGTTTTCAAAGGTCTACCAGTTTGTCGTTTCAAATCAGCGACTTAATAGTTATATCATAACTCTCAAGTTGGTGTCAAGAACTTTTTTGAAGAAGTTCTTTCGCTGAAGCTCAGCGACAACTCTTATATATTACCAAGAACTCAAATCTTTGTCAACAACAATTTTGAGTTCTTGGCGTCGCCACCGTAGCGCTGAAGCTTTATCGCGGTGACAACGATTAATTACTATACACGTCTCGCCTTAATTGTGCAAGAGCTAATTACTAATTTTACAAATCAAACATTTTTGTAAACCCTTCCTTTGTTGCTACAACAAGCAAAAGAAATTTACACTTTTTTATCCTCGCCCCCTGTCCCCCCTCGGGGCAATCAACTATAATGAAGCGTGAAGACAAAATAATGATACAAAGGAATGAGCATTATGTACAAAAACCGGGTTTACCTGGCCAGTCCTTTTTTCTCACCAGAGCAAAAGGCACGGATTGAAAAAGTCGTGGCCGCCCTCAAGCAAAATCCCACGATTGATCCAGACGGAATTTATAATCCACAAGAACACCAAGAAGAAAGCTTAGAATTTGGTTCGCGCGACTGGCAAGATTCCGTGTTTAACACCGACATGCGACAAGTCAAACGGGCCGATGTCGTCGTGGCAATCACTGACTATAAGTATGAAGAGGGCAACTACGAACCCGACAGCGGGACAATCTTTGAAATCGGGGCGGCTTGGGCCTGGCACATCCCCGTCATCATGGTGCAATTCCATCCCGACAATGAATTGAACCTGATGTTGGCCCGCTCCCACACGGCCATGTTCACCGGCGATAAAATTGCAGCTGGACTGGCGGAATACGACTTTAACAACCTACCGACCCACTGGACTGACATGAAAGTCTTTTAACCCCACCATTACGAGAGAGGAGCCTCAGTTATGACTAAGTACAACATTCACGACCACCGGATCATCACGACCCACCGGATCTTAAACCGCGACTTGAACGAACACCAAACCCTCTTTGGCGGGCGGTTGCTCGAAATCGTCGACGCCGAACCATCCATCATCGCTTCGCACCTGTCCTTGCGCAAGGTTGCCACCGTCGGGATGGAAGACATTCACTTCTATCACCCCTTTGGTCTGCACGACGCTTTGACGATGACGGCCTACCTGACCGGGCTGGGCAATCGTTCCGCCGAAGTCTTTGTGAAGGTCACCGGCCAAAGCTTGGAAACCGGCGAACGTTTCCTGGGTTACACCGGCTTTAACACCTACGTGGTCGTTGATAAAAACTTCTCCTTCCCAGCCTTTGAACTGGTCGGCGAAACTGATGAAGAACGTTACCTGCTCAGCACCTACCAAGAACGGGTCGCCAAGCGCAAGCTGGCCCGCCCAGAAAATCAGGCGCTACTTGACCACATCAGTCTCGATTAACAGCTTAACCAACCAAAAAGGTGATGACCGTCCCCACTTGGTGTGGGAGGATCATCACCTTTTTCATTTACCGTTCATTGACTAATGGTACCCGGTTTAATAAGACCGAGCTGGTAACCACGGACAGCGAACTAAAGGCCATGGCCAAGCCGGCCAGTTCTGGGCTCAGGGTCAGCCCAACGCCGGCAAAGAGGCCGGCCGCAATTGGCAACCCGAGCACGTTGTAGATAAAGGCCCAAAATAAGTTGAGCTTAATCCGCCGGAAGGTCTTTTGACTGAGTTCAATCGCCAAGGGGACGTCGCGCAGATCATTTTTAACCAGGACGATGCCACCGGCATCAATTGCAATGTCGGTGCCACTGCCCATCGCAATCCCAACGTCAGCTGTGGTCAAAGCCGGCGCATCATTGATTCCATCCCCCACAAATGCGACCGGGCCGTGGGCTTGCAAGTTTTGCACGACCGTTGCTTTCTCGGCGGGTAAAACTTGCGCGACAACTTGGTCAATCCCGACTTGATGGGCAATCGCTTCTGCGACCGCTTGGTTGTCCCCGGTAATCATTACCGGCGTCAATCCCTGGGCTTTCAGCGCCGCAATCGCTGGAGCGGTCGTTTTCTTGGGGGTATCTTGCAGAGCAATTAACCCCACTACCTGGGACCCTTGCCCCACGGCAACGACCGTTTTGGCTTCCTTTTCCAGCCGTTGCCAGGCCATTTGTTGCTCAGCCGATAGGGTGGCAGGTCCCAGCGCCGGTTGGCCAACCCAACTAGCCTGCCCGGCAATCTGACCGGTCACCCCCTGCCCCTGGACCGCCGTGAAGTCCGTCACCGGGGGTAACGCCCCGGGGGCCGCCGCCACGATGGCCTGGGCCAACGGGTGCTCCGAGGCCTGCTCTAACGCGGCTGCCAGCCGCAACACTGCCTGCCGATTGCCCACCACGTCGGTAACGATCGGCTGCCCGTTCGTCAACGTCCCGGTCTTATCAAAGGCAACCGTTTTAAGCCGGTTCACTTGCTCCAAGACTTCGCCATCTTTGATCAGGATCCCCAACTTGGCACTACGCCCGGTCCCAACCATTAAAGCCGTGGGCGTTGCTAACCCTAAGGCACACGGGCAGGCAATCACCACGACCGCGACCGCATAAATTAACGCCGTAGCAAACGGGGCAGCTAATACTACATACCAGGCCAAGAAAGTTAAGATCGCCACGATCAAGACCACGGGCACAAAAATATCCGCCACCTGATCAGTTAACTTTTGGATTGGCGCATGACTGGTCTGCGCCTTTTTCACCAGGGCCACGATCTGGGCCAGCAGAGTGTCATCCCCCACCTTTTCCGCCCGAAAGGTCAACGTCCCGGTTTGGTTGACGGTTGCCCCAATGACCGTATCACCAGCTTGCTTGGTCACCGGCAGACTTTCCCCGGTGACCATCGCTTCGTTAACGGTCGAGGTCCCCGCCACCACTGTCCCGTCGACGGCGATTTTTTCCCCTGGTTTGACCTGAATCAAATCACCAACGCGCACTTGAGCCAACGCCACCGCCACGGGTTGGCCATTGCGCAGGACCGTGGCTGTTTTGGCCTGCAACTGACCGAGTTTGCTAACGGCATCGGAGGCCCGGTTGCGCATTCGTTCTTCAAAAACCTGCCCTAAAAGCACAAAGGTCACCACCAGCGCGGCACTTTCGAAAAAGACCGGGCGGTGCGTCGCCAGGGCGTAAAGACTGTAAAGGTAGGCCGTCAACGTGCCAATCGCCACCAAGGTATCCATATTAGCGTGGTGGTGCTTAAAAGCCGCCCAGGCAGTATGCAAAAAGGGCCGGGCACTGAGCGCCATCACCAGCGTCGTCAAAATCAGTTGCCCCCAGGCTTCCCCGGGTAAATGCACCCCTAGCGGCATTAAGAGCATGTTGACTAACAAGGGGACGGAAAGCCCCAACGACCACCAAAAGCGCTTGGTCACCGTCATGATTCCACCACCACTTGGCCCTTGACCATGTCCATCCCGCAGGCAAAGCCGTACGTCCCCGGGGTCGTCGTATCAATTGTGAAGTGGACTTCTTCATTCAATGGCAATTCCTGCTTAAAGCCCAATGCCTTGGACTGAACGACTTGCACACACCCGCGGTCGCTGACCCGCTTAAAGACCAGTTCCGCTGGTTCACCTTGCTTGAAGGTAACCTGGTTTGGTTGGTAACCACCATCAACGATAATTGTTTGCTTGGCCATGCTTAAATCCTCCTACTTGATAATGACTTTGCCGTGAAACATATCCATCCCACAGGCCCATTCAAATTCCCCGGGCTGGGAAGTGTCGATTTCAATCGTTTCCAGCTGGTTCTCTGGCAAGGGCCGGTTGATCCCCCAAGCCGGAAAGACCACCCGATCCAAACAGGCCGACGGATCCTTGCGTAAAAACTGCAAGGTCGCCGGTACCCCTTGCTTTAGGGTTACGACTTCGGGTTGGTAGCCCCCATCGACAATTACTGAAGCAGTTTGCTGCTGGGCATCCGCCGCCAGGGTTGCTTCAGCGGCCGCGGCTTCGTGGCGACCGAAAAACCACCAGAGAATAAAGGCAATCAACCCTAGACCGATCACCGTTGCGATTACGTGTGCCATCCTTATCCCACCTTTCGTTGACGTTTGTAACTTTATTGATCGTTTTTAGTATAGGAATTAGATTTACATTTGTCAACGTTCGGCGGGAATTTAAGGTTTTTCCCGCAAATTATGGTAAGAAAAAACACCCCCGTTGGTTTCCCAACGAAGGTGTCAAAGTTTGCTAATCTTGGTAAGCTTCCCCAGTTAATTCGGCTACTGGAGTGAAGACATCCGTGTATAAAGCGTCGACTTGGACCTTGGTCCGCGTCTTTTCAAAGTACAGGGGGGCAATCATCGTCAGGTATGGCATCATTGCCGCAAACCCTAAGACCAACAGCACCGCACCGATCCAAATGCATGGGTTCGTCGCCGTATAAACCCCGTAGAAAATCAGGCCCCCGGTCAAACCACCCCAGACTAAGGATGGGACCCCAGCAAAGAGCAGGCTGATCAAGAAGTAGTTAAACTTAAAGCCAGCCATGTAGCGCTTGGAGACCGTCAAGGCGTGCCGCATGGATTGCCCCAAGAATGCCGGCTGCTTAGCCCGGTAGAGGTAGAGGGCTTGGGAATATTGCAGCCCCTTCCAGATGGCGATTATTTCGTTTAACACATCCAGGGTGTTAACCACGATCGCATTACCCGCGAAGAACCCCGCTAAAATCCGCAGGGGCAATTGCCACAAGAAGATGAACAAGGCTGAATAAGCTACCAGCCGCAACAGTTGGTTCTTGCGCAGGTGCTTGAAGCGATTCCAGATCGAGCTGGCCGATAAGACCTTCGCCGAATTTTGGATCCGGTCTTGGTAGCCAAATTGCACGCCCACTTGCAGGCAGTAGAACAAGAAGAAGATCACGACCACGGCCACCAGCAGCAGCAAGAATTCCCCGACCGCAAAGAGCAGGGACGTAATCGTCATCATTCCGTACATAATCATCATGATGCTCATCGACAACGAGGCCAGCAGGCTGTAAGCAAAGTACAGCCCCATCCCCGTCAGGGCCAGCCAGATGATAAAGTAACCGGCTAAGGGCCACATCGTCGTCAGGTATTCGCGTTTATTTAATAACGGCTTGAGGCTGGCCGCAAACTCTTTGATGCCCACCCCATCTAATTTGGCCGCTTTTTCGGGGGTACGACCCTTGTTTTTGAAAAATTTCAAATTTCTTCCTCCCAACATTTAATCAATCCCATTTATCTTACCACATTGCACGTGGTTGGTAATCGTCATTGTCCCATCATACCAAATTCTGGCGCCGCCGGTCGCGTCTTTACCAAACCTTAACCAAGGCTTGCCCTTCCCTTCAAATTTTAACCGTTGATCGTCAGGGGAGTGATGAACTGTAAGAAGGCCGTTGCCGCTGGGGAAAGGGGCCGGTGTTTTTTCCAGGCCAGCAGATGCCCACTGGTCGTTTTGGGGACCAGGGGCACAAAGGCCAGGGCCGGATCGTGATACTGCGTGGCAACCCCGCGGATGCCGAGGTGGTAGTAGTGACCGGTCTTGAGCAAGGTGGGCACGGCGCCCGGTAAATTGGTGACGACCTTGAGGTTTAACTCGGCGGGCGATAGTTGCAGGGTGTCCGCCAAGGCATCCCGGACAATCGGCCGGCGCCCCATCACCAACGGCAGGGTGGCCACTTCCGCCGGCTGCAGGCCCGCTCGCTGGGCCAGGGGGTCATCTGCGCGCATCGAGATCCCCCATTCTTCGCGCACCGGCAAGGCCAAGAAATGATACTTAGCTGCTTCAACTGGTTCGATCAGCGCCGCCAAATCATCCTGGCCCTGATCGAGGCGGGGCCGCAGGCTGTCACCATCACCGCTAAAGAGCTGAAACTTGACCGCCGGGTGGTGGTCCTGAAAGGCCGCAACTTGCTCCAACAGCCAGGGAGCCACGGCCGATTCCACCAGCCCCAGGTTAACCGTCCCGCTCAACCCCGTTGAACTGGTTTGGAGCTCTTGTTGGGCGTGCTCTAAAAGATCCAAGATCACCTTGACCCGCTGGCGAAATAAGACGCCGGCCGCATTTAAATGCAGTTGGTGGTGGTGGCGGTCAAATAGGGGCCGGCCCACCGTCCGTTCCAATTCTTGGATCTGACGGGACAGGGTCGGCTGGGTCAAGTGAAGCTGGCGGGCAGCCTGGGTAATGTTATTGGTTTCAGCGACCACTAAAAAGTAGCGCAAGACACGGGTTTCCATCGTAATTGCCCCCTTGGTTTTTCCTTTAGCTTACACCATTAATTCAATTTTTGCATGACTAACCACTAGTAATAAGTATTTTTCATCAACGGCAAAGCTAACTATACTGAACTTAAACCAATGAAAGAAGGTCAGGAACCATGCAAAACGAAACCGCCATCAAAAACAATCCCTTTGGCTTCGGCGATCCCAACGTCGCCTACGCGCAGTATTTTCAAGGCCAAAGTTTCCTTAACGGGCTGGTGACCCCGGCAGGGTTAGTCGACTTTTCCATCAGCAACGTCAGCTTTGAACCGGGCTGCCGCAACCACTGGCACATCCACCATGATGGCTACCAAATCCTGCTGGTCACGGCTGGGGAGGGCTGGTACCAAGCAGCCGGCCACCCCGCCCAACTGCTCCACGCCGGCGACGTGGTGGTAATCAAAGCCGGCATCAAGCACTGGCACGGGGCGACGAAGGACAGTTGGTTTACCCACCTGGCAATCACCAAGGGGACCAGTGAATGGCTGGCTCCCGTCAGTGACGCCGAATATGCTCAGTTGCCAGCTCGCAATTAAGAAGGGAAGGATCATAATGGCTAACAACCAAACTGCCGGGCATGATCAACTGGGGGCCTTTGCGCCCCAGTTTGCCCACTTTAACGATGACGTCTTGTTCGGCGAGGTCTGGGCCGATGAAGATAGCCTGAGCCCCCGCGACCGCAGCTTTTTAACGGTCACCGCCCTGATTACCAAGGGCGCCTTTGAACAGTTGCCTTACCACTTAAGGGTGGCCAAGCAAAATGGGATCACCCAGCCAGAAATTGCCGCGATGATTACCCAGCTGGCCTTTTACGTGGGCTGGCCTAACGCTTGGTCCGCGTTTAACCTGGCAAAAGAAATTTGGGCTGATTAACCTCATAACCGCTGACTTAAGGACGCCCCTTCGGTCAGCGGTTTTTTTGCACCAAAAAAGGAGCTGCGTTAACAGCCCCTGTGCTTGCTTGAGCCGGATTAGTCGATGTCGTACTTTTCCTTGCTCAATACGTTCAGCTTTTCGTCGAAGTCGTAAACGACTGGTTGACCAGTAGCCATTTCCAGCCCCATGATGTCTTCATCTGAAATTTGTTCAATGTACTTGGACAGCGCCCGCAGGGAGTTCCCGTGAGCGGCGATGATAACGTTCTTGCCGTCCAACAGCTTTGGTGCAATTTCGTCTTGCCACAGCGGAATTACCCGTTCCAAGGTTACCTTGAGGTTTTCCCCACCTGGAATGGCGCGTGGGTCCAAGTCAGCGTAACGACGGTCCTTAGCAGCTGAACCTTCGTCATCGGCACTCAGCAGCGGTGGTAAAACGTCGTAGGAACGACGCCAGATGTGCACTTGTTCGTCCCCGTACTTTTCAGCGGCCTTTTGCTTGTTGTGGCCTTGCAAAGCCCCGTAGTGACGTTCGTTCAAGCGCCACGTCTTGAATTCAGGGATCCAGAGTTGGTCACTTTCTTCCAATGCGTAGTGCAACGTCTTGATGGCCCGCTTCAAAACAGAAGTGAAGGCGTAGTCGAATTCAATCCCGTGTTCCTTGATGGCCTTCCCAGCCGCCTTGGCTTGAGCGACCCCTTTTTCGCTCAAGTCAACGTCAACCCAACCAGTAAATTGGTTGGACAGGTTCCATTCACTTTGCCCGTGACGAATTAAAACTAATTTAGCCATGTTCAATTGACCTCTTTCTTCTTAGATACTCGGTAATTTACCATACTTGTCCATTTTAAATCAGATTCCCCCGCTTGCCAACCATTAGTGAAGAATTGCACCAAAGTCCCTTGGACAGCCCGGTCAGTCGTTGAGCTCAGGCCGTTGATAATTAGTTGTCATAGCTTGATAGCGCCCGCCCATCACGCGAACGAAACGGATTTTCCATGTTTCACCTACGTTGTGTATCTTCTTAAAAATTATTTTACTGAAGTCCTACCGCATACATATCTTCATTGCTACCGCACAGATCCACTAGATCCGTGCGGTAGTAATGACCTTCCGGGCATTTAAAAAGCCAAGCGCCCCCCAGCGCTTGGCTTTCCTCCCCAGCGTAACTCCTTAGCCGCACAGGACTAAGTTTAAGAATTTTTGGACGATCGCATCGTCCACCCCAGCCGTAACCAAGACCCGCAACGGCAAGTTTTCCATGATCTTGACCGTCGCCGGGTTATCCAGCAGCGGCTGGACCGCGGCCTTTAAGCCCGATTGCTCAAAGGCAATTTGCACCACCGGATCGGCGCTGGCTTCGATGTCATCCAAGTAACTGTCGGCCGTAATGACCGGTTGGCGGGTTTGCCCCAGCGTCAACTCTAGCGGCGCTTGCAGCCGAATATCACGCGAGGAGCTCCCGACTTGGATTTCATAGTGGCCATTGTCAGCTTGCCACTGTTTGTTGGCCGCGTTGTACCAACTAAAGGCCCGCCGGTCGAGTTCAAAGGTTACCGTCGTCGCTTCCCCCGGGGCCAGACTGACCTTTTCAAAACCGCGCAGTTCATGGGCCGGCATGGCCACCCGGCTGGCTTCGTTGACCACATACAGTTGGACGACTTCTTTACCGGCCCGGTCGCCAATGTTCCTAACCGTCGCAGTTACCTTCACCGTATCGGCCAACTCTTCGACTTGCAAATCGTCATAAGCAAAGTCGGTGTAACTCATCCCATGCCCAAACGGGAAGCGCACTTCCAATTCCTTGGTGTCATAGTAACGGTACCCGACAAAGATTCCTTCCCGGTAATCTTCTTTTTCCGCGTCCGCGTTAAAGAAGAGGGTTGCCGGGTTATCCCCCAAGTAGACCGGAAAACTTTCGGCCAGTTTCCCAGACGGGTTGACCGCCCCGGTTAAGACATCCCAGGTTGCTTCGCCGACCGCTTCCCCCGCCAGGTAGCTTTCCAAGATCGCGGTTACGTCACCGGCCCACGGCATCGTGATGGCCGCCCCGTTTTGCAAGACGACGGTCACGTGATTGTGGATGGCCGCCAGTTGGGCGATCAATTCATTTTGATTGTCTGGCAAGTTGATATCGTCATGGTCGAGCCCCTCGCTTTCGTATCCGTCTGGGTAACCGGCAAAGATCACCACGTGGTCGCTGCGCTTGGCCAGGGCCACGGCTTCATCGACCAAAGTTGGATCGGCGGTCGTTTGGTCCAGCCGGTACCCCTGCGCATAGGTGGCCTGCTTGGGCATCGCCGCCAGCGGCGTCACCACGTGGGTCGGGTTGACCTGCGAACTCCCCCGCCCCATGAAGTGTGGGTGGGCCGCCAGTTCCCCGATCACGGCAATCGATTCGGCCGGCTGATCCAGCGGCAATTCCTCGTCCCAATTTTGCAACAGGACCATGCTTTGCGCCGCCAATTCGCGGGCAAACTGGTGCTTAGCGGCGAAGTCAACCGTTGGCGTTTGGGCGGGGCGGGCCCAGTCGTGCATGACTTGCAAGACCCGCAGGGCGGCCCGGTTTAAGGCCATTTCATCTAAGCGCCCTGCCTTAACGGCCTGCACAATCTCTGCAACTGATTGGGCACCCTTCCCCGGCATTTCCAAGTCCAAGCCGGCCTTTAGCGCCGTCACGTGGTCGACCACCGCGCCCCAATCCGACATCACCATCCCGGTAAAGCCCCATTCATCACGCAAAATTCCGGTTAAGAGCCGTTGATTTTCAGACATTGGCACCCCGTTAAGACGATTGTAAGCACACATGATTGCCGCCGGGCGGGCTGTCTTGACAATCTTTTCAAATTGGGCCAGGTACAATTCCCGCAGGGCCCGCTCGTCAACGTTGGATGAGACCGTGTAGCGGTGACTTTCCCGGTTGGTCACGGCAAAGTGCTTCAGAGCGATCCCAACCCCGGCGCTTTGGACCCCCTTGACAAAGGCAGTCCCCAGCCGCCCGGTGACCAGCGGATCTTCCGACAGATACTCAAAGTTGCGCCCTGCCAAGGGATTGCGCTTTAAGTTCACTTCTGGCCCCAGCAAGACGCTGACTTGCTTGGCCGCGGCGGCGGCGCCTAGTTGTTGCCCATAGCGGTGCAACAAGTCCTCGTCAAAGGAACTGGCCAAGAGGGCCGCGCTCGGGAAGGCAACGGCCGGTTCGCTTTCCGTCAGCCCCATCGTGTCCTGGGCATTGTTAGGCTTGCGAATCCCAGCCGGCCCGTCAGCAAACATTACCCGCTCAACGCCCGGCACCTGAGCGGTATACCAAAAATCCGCCCCCGTCACCAACGCTGCTCGTTCGGCCAAGGTCAGCCCCTGCACAAAATGTATATCAATCGTTGTCATCGTTACATCCTCCTGTCTGGTTAAACTTCTCTCTTGAAAATTGTCCCGCTAAGCGGCCGATTACTTGTAAGGATTATTATAGGGTGAAGAACTAGCCAAACTTAACCAAAATTGTTTAAAATGATCATATCTTGTGATAAGCAATTTGCTAAAAGGGTTTACGAAACCGCGCCGTTATCAGCAAAGGAGGCACTAACGATGACGGATTTAACGCAATACTTAACTGAGTTACACCGGGCCACCAAAGTCGGCTTCTTTGTCGCCGACCACCAGGGGCATTTGACGGAGCGCTTTAAGGCCCCGGCGATGCCCGACCTGCCAAGTATCTACCTGACCCGCCTGATCAAACATTCCCTGGCGTCGGGGGTCTACCTCTACCTCGCCAACCCCAAGGAATGCTTTACCGTCATTGTCAGTTCGGCCCCCCAAGCTACCTTGATTATTGCTTGGATGAGCAGTACCACCTTGGAAGAAACGGAATTTTACCAGGAGCACTTCCCCACCCTGAGCAGCCAGCGCCTCGTCGCCCTCAGTAAGACGAGCTATTTTACCCTTTGTCATACCTGGCCGACCGTCTACGAAAATAACTTCGTCGGTGATTTCAGTTTCAACCGGGAAGCCCACGAAAACGAACCGCGGCCCCGCCACCACAACAGCTACCACTTGGAAAAATGCCTGCTGGCTGCCGTTAAAGATGGAGATTTAGATCGCTTTAACCAGGGACTGGATGCCTACTTGCGGTCGGGCTCCTTTGGCCGGACGGCAATGCAAGAGTTGCGCAACCAAAAAAACATCGCTATTATCGCCATCTCGCTGTGTGCCCGGGCCAGCATCGAAGGCGGTGTGCCCCCGGAAATCGCCTTCAGCCTGGTTGATAAGATGTGTTTGTACGTCGAGGGGATGACGTCTATCACCAGCGTGGGCAATCTGATTCAAACCATTGGCTCGCTGTTTACCACCCGGGTCCAGCACAGTCGTCAATTGACCCACGCCGGGCAAAATTACTGGGTCAACCAAATCGAACGCTACGTCCGGACCCACTTTGCCCACGGCTTGACCCTGGCCCAACTCGCCCAGGCCCTGGGGCGTGATAAGCACTACCTGGCCCACTTATACCGAGCCGAGACCGGCCGGACAATCCACCAGTATCTCCTCTTGTGCCAGATCAACGAATTTAAATCCGAACTGCTGTGGACCGACCACACGATTACCCAGATCAGTACCCAACTGGGCTTTAGCAGCCCCGGCGCCGCCACTAGGGTCTTTAAACGCGAAACCGGCCTGACTCCCCGCCAATAGCGCCAACGCTATCATATCTAAAAAAGAGCCCGCCCCCAGGCCAGCTCTCCGGTTAATTTTCTTCATGTAAGTACTTGGTTAATAAAATTGTCCCACCAATCAACGCCAAGACGGCCAAGGAAATCAACAGGGCATCTAGCGCCTTGCCATGGTTGGCAATCAGCCACCGAATCAGGGCGGTGATCCCCAGCCCGATCAGGAAGTTAACCGAAATATGGCCGCCATTGCGCAAAATATTGATGACCATCGCGATAAATTCGAAGAAGAGGAAGAAGGTCACGACCGCTTCTAAGAGAACATAGTAGTTATCTAACGTCGATGGCAGCGTACTTAACCGGACGATGGCCACCAATTCATCGACCATAAAGTAAATCAGTGACAAGCCTAACAAACCAATGCAAACTAGGCTGATGACCTGCAAAAAGGTCGCCAGGTGATCGGCCCATCCGTAAAATTTTTTCATTCATCTCACCTCATCTTTTCTTTATTATACGCGGCGCGGTAGGGGGCTGACCACGGATTTCTCGGGCAAATTGGTCCCGACCACTGACAAAAACTGGTATCATGAAAGTAATACGCTACGTTGCCCCTCGGGGCGTCACTATATTAAAGGAGGAATTGCGATGTACGATTACCGCAATGATTTAATGACCATCATCCAAAATATCGGCGCCAGCCCAGCCGAACTGGCGCAAGGCCGCACGATTCTGCAAGCAGCGCTGAACTTGATCAACGCCCTGCCAGTCGATAGGACCAGCCGGCCAACTCACCGGCGCAACCACCAACCCCCGGCGCACCAATTCCAGATCAAGCGCCACGAAACGGCCCCGCGCCGCACCCCGGTCGCCCCACCCGCCAGTCAGGCCCCAGCAAAATCAGCTGCGGTCGCCAAACCGAAGGCCGCCCTGGCCCCAGCCGTGCCGAGCGGCCAACCGACCCCAGCTAGTGCAACCACGGTAAAGCCGGCGCCTGCCCCGGTCATCAGCCAACCAACCGCGCCGCTGCCACCGTTGAATGGTGATCAGTATGCCGCCTTGAACAAGCTCAAGGGCCTGGCGCAGGAATTAACCGGTTTTATTAACCAAACCAACACTGCTGTCCCTGCTTTTGTGAACCTGACCAAACGGCTAGCCAAGCTCGAAGCGGACTTAAGTGAAGCTGACCAAACCGTCCTGGCCAGCCGGCTCACCCCGGTGAAGCAATTGCTGGCCCAGGCCCAAGCGGTAATGGCCCCTCGCCTGCCCAAGCCGGCGCCCCAACCCAAACCGAAACCATCCCCGGCTAAGGCGACCAAGCCCGTGCCAAGTGCCAACCCCATGGCGGCGGCCCTGGCCAAGGAAGATGTTAAAAAGGCCCCGGCGCCCTTTAACAGTCAAAAGGGGCAATACGTCGTCCAACGGGAGCTGACCGGAGCCCAACTATTGACCGACAGCGGCCAAGCAGCTGGTCACATCAGCGAAACAATCGTCCGCAAGTTTAACCTGGTCTCCGGGACGATCGTCAAGGCCGACATCAACCCGACCGATATTTTCGTCCACAAGGCCCTGCGCCAAATTGATCACCTTGGTGACCTGAAGTTTGACGATGCCCAGCAGATTCAAACCTTTGACTTTGGGGTGGTAAACAAGCATAAGCGGCACTTGCGGGTCACCTTTAATTCCAACAACGAACCGCTATTGGTCAACGGCAAGAAGTACGCCTTCTTATTAGATGAAGACAACTTGCAAGCCACCAACGGCTCGATCGTTGAATTAGCTTGGTACACCAACGATCCGGACTCCATGCGGATTCGCTGGACCTACCCAACGACGGCTGAAAAAACGGCGGCCAAGCAAGCTGCCAAAAAGCGTGCTAAACCGGCGACCACGCTCAGTGTTCCCACGGAAAAACGCTACCCCGGCATTGATTTGAGCGGCCAAACCGTCGCCGTCTTAGTCGGCAACCGCCAAGAACACGAAGACTACGAAGCCACCATCCGCCTGTACGGTGGGGAACCAACCGTGATCGATGGCTTCAAGACTCAAAAGAGCTACCTCAAGAGCAAATTGCGCGGCGCGGACCTGGTCATCCTCGTCAAGAGTAAGGCCCACCACGGGACTTCGAAAGCCGTAGTGGACTTCCAAAACCAACTGGGTTACAACTTTGCCGTGGCCAACACCCTCTCAATGGGCCAATTTGAAGACGCCCTCTACCGGGCGGCCAACGGCTTCCCAGCCGACACCGCCAGCTTTGCCAACCAAGACTTGACCGATCAGATCGGCGCGGCTTTGGATAAGGTGAAGAAGTAAATCATATTTCTAATCCCGGCGTGCTTTGCCACGCGGGGATTTTTTAGCTTTCATGCGCACGGGCCGCCACCATTTTAGCTGCCAACACCGCCGGAGCTGAAGGCGCCAAAGCGGTTGCCAAGCCTCCCTGCTGCAAGACGGCTTTGATTGGGTCCACAGCCAGTGGGACACCACTGAGCGCTTTTTCCAGGGCCGTGGCCTGGCTTTGATCAACGGTCAACAAATCGCCAGCCAGGCTGACCTGACTTAAGCGTTGCGCTTGTACCGCAAAACCAATGCCAAAGTTCCCCACACCCGGAAAATAGGCATCAACGTAGTACGGGGTCCGGTTGTGACCATAAATCCAACTGGGTTGCCCATACTTTTGCTGAGCCAGGGTTTGCACCGCTGCCCACTCCGTAGAGGTCAGCTGAGTAGTTTGAAGGTCGTTTACCCTTGCCACTTGCCGCAAAATCGCCACTTGCAAATCCTTAACCGTAAACTCCGCTTGCTTCAAATACGGCTTGAGATTAATGACCCGTTGGTGGACCGAATGAATCCCCCGGTTGGCCAACTTGGCTGGTGACGGCGTCAAGACGTGACTGGCCGTTGCCGTATCAACGTCAAACATCAACGTTCCCCCGTACGACATTTGCTTGCCGACCTTGGCAAAGGACATCCCGGAAAATTTTCGTCCCCGATACGTTAAATCATTCCGGCCCGTCATTTGAGCATCAATCCCCAGCTCCCGTAAGGCCGCTAAAATTGGCTGCAGGTACTGTTTCAACTGCGCGTTTTTGTCTGCGCCAGCTGGGGCAATATAGACATAGGTTAAATCACCCGCATCAACATAAACGGCCCCACCACCAGAATTGCGCCGCACTAATGCAATTTCGTGCGCGCGCAAGTAGCTCAGATCCACTTCACGGTACACGTTTTGAAAGTGCCCACAAATCACCGTTGGCCGGGCTGGCGAATAAAAGTACAGCAACGTCTGCCCCACAAAGCGCGGGTGTTGCTGTAAAAATTCCGGTAACGCTTGAAAGGTCAACATGTCCTTTAACAATTCGCCCCCGTTTTGTAAATCCAAGTACAGCATTGCTTTCATCCCCTCAATAACTATTGCCATTATTGTAAGCGTTCCGCCGGCTGATTTGAACTAATTTAAAAAAATGAGCAATTTTGTGATTTTATATACAAAAAATCACTAACGGAACCCCGGGTATGCCCTTTCACTTGGCCCGCCTAGTTTAGCCAATCGTTAGCGGCTTGAACTTAGCAGGAATCTTATTGTTCGTTAATTGCACTGTAATTTATTTTTTTATCTCCGTTTCAGCAATGGTTAGACTAAACTTAGCTCGTCCCTGTTATGTTCGCCTTTCTAAGGACATTCGACGAAAAATTCATACAAGAAACTTTGTCACCCTAATTTTTCATATAATTTTCCATAAATTGCTGACCCGCCAACTCCTAGCCGACGGGTTTAAATAGACATTTATCTAGTTTTCGTCTATCAAACTGTGAAAATAATTACAAATCACCCGCCAAGCCAACTGTTGAAATCGTTTTCAACAAGATTAAAATTAAAGCAATAACCATTAAATTTTTAAAGGAGTCTTGATCATGCACTGGAATAAAAAACGTTTCTTCACCGCCTTAGCCGCAACGGCGGCAGTGGTCGGCTTTAGTTTGGCTGGAACCTTGGGCTGGCAACACTTAAAAGCCGCCCAAGCGGCAACCAACGATAAAAAGACCCTGGTCGTTGCAACTCCTGGGGATATGTATGCTTCTTCATTCCATGATAAGAAGGGGCACCTGACGGGCTATGAAGTTGAAATCGCCCGCCAAGTTGCCAAGGGATTAGGGATGAAAGTGGAATTCAAAGAGTTGAATGTCGCGGGTGAACTAACCGCCGTCGCGTCTGGGAAAGCCGATTTAGCTGCCGGGAACTTTAATCTGTCCTCCGTTTATGCCAAACGGTACCTCTTTTCAACCCCGTACAAATACTCCTTTGGGGGATTGCTGGTCCGGGCCAAAGACCAATCCAGCATCCACTCTTGGAGTGATCTAAAGGGTAAGAAGTCCGCAGGGGAAGCCGGGACTTCCAACCAACGTTTCGCTCAATTCATGGGTGCGAAATTGGTCAACTACGATAGTGCCAATGGGTTAATGAATGACGTGGCCAACGGCAAGACCGATTTCATTCCAAATGACTACTACGGCTTAAGCACTGGCATGAAGCGCAGTAAGATCCAAGGCTTGACCATGGCCAAGGGACTGTACTACCGGACCAACCTGATGGGCAAAGGGATCGGCTTTTTGATCAACAAGCATGAACCCGGCCTGCAAAAAAAGATCAACAAGGAACTGGCCAAACTCCAAAAAGATGGGACCCTCTCTAAGATTATGATTAAGTACTACGGCCACGATCTAACGAAAAAGCCGGCCGATAAGGACGTGAAGTACTTTAAGGTGCCAGCTTCGGTCAAGGGGGAATAACCTATGCAAATCCAACGGGTCGAAATCTATCAACTACACTGGGCCCGGCTGAAGAAGTACTGGCATCCCGTCGTTGTGCGCCTCATTACTGACACTGGGGTAAGTGGCTTTGGCGAAGCGGGGATTGCTTATGGCCATGGTCAAACCGCCGCAGTCGCCGCCCTCAAAGACCTTGGGCAAATGTTAATCCACCAGGATCCACTGCAAATTGAGCATCACTGGCAACGCTTCTATCAGCATACCTTTTGGGCCAAAAGCGGTGGGGCGATCTTTTATTCCGCCATCAGTGCCCTGGACTGCGCCCTTTGGGACTTGAAGGGGAAAGTCCTCGGGGTCCCGGTCTATGAATTGTTAGGTGGGCAAACCAATGCTAAACTACGCGCGTATGCCAGCCAATTACAGTACGGTTGGGAAGCTCAGTCTCGGCTGGTTAAAACCCCCGCTGAATTTGCTCAAGTGGCGAAAACGGCGGTGGAAGAAGGTTATACGGCTTTCAAACTGGATCCGCTCCAGTTTGAAGAAGAGCAACGCTTTGTGGCGAACCGTTACCTCTTATCCCAACACCAGCTCCAAGCAGCCGTTGAGCGGGTTGCTGCTGTGCGTGAAACGATTGGCCCTAATGCTGATCTGATCGTCGAATGTCACGGCAAATTAGAACCCCAGGCGGCCATTCAATTTGCTCAGCGCCTCGTTCCACTGAACATTTATTACTATGAAGAACCCTTTAGTTCTTTAGAGCAGCAAGAATTTGCGACCGTCGCTCAACATACGGCGATCCCCTTGGCGACTGGTGAACGCTTAACGACCCGGTGGCAGTTCAAACCCTTCTTAGAACACCAAAGTGTCGGCATCGTCCAACCCGATCTTGGCGTTTGCGGTGGAATTTCTGAAGCGGTAAAAATTGCCCACCTCGCCAGTGCCTACGGCGTCGGGGTGCAATTCCACACCTGTGGCGGGCCAATTGCGACCGCTGCAACGCTGCAAGTTGAAGCTGCCATTAGCAATTTCGTGATCCACGAAGAACACGAGATTAACTTAAAGCCTGACAACTACCAAAGCGGCCGCTTCCACTACCAACCCGTTGATGGTTACTACCACGTACCCGACCGTCCTGGGATCGGTCAAGCCCTCAGTGAACAAGCGATGGAAAAGGCCAAGCTAACCGTCGTGGAATAATAAATCGGTCACCTTGCCAGCAAGCAAAGTGACCGATTTTTACGTTCGATTATTCCGCAACTTCCGCGATCCGAATCACGAAATCTTTCGTCAAATAGGAGCGGGCGTTTTGCAAGAAGTCTTGCAAGTGCGCCGTCTTGTTGTGGGCATCAATGGCAGCTTGATCCGCCCAATTTTCAACGATCATAAACTTATTTTCGTCGAGGCCATCAATCAAGTAGGTGTAAAAGAGGTTTCCTTGATCCTGGCGCGACTTTTCGACTAGGTTCTTTAAGTAGTCCTTAAAGGCGTCGCGCTTAGCTGGATCAACATCGCAGTGCACATTAATCAAAATCATCGAAAGACCCCTTTCTGTTTACCGAGATATCGCTTACATTACCATTATACAAGCTCAATCTGGTCAAGCTCAACTGATTTGCCAAGCAGTCAATAGCCACGTTGAAAATCGGTACACCGATACTCGCCCGCCTCTTCTTCCACGACCGCTTCAAAATGCCGTAAATGTCCGCGCAACTTAAAGAAGCCGGTTACCTCATAGTCGCCATCATCATTCTGCTCAATTTCCCATTCCCGTTGGTATAGGGCGGGAAAACGGGCCCTTAGGTACCTAAGCTTCCCCTTCTTGACGACAGCCCGTTTGATGGCCGTTTCTTGGGACGTGTCGGATGCTGCAACTAGTAACGCAGTTTGACTAAGGCCAAATAATAATAACCCCAGTACCAATAAAACCATTAAGCCAAACCGAGACTTCATAATCTCATTTCCCCTTTAACAGTCATTTCTTCTAAGTGTATCAAATTATCCTGCTCACCAACCGCCTTTTTAGTCATTCCGGGTCGCATACAAGTAACTAAGCCGAATCACCCCTGCTTCGCGGCGCGGGTTGCGAAAAATTTGAACCTTACGACTGGTCGGCGCCAAGCTCGGCTGCGTCTTCGTATAATCAGTAATCGCGTGCGGGACGCTATCGATCAGAATAAAAACAAAGTCGGCCGCCTGCATTGCCGTAAAAATCGCCCGCGGTTGATCCTCATAACCATCCATCAGCTTTACTTCCACGTACGGTTTTAATTCATCCGCAAAGGCTTGGGCCGGCTTATTGCCCACCACCAAGACCTTCTGTTGAGCCAGCCAAGCTAGCTGGGCCGGCTGAGTTAATTTGATCCCCCCTTGCTCGCTTTGACCAGGCTGGCGCTTTCGTTTGACCGTCGCTCGCAACTTTTGTTGATGGTGGTCAACCTGATTGATTACTGGCAGCACCCGCACCAGGGCATACGTTCCCGTCGCCAAATCACGCCGGGCCTTAATTGCCACCCCATCCGCCAACTTAGGATTTTGCTGTTGGCTATCACTGACCAACAGCGGAAATTCTCGTTGATGATTAACATCATGAATAAAATACTGATCATCAACAATCTTTAAGTAACCATAAACAAACTTAAGCGCCGCCGGCTGGCCGCCGAGGGTCAATTGACTGGTCTCACTAAACGTTGCCAACATTTTTTCATTTAATTCCGCCAAACGATCATATTGACTTAGCGTTGTCGGATCAAGGTGATTAATCAAGCGCCCCAGCCACTCTTCGCCCCGAGTATTGGCATGTTGAGCACGCTCCCAAGCCATTTCCTGCTTCAAGCGCTTTAGTTGGTGACGGGTACCGTCACTATTTTACTTGGCAGCCTTATATTTCTTTTCCCATTCTTTCCGCTCACGCCGGTATCGTTCCTGGCGTGCCAAGCTATCGGCAACCAGCCGGCGTTGCTCATAAAAACACCGGGCGGATGCTTGGTAAGCCAAGATCCACCAAGTCGTCAGCGCTGCCTGCCGTTCGTGAAGCGAATGCATCGTTTCTGAGCCATCCCAACCACACGCCGCTAAAAATTCCCGTTCTTTTTGCACTTGCGCCAATGCCTCCTGGGCACGGGCCAATTCAGCAGCACTTTGAGCTTGTTGTCGAGCTAGCTCAGCGTCCGTTTGATGCCGTAGTTGGCGATTAGCCAAACGTAACTGGTGATTGGTTTGCCGCAGTTTACGCAGTTGACACGCTTGCTTTTGAACTTGCCGAGCGGCTTGGGCGGTCTGTTGATTTAGTCGTTGCTTTAAACTTGCGATTTGCCGCTCCAAGTGCTGGACCTGTTGGTTAGACTGCGGGGCCGCTTTAACTTGGGGGGCGTGATCAACTGACGGCTGAGCCTGTTTTTGTTTCGCCCGTTGTAATAATGCCACCCGGCGTTCCTTTGCTTGCGCCACTTGTTCTTTGCGATTCCCTTCAAACTTCGGCCGTTTCATCTTTATGTTTCGCGACACGTTCCCCACTCCTTCCAATAAAGCAAACTTTTATTCATCATATCAGAACTAGTGAGCGTTTTCAGTTAATTCATCCCTGTAAAACAAAAACTCGGTTACCACTCAACATTATAATGAGTTGGTAATCGAGCTTAGTTTATGTCAGTAACACAGTAAAAATATCATCACTTAAATAGCTTAAATTTGCGACTAGTTTCTGTTAAGCCTAACAGGCCCACCATACTTAAGGCTAAGGCTCCCACTAAGGTTAAGTTGAACCGGCTGATCAGCTGTATCAGCTTGAGCAGTCTGAACGCCAATCACCGTTGTTCCAGCTAAGGCAGCAGCGGCAATAATCGCTTGTTTCTTATCCATAATCGAACCTCACTTAAATTTCATAATTTCTTAAATTCTTCAGAGAAGTTTTACCAAATTATTTTTATCTAATCTACATACATTTTGGTTTATCAGTGGATTCGATCTTTTTTTCATTACATAATTTCTACTAAAATACCCTCACGTCAGTTATCTGACGTGAGGGTATTTATAAGATTATTTCAGCGCCTTATCACCAATATCATGACGGTATTCACAGGCTGGTTCATCCAATTGCGCTAAATAATCGTACACTTGCCGTTGCGCCGTAGCTAGCTTCGTGGCCGTGCCGATCACCATCAGCAGCCGGCCGCCAGCGCCCGTCAAGGCGTCCAAACTCCCGGCGACGTTGGCATAATCAATTGCGATCCCCGGCGCTTCAGGGAATGGGCCCAAGGCTTGGCCATGAACTGGGGCTTGTGGGTAACCCTTGGCCGCTAAGACCACGCCCAAGACCGCCTCCGCCTTTTCTTCGATCACCGGCATTTCACGATCGTTTAAGCAGGCGTCGACCAGATCAAAGAGATCGGTGGCCAGCCGTGGCAGAATCACCTGGGTTTCCGGATCACCGAGTCGGACGTTATATTCAATCACCTTCGGTCCCGTTGGCGTCAGCATCAGCCCAATATAGAGAATCCCGTGGTAGTGATAGCCCCCGGCAATCAGCCCCTGAATGGTGGGTTCAACGACTTCATCAATCATTCGTTGCCGATCAGCCGGCGCCAATTGGGGCAGCGGACTGTAAGCGCCCATCCCCCCGGTATTGGGGCCCTGGTCACCATCGTAAGCCCGCTTGTGATCCTGGGCCATCGGTAAGATCCGGTACTGGCCGTTTTCAATCAGGACAAAGAGGGAATATTCCGGCCCCGTCAAGCACTCCTCCAGCACCAGGCGGTCCTGGCCGGCGGCAAACATCTCCTTGATCGTCGTTTCCGCCTTGGCCTGATCCGGGGCGATTACGACCCCCTTGCCACCTTCCAGCCCGTTGGCTTTAATCACCAGGGGGAAGCCGTACTGGGCTACGGCCGCTAAAGCGGCGGTCGCATTATCGTAGGTAGTGTGCTTAGCCGTTGGCACCCCGTACTTATTCATAAAGTTCAGGGCATA
This sequence comes from Limosilactobacillus ingluviei DSM 15946, assembly GCF_001435775.1. GTDB lineage: Bacteria > Bacillota > Bacilli > Lactobacillales > Lactobacillaceae > Limosilactobacillus > Limosilactobacillus ingluviei. Next base: position 50,609 of record NZ_AZFK01000028.1, on the reverse strand, counting down.
ATCCTTCGACCCTTCCAGTTGAGCGGCCCGTGCCGTTGGCCCCAAGATCTTTAAGCCGGCCTGGTGAAATTCATTGACAATCCCGTCCACCAGGGCGGTTTCCGGGCCGACAAAGGTCCAGGCGACTTGGTGGGTCTGGGCAAAATCAATTAAACCAGCAAAGTCATTTTCCGCCAGCGGCACGGTTTGGACACCGACGCTGGCCATTCCGACGTTACCCGGGGCACAGTAGACTTCTGCCACCTGGGGGCTTTGCTTTAAGGCCTTGGCGATCGCAAATTCGCGGCCCCCCGCGCCGATTACCAACACATTTTGTTTGTTCATGATCATTCCTCCAGCCCCAATTTTAGTGGCGGAAGTGGCGAATCCCGGTAAAGACCATCGCGATCCCGGTCGCGTTGGCCGCGTCGATTGATTCTTGGTCCCGGACCGAACCCCCTGGTTGGACGATCGCCTTGATACCGTGTTCGGCCGCGAACTTCACGCAGTCGTCAAACGGGAAGAAGGCATCTGAGGCCATCACGGCCGTGTCGTCAATCGCCTCCCCAGCGTGCTTAACGGCAATCTTAAGCGAATCAATCCGGTTCGGTTGGCCAGCCCCGACCCCGAGGGTCCGTTCACCGTTGGCCACCACGATCGCATTGGACTTGACGTGCTTAACCGCCTTCCAAGCAAAGGCCAGCGTCTGCAATTGTTCTGGCGTTGGCTGGGTCTCAGTGGCGACTTGCCAAGTGGTCGGGTCTTCAGCTAAGACGTCTTCATCTTGAACCAACAATCCGCCCATCACAGAGACTAATTCAGGTTCCGGCGTTTCGGGCGCCTTGAAGTCAACTTGCAACAAGCGCAGGTTCTTCTTTTTGGTCAAAACGGCCAGGGCGTCTTCATCAAAGCTTGGTGCAATGATGATTTCCAAGAAAATTTGGTGCATCTTTTCGGCGGTGGCCAAATCAACCGGCCGGTTGAGGGCAATTACCCCACCAAAAATGGAGACCGAATCTGCCTGGTAAGCCCGGTCCCACGCGGCCTCTAACGTTTCGGCCGTCCCGATCCCGCACGGGTTCATGTGCTTCATCGCCACGACGGTTGGCGCCGTAAATTCGCGCACCGTCCGCATCGCCGCGTCGGCATCCTTGATGTTGTTGTAAGACAGCTGCTTGCCGTGCAGTTGCTTGGCGCTAAGCAGGGAGAAGTTGGTGGTTGGGACCGCATCCCGGTAGAGGGTCGCCTTTTGGTGGCTGTTTTCCCCGTAACGTAGGTCCGCTTCCTTATCAAAGGTCAAGGTCAGCGTCTTAGCTGGCGTGGTGGCGATCTGCTTGGTCAAGTAACCGGCGATCACGGCGTCGTAAGCGGCGGTATGGCGGAAGGCCTTCGCGGCCAAATCGGCCCGCAATTCCGCGCTGGTGTGTCCCGCCGTCTTTAATTCCGCCAGCACCCGGTCGTAGTCGTCACTGTCGACGACGACCGTCACATCGCGGTAATTCTTCGCCGCCGCCCGGATCATCGACGGGCCGCCAATATCAATGTTTTCAATTGCATCGGCCAAGTCCTTGGTCTGATCTTCAATCGTTTGTTTGAAGGGGTAGAGGTTCACGGCCACCAGGTCGATCGGGGTAATTTCCTTTTCCGCCAGGGTCGCCATGTCGTCTTCCCGATCACGCCGGGCTAAGAGGCCGGCGTGAACCTTCGGGTGCAAGGTCTTGACCCGGCCGTCCATAATTTCCGGAAAGCCCGTGACTTCTTCGATGCCGATCGTGGGCAGGCCCACATCATCCAAGGCCCGCTTGGTCCCACCAGTGGAGACAATTTCAAAGCCGGCTGCCACCAGGCCCTTGACAAAAGGTACCAATCCCGTCTTATCCGATACACTTACTAAGGCACGCATTACTTTTCCTCCTCATTTTCCAGTTGGGTCAAGACATCCTGCAATACTGCTGGGTACAGCTCATGTTCTTTTGCATGCACCCGGGCTTCCAACGTCGCTAAATCATCCGTCGGCAAAATCGGGACCGGCGCTTGGGCGATAATCGGCCCAGAATCCAGCCCGGCATCGATATAGTGGACGGTCACCCCGGTTTGGGCATCGCCAGCTTCAAAGGCCCGTTCTATCGAGTGCAAGCCCGGATAGGCCGGCAAAAGGGCCGGGTGGAGATTGACGATCCGGTTCGGGTAGGCCGCTAAAATCGTTGGCCCGACCACCCGTAAATAGCCCGCTAAGGCGATGAAATCAATTTGGTAATCCTTGAGCACCTGCAGCAAGCGGGCTTCATAGGCGTCTTTGCCACCACATTCCTTAACGGTAAAGCTGACCGCCGGAACGCCAAACCGAGCGGCCCGCTGCATCACCGGGGCGTCCGGGTGGTTGCAAAACAGCAGGGCCAATTCGCCTGGCAACGCATGTTGTTGGTAGCGTTCGGCAATGACTTCAAAGTTGGTCCCGTTCCCGGACGCAAGAACTGCTACTCTCATTTCTCTTCCTCTTTCTCTTCCGTGCCGTTCACCGTCACCCCTTTGATGACCAGCTTGGCCGCGCCAGCTGGTCGGGCCTGCAAGCGACCGACTTCAACGGCAGGTTCCCCGGCCGCGGCTAGGACCGCTTGCACCGAAGCCACTTGGTCCGGCGCCACCGCTAAGATCAGCCCAAGCCCCATGTTAAAGGTTGCAAAGGCATCAGCCAAACTCAAGTCGCCGGCTGCCAGCAACCAATCAAAGATCGCCGGGCGGGACCACGTGGCCGGATCAACCACCGCTTGGAGCGCGTCACCAAACATCCGTGGTAAATTCTCCGGTAGCCCGCCCCCAGTAATGTGGGCGATCCCGTGAACCTGACCGGCCTGAACCAATGGTAAGACGGCGGGCACGTAAATTTTAGTCGGTGTCAGCAGGGCTTCGCCGAAGCTGGCGCCAGCAAGGGCGGCCGGCCGGTCGGCATAGGTCATCCCGGCCTCCTGGACGATTTGGCGGACCAGGGAGAAGCCATTCGAGTGCACCCCGCTGGATGCTAATCCCAATAAGACATCGCCCGCCTGGGGCCGGTCAGCCGTCAACAACTGCTCCTTTTCAGCCGCGCCGGTCAGGGTTCCGGCCAAATCGTATTCATCTTGCGCGTACATGTCCGGCATTTCAGCCGTTTCGCCACCAAGCAGGGCACATCCCGCTTGCCGACAGCCTGCCGCTACCCCGCTGACGATCGCCGCCATCTTGGCCGGTACGTTCTTCCCGGTCGCAATGTAATCCAAAAAGAAGAGCGGTTCCGCCCCCTGGGCGAGAACGTCGTTGGCGCACATCGCCACCAGGTCGATACCGACCGTGGTGTGATCCCCCACGGCCTGGGCAATCATCAATTTGGTGCCGACCCCATCGGTGCCGGCGACCAAGACCGGGTGGTGGTAATTCAAACTTCCTAAATCAAACAACCCACCAAAACTGCCGATTCCGCCGCGGACGCCGGGCCGCTTGGTCGAGGCCACGTCGGCCTTGATCTTTTTTACCAGTTCATAGCCGGCGGTGACATCCACCCCGGCGGCTTGGTACCGATTCATGACTTGAGTTGCTCCTTTCGCATCCGTTGTTCCTGCGCATTAAATGACGCAAGGTAGCTTGCTTCGTAATCATACAGCGGCGTCGGGTAATCCCCATTGAAGTAGGCCACCGTCAAGCCTTGGTAAGGCGCATCGCCAGTGTCCTTGAGGTCGATGGCCTTAATCAAATTAGCCACGCTCAAGAAGTGGAGCGAGTCGGCACCGATCTGCTGGCGCATTTCTTCGATTGAGTAGTGGGCCGCCATCAATTCCGCCCGGGTCGACACGTCAATCCCGTAGAAGCACGGGAAACGGAACGGTGGGGAAGCAATCAGCAAGTGGACTTCCTTGGCCCCGGCGTCGCGCAGCATCTTGACCAACTTTTGCGAGGTCGTCCCCCGCACGATCGAATCATCAACGACGGCGACTTTTTTACCAGCCACGACCCCCCGCACGGCAGACAGCTTCAGCGCCACCGCCCGTTCCCGGAGGGCTTGGGTTGGTTGGATAAAGCTGCGGGCGACGTATTGGCTCTTGATCAACCCCATTTCATACGGCAATCCTGCCCCTTCGGCATACCCGGAAGCGGCCGACAGTGAAGAATTCGGCACCCCAATCACAATATCGGCGTCGACGGGGTGTTCTGCCGCCAAGAGTTTGCCCATCCGCTTGCGCGCGTTATGCACCGTCACCCCGTGAATGATCGAATCCGGCCGGGCAAAGTAGACGTATTCCATCGAGCAGATTGCCAATTGGGTCTTGGTCGTAAAGTGATCTTCATGCAAGCCAGCCCGGTCGATGACCAACAGTTCCCCGGGTTGGACATCCCGGAGCAGTTTGGCCCCGACAATATCCAAGGCACACGATTCACTGGCCACCACGTAGGCCCCGTCCGGCAGCTGGCCTAAGACCAAGGGCCGAAAGCCATTCGGGTCCAAGGCTGCAATCAAGCGGTCCTTTTGTAAGAGCAAGAAGGCAAAGCCCCCGCGCAATTCGTTCAAACTCTGCTTGAGGGCGGGAATGAAGCCCTGCTTAATGTGCTTACGAATCAGGTGAATCAAAATCTCGGAGTCCGAGTCAGATTGGAAGACGGCCCCTTCATCTTCTAATTGCCGCCGCAAGGTCACTGCGTTGGTCAAGTTCCCATTGTGGGCCAGGGCCACGTCCCCATCGTGAAAGCGGAATAAGAAGGGTTGGACATTGGCTAGGGTGTGGCGCCCCGCCGTGGCATAGCGCACGTGCCCAATCGCTGCCTCGCCCACCAAGTGGTCCAAGTCGGCCTGATTTTTGAAGACCTGGGCCAACAGCCCGCGGTTGCGGTACTGATACATTTCAGTGCCATCGGTCGTGACGATCCCGGCCCCTTCTTGGCCCCGGTGTTGCAACGTATGCAAGCCCAGGTAGGCTAGGTGGTTGGCTTCTGGCGCCCCGAAGACCCCAAAGACCCCACACTCTTCATTTAATCCTTTGATTTCAGCTGGCACGGAATCGCCTCCTCCCAGATCGTTTGCAATGCTTGAACGTTTTCGTTGACTTGCCCATCGGCCAGCCGAACTTGCAGCCAGTGACTGTTGGTAACTTCCCCGACCTTAGTGACGGCCGTCCCTAAGGCCGCCTCAAAGGCCGCCGTGTGTTCAACCGGCACCGTGACAATCATCCGCCCGGCCGTTTCGGCAAAGAACTGGTCCTTGGTCAAGGTTAACGTTAAGTTAACCCCCAGTTCAGTCTTAAAGAGGATTTCGGCTAAGCCGACCCCCAGACCCCCTTCAGCCAGGTCGTGCGCACTGGCGATGTGACCAGCTTGCATTTCCGCCAACAAACGGTGGAAGTTGTCCCGCGTGGCCTGCAGATCAAAGTCCGCTAAGGCCCCGGCAATGTCGCCGGTCAGCAGCTTTTGTAATTCAGAACCCGCAAAGTCGTCCCCAGTTTGCCCCAGCAGGTAAACGGCATCGCCAGCGTGTTGGGCGGCCATTGGGATCACCCGGTCCAGGTTTTTGATCAAGCCGACCATCCCCACCATCGGCGTGGGATGGATCGCCTGACCGTTATTTTCGTTATATAAGGAGACATTCCCGGAAATGACGGGGGTATCAAAGACCCGGCAGGCTTCCGCCATCCCCATGACGGAATGGTGAAGTTCCCAGAAAATTTCTGGATCGGTCGGGTCCCCGTAGTTCAAACAGTCAGTAATCGCTAATGGTTCGGCCCCGGTCGCAATCAAGTTCGCAGCCGCTTCGGTCAAAGCCATCTTGCCCCCGATTTCGGGATCGAGGTAGACAAAGCGCCCATTGCCATCGGTCGTCATCGCCAGCCCCTTGCGCGTGCCGCGCACCCGCAGAACCCCCGCATCCGAACCTGGCCCCACTACGGTTGAGGTCCGGACCATCGAGTCGTATTGTTCAAAAAAGACCGACTTATCAGCAATCGTGCTTTGCGCCAACAGTTGGCGCAAGGTCGCGCCGGCGTCCTTGATTCCCGGCACCCAAGCGGGCGCTTGCTTAGCCGCTTTTAGGCGGGCGGGCTCGCGTTCTTCACTGGCTTCTTCCAAGACGTCATCGGTCAAGGTCGAAACCGGAATGTGGCAGACTTCTTGACCGTCGTGGTGCAGCACATAGTCGTGACCGGCGGTAATCCGACCAATGACCACGGCTTCCAAGTCGTAGTTCTTAAAGATCGCTTGCACATCTGCTTCGTGCCCCTTGACCACACAGAGCAACATCCGCTCTTGCGATTCCGACAGCATGATTTCGTAAGCCGACATGTTGGGTTCACGTTGCGGAACCAAATCCAAGTTTAATTCCATCCCGGCTTGCCCTTCGCTAGCCATTTCGGCACTGGAGGAAACAATCCCGGCCGCCCCCATGTCTTGGATGCCGACCAGCCAGTCGGCGTGTTGTTCAATCAATTCCAAGCAGGCTTCCATCAACAATTTTTCCATGAAGGGATCCCCGACTTGCACGGCAGAACGCTGGGTCGCATTTTCATCCGAGAAATCCGCTGAGGCAAAGGTCGCGCCGTGGATCCCGTCCCGACCAGTCTTGGCGCCTACGTACATCACGGCGTTGCCAATCCCGTTTGCCGTCCCCTTTTGCAGGTGCTTTTGGTCCATCAACCCCACGCTCATCGCATTGACCAGCAGATTACCGGAATAGCAGGGATCAAAGGTCGTTTCCCCCGCAATCGTTGGAATCCCCATGCAGTTGCCGTAATCCCCGATCCCCTTGACGGTGTCTTGGACCTTCATTTTCATCGTGGGGTTATCCAGCTCGCCAAAGTGCAGCGAATCCAGTGAGGCGATCGGCCGCGCGCCCATCGAGAAGATGTCCCGCAGAATCCCACCAACCCCCGTGGCCGCCCCTTGGTAGGGTTCGACCGTCGACGGGTGATTGTGGCTTTCGGCCTTAAAAACGACCGCTTGGCCATCGTCAATGTCAACTACGCCGGCCCCTTCTCCCGGCCCTTGCAGGACGCGGGCGTTCTTGTTAGGGAACAGGCGCAAGACCGGCTTAGACTTCTTATAAGAACAGTGTTCACTCCACATGGCGGAGTACAGTCCCGTTTCCGTGTAATTTGGCAAACGGCCCAGCAACTCTTCTGCAATGTAATTGTATTCGCGTTCAGAGAGGCTCCAATCCAAGTACGGCTTTTGCGCCTTGATTTCTTCCGGTGTCATTGCTTGTTTCATCGGTCATTTATCCTTCCTGCGTGCTAAGCTAGTCGGCAGCTGCCGGCGTCAGTAACGATTTGAACAGGCGTAAACCATCCGTATTGCCCAAAATTGCTTCCACCGCCCGTTCGGGGTGGGGCATCATCCCCAAGACGTTGCCGGCTGCATTGGTAATCCCCGCAATGTTGTTTAAACTGCCGTTGGGATTTTCTTCGGCATAGCGGAAAACGACTTGACCGTTGGCTTCCAGTTGGTCCAAGGTCGCTTGGTCAGCGTAAAAACTGCCGTCGGCATGGGCAATCGGCAAGTTGATCCGTTCATGAGCGGTGTATTGGTGGGTAAAGCGGGTCTGGTTGTTCACGACTTCTAAGGCCACCGTCTTGCAGACAAAGCGTTGGCTGTCATTTTTCTTCAGCGCCCCCGGCAAGAGCCCCGCTTCCGTCAGGATTTGAAAACCGTTGCAGGTACCAAAGACCGGCGCCCCCGCCTTGGCGAGCCGAATGACCTCCTTCATCACGGGCGCAAACCGCGCAATCGCGCCCGCCCGCAGGTAGTCCCCGTACGAAAAGCCCCCGGGAATCATCACCCCATCAAAGCCGGCCAAGCTGGTGGCTTTATGTGATACGTATTCAACGTCGGCCCCGCAGACCGTGTGCAAGGCTTCATAGAGATCCAAATCACAGTTGGAACCCGGAAAAACAATTACCGCCAGTCTCATTACTTTTCCTCCATCACTTGGTACGTGTAGGTTTCCATGTTGAAGTTAACCAGCAGTTGGTCCGCAATCGCTTGGACGGCCGCTTCCACATCAGCCGTCTCGGGTGCAAAGGTCACGTCAAAGAACTTGCCGACCGTGACCCCGGTGACCCCTTGGTGGCCCAAGGCGTGGATCGCATCCTTAATCGTTTCCCCCTGGGGATCAAAGACTGATTGCTTGTAGGTAACAAAGATCCGAACTTTCATGCTAGGCTTCCTCCTTGAGTGCGGCTTGCAGCCGGGTAAAGACAGTTTCGTAAGTCGTAGTTAAATCGGCGAGGTGGCGCCGGTAAACATCCTTATCCAAGTGATCCTTGGTCGCAGTATCCCATAAGCGACAGTTGTCGGGCGAAAATTCGTCCGCTAAGACAATGTGACCATCGCCCAGGCGCCCAAATTCCAACTTAAAGTCAACCAGCTGCATGCCGGCCTTGGCAAAGAGCGGGGTCAATAAGGCGTTGACTTGCCGACACAAGTCCCACATCCGGTCCAATTCCGCCGGGGTGGCCAACTGCAGCCCGACCGCAGCGGAATTATTAATGAAGGGATCGTCCAATTGATCTGACTTATAGAAGGTCTCTTCTACTGGTGCCGCTAAAACTTGCCCTTCTGCTAACCCGTAGCGGGACGCGAAGTGGCCAGCGACCACGTTGCGGGTCACAAATTCGAGCGGGACCATTTCGCATTTTTTTACCAGGTCTTCCGTCGGCGAAAGCTGCTTAATAAAGTGGGTTTCAATCCCGTGGTCAATCAAGTAGCCGAAGACCAGGTCCGAAATGGCCTTAGCGGCTTGCCCCTTGCCGGCAAAGTGATCCTTTTGTTTCCCGTTTAGGGCCGTAGCTTGATCCAAATAAACCACCCGCAGCACTTCGGGATCTTCCATTTGCCACATTTGCTTGGCCTTTCCGGTGTACAACAACTTTTCCATGAACGCGACTCCTTCATAATTTCCGAACATTAACAACATTCGCGGATCCTTTATTCGCGATTTCAAGCTAAGAATAGCAGAATCTAGCTAGCGGGTCAATTAAAAACCCGGATTTTAAAACTTAAAATAATTAAGTTCGTTCGATAATTACGGGAATTTAAATGGTTTTACCTCGGCAACCAAACAACAATAACGAACAATAGCTGGTCAGCCGATCACGATCACAAGCCTGGTCCAGCCGCCAAGAAAACGGCACCAAAAAAGCGACCCCCACCAGTTAATTCTGGTAAGGATCGCTAAAGTCAATCAGGCTTTAACTGAAGTTAATTTCGGGTTAGTTTCCGGCGCCAGCCAGGCACAGATTACCGTCCCCAGCAATAAGACGACTCCACAAACCAACATCGTGACGTATGGGCCGGCCACTTCAATAATTACTGGCAACACAAAGGTCCCAGCGGCCGCCCCAAACCGGCTCATCGTAATGACAAAGCCCACCCCGGTTGCGCGGACCTTAATGTCAAACAATTCAGTTGTATAGGTATAATCCAACAATAAGGACGCCGAAAGGGTCACGGCAAAAATAATGAAAATGGTCAACAACAACGGGTTGCTCATTTGCCGACCAAAGGTCATTAAGAATAAGCAAACCGTCGATACCCCAAAGGTCGTAATTAAAAAGACCCGCCGACCAAGCCGTTTAAAGGTCACCAGCCCCAAGACCGTCCCGCCGATTAAAGCCAGGTTGTACAAACTTCCCGATAAGAAGGCATTGGCCACCCCTAAACTCTTTAACAAGACCGGCAAGAAGATGCTGACCCCGAAGAAAGCAAAGGCTTGGGTGGCATAAAAGGCACTACCGACCAGCGTTCCCCGCCGGTACTGCTTGGAAAAGAGGAGTCGCCAGGAAGCCGCTTCCGCTTGTTTCACGTGGAACCATTGCTTCGGCAAGCCCCACTTTTTCCCCATCCGCTTTTGGACCACCCGTTGGGCGCGCTTAGGCTTCCCCTGACTGGCCAACCAAGCCGGGGAGGCCGGGATTTTGACGACCGTCCGAAAGAGGGCGGTAATCAGACTAAAGACCGCGGACGAGGCTAACAACAAGCGCCAGTCCGCCAACACGGACCCTAAGATAAAGGAAAGGGCAAACCCATACGCCCAATATAACAACAGGTTGGTTTGCTTTTGGGTACCGTGCTCTTTAGGTAACCACTCAATCAATAAGGCATTGCCGACCGTATAGTCGATTGCCATCATCAAACCTAACCCAATCCGCAGTAAAAATAACAGCATTGGTGACGTCGTGAAGAACTGCAAGAGTGCCAAAATGGTGAACAGGTACATATTTCCCATCAACATTTGCTTCCGGCCAAAGCGGTCGGCCAAGTTCCCCATAACTAAACTGCCGGCCAGCCCAATCAAGGCCCCGGCCCCCAGCAAGCCCAACCAAGCTGAACTAAAGCCCAACTCAGTTTGCGCCAGGTCAAAGGCCGTCCCCGCAATCCCCAGGGTATACCCACACGTGAATTGCCCAAGGACCACCGCCCAGTAGATCAGGGCATGGACCTTCAGAAAGGGGGCCAACTTAAAATTTTTCAGCTTTCTCACCGCTGCATCGATACGCATCTACTCCTTTACGTTCGTTTATTATCGTAATTGTTAATAATACCGTAACAGGATTTCTGAAACCAAGCAAATCAACGGTCCTTTCTCGAACAGCCCCTGACCGCATTAGCAATAGGGTTCATGCTAAGTTTTTAAGATTTTCTAAAGTGGTGAGAAAACCCTCATTTTCACGGCGATTTCTGAGAAATTCACGCCTTTTTCTTATTTTTGCCAATCGTCCGCTGGGCGGTCATCCCCAAAAGAAAAAAGCGGGGGGTGCCCCGCTTCCTTTTGCCTATTCCAACAGCATTCCCGCGCGCTTAGCCTTTAAGCCCCACAGGATGCAGACAGTATCCACCACTTCTTGCAGCATTGCCCCGACGATCGTTGGCACCCAGCCCGTCGAACAGATCAGCATTAACCCGGTACAAACCGCGATCCCAATCCAAACCGCCTGCTTGGCAATCTTTAAGGTATCTTCAGCGATTGACACGGCTTCGGCGACCTTTTGCAAATTATCGGTCAGAATCACCACGTCGGCCGATTCACTGGCTGCCGTTGAACCGTGCGCCCCCATTGCGATCCCCACATCCGCTACTTTTAAGACCGGCGCATCATTCACCCCGTCCCCGACCATGATGCTGGGCCGGTGATCCTGGGGCAAGTCATTTAAATGGGCGACCTTGTCCTTAGGCAGTAAATCGCCGTAGACCTCGGTAATTCCCACTTCACTGGCAATCCGCTCAGCAATCGCTTGGCGATCTCCCGTGACCATCATTAAATGAGCGACCCCAGCGGCTTGCAGGCGTTGCAAGGTGATGGAAGCTTCAGGCCGCAGCTGGTCGGCTAATTCGATCCGGCCCCAGTACTGACCGTCGACCGCGACGTAAACCGCGGTGGTTGCGACCTCTTGAACAGCCGGATCAGTGGTCACAAACGCCAGCTTGCCCACCTTTACTTCCCGGCCCGCAATGGTGGCCACAATCCCCTTGGCCGTCACTTCACTCATCGCCGTTGGTTCGACTAACTGCAACCCTGCTTCCTTAGCCTTGGTTACAATCGATTGGGCCAAGACGTGCCCGGAGGTCTGTTCCGCACTGGCTACCAACTGCAGCAACTCGCTTGCCTTTTGGCCAGCCGCCGGCACCACCTGACTGACCGCTAGATTCCCCTTCGTCAGGGTCCCCGTCTTATCAAAGGCGGCCGTCTTCGCCGTCGCTAATTTTTCAATCACGGCCCCGGTTTTGACCACAATCCCCGCGTGCGAAGCCCGGCTCATCCCCGAAACAAAGGCGACCGGCGCCGCTAAAATCAACGGACACGGCGACGCTACCACCAGGACTTGGGCAAAACGGACCGGATCCTGGGCAACCCACCAGGCAATTCCGGCAATCAAGTAGGAAACCAACGTAAACGGCAAGGCGTACCGGTCGGCTAACCGAACAAAGTCCGCCGGGGTTTGGTCGGCTTGCTTGATTAATTCCACCAGTTGCTGGTACTGACTGTCCTGCGCCGTCCGCTCAACGCGCATCGTCAGCGTCGCATCACCGTTGACCGAACCAGACAACAGTTGGTCGCCGACTTCCTTGTCCAAGGGCTTGGATTCCCCGGTTAACGAAGATTCATTAACCGTACTTTCCCCCTCCAGGACCGTCCCGTCGACTGGGACCAGCTCGCCCGGCCGTACGACCACTTCTTGGCCAACGGTTAACGCCTCAACCGGCCGATCCACCAACTGCCCGTCAACCTTCACGTGCCCCGTCCGGGGACTGTTATCCAGCAAGGTCTTTAACTCACTGTGGGCCTTGGCATTGGCGTAGTCTTCCAGGGTGTCACCCCCGATCAACATCAGTAAAATCACCATTGCCGCCCAATATTCTCCCACGGCCAGGGTCGCCACGATGGCCGTTACCGCTAAGAGGTCGACCCCGTAGTCCCCGGTCCGCAACTTCTTGATCATTTCAACCAGCATTGACAGGGCGATGACCCCGCCGGCGACGGTATTAATCAATTGGGCCCCGCCCGGGTGGCCAAAGCCCCATTGGCAAACCGCCGCTACCACGGCTACCCCGCCTAGTAACATCAATTTTTGCTTGTGACCCATGATGGCGCCCCCCTTTTTAAATTCCAGTTGTTCTTTATCTACATTATAACGCATCTAATCTAATTACACTGGCCTTTCCCGCTATTTCCGGACCAAGCAGTTACCCATTCTTGGAATATCTTAAAATTCTTTTTATCCTGATGCAGCATAGAGAACGTTTTCATACAAAGTGTATAATAAGTCTTAAAAAAATGGAAAGGAACTCCTGATGATCAAACACATTTTTACCGACATGGACGGTACCTTGTTAAATCCTGCGGGACAAATCTCCGCCGCCACTCGCCACGCCATTCACCAAGTCGACCTGCCCGTCACCCTGGTTTCGGCGCGCTCGGCCGTTGACATGGCCCCCTTCGCCACCCAACTGCACCTCACTGGTCCCCAGATTGGCTTTAACGGGGCGCTGATCTACCAGTTACACCACCACCAAATTCACCCCCTGCACACCATCCCTTTAGCTGCCAATAGTGCCCTGCAAATCATTCAGGCGGTGCAACGTCACTTTCCGGCCGTCAGCATCAACCTTTACGATCCCTTCCGCTGGTATGCGCCCCAGGCCGACCGCGGGGTAGCCCGCCAAGCCGCCCGCTCCGCGGCGGCCCCGACCATCACCCCGGTCGAACCATTGCTGAGCCAAGCCGACTTTAACTTAATCAAAGTCACCCTGATCATGGAAGCGCCGCAAAAGCCGGCCCCCGTCGTAAAATTGATCGCAGGGCTTGGTTTGACCGACGTCAGCTTACAAATCCCCGCCAGCGAACAGGGCGTCAGCTTTATTGACATCACCAGTCGCCAGGCCAACAAGGCTCACGGGGTCCAAACGATCATGGCGGAGGCAGGGCTGCAGCGTACGGAGACGGCGGCTTTCGGGGACGGTGAAAATGACCTGCCTATGTTAGCGGCCGTCGGGTTGCCAATTGCAATGGGCAATGCCAGCGCCAAAGTCCAAGCCGCCGCAAAGTACGTCACCAAGCCGAATACGGCCGACGGTTGGGCCCACGCGGTCTTGACTCACCCGGCCTTTCAAAAGAATTGATCAAAAAAGCTTGACCTGTAACGCGTTCCACACCGTAGGCTAGAGACATGATCAAGGCAACCTTGATCCAAATTAAACTCACGGCCTAAGAGGAGGGATTTTTCATGATTAAACAGCTCTTTTTTGATCTCGACGGGACGTTATTAAACTCCCGTGGCCACGTCAGCCCCGCTAACCAAGCCGCCATCCAAAAAACTTCATGCGATATTTCCTTGGTTTCAGCGCGAGCACCGCAAGAAATGCTTAGTACCGTGCGTTCACTGAACCTAACTGGCCCCCAAGTCGCCTTTAATGGCGGGCTGGTCTTTATCGCGACCAAAAAGGGCTACCGCGTGCTGGAAAAAATGGCCCTCAGCCAGCTCAGTGCGCGAGTAATCATGGCCGCAGTGATGATGTACTTTCCGCAAGTCAGTCTGAGCTACTACGATCAATTCAACTGGTATGTGCCGCACTATAATGACATTGTCCGCCAGGAACAGGCCCGCAATGGTTTAGTACCCCGGCTAAAATCACCCGCGGCGGCCTGCGCGGAGCCAAGTTTTAAGCCCTTAAAAATCATGCTGACCATCCCAGATGCAATGTTGGTGGCACCCCTCCAATCCTTGTTGGCCGGCTTAAATTTACCGGACATCGCCGTCCAACAATCGGGGCACGCCTATGGTTATGATTTTATTGAAATCACGCATCGTAACGCCCAGAAAGCCCACGGGGTCCAATTCATCTTACGGCAAAAAAAGCTCAGTGCTAGCGCTGCCGCGGCCTTTGGCGACGGACAAAATGACCTGCCAATGTTAGAGAGTGTTGGTCTGCCAATCGTGATGGAAAACGCCACTCCCGTCGTCCAAGCTCAAGCCGCCTTCGTTACCAAGTCAAATGACGACGACGGTGTAGCCCATGCCCTGTTTACCCACCCAGCTTTAAAGGAAGTGAGTTAATGGCTAACATCAAAGACGTGGCTCAGCGCAGTGGCTACTCGGTCGCCAACGTTTCGCGCGCTTTAAATCACCACGGTTACGTGTCTGAGACCGCCCAAGCCAAAATTGAAGCCGCCATTGCAGACCTAAATTACGTCCCAAACGGGGTCGCCCAAGACCTCAGTCAGGGCAAGACTTTTACGATCGGGGTTGTTTTGCCCCACATGAACCATCCCTATTTCAATCAGTTAGTCCATGGAATTTTAACGGCGGCTTTTTCTTCGGCCTACCAAATCAGTCTCTTGCCCTCACGTTACGATGTCGCTGTTGAAACCAAATATCTGACCCAACTCAAACGCAAGTTATTTGATGGCCTGATCTTCGCTTCCCACGAAGCAAGTTTACAATATCTGACCGAGCGCCAAAGCTGGGGACCAGTGGTGGTTTGTGAAGACCCGGGTGACTTACCTTTGGCCGCGGTTTACCCGGATCGCCAAGCGGGGTACTTAGCCGCCCTGCAATGGTTAAAGCAAGGCGGGATCCACCAAATTGGTTTTTTGTTTGCCCGCCCCGCTGACCAGTCTGCGACCACTGCGGCTGCGCTGGCCGCCTATCGAACGCTTTGGCCCACCACCAAAGCGCCCCTGGTGGTGACCGATGTGTTAACCTACCAAGATGGCTACCAAATCGGGACCCGCTTGTTGGCACAAGGCAACTGGCCCCAAGCGCTCTTCACCAATGGCGATGCGCCCGCGGCCGGTTTGCAAGCGGCCTTTGCGGCGGCCCACCAGCCCGCTCCCCAGTTGATCGGACAAGAAAATCAGCTCGCTGGCCGCCTGCTGAATTTGCCCACGATTGACAATCACCTAACCGAGATCGGGCAGCAGGCCTTCCGGTTGGCAACCGAACCACGCAGCCCCCAGCCTCGGCTATGTATTCCAGCCCAATTTTTGTTACCATCGGAACGCTAATTTGGTGCGCCCCTGTGGCGCCTTTATCTTAATTGATATTGTGCAATAATTCACATAAGTGTATAATAAAGTTCATGTTACCGTTGCGTAAATCAGCCAGCTAATTTAAGGAGGAATTTTTCATGGCAACAACTGTTTTCGCCAGTCCGGCGACCTATGTGCAAGGTAGCGACGTGCTCTTTCAAAGCGCACCGTACCTACACCAACTCGGTGACCGCCTCTTGGTAATGGGTGGGCAGACCGTCTTTGACTTGTTAGGTGCTCAATTCTTCACTTATTTAAAGGGCCAGGGCTTTACCCTCCAAGAAGTTGAATTCCAAGGGGAAGCCTCAGAGGCCGAAATCAACCGAATTACGGCCATCGGACAAAAATTTAAAGCCAACGTAATTGTCGGTCTGGGCGGCGGAAAGACCCTTGACAGCGCTAAGGCGATCGCCGACAACCTCGGCTGCAAGGTGGCGATCCTGCCAACCTTAGCCTCCACCGATGCCCCATGTTCACGGCTTTCCGTGATCTATCACGAGGATGGCTCCTTTGCCAACTACCGCTTCTACAGCCATAACCCAGACCTGGTCTTAGTCGACACCAAGGTCATCGCCCAGGCTCCCGCCCGCTACTTCGCGTCCGGAATTGCCGATGCCTTGGCGACCAATATGGAAGCCCAAGCGGTGCACCAAGCAGCGGGCAAAACGATGCTTGATGCCCAACAAACCCAAGTCGGCCTTGCCATCGCTGAACGGTGTGAAGCAACCCTCTTTGCCTACGGTGAAATGGCCCTGAGTGCGGTCGCCAACCAGACCATCAGTCAGGCCGTGGAAAAGATCGTCGAAGCCAACACCTTGATGAGCGGCGTCGGCTTCGAAAGTGGCGGTTTATCGGCCGCCCATGCCATCCACAATGGCCTAAGCGCGTTGACTGGGCGGATCCACGAAATGACCCACGGCGAAAAGGTGGCCTTCGGGACCCTGACCCAATTAATGTTGGAAGGAGCGGACCAAACCCGCTTTGAAAAGTACCTCAAGTTAATGTTGGCGCTCGGGCTGCCCACCACTTTTAAAGCCGTCGGGATCGATGACCCGAGTGAAGCCAATTTGCTAAAAGTCGGGGAATTGGCTTGTGCCACTGGCGATACGATGGACCGGATGCCATTTAAAGTTACGCCTGCCGATGTTGCGGACGCGATGCGCGCTACCGACGCTTACAGTCGCGCCTACCAAGAAAAATAACCTCACTGACAAAAGGAGCGCCGCCCCGCAGGACTGCGCTCCTTTTCTTAATAGCTCGAATTTGGAAAAAAGTTAGGGCAAGTACCGATGGTTGGTACATCAAATGGTCTGCCCCTTACTTGGCCGCCTTAGGTTGGTCGCCGGCAGCCAAAGTCGCTCGCTTATTGATCATTGTGGGCGTGACGCAACTGCTCTTTAACGTGCACTTGCGCCGTTAACAACTGACAATACGGGGTCGCCACGCCCGCTGCCTGCCCGTGTCGGGCTACGTAGCCGTTAATGTAGTCAATTTCCGTTGGCCGGTTGTTGACCACCAGGTCCTGATACATCGAGGGATAATGCTCACCAATCACAGTGTAGCATGATTCCACGTGTGCGACCGCCTCTGCGACATCCAAGTGTAAGCCTTGCTTGGCTCCGACAGCCGCAAACTCTTTGACAATTGCTTCCACCAAGGCATGGGCCGGGGTGGTTTGCCCAAACTCCGCCACATTACATTCTAAGAGGGTGCACAAGGTATTGAGGGTCCCATTGACACATCCCTTGCGAAAGACGGAATAGCGAGGGTCATCAAGCAAGCGGGGCTTTAAGCCGGCTTGGGTGAACACGTCCACGACCGTTTGGGCCATCTGGGCCTGAGTAGGGTCCGCCGTCAGACTGCCCAGTTCACACGACCCATCATCTTGCAATAAGACGTGGTCGGGCCGCGCCATTTGAGCTGTCCACATCGTATTGCCTAACAGTAAGCGTTCTTGGGGAACGTACTTACCCAGGGTTTGCTCGTGGCCAATCCCGTTCATCAGGCATAAGACGTAGGTTTGTGGACCATACAGGGGTTGTAGGGTCCTGGCCAAGGCAGCTAGTTGCATACTCTTGGTCAAAAACAAGACCAGGTCAAAGCCTGGGGTCGCTGGGACTTCATCAGGGGCATAGGCCGGCAACTGCATGGTTACTTCTTGCCCGTCCAGCTTAGCTTGCAACCCCTGGGTTTTCAGGGCCTTCAGCCGCACGGACCACGTTTCTACCAACGTGACGTCATTGCCTGCCTGAGCTAACTTCAGCGCAAAGCGGGTGCCCATCCCGCCCACGCCGGCAACTGCAATTCGCATCTCTTTTACCTACTTAGCATTTACGACCACGTCACCCAATTCGTGGTCAAAGTGCACTTCCCACTTTCCGGCGGTCAGGTGAGGCGGCAAGACAAAGGTCCCCGAAGAAACGACTTGGCCCGCCTTAAAGCCCTTGCCTTGGGCTTCCAACTTGGTGACCAGCCACTTTAAGGATTCCAGTGGGTTGCCGAGCACTTCGGCTGAGGTCCCACTGGCCAATTCTTTGCCATCCTTAACCAGCGTGGCATTGACCGTTGCGGCCGCCGCAACATCACTAAAGACCAAGTCGGCATCTTTTTCCGTTCCTAACACCACCAGGCCCCCAACGGCACAATCGGACATCACATTGTACTTGCCCAGGCTCGGGAACCAATCCTTAAAGCGGGCATCCGGCACTTCTAACGCGCCTGCCACCGTTACCTTATGTAAAAGATCGTCCAGGGAATCATTGCTATGTAAATCTTCTTTTGCCCGGAAGGCGAGTTCAACTTCCACTAAGGGTTCATTTAAGTCCGCCAAGTTAACGTCGGCCGGCGCCGTTAAGAACCGTTCAGCCACTTGCTGACCATACAGCGGCGAATCCGCGTCAAACATGTCTTGGGTCTGCTTGCTGGTCAACGATACTTTGTAACCCGCAACTGGTTGCCCCTTAAGTTGCATAACCTGGTCTTGGACGGCATAGGCCGTGTCATCGTCAGTCACCACCCCTGTCCAATCACTTTCGGTTAACGGTTCGTTCTTGGCGTAAGCTTGGTACAGCGCGTTGGCAAATTCGGTTTGTTTGGCATTTAATTGAGTCATTATCATTACCTCCATAAAAGCTAAGTGTAAATAAAATATGTCATCAAAGATCGCAGCCAGTCCTACTAAGAAAGCCGCGCCGGGATATGTGGCTCTGGTGAGCGGAAAGATTAGCAAATATGTGATGGAGTGTTCTGGGCTCAATTCCTGGGGACCGGCGGAAAAACAAAAAGCGCTCCTATCATGACCATTGTCATTATAGGAGCGCTGCCGCGCGGTACCATCCCACTTAGTCGTCATTAACGACCATCTTACTACGGACTCTGATTGAATCCGCGACCACTGTAATGGGTGGCCCCCAACCAAGCCTACTGCAATTCAGCCGGTAACTCAGGAATGATATGTTACTGGAGATTTGGATCAACTCACACCAACCGTTGACTCTCTTAACCAAGGCACCAGAACGGGTTCCCTCCGCGTCTTTCTCATTGATCTTTAATTGTTGGTTAAGAGTATAGGGGCTTTTGACGGTTTCGTCAACCCCTTAACATGAGATTTTTTTAATTTAACTTTTCGTGGCCCAATGGGTCAGTGCCTACCCGGGTCAACTTATTTTTTTATCGTCAGCACTGCTACTTTTGCCGGTGATTAATCCCGTTGGTTAAGTGCGCCGCATGAATTTCTAAGGCCCGGTCAACATCCCGGTCCGTAATCGCCTTGGTTAACTGCCGGTGTTCTTCGATTCCGGGGGCAACCTTATGCCCCACCAAGGCTTGACTCCGAGACAACTCGCTTTGGTTCCATAAGCGCAAGCAGATTTTGGATAGGAAGCGATTGCCCGCACCTTCGACAATGGTCATGTGAAAGTGCTTATGGGCCATAAACCATTCCAGATTTAATTGTTGGGTCTTGGGCAGGTAAATCTCCGTATGGACTAATTTATAGTAGGCCGCCACCAGTTTGGCCTCCCATTCAATCGAGCCGCGTTCAATTGCCAACTTGATCGCCGTCCCTTCGTTAATCAACCGGGCCTGTTTGAGTTCTTGAATCCCCTGGGGACTGATCTGAGCCACCCGAAAGCCGACGTTGGGAGTCGCCGTGACAATTTCTTGTTCCGTCAGGCGCGTTAACGCTTCCCGGATGACTGATAAGGATACCTGATAGTACTTTTTCAACTCCGAAATCACTAACTTATCTCCCGGCCGGTACGTCCCCAGAATAATGTCGCGCCGAATACTGTGCATAATTGTTTCGGTATAGGTTTGGTCTTTTTTCACGTTCAACCGCCCCTCCCTTTCACCAAAGTTGTTGTTTTTATTATCGCACGTTAAATTTAAACTGAACACAATCATTTACTTATGAATAGTCAAAACGCGCCCAGCAAGCGAAAAAACGCTTTCCAGGCGCGTCCGTCAGCCTTGCGTTGACTTTTTAGTCCCCAGCAACAGCTTTGAATTCCATGACGTTTCCCTTATGAATTTCCTAATTCTATCCCTTAGGCTGCTTTTCCCGGTAGGCTAAGTACGCTACAAGCCCAAAATCCCCATCGGTTAAGATCGTGGTGTCGCGCCGCCCGGCAATCTTATGGGGGCCGCCGGTCACAAAGAGCTTCGCCAAATACAGTTGGTATTGCACCCGCGCATCATGCGCATCCGTTAAGCCCACCTTGGTAATGTGCCCCACCGGTTGCTTGTCCATCGCGTTCATCCCGGCGTAAATCGTCAAGCGGTGGCGAGCCGCTTCATGGACCAATTCATAATACGGCAGGGTTTGGCCCGAATTTAAGGCCGGGACTGGTTCATTTTTGGCCCGGTACTGCGCCAAAATTTCCGCTTCACTCAAACCATCATATTCGGCCACCAAAAGGTGCTCAGCCACCAGTTGGTCCACCAAGGCCCGCAAGTTGGCTTGTTCCGTGGCATCAATCGTTACCGCCGCCCGAACCGTGTCGTGGTCTTCGTAATAGCCCGCCGCTTGATTCAAAGCCGCTTGGCGCCTTTGCCGCGGCATTTTCCCGGTCGTCGCATCCGGGGCGGTCCCGGTCACCTTGCTTAGCCACGGCGATAAGAAGTCAAACCGCGAGGTCCGATCTAAGAAGTAGTAGACAAAATTTAAATACAGATAGTACGTTAAAAAAACCACGGCCAAACAATACAAGAGCCCCCGCAACCAAACTTGGTTCAAAAAGAGCCGGCAAGTAACGTAAATTAAGTAGCCATCCCCCAAGGTGGCAATGGCAATGTAAATCTTATTTTTCAGCGTCGGCTTGATGTTAAAGTAACTCAGCGAGCTGTTAATCATGTCTAAGAAGCTAAACATCGTCATCCCCCCTAGTTACTGGACGCGGTCGACGCGTTATTGGTGGCGGCTGAACTGGCCTGCGAAGCCGACGTTGACGTTGCGGTGGTATCGTCTGTTGGCTCTGAATGATCCGTCGTCGTTGTTTGCGACGTCGTACTGGTCCGGTCCGCTTGACTCGGCGCCGTCGCTGAATGATCCGCTTGGCTGTGATCATCACTTGCGTCACGGTCATCCTTGGGCCGATCCGAAGTACTCCGGTCACTTGGCGTTACTTGACGCTCTGAATCAGTACTGGTCGTGGTGGTCGTCACCTTCGCCCCTTCATTGGTATGAGTGGTTTTGTTAACCACCACGTTGGTCGCGCCAAGGGCCAACACTAATGATACCAAGGCAAAGGGGGTGACAAACGGTGGTGTCTTGGCCATTTTTTCCTCCCCAAGCACCTGACAGGCAGCCGCCCCGGTGCTTGCTAACTTTGTTTTATCCCTCATTGTACTAAATTCCCACCCGGGCAAACATTAAAGAAATCGTAAATCTTTACGACTTTTGCCGGTTGGCACACTTCGGACACTGGCCATACAATTCAAAATTATGGCCGGTAATCTTGGCCCCCGGTAATTGTTGCTCATAATAGCTGGGATCCCACTTCGGCATCTGAATCTCCAAGACCCGCCCGCACGTCTGGCAGATAAAGTGGTGGTGGTGGGGCCGCTCACAGCGAAATTTGACGGCCTGACCGTTGGACCGCCGCGTAATCTCCACTAATCCTAAGGCCGCAAACTCCGCCAAATTGCGGTAGATCGTGTTGTGACTGACCCCGGCAAAAGCTTGGCGCATCTGATCATCTAAGGTCGTAATATCGATGTAGTGTTCCGATTGCGCTGCCAACAAAGCCAACAAGTGGCGGCGTTGCTTAGTAATCCGGTAGTTGGCCTGCTTTAATGTCTGCAAAGCCGTTGCGATTGATTCACTCATTTATTTTCCCTTCAATCCCCATTGGGTGGCATACCGTTCTAATTGGACGACCGTGGCGGCCCAATCATCATTTCTTAAGATCAGGGCCTGGGCTTGTAAAGCTGGCGGCAGGGTCAAATCACGCTGAAATTCTTCGCTGGCCAGCCGGGAAGCGATCGCCGCGGGGGCATCCCCCCGGTGGGTCAAACGCTGCCGGAGTTGCTGGTGATCCGTCACCGTTAAAAAGAGCACCTTTACCTGATCCCCAAGCGCTTTTCGATAGGTCACGGCCCCTTTGGTATCCAAGACCATCACCGCCCCCGGATGATCAGCCAAGGCCCGTTGCAGGCCTTCTTGCGATGAACCATAGCGATAGTGATCGTACTCCACCTGCTCAAATAAGTGCAATTTGGCCATGGAAGCCGGCGTCTCAAAGTAATAGTCTTGCCCGGCCACTTCACCGGGGCGCGGCGGCCGGGTGGTGTGCGTGATCACCCGGGCTAAGTTAAAGCGCTGGCGCAAGTACTGCTGCACCGTCGTTTTCCCGGTTCCCGCCGCCCCACAAAGGATAATTACCGGTGGCTTAGGCATTGATTTGCTCCCTTAAATGGGCGTGGGCTTGATCTAAGAGTTGTTTCAAATTTTGATAGGTTAACCGTTGCCGCGCTTGTTCGTAAGGCAGCCAAGCAGCATTTTTGATTTCCGCCGCTTGCAGTTGCAAGGTCGTCTCCGTTGGGACCAGCGCGGTAAACAACGTCATTTCCTTGCGGTTGCCATTGGGCAAGTCGTACTCCGTGTAGACCGAAAAGGCCGGGTCGACCGTTAACGCGAGGCTGGTTTCTTCTTTGATTTCGCGGGTGGCGGTCGTAATTAAATCCTCGGCGCCTTCGACGTGGCCCTTCGGAAAGCCCCAAAAGTTCCCCCGGTTGGTGCTTTGTAACAAGAGGTATTCCAATTGGCCATCTTGCACCCGGTACACGACAGCGCCGCTGGTTTTTTCAATTGCCATAATTTCATTTTCCTTCCTGATTGTTGTCAGTTTGTCTTCGCCCTCTATTGTCAACGGATCGGCTTTAAAAAGCAACCATTCCGTTCAACCCCATAAAGAAGCGGTTTCACAAAACGTTCTAATTGACTTCTCATTTAATTTTAAATAAAATTGGATTAGCAATTATCGCAGAATACCCACGGAGGACTTTCCAATGAAATTGAATATCATGCGTAAAGAAAGCCTCGATCGCTACTTGGGAACGGATAAAAACTTCGTCAAGTCGCTATCAGCTTTCGACTTAATGGCGCTCGGGATCGGGGCCGTCATTGGGACCGGGATCTTCATTTTGCCCGGGACCGTGGCCGCCGTTGATGCCGGTCCCGGCGTGATCCTATCCTTTTTACTAGCCGCCATTGTCTGCGCCTTGGCCGCCATGTGTTACGCCGAATTTTCTTCTGCCCTGCCCGTCGCCGGGAGTGCTTACTCCTACGGGAACGTGGTCTTTGGTGAAATCATCGGCTGGATTTTAGGCTGGGCCTTGATCTTGGAATACATGCTGGCCGTCGCCGCCGTTTCGACCGGGTGGGCCGCCTACTTCCTATCCTTGCTGGAAAGTTTTGGAATCCGGCTGCCCCATGCTTTAACCGGTCCCTTTGACCCGGCCCACGGAACGTACATCAACCTGGTGGCCGTTTTAATTGTCCTGGGGATTACCGCCATGTTGGCTCACGGAATGAAAGCTTCGGTCCGGGTCAACAACCTGGCCGTCCTGGTGAAGATCATCATCATCGTCGCCTTCGTGGCTGTCGGGGTCTTCTTTATCAAGCCCGCCAACTACCACCCCTTCTTGCCTTACAAGTTGGGTGGGGCCTTTACGGGGGCCACGACGGTCTTCTTTGCCTTCCTTGGCTTTGACGCCGTTTCTTCGTCAGCCGCTGAAGTGAAAAACCCTAAGAAAAATATGACCTTTGGGATCATTGGGACCTTAGTCATTGCGACCGTCCTTTACATGGCCGTTGCCGCCGTCTTGGTCGGAATGGTCAAGTACACCAAACTAGACGTCGCCAACCCGGTTGCCTTTGCTTTAAAGAGCGTCAACCAAGGTTGGTTGGCGGACCTGCTGTCCATCGGGGCCTTGGTGGGGATGTTCACCATGATGTTCACGATGATCTACTCCAGTTCCCGGTTGGTCTACTCAATCGGCCGGGACGGGATGTTGCCGACCTTCTTGGCGAAATTAGATCCTCACACAATGGTTCCCAAAAATGCCCTGTGGGTCGTGGCCGTGATCATCGCCTTCATGGGCGGGCTGGTCTCCTTAGATAACCTGACCAGCTTGGTCAACATCGGGACCCTGCTGGCCTTTACCTTCGTTTCCTTTGGGATTATCCCGCTGCGCAAGCGGACCGACATTGACAATTCGCAAGGCTTCAAGGTGCCGTTGTACCCGATCTTGCCAATTCTTTCCGGGATCGCTTGCTTGGCCATGATTACCCTGTTAAAACTGGAAACCTTCATCGGGGCCGGAATCTGGTTTACCTTTGGCTTACTGCTGTACTTTGCCTACGGTTACCAACACAGTAAATTGAACAAAACTGAAAATTAAGTTGATCATTACCCCCATTATCCGCGAACGTGCGATAATGGGGGTAATTATTTTAAGTTGAGGTGTCAGATCCATGCGAAACCATCAATTTGCAATCCAAGCGACCGACTTGGCAACCCAAGTCGCTGAATTAACCCGGCTAAAGTTCCTGCCAACGAATTGGGAACAACTTGCCCCCAAAGCCCTCTTGGGGCAATTATTGCTGAACAGCCACCCCGCTGCCCAGAGTGCGCCAGCCGGACAGCAATGGCTAGCCGGCCTGGCGATTGATCCGGCCACTTCGGCAGCTGATTGGCTTGCCAGCGAGCAATCCCTGACCACGGCGGCTTTTCACCTCTTAGCCCTCCAACTATTGGGCTTTGAAGCTGACGTTGATTATCAAGTCGAAGCGCCAAGTGCGGCCGTTGCCAAAATCAACCTCCCCCTGCCCAGCCCGACCAAGTGGACCGCTAAAGCCGTGGTTACCGCCTTCTATGCCCTGCTGGTCAGCCGAACCAAGCACGGATACCGCTACTTGGACCAACTGGCGACCCAAGGGGCCTTGGCTTGGACCTACCAACTGCCGGCCACTGAAAAACCCCTGACCTTCAACGGTCAGCCCATCGCATGCTTTGACCCGGCCCGCTTCATTCGCGAAGTCGTCTACATTGAAACCGACCTCGATACCGACTTTGACGGGCAAGCAGACCTCGTCAAGGCTGAAATTATGCGGCCGGCCGAATCCGACCAAGGACTGGCCGTCCCAGCTGTCTTTACGGCCAGCCCTTACAACCAGGGTACCAATGATCACTGGGGCCAACAGTTGACCCACCCAGTCAATCATCCTTTGACCCATAAGGAAGCTACCTTTCAGGCCCCAACCGAAATGGAATTTCCGGCGCCCAAGCACTACCGCACCGTCACCGGTGAAACCAGTCAAGCCAGTGAAACCTTTAGCGAAACGCCGGCTTACAGCTTAAACAACTATTTAGCAGCCCGTGGCTACGCCATTGTTTACGCCGCCGGGATTGGTACCAAGGATTCCGATGGGTTGCAAACCTGTGGGTCGCCTGAACAAACCGCCGCGATGAAAGCCGTGGTGGAATGGCTCCATGGCGACCGCCGGGCCTTTACCGACCGGACCAGCGGTCAAGTGATTAAAGCCCACTGGTGCAACGGTAACGTCGCCATGACGGGCCGTTCTTATTTAGGCACCCTGGCAACCGCGGTGGCCACGACCGGTGTGGCCGGCTTAAAAGCCATCATCGCCGAAGCCGCAATCTCGAGCTGGTATGACTACTACCGGGAAAACGGCTTGGTAATGGCGCCCGGTGGTTTCCAAGGGGAGGACGCCGACGTTTTAGCGGCCGAGACCTTTAGCCGGACGGGCAACTTAGCCGACTACCTCAAAATCAAACCAACCAACGACGTTTACCTCAAAGTGATGGCCGCCGCCCAGGATCGGCAAACGGGGAATTACAATGCCTTTTGGGCCAAACGCAACTACCGCCCCGCGATCAAAAACATCAAGTGTGCCGTCATGTTGGTCCACGGTCTCAATGATGACAACGTCAAACCCAACCAAGCCAAAGCCCTTTACGATGGTCTGATCGCCCAGGGGGCCCACCCGAAAGTGATTCTCCACCAAGGCCAACACATCTACATCAACGCCTTTCAGTCCCTGGATTTTGCAGAAATGGTCAACCTCTGGCTGGCCCACCACCTCTGGGGGCTGGCCAACGGGGCGGACGAATTATTGCCTAACTTCCTGGTCCAAGACAACCGCCAGCCGCAAACTTGGCACCCGGCGGACCAATGGGACGGTGCCGCCACTACCACCTACAACCTGGGTACCGGGCGTTTAACCCCCCACGCCGTTGAAGCTACTACCCAATTCTTTACCGATGGTCACCCTACTGCCACCTACCAAAAGTGGTGTCAGGATCCCGCGCAATGGCAACAAGCCCTCTTGGCCGATGATGGTACCTTTGCTGCTCATTTCCTGACCCCGCCGCAAACGCAACCACAAGTCTTTCAAGGGACCCCGGTCGTCCAAGCCCGGGTCAAGGTCAATGCCGACCACGGGCTGTTATCCGCCTTTTTGGTTGACCGGGGACAGGCCAAACGCTTAACGACCAGTCCGGTTGTCATCGCCCCGCGAAGTCTGCGGGCCGGGTGGCACTTCGGTAGTGATGACCTGCGGGAATTTGAACTGGCTAAGCAGCCGACGCCAGCCAAAGTGATCGCCTTTGGCCATATCAACCTGCAAAATCGGCATTCCGCCAGTCAAGTTGACGAATTGCGTCCCGACCAATTTGTCGACGTCACCTTCCCGCTGCAGCCGATCTACCACCACTTAGCTGCTGGTCACCAGTGGGAATTGATCCTCTTTGCCACCGACTACTTAATGACCTTGCGGGGCAATGAAGCCTTGACCTACACCCTCGACCTGTCCCATTGTCACTTGACTTTGCCCCACGCGGGACGGGATTAATTGTCGTTTTATGGTTTGAAGGCGTATACTTAATTTTATCGGGCAAAAGAGAGGATGATAATTTATGAAAACAGGGACAACCATTTTAACTTTGGATAACGGCTATCACTTGTGGACCAACACGCAAGGCGATGGCCCGATCCACTTACTCGCCTTGCACGGCGGTCCCGGGGGCAATCACGAGTACTGGGAAGATACGGCCCAGCAATTACAGGCCCAAGGCTTAGACGTGCAAGTTCATATGTACGACCAGTTAGGTTCGTTATATTCAGACCAACCGGATTACCAAGATCCCGCCATTGCCGCCAAGTATTTGACTTACGAATACTTTTTGGATGAAGTCGAAGAAGTCCGGCAAAAGCTGGGGATCGACAATTTCTACTTAATCGGCCAAAGCTGGGGTGGTTTGTTGGTCCAAGAATACGCCGTTAAGTACGGGCAACACCTCAAAGGGGCCATTATTTCTTCGATGGTTGATGAAATCGACGAATACGTCGCCCACGTCAACCAATGTCGGGAAGCTCTGTTGCCTGCCGCCGAAGTGGCCTTTATGCAGGAATGCGAAGCCAACAACGACTACGCCAACGCGCGTTACCAAGCCAACGTCCAAGCCTTAAACGAAGCTTACGTTGACCGCAAGCAGCCATCGAAGCTTTACCACTTGGCCGACATCGCTGGCTCAGCGGTTTACAACGCCTTCCAAGGGGATAATGAGTTTGTCATTACCGGGAAGCTAAAGGACTGGCACTTCCGCGACCAACTGAAGAACATCAAGGTGCCAACCTTGCTGACCTTCGGGGAACACGAAACGATGCCGTTGGCCACAGCCCAAACCATGGCTGACTTGATTCCAAACGCCAAGTTGGTCACGACGCCAAATGGTGGCCACCACCACATGGTCGACAACCCGGCCGTTTACTACCGGCACCTCGCTGACTTCATTCGCCAAGTCGAAGCCGGCACCTTTAATCAATAACCTTTACCTACCGTCATCACCAGCCCGGGGGGCTTGGGATGACGGTTTTTTTATGTCGGCAGCCGCGGTTGCCGCCTGCAAGCAAGCGGTATGTTCACTTAGCAAAAAGCCACCCCATTTCATTACCCCCGGGTCTTGGTAATCATGACCGAAAAACTGGGTCGCCATCGCGTGCGCTTGTTGATCATCATAAATTTTAATTTGCATTGTTGCACTCCCCCCGAACTAATTTTTATCAATATCATCATTTTACCACTAAACATCAACTTATGTTCGACTTCACCAACGTTGTCCCGCTGTTATTTTCTTTTTCCGGCTGCAAACCGTTAATTTTCTGCTACAATCCCCGCCGGACCCGACCAGCAATCTAGAATGTGATAAAATGGGGGACGTTGAACTATTTCCCGGGAAATCCCCGGTGAAAACTAGTGCCGCTCGGCCGTTCCCCGGCCGAAATTTAATGTTTGTGAGGATACCCGAAATGCGAAAACTAGGGAAATTCGTCAATACGCGGACGGGCTTTTTTGCCCTGTTGGTGGGCCTGTTTTGGCTCAAAACCCTGTTTGCGTACGTGATGGACTTTAAACTCGGTGATACCAGCTTTATCCAGGGCGTAATTACCTTTTTCAATCCCCTGGCCACCACGATCATCCTGCTGAGTATCGGCCTTTATTTCAAGCGTTCGCGCTTCTTTTACCCGGTCACCATGGGGCTTTATATTGCCAATACGGTCCTCTTGTACCTCAATGTGATCTACTTCCGGGAATTTACTGACTTTATGACGATCGCGACCATGACCGGTTATTCCAAGGTCAACCAAGGCCTGTCCGGTTCCTCGTTAGCCTTAACCAATGTCCACGACCTCTTGTACTGGGTGGACATCGTCATTATTTTGTTACTGATGCTAGGGAAAAAAATCAAGTTTGACCCGCGGGCCTTGGGCCACCGGCTGGCCTTTGCCGTTACTTCGGTCGGTCTCTTGATTTTAGGACTCAACATCATGGTCGCCGAATTTGATCGCCCACAGTTGTTAGGGCGGACCTTTGACCGGACCTACATTGTAAAATACCTGGGGATCGATACCTTTACTGGTTACGATCTGGTACGGTCCCAACACACTTACAACATGCGTAAGTCGGCTACGAAAGCCCAGCTGGAAAAGGTAAAGAAGTTTACCGATACCAACTACGCCAAACCCAACGACCAACTGTACGGGATTGCTAAGGGCCGAAACGTGATTGTGATCCACCTGGAAAGTTTCCAGCAGTTCTTAATTGATAAAAAGATCAACAACCAAGAAGTTACCCCCTTCCTAAACTCGCTCTACCACAGCAACAGCACCTACGCCTTTGCCAATTTCTTCCACCAAGTCGGTCAGGGGAAGACCTCCGATGCCGAAAACATGCTGGAAACCAGCACCTTTGGCCTGCCACAAGGCTCCCTGTTTGCGACGCTGGGCAACGACAATACCTTCGAAGGCGCGCCGGCCATCTTAGAGCAACGGGGTGGGTATTCGACTGCGGTCTTCCACGGCAACGTCGCCTCCTTCTGGAATCGTAATAACGTCTATAAGAACCTGGCTTACCAATACTTCTTCGACGCTTCGTATTACGATACTTCCGGCGACAAGGCCACCGGGTATGGCTTGAAGGATAAGTTGTTGTTTGCGGATTCGATTAAGTACTTGGAACACTTGCAACAACCGTTCTACGCCAAGTACATCACCGTTACCAACCACTTCCCGTACGAATTGGACAGCGAAGACAAGGACCCGAACTTCACGACTGTTGACACGGGTAATACCGCCGTCAATGACTACTTTGTCACTGCCCACTACCTGGACCAGTCGCTCAAGGAATTCTTTGCTTACCTGGACAAATCCGGCCTGGCAAAGCACTCTTTGATTATGATCTATGGGGACCACTACGGAATTTCCAACTCTGAAAACAAGTACCTGGCCAGTGTCTTAGGGCGTTCCAACGAAGATTGGACCGACTTCGACAACGCCATGCTGCAACGGGTTCCCTTGATGTTTGTCATCCCCGGAACCGACCAGGGGAAGATCTACCAAACCTACGGAGGCGAAATCGACGTCTTGCCGACCTTGCTGCACCTCTTGGGGATTTCCACCAAGCGCTACATTATGTTTGGGACCGACCTCTTCTCCAGTCAACACCGGCAGTTGGTGGCCTTTCGCAATCAAGACTTTGTGACACCAAAGTACACCAGCGTCAACGGGACGATCTATGATACGACCACGGGGAAGATTGCCCACTTAACGGCCAAAGAACAAAAGCAAGTCGAAGCCGACCAACGCTTTGTCACTAAGGAATTGCACCTCTCGGATGCCCTCAACCAAAAGAACCTCTTACGTTTCTACACGCCGAAGGGCTTTAAGAAGGTCAACGCTAGTGATTACAACTACTCCAACGGGTTGCAAAAACTGGAGCAAAAGGACCGCAAGCTCGGCAATAAATCCACCAGCCTCTTTGCGCAAAACGGCCAGAAGACAACCGCCGATCTCTTCTCCACCGATGCGCCAGAGTTGAACCACTCGTCAACCAGTTCCAACCGGATTAAGATTACCAACCCCGATGGCAACAATTAAGGCATAGAAAAAAGCCCCCGCGCGGGGGCTTTTTTCTATGCCTTGATCTTCATTGATGAACTGTGCATCGCCAGGCGCTTATCGGGATAGAGCGCTTTGGCCAGGGCCGTTACGGCCACTGGCGCTTCCCCAAAGCCGTTGGCAATCAGCGCAACTTTCCCCGGGTAGGTTACCCCGTCCCCAATGGCGTACACGCCCGCCACACTGGTTTGCATCGTCGAATCAACCTGAATCAAATGGTGTTCACTCGCCAGGTCTAATTGCCAGTCCTTGAGGGCGGCATTATTGGAGGTAAAACCGTAATTGACCAACACCCGATCCGGGGTAAGGGTCAATCCTTCTTCGCTCTTCATTTTCTTGAGGGTCAAACTAACCTTGCCATCTGCTTGACTGCTGATTTCCTTTGGCAAATAGGGCGTTAAAATTTCTACCGCTGACGTTTGCAAGTCCGACACCATCTTAGGCAGCGCCCGGAACTGGTCGCGCCGGTGAACCAACTTAACGCTTTTGGCTACTGGTTCCAACATCAAGGCCATGTCGATCGCGGAATCCCCACCGCCGAGAACCACTACGTCTTGCCCCGCAAAATCGGCCTTCTGCGTGACAAAGTAGCTCAACTGCTGGTCATCAAGTTCAGCGGCACCCGGCAGCGCTAAGGACCGGGGGGTAAAAGCGCCCTTGCCAAGCGCCACTAAAACGGCTTTGGCCCGGTAGGTGGCTTGGTCGGTCGTAATCGTAAAGCAACCATCCGGATCTTTTTGCACGTTGGTGACCATCTGGCCGACCACCGTGTCCACCGGGGCAATCGCCATCTGGGCCGCTAAGTCCGCCGCAAGTTGGCGCCCGGTCACCCCCGCCTTACCGGCTACATCCCAGATTTGTTTTTCTGGGTACAGCGCGGCGGGTTGGCCCCCTAAGGTTGGCAAGGCTTCGATCAGTTGTGCGTTTAATTCGTGCAGCCCACAGTAAAAGGCCGCAAACATCCCCACTGGCCCGCCACCGACAATGGTGACGTCATACATCTTTTCGGTCATCTTTTTTGCCTCATTTCCGCTAATTTTCAGTAGTTTTATTGTAGCATTGGCCCCCCACCGGCGCAAAAAACCGCAATTGCCAATTGTATTCCCTTTCATGATTCGGTATGATTAAGGAGTAAAACGTTACTACTTGAACAAACGCATAGAAAACATTTGGAGGGACTAATATGGCTCAAAAGAAAATGATTCTCGACTTAGATACTGGGGTGGATGACGCTTTAGCAATCGCTTACGCCGTGGCCGCTCCCGACGTAGATCTGATCGGGATCGTTTCTTCTTACGGGAACAACTTGCTTGATGTTTGTGCAGAAAATAGCTTGAAGTTGTTGGAATTGTTAGGCCAAGAAGATGTACCGGTCTTCTTAGGTTTGCCACATTCCAGCACCAGCGATCACTTTGAGGTGATGCAAGTTTCCAAGGACATTCACGGTGACAACGGGATCGGCGACGTCGACCTGCCGGCCCCAAAGCGCCCCTTAGAAGAAATGTCTGGGGTGGACTTCTACATTGAAGCCGCCCACAAGTACGGCAAGGACTTGATCATCATCCCAACCGGCCCAATGACTAACTTAGCGGCGGCCTTAAAGAAGGATCCGGAAATTGCCCACTTGATCGGCAACGTTACCTTCATGGGTGGGGCACTGACTGTCGAAGGGAACGTGACGGACGTGGCGGAAGCCAACATCAACCAAGATGCCAAGGCTGCCAACGACGTCTTGACCAGTGATTTACCATTGACGATGGTCGGCTTGGACGTTACTTTGCGAACCCTCTTGACCAAGAAGGAAACCCAACAATGGCGCGACCTTGGCACGAAGGCCGGTCAAGCCTTTGCCGACATTACCGACTTCTACATCGATGCCTACTACAACTTAGACATCGACAAGAATGGTTGTGCTCTGCACGACCCACTGGCGGTTGGGGTTTCTTTGG
Source organism: Limosilactobacillus ingluviei DSM 15946 (assembly GCF_001435775.1). Classification (GTDB taxonomy): domain Bacteria; phylum Bacillota; class Bacilli; order Lactobacillales; family Lactobacillaceae; genus Limosilactobacillus; species Limosilactobacillus ingluviei. The sequence goes on along the minus strand of NZ_AZFK01000028.1, from coordinate 18,158 downwards.
ACCCATCCTTCGTTCAAACGATCAGCCTCTTTATGAAGGTGATCTACGATGAACACAACTACGCCCGCACGATTGGGGACAAGGACCGGCTCAACGAACCGAACCCGAATGTGCAAGTCGCAGTCAACGTTGATAAGGACCGTTACCTGGCCACCTTTATGGACTTGTTGACTAACTTGTTCAAACAACACTAATCTCCGCTGAATCATCACAAGCTGAGCAATTCCCGCTCAGCTTTTTCTTTTGTCGTTAAAGTCACGGAACGTGGTATCAGCAGACGGGATATTTTCCCAGCCAATTTTTTAACCACATTCCGTGGTTTTGAAATTGGACTGATGGTTATAACTTATCCCCAACTTATCCCCAAAGTAACCGACTTATCCACCAAATCTTGGGGATAACTCCCACCTTTTCCACACCTTGCAAATAGCCTATCATTCTTATTATCCTCAATCCTTCACCATGTTGTCCCCAAATTTATCCACAGTCTGTGCATAATTGTCCCGCCGCTTTTCCCCAATTGCGTTAAAGCCCCGGTTACCACATTTAGTAGCTCCCTCGGCTTGATCTTTCCCGGGTGATTCGCTACAATGAAGGCATCAATTACCATGTCTGGGGTGCCTTTGGCTGAGATGATACCCATTAACCTGATCTGGTTAGTACCAGCGTAGGGAGTTACATTCGGTAGATCTTTGAAGACGAATTTAACCCGCGCTCCCAGACGAATGCTTGGGAGCGTTTTTACATGGGATTGAAATTTCTTTTTCCCAGGGGGAAGTATTATGTCGACACGTTATCACTTAAAGGATATTATCCTACTGGCGCTAATCGGGATCATCTTCGGGGTGATCTATTACGCCGGGGACTTTATCTACAATGGTTTTTCCATTCTCTTAACGCCCGTTGGTTTAGGCCCCATGGCCAATGATTTAACCATGGGCCTGTGGTGCATGGCCGGTCCGATGGCAGCCATGCTCTTACGCCGGCCCGGGGCGGCCTTTCTCGGTGAATTTCTCGGGGCCGCCGGTGAAATGTTTTTAGGTGGCCAATGGGGGGCCGCTAATCTGATCTCCGGCTTTGTCCAAGGGGTTGCGACCGAGCTTGGGTTCGCCGTTACGCGCTACAAGCATTACGATTGGCTCGGGCTGGCTTCATCAACTTTCTTTGCGACGCTGATTACCTTCGGGTGGGACTGGTTCCGGAACGGTTACGCCCACTTTAGCCTGGGGCTCAACTTGATCTTGCTAGTCGCACGCTTTATTTCCATGTTTGTCTTCTGCGGGGTGCTGGTTAAGTTGATTGCCAACTTACTGGAACGCGCCCACGTCATTAAACCCGCTTAATTATGACTGACCCAATTACGATCCAAAACGTGATCTTTAGTTACCAGGCCCACCAACCAGTGCTTCAGCTCGCCGACCTGACCATTCCCCGGGGCAGCTTTACCCTCCTTTATGGCCCCTCAGGCAGTGGCAAGTCGACCCTGTTGCGCCTCTTGGCCGGGCTGTTGCCAAAATACGGCGGTCACTTAAACGCGCAGGCCGCGATTAACTTGGCCCCACAAGAAACGGCGATGCTTTTTCAAGACCCGAGTCTCCAGTTTGCCCTGGATACGCCCCAACACGAGGCCGAATTTGCCCTCGAAAATCTGCAAGTTCACCGGCACCAAATGCGCCATCGCATCCGGGACGCCTTTGCGACCGTGGGCATCAGTGACCTGGCGGACCGCCAGTTTGCGACCTTGTCCGGGGGGGAAAAACAACGGGCGGCTTTAGCAGTCGTGATTGCTATGCACCGGCCCGTCATCTTATTAGATGAGCCCTTCGCCAGCCTCGATGCCAAGAACCGGGCCTTATTGTTAGCACAATTACAAGCCCAAGTGGCCGCTGGTAAAACGGTGATTATTGCCGACCACGACCTGGCCAATTACCAAGCGGTGCAACCACAAATCATCCGCTTTGACCGGGCCCATCAAGCAACCCAGCTGCCTGAAGCGGCGGCGCAAGCCCTCTTAACGGCCGCCGCTCAGCCGATTGCCCTGCCCACCCAAGCCGCAAGGACCTGGCCGGCCGCGATCGTGGGGCGCAAGCTGGTCCTTGAGCGCCCCCACCAACGCTTATTAGACCAGGCCAACTGCCAAATTCCGGCTAACAAAATTACCCTGCTGACTGGCGAATCCGGCAGTGGCAAATCGACGCTCTTAAAGTGCCTGGCCAAATTAGTTCCCTACCAAGGCGAATTAACCCTGCAGGGGCGCTCGTTGCAAAAGTATCGGCCCCGGCAATGGGGCCGGCAAGTCGGCTTGGTCTTCCAGCACGCCGCTGACCAATTCCTAAACGTCACCATGGCCGAAGAATTAGCCCTCAGCCAAGCGCAGGGACGCCACCCCTACTTCACCCCCGCCAACCTAACGGCAGCCATTGACCTACTAGGACTCACAGGGTTAGCAGACCGGGTCGTCTACTCCTTGTCCGGGGGGCAGCAAAAGAAGCTCCAATTATTAGTCATGCTGATGATGGGCCAACCGGTCCTATTGTTAGATGAACCTTTTGCCGGGCTGGATGCCGCCTCGGCCCAAGCCGTCCGGCAGTTAATCACGGCTTGCCAAGCCGTTCAACCGGCCACCATCATCGTGGTTTCTCACCAGTTGGCTGGCTTGGCGGGGTGGGTGGATTGTCACCTGCACTTAAGCCACCAGCAGCTCCAAGATCTTGCCGAGGTACGCTCATGAACCCAAGTCTCAAGTTATTATTAGTCCTGTTACTCTCGTTAGAAATCTCCTTTACCCAAAAATTGGTTGTCAACCTCCTATTGATCGCCGTGGGGCTCGGATTAGTCATCGCCACGCGGCCCGGGCTGCTAACCCTGCTGCGCTTACTGGTCGTGCCGGCCATTCCGGCAGCAACGCTCTCAATCACCATCGGGCTGTTTACCCCGGGGCACGATTGGTTTTTTGCGGCCGTATTGGCCAGCCGGGTCTACGTTTACGTCCTCTTGGGCAGCGCCGTGACCCTAAGTACCCCGCCCTTACGCTTGGCGCGGTCGCTCGAACAAAACGCTCACTTGCCAGCGAAATTTGCCTATGGCACCTTAGCGGCGATCAACTTATTGCCCCGGATCGTAACGGCGGTTAAAACGATTAAAGCCGCCGGGCAAATGCGGGGCGTAACCCTGAGTTTTTGGTCGCCACGTTTGTATTTCAAAGCAATCCTCAGCGCGATTACCTGGTCGGAACAATTAGCCCAAGCAATGGAATCGCACGGCTTTGTGGAAAATCAACCACGGACGGTGGCCCAACCGATCCCGCTTTCAAAAATTGATTGGTTGCGCTTTGTGGGGAGCTTCGGTTTGGCTCAGGTCGTCTTAATTGCCTTTCCATAATAATTTCGGTAAGATAGGAGTAGTTACTTTTATCACCCGAATTTTGGAGGCGCCAATGAAGAACCAACCTGTTATCATGGACACCCCCACGAAATTGTTGGCCTGCTTGAGCTACTTCAGCATCCTGTTTATGCCGGTGCTGTTCCCGTTAATTGCCTGGCTGGCAGCCACCCACATCCAGCAGCCCAACCTTGCGATTGCTTACCACGCGAAGCGGGCCTTTTGGTCGCAATTATTGCCAACTTTATTGGGCATTGCTGTCATTATCATCATTGCCGGTACCGGTTTGGCCGTTGGTGACCAGGGCTTTGGGCAAGTCGCTTGGCTCTGGCTGCTCTTATTAGGGCTCTTATTATTCGCTGGCCTGCTCTTTTGGCTCTACAATATCGTGATGGGGATTATTGTTTTATTGGATCGTTAACCAAAACGGCCGGGAAGTTCCCGACCGTTTTTCGTACATAATTACTATAAGGAGGATTTTAATGTCAACCATTTTTGGGGTCTTGACCCTGATTGTCGCGGTGGTCATTGCCAATATTGCCCACCTCTTTTTTCCCCGCCTTCCGCTGGCCTTTTACCAAATTTTCGTCGGGTTTTTTTTGGCTCTGTGGCCAAGTATCTCGACCTTTACCCTGGAGCCGGAAACCTTCCTGCTCTTAATTATTGCCCCCCTCTTGTTTAATGATGGCCAAAACGCCTCCTTCCGGGCGATTTCGCGCAACGTGAAGCAAATTATTTCCATGACCGTTTACCTGGCGATCTTTACCGTCTTGGTCGCCGGGATTGGCCTGCACTTCGCCGTCGCGGCCTTCTCTTTACCATTGGCCTTCATGCTGGCGGCCATCATTACCCCAACGGATGCGGTTGCCGTCAAATCGCTAACCACTGGCGTCGCGATGCCTGCCAACGTCCACCGGACCTTAGAGCACGAATCGTTGTTTAACGACGCTTCCGGCTTGGTCCTGTTTAGCCTGGCCGCGTCAACCTTGGCCTCGGGACAATTTTCCTTAGTCCATGGTTTAACCACCTTCCTGTACGTCTTCTTAGGCGGGATTATTTTCGGGGCCCTGGCCGGCTGGCTAATGATTGAACTGCGCCTCTTTTTGATGCGGACCAACGTCGACATCGGTCAAATTGTCATTCCCTTGAACGTCATGACGCCGGTCATCGTCTACTGGTTGGCCGAAGAACTCCACTGCTCGGGAATCTTGGCTGTGGTAGCCGCTGGGATCATGCACAGTCTGCTCAACGACCGGTTGCGCTTAACGTCGGCCAAGGTCCAAATTGCTACGACCACCCTGTGGCAAATCCTCAGTGATACCTTAAACGGGATCGTCTTCGTCTTTTTGGGGTTAAGTCTCCCCGAAGCATTAGGCGCTACGACCCCCCAAAGCCTGGGTAACCTGACCTTGATCGCCATCTTCCTCTACCTGATCACCACGGGGATTCGCTACTTATGGGCGCGGCTGAACTTTGTCGATCTTAAAGGGTCCACCGAAGATCAGCGCAAGAATGCCCTCGTCTTAGCCCTGGGAGGGATTCACGGGACGATTACCCTGGCAATGGCCTTTTCCATTCCGACCCTCATCAACGGTCGGCCCCTGGCCCTGCGCAACACGATGATCTTGATTGCTGCTTTAGTGATTTTAATCAGTATCATCAACGGGGCCCTGCTCTTTCCTAAACTGTTGCCCCCTAAGCGCAATACCTACACGGCGACGGAATTTGCCAATGGTTTGATTGCCGCCGTCCAAACGGCGATTGGGCGAATTGAAGAAGCCGCTGCTCACCCCCGGGAACGCGCCGCGGTCATTGACCAACTCAGCTCGCAAATGACCTTAACCTACCAAGTGAACTCCGCCACCTACCAAAAAATCTTGGCTGACTGCCATGAGGTTGAAATGCAACTGATTGATGAACTCAGCCAGGAAGGGCAGATCGATCAGTTCTTACTTGATTTCTATCAGCACTTGATCACCCAAAGCGTAGTCAACCACACCAACCATGGCCTCCGTTCCTTTATCCGGACCTTTTATCACCGGTGGAAGTGGCGCCGCATTCGCCACAAGTTGCGCCAAGTCCAAGTGACGACCGCCACCGATGCCGTCCAAAAAGAAATACGGAATCTCTTGGCGCGGACCACTTGGGCGGTCAACAACCACTTAAACCAGGTTCAAACGTCAACGAATGTCAATGAAGTGGCAATGGTCCGTCGGCTTTACCTCAACCGGATTCGGGCCCTCAGTCGCCAACAGCGCTTGGACCAAGAGGTAATGCACCAGCTCTTCGTCAGCGCCTTCCAGGATGAACATAGTTTCATTCAACAAGCCCTCGCAGCGGGTGACATTAACGCCGATCTGGCCAAAGCCCTCAACGAACACATTTCGATTGATGAATTGGTCTACATGCAATCCAACTAAGCAAACGGGACGCTCCACCAACCTGGTAGGAGCGTCCCGTTTTAAGTTCCTTATTTCCCGGGAAATTATTTTACGTAACGAGCTAAGAAGGCTTGCAAGTGGGCCCGGTAAGCTGCCGGGCTCGTCGCATAGGCTTTGGCATGGCCCGCGTGCGGGACGACCCAAATTTGTTTAGGTCCCTGGGTGGCCCGGTAATTTTGCCACACCATCTTAGTTGGCACGAAATCATCAGCGGCCCCGTGGATCAATAGTAAGGGCCGGTGATTGTGATGAAGGGCCCGCGTGCTGGAGGCGCTTTGGGTAAAGAAGCCATTGGCCACCCGGTTGATCACACTTAAGGCCCCTTCAACCGGAATTCGAACTAACATTGGCAAGTGATACAAATGACCCGCTTGATAATCCAATTCTGCTTGCAAGCTGCTGTAGCCGCAGTCCGCGACCAGCGCCTTGACTTGAGCTGGCAGTTGCAACCCACTGGTCATCATCGTCGTGGCGCCACCCATGCTGACCCCAAAAATCACAATTTGACTTTTCGGGCCATGGTCGCGAATCAGTCGCTTGGCCCACTTACGGACGTCGTAGCGTTCCGGCCAACCATAACCAATGTAGTGGCCCTGGCTTTGCCCATGCGCCCGTGCGTCCGGTAACAAAACGTTGTAGCCTAACTGGTGAAACAGCGCCGCGTAGGCCCCCATGCTTTCCTTATTTTGCATAAAGCCATGTAAGATAATCACACTTTTCGTCGTTGGCTGCGCCGCCGGGAGGTAAGCCGCCACCAAGCGGGTTTTTCCGTCGGCCGCCGTCATCGTCCACTTTTGCTTAGTCGCTTGCTGAAACCAACGCTTTTGTTGGTAGAGCGGATCGCTCTTTTTAATCACCGTCGTAGGGTTGCTGACAAAGGATTTATGGCTCGGCACCATCGCCACGTGGAAAAAGTAGGCCCCCGCGGCCCCCCAAGCTACGAGCAGCATTCCCACTAGCGCCAGCCCCCAGCGCCACCACGAACGTTTCTTTTTATCTGTCTTATTCATAAACAACTACACTCTTTTCTCTCAAAATCTTAGTTAGTTTACCACATTTGGGAAATCGACGCGATTTGCCACGCTCCGTGGTGAAAAATGTTAAAATGAATTGGTAAAGGATGTGAGGATGATGTTCCCAGAACGACTACGGGCCTTGCGCCGCGGGCAAAAAATTACCCTGAAGGCGCTGGCCACGGAATTAAATCAAAACTTAGGGCCGAATGAAAAACCCAACACGGCCTCGCAAATCGGCAATTGGGAACGGGGCATTCGGACCCCGTCGTATGTGGAAGCCCGCAAATTGGCCGAATTTTTTGACGTTAGTCTCGACTACTTGACCGGGAAATCAGACCGGAACGATTACGATCTGGCGAAACTTTTCTTTTCCAGTCGCGACTTACGGTTTAACAATACGATTTTGTCCAGTGAAGATCGCTACGAAATCTTCCAATTAATTGACGGCTACCTCAAAGGTAAAGACAACCGGCGGGAAAGTGAACCGACCCAAAGTCAACAAGAAGAATTGAACCTCAAATTTAAGTAAGTTATGAAGAAAAAACAACTCAAAAAGCTAAAACAACGCGTTAAAAAGCACCGCCCAGCGCCTTATATCGCGCAACTGACCCAGTATGGGGAACTGTTTGATCCATTCCCGGTCATTAAGTATTTGGTGAATAACGTTTTAGAGGCTGACCGGCTCTTAAAGCGCGGGTTGATCCCCCAGGCCCTGCCCAAATTGTTGCTCCCTGATGACATTCAAGATCAAATTTTTACCGCCGTCAACGCCCAATACCCACGGGGGGATCGGCAAGGCGACCGCTTGTGGGAACAATATTCCAATGCTTTACCCAAGTTAGACCGACTCTTACGCAACTTTCGCGATTACTTAGAGACGACGTACGGGATGTGGTCTTACACCAACACTTCGTTTATCAGTGCCCTCAGTGACTATTTAGCTGGGGCGCCGGTGTTAGAAATCATGGCTGGCAACGGCTACCTGTCCAAAGGTTTGCGGGATCACAATCCCCTGCAAACGATTTTCACTACGGACAGCCAAGCCTGGGTTAAGGAAAACGAAACCGGCAAGCACCCGGTCACGACCATTGAAGCCCTTGATGCCCTGGCCGCCATCGAAAAATATGGGGACCAGGTCGACTACGTCCTCATGTCCTGGGCTCCGGATAAAGATGAAAACGATTATCAAGTGCTGGAATTGTTGCGAAAACGCTTCCCGGATGTTCGCCTTTTAGTCATCGGTGAACGCGACGGGGCCACCAATTCGCCGAAATTTTGGCACCTGGCCCAATTAAGCCAACCCGCTGCTCTAGCACCGGTAAATGCCGGTCTAAAGAGCTTTGACTTGATTGACGAACAGGTATACCTAGCGGAATAACGCCGTCGCATTGCATCTCGCTAAACCAACGAACTAAAATTTGGTTTAGCGAGATTTTTTTCGTTTTCAAAAATTCAAAAGCTGACCATTTGCCGATGATTTTTTTAATTTCCCTGCATTAATTCCCTTGTTTTGCGGTTTTTTATCCAAATTCCAGTCCATCGTTTAACAAATATGGTATACTACCTAATGTATTCGCTTCCATCACGAAAAGGATACGCTATCCATTCTCATTAAGGAGGACAACATGGTAGGAATTGTTTTAGCCAGTCATGGGGCCTTCGCCGATGGGATTTTCCAGTCCGGGGAAATGATCTTTGGCGAACAACCCAATGTGGCACACGTTATCTTAAAGCCTGATGAAGGGCCTGAAGACATTCACAAGAAGATGGAAGATGCCGTCAGTACCTTAGAAGATCAGGACCAGGTCTTATTCTTAGTTGACCTGTGGGGCGGGACGCCGTTCAACCAAGCCAGCGACCTCTTTGACCAACACAAGGACTCCTGGGCAATTGTTTCTGGGATGAACTTGCCAATGGTCATCGAAGCCTATGCTTCCCGTTTCTCCATGAACACGGCCCGGGAAATTGCGACCCACATCGTCGAAACGGCTAAAGAAGGGATCAAGACCTTGCCAGAAGAATTGATGCCTCAAGAAGAAGCGACCTCACAAGCAGCCGCCCAACCAGCGGCTCCGCAAGGGGCGATTCCTGAAGGCACGGTCATCGGCGACGGTAAGATCAAGTACGTCTTAGCTCGGATCGACACCCGACTCTTGCACGGGCAAGTTGCCACCGGGTGGACTAAGGCCACTAATCCCAACCGCATCATCGTGGTTTCTGACAATGTGGCCAAGGACAAGCTGCGCAAGAACATGATCGCGCAGGCCGCTCCGTCCGGGGTACACGCTAACACGGTGCCGATCAAGAAGATGATCGAAGTGGCCAAGGATCCCCGCTTTGGGAATACCAAGGCCATGCTGCTGTTTGAAACGCCGCAAGATGCCCTCGCTGCCATCAAGGGTGGGGTCGACATCAAGGAACTCAACGTTGGTTCGATGGCTTATAGTGACGGGAAGGTCAACGTCAACCAAGTCTTGGCCATGGACCAAAACGACGTCGATACGTTCAAGGAACTGAAGCAATTAGGCGTCACCTTCAACGTCCAAAAGGTCCCATCCAGTGGGAAAGAAAACATGGATGAACTGTTGAAGAAGGCGCAAACGCTGATTGACCAGCAAAAGAACTAAAGGAGATTATTATGTCTGCGATTTCAATGATTTTAGTTGTGATTGTAGCGTTCTTAGCCGGGATGGAAGGGATCTTGGATGAATTTCAATTCCACCAACCCCTGGTTGCATGTACGCTGATCGGTTTAGTTACCGGCCACCTGATTCCCTGTGTAATTCTCGGTGGTTCACTGCAAATGATTGCCCTGGGGTGGGCTAACATCGGGGCAGCCGTCGCCCCAGACGCTGCCTTGGCTTCGGTCGCTTCTGCTATTATTTTTGTTCAAAGTGGGGCCGCTACCAAGAGCATGGGGACGGCGACGGCGATTGCCATTCCCCTGGCCGTAGCGGGATTATTCTTAACCATGATTGTTCGGACGATCTCAGTTGCAATTATTCACATCATGGATAAGGAAGCTGCCAAAGGGAACCTGCGGGCCATTGACATGTGGCAAATCGTTGCCATCTGCTTACAAGGGCTGCGGATTGCTTTGCCAGCCGTTGCGCTGTTAATCATTCCAGCTGACCAAGTGCGGGCCGCTTTAAGCGCGATGCCAGCTTGGTTAAACGAAGGGATGACCATCGGTGGTGGGATGGTTGTGGCCGTTGGTTACGCCATGGTTATCAACATGATCGCCAACCGGGAAGTTTGGCCATTCTTTGCCATCGGGTTTGTCCTCGCCGCTGTTACGCAATTGACGCTGATCGCCATCGGGGCCTTAGGTTTGGCCTTCACCCTGATTTACCTGGACTTGGAAAGTAAGGCCGGGAACGGTGGTAACGGCGGCAACGGCGGTAGCGGTGATCCGCTCGGTGATATCTTAAACGATTACTAGAATTTGGAGGCAAAGACTAATGGCTGAAAAGAAAATTACGTTAACAAAGCGGGACCGTTGGAGTGTCTGCTGGCGTTCAACGTTCCTCCAAGGTTCTTGGAACTACGAACGGATGCAAAACGGGGGCTACGCCTTCGCTTTGATTCCCGCCATCAAGAAATTGTACAAGACGAAAGAAGACCGGGCAGCGGCTTTAAAGCGCCACCTGGAATTCTTTAACACCCACCCTTACATTGCCTCGCCAATTCTGGGGGTCAGCTTGGCCTTGGAAGAAGACAATGCCAACGGGACGCCGATTGACGCCGCCACGATGTCCGGGGTTAAAGTTGGGATGATGGGCCCATTGGCTGGGGTTGGTGACCCCGTCTTCTGGTTTACGGCGCGGCCAATTATCGCTGGGTTAGGGGCTTCTTTGGCCATCTCTGGGAACATCCTTGGTCCAATCCTGTTCTTCGTTTTGTGGAACATCTTACGGATTGCCTTTATGTGGTACACCCAAGAATTTGGTTACCGAACTGGGACCAAGATTACCGACGACGTATCCGGGGGCTTGCTGCAAAAGGTCACCCGGGGGGCCGCAATGATGGGGATGTTTGTCTTAGGGACCTTAATCGAACGGTGGGTTACCATCAAGTTCACCCCCGAAGTTTCCCGGATCAAGCAATCTTCTGGGGCTTACATCGACTGGGACAAGCTGCCTAACAACCCTACTGCCATCAAGACCGTCCTGGAACAATGGAACATGGGCAAAGGGATGTCCTTAACGGAATACAAGGTCACGACCTTGCAAGACAACCTTGACTCCCTGATTCCAGGCTTAGCGGCCTTGCTGCTGACGCTGTTGTGCATGTGGCTGTTGAAGAAGAAGGTTTCCCCAATCGTAATCATCTTAGGCCTCTTTGTGGTCGGGATTATCGGTCGGGTCATCGGCTTGCTCGGCTAAGCTGATTCCTTAATCATTAATGCGCCAGTACTTCATTGGGAAGGACTGGCGTTTATACATATTTCAGTCAGAGAGGAAGATTTTATGGTTGAATCATTGAACAAAAAAGCCGAATTAATCGCCAAGGGGACTTACTTTACCACTTTTAGCGCCTACGGTCAGATCATGATTGGCGACGAGGGGTTCGAATTTTACGAAGACCGCAACGTCCAAAACTTCGTCCAAATTCCGTGGGATGAAATTGACTTGGTGGTGGCTTCACTTCTGTTTGGCGGCAAATGGATCCCCCGCTTCAAGATCCAAACCAAACGCAACGGCAGCTTTATCTTTGCCGCCCGCGAACCCAAGCGGGTCCTAAAGGCGATGACCAACCATATCGATCCGAACCACGTCGTCCGCGCCCTAACCTTTACCCAGAACTTGACCCGGAACCTCAAGACCCTCTGGCACCGGCGCCAAAACAAATAATTTTCCCCCCGGTTCTCACGCACGTGCAAAACTGCGCAAGGACCGGGGCTTTCTTTATCCCCCGGCTGGCAATTAACGCCTCTGCTCGTGAGTTCCTGCACCATTCCACCGGCAAAAAATCCTGATCAGGTGATTGAAAACGCTTTCTAAAATAGTATAATTAAGCTAAAAATGACTATTTATGGGAGACTTATTATGCACAATCACCGAATTCGTAAATTATCCGCAGAAGCCTTAGCCGCCCTCCTGGTGGCCAGCGCCCTCAGCGGTTTTCCGCTGGCCGCCCACGCTGCCACGGCGAATGCCACCGCCCCAGCGGTAACGGAAACAACGTCGGCCCCGGCCGCAACGGCAAGCACCGCTCTCAATGATTCAAGTGAAACACCGACCCCAACGTCAACTTCGCCAACTGATCAAACACCCCCACCAAAGGACCCAAGCCCGGCACCGCAAGCTCCAACGCACACGCCCGCTGAACTCAAGGCCCTGACCCAGGGCAAATCCGCCACGGAAATGGCCGCCATGATCAAAACCGGTCAGGTGAGCGCTCAGGAACTAGTTGAGCAAGCCTTCCAGCAAATTAAGACGGAAAATCCCGCCCTCAACGACGTCATCTATACGGATCCGACTGGGGCGGCCGCCCAGGTGAAAGCAGTTGACCCCAACGCCCCCTTCGCTGGGGTCCCAATTCTGATCAAGGGCTTGGGCCAAGCGATGAAGGGCTACCCGGGGACCAACGGGTTAACCTTTGAAGCCGATAATAAGTACACCTACACCAAAAACTTCGTCCAACAATTACAAAAAATGGGCTTCATCATCCTCGGCGAAACCAACTTCCCAGAACTGGGCTTGATTAACGTAACCCAGTCTAACTTAAACGGGAATGCCGGCAACCCTTGGGACGCCACCCGGAATCCGGGCGGTTCCTCTGGGGGTTCGGCAGCCGCCGTCGCGGCGGGGTGGGTCAGTTTAGCCACCGGGAACGATGCCGGCGGTTCCTTGCGCATCCCCGCTTCATGGTCCGGGGTTATCGGCCTCAAACCAACGCAGGGCCTGATTCTTGGGGATTCGACCACCCCATCAGTGGTTAACTTTGCCGAAACCCGCAGTATTGCTGACACTCAAGCCCTTCTCACTGGCTTAATGAATCCTGCCCACCGGGACATGTTACAGCCAGTCCCGCAAGATTTAACCCAATTAAAGATTGCTTATTCCACCACTTCACCGGTCGGGACGCCAGTCAGCCCGGACGCTAAAGCAGCCGTCTTACAGGCGGTGGCCTTTTTGCGCCAGCAGGGTTTCCAGGTCGAAGAACACCCGGCTCCGGTTGATGGCGTGCAGCTGATGCAAGCCTACTTCTTAGGCGCCTTGTCCAATGGTTCCACCGCCAACTACCTGGCCAATCACTTCTTGCACCGCAATCTAACGGCTGATGATGTTACCAATCACGTCATCAGTCCGATGACCTACGCCCTGTACGAAGCCAGCAAAAAAGCCCCTCAGACCGTTGGGGCTGCCTTTAAAGGTGAATTGGCCTTAGTCAAGCAAGCGATGGATGCGTTTCACCAAGAATATCCGCTCTACTTAACTCCTACTACCGCCGTCGTAGCACCTTTAAACGCAGATCCGGCCTTTCTGCCGGCTGACGTGGAAAAATTAAAGGCCAGCGGTGACCTGCCGTTTGATCAACAGATGCAATTAATCTACGATGCTTGGCTCCACGGGTTAACCAAGACCCCGTTTACCCAGTTGACTAACTTGGCCGGGGAACCGGCCCTCAGTCTGCCAACCTACCTTTCTGCGGCCAACTTACCCCTCGGGATTCAACTGCAAGGCGCCAAGGGCAGCGACCAGACCTTGCTGGCGGTCGGAAAGCTCTTTGAAGACCACCACCAATTCAAGTTGCTGGACCAACAGGTAAGCAGTGACGCTGATCAACCCACAACCAGCGAGGAGCCTCAACCACCAGCCACCCCTGCTGACCAAACCGTAACCGACACAAAGCAGGCGCAAACACAAACCGAACCTAGCCAACCGGCCGCAGAACAGCCTGGAACCACCCCTGACGAACCGCAAATTGCCACCCCAGTGGATCAACCGGCCACCACGGGACCAAAGTCAAGCAATGACCTGGTGTCAACCGGTCAAGCAAGCCAACCAGCTGATCACGAGCCGGCCATTGCAGTTAGCGAACAACCGACCCCAACTCTCACGGATCAGTTGGCCACCGCAGCCCAGCAGCCTGAGCGAATTGCCACTAAGCCAAATGTGACTGGAAGCCAAACCGAAACGCAAGGGGAAACCCTTGCCCGCAAACCGGCTGCCCTTACCACTGGGCAGCAGCCAAGCCGCACCCTGACCCCGGCAAGCGCAGTCCGCTTGCCACAAACCGGGAACCGGATCAGTCACCTGGCCTGGGCCCTGGGGAGCCTTGGTCTCTTCGCAGTCCTTAGTCACTGCTGGCTGCGCCGGCAACTTCGCCCCTAAGCTTTCCTTACTGGACTTTAAAAAGCGGCTGACGAGCCTTCACCACGCTCGTCAGCCGCTTTTGCTGGTTCATTCATTAATTTTTAAAGCACAAAGGTTAACAACCAGACGGTCACCAAGCCGACCACCACCGATGACAGCATCGAGCGGGTAAAGTAGGCCACAATTGCCACTAAGACCGCCGCAATCAAATAGCTGGCATGGCCAAAGACCGTTACATTCGTCCCCAGGGCATTGACCTGATCAAAGAAGTACTGGTACTTACCGTCCAAAAAGAGGGCCTTGACCACCAGCGCCGTAAACAGGCTGACGGGCACGTACTTCATCCATTCATTAAACCACTCCGGAATCTTCCGGTTCGTAAAGAACCGCATGGGGAAATACCGGGGTAAAAAGGCGGCCACCGCGGCCACCACAATCACAATCAAATGGTAGACCGTATTATGATGGCTGGGGACAAGCGACGCCACCGCTAAATTAGTCACAAACGTATCCATTACTCTTCTCCACTATCATTTGCTGCTTCTACTTGGGCGGCCTGTTGGGCCTTTTTTTCACTCAACATTTGCCGATCCTCGACGGTATGCCGGGTCATCGCCGGCCTAAAGAGCCGCTTTAAGACCCACGCGTTCTTCGGATCCTTGCTGTGCTTGCGGACCCAATCTTCAATGGCAAACCCAATCAAAGAGGCAATCAAAGTGGCAATAATGATCCCCAGGGTGCTCTTGGTTAACGTTAAGAAGAACAAGGAGAGGGCCGTTGAGGTCAAGCAAATAATCAAACTCAAGTGACTCCGCATCTGCATCACGATCATGTAAATGAATAAGGCCGTTAACGCAAAATCAACGATTTCTAAATCAATCGTGACCGTACTGCCGATTAAGCCCCCAATCAGGTTCCCACTCGCCCAAGAAATCAGCGAATAGTGCTCCACCATTAACGCATCTTGGGGAGTCCACTTCTTATCGGTCGCAAACTTCAGATAGTTAACCGCGTAGTTTTCATCGTTCATTGACGCTGAAAACAAGAGGACAAACTTCTGGCTTGAGGACCGGAAGTACTTGGAAAGGCTGGACCCCAGCAAGGCATACCGCAATTCTAGGAAGAACAGGGTCATAAAAATCGTACTGATTGGGGCGTCAATTACCAACAACGAGGCCAGGATAAATTGGGCCCCACCAGAGAACACCATAATCGAGATTAAAAAGGTAAGGACAAAGTTCATCCCCGCCGCGTGCAGCAAAATCCCACACGCGACCCCGATTGGCAGGTAACTCAAACACAGGGGCATCGAGATCCCCAAGACCTCCAGCCACCGCTGGTTCCCTGGATTGAATTGATGTGCTTTCTGTTGCAAGAAGATATTCCTCCAAATTATGTTGAAGTCGTCAGATTGCGGTAACCTTTTTACCGCTCACCTTCTATGGTAACATATTTAATTTTCGGTGAATATCTTCAAACACAATTCGCGGCGAACTTTGCTCACACTTGCGCAGCAACGGCCGTTTGGTGCAACGGCAAAATGACCGTAAAGG
This sequence comes from Limosilactobacillus ingluviei DSM 15946, assembly GCF_001435775.1. Classification (GTDB taxonomy): domain Bacteria; phylum Bacillota; class Bacilli; order Lactobacillales; family Lactobacillaceae; genus Limosilactobacillus; species Limosilactobacillus ingluviei. The sequence goes on along the minus strand of NZ_AZFK01000028.1, from coordinate 2,445 downwards.
TCGTCACCTGCGGTGTGGACGTCACTTCGACTTCCCCGTGGTGCAAGTCCACGATACTTTTGACGATCGCCAAGCCCAGGCCGGTCCCGCCAGTATCTTTGGAACGCGAGGATTCGACCCGGTAAAACCGCTCAAATAAATGCCCCAAGGACGCGGCCGGAATCTGGGTCCCATCATTGGCAACTTCGATCACTACTGACGCACCGACCTGACGGGCATCAATTTTGATATAACTGGCACCATTGCCGTACTTTAGGGCATTGGCGACCAGATTGCTAAAAACCCGGCCCAACTTTTCGGGATCCGCATCCACCAAGAGCGGGGTCGGCTGCGTTGCCGAGCTAACCTCAATCCCCCGCTTTTGTCCTTCCAACTCAAAGCTGGCACTGACTTGCTCCAACAACTGGGAAAGATCCACGGTCATCATATTCACCGGCGCCCCGTGTTGTTGCACCTTAGTGTATTCAAACAGGTCATCCACCAGGGTTTTCATTTGTTTGGCCTTCTCGTAGGCAATATGGGAATATTTAACGATGTCTTCTTCAGAATGGTACTGCTTATCTTCAATCAACCGCAAGTAGCCGATAATGGAGGTCAACGGCGTGCGTAAGTCGTGACTGACGTTGGTAATCAATTCATCCTTGGATTTTTCAATCTGGCGTTCATCATTCATCGACTGGACGGCACTGTCGACCAGGGCATTGACACTGGTGATTACGTGTTGCTCACTCCCCTTCAAGCGAAAAGGAATCCGGTGATCCAAGTGGCCTTGGGCAATGTAGTGCAACTCGGCAATGATGTGATCCATTTGGTATTGGTGATAGCGCCGCTTGAGTCGCCACCAGACAACCCAACCGTCTAACAGCATCAACAGGCCGATCACGATCCGCTGATAGGACCAAATTTGGGTATGGTAAGGCCCAAACCACAGTGACTGCTTAATGATAAAAATCCCACTGGCCAGCCCCGGATTTGACTGAATGACCCCCTGAATGATCCCAATTACCGCCACGTTAATCAAGATCAGGAGGGCCACCGTCACGACGCCTTCAAAAAAAAGCGCGCTTTTTTCGCGCCCCGTTAGTTTCAACATGGTCTTCCTTTCTGCCTAGGCTAGTGCGCCGCAACCTTATAGCCAACGCCCCAAACGGTTTCAATCACCTTTTCGCCCCCGGTTGCCGCTTCGATCTTATCCCGCAGATGGCTCACGTGAACCATCACCGTCTTGGCTGACACGACGCTTTCTTGTTGCCAGACCCGTTCGAAAATATCATCCGCCGAAAAAACGCGGTTGGGATGACTGGCCAGCAAATACAAGATGCCAAATTCTAGAGCCGTCAGTTGGATCAAGTCCCCCTTTAAAGTCTTGACTTCGTGGGAATCCTTGTTGATTTGCAGTGGCCCGACGTTTAACACGTCCGGCTGGTCGTTGGTGACCGTTCCTTCGCTCCGCCGCAACAACGACTTGACCCGCGCCATTACTTCGAGCGGATTAAACGGCTTGGTCACGTAGTCATCGGCCCCGGAAATCAGGCCTTGAATCTTATCCATGTCCGCGGTCTTAGCTGATAAGATCAACACCGGAATGGCTGAGTCCTTGCGTAATTGCTTGATTACTTCCATCCCGTCCATCTCCGGCATCATCAAGTCCAAGATCACCAAGCCAATGTCGGGCGTCGTATTAAGCTTGGTCAAAGCTTCTTTGCCATTGTAGGCTGCCACGGGTTCGTAGCCTTCATTTTTAACGTAGATTTCCAAAAGTTGCACAATTTCTTTGTCATCATCGACCACTAAAATCTTCATTTTTGGCCACCCCTTTACGAAAGTTCATATTTTTATTATACCCGCAATTCGGGGGAAAACGGTCCTTAGCCCGGAGCTTTAAACAAAACTAAAAAAGCACCCGCCCCAGCTGGTGCTGGTTTGGGTGCAGTGTCTTGATCAATTTTTGATCGCAGGGGTGAAACGTCGTCCACTACGTTTCACCCCGAGCCCCCTGCAATCCGGCAGGTTATGGGCCCCACGAGAGTTTTACCGCGAATGCGGGGTTGCCATTTGGGTGACAACCAAACCTCTCAGCTCATCGCAACGTTTAATTTAACATATTTTGGGCGCATGGTAAAGTTCTACGCCCGCAACTGGTACCAAATTCCCACCGCCAACAAGCCGGTCCCGCAAAAGAAACCCGCCTGCAACGTTTCACCTAAGACCAGCCAGCCGAGCAGTGCTCCGACCAGAAGATAATTTATTATCTGAGATGTTGTTACGCTGGCCCTATCTAGGTAAATTGTAGCTAGTAACTCATTTAGCGATGAGCTGATGGGTGAAGTCTACAAGCCCCCGAATTTTATTCAGGGGTAACTTGACAGAACGGTGCGTAAAACACTTTCTGCTATATAAAATGTAGAACAACATAGAAGAGTAACTCTTTTATGCTGTTAGAAA
>NZ_AZFK01000027.1 GCF_001435775.1 Limosilactobacillus ingluviei DSM 15946 | reverse complement strand
TCAGTTAAGGCCAACAGCATGCGCTGTTGGACATTAGGCATGATTTGATGATTAACAGTAATGCCCTGAACCCGGGCTAAGTCTGTGACTAAGGTGGGACATTCCGCACTAACGGGGCAGAGATACTTCTGTTTAGCAATTACGAGCACCAATGGTCGGCCACTAATTTCGAGTCCTCGCAGATAGACTGTTTTAAAGCCATTTTTCCGCATCAATTGACCGCAGACTGGGCAAGCATTGGGATAAGATTGACGAAGATAAAGTTCACAGTGTTCTTGGCGAGCGAACGGGTGCCGGGCGGCCGGATTAGCGGGAACAATTTTAAGTCGATCAGCTTCGGCTACGCGAAGGTCGAAAGTAATCAGATTGTCTGTTAAACCAGTTAAGTTTTTGATATAATCGTTCATTGAAGACGGTCCTTTCTTTAGTTACTGAAGAGCGGGGGTCAGCCGTCTTCT
>NZ_AZFK01000026.1 GCF_001435775.1 Limosilactobacillus ingluviei DSM 15946 | reverse complement strand
AACAAAAATGGTACTAACAGGATTTTACTCCCATCAGTACCAAATATTGTAGAACCTTTATTTTTTTGGCCGCGAAAAAAACAAAAAAGCCGCCACCACCGTGACGACTTTGTCAGTTGGGCTAGCTGGATTCGAACCAGCGCATGACGGTACCAAAAACCGTTGCCTTACCGCTTGGCCATAGCCCAATAATTAAAATGGAGGAGAGTGGATTCGAACCACCGAACCCGAAGGAACGGTTTTACAGACCGTCGCGTTTAACCAGACTTCGCTACTCCTCCGTAAGGTCAATCGTTAAACCTGAACAATCAACGAATATTATATTACACAATCCCCGCCTGAATTGCAAGGCTTAATTGCAAAAAAATCACCTTAAATTCCACACCAGGGTTCGGTAAGTCCATTGTTCCAGAAAGGTCGTCCGTTGCCATTCACCAGGGCGCCGCCGGACCCCGACCGCTGGATTGTAATAGGTCGCCGCCCCCAGGGTTTGGGGCGCAAATTCACCGTGCAAATGCCCACTGACCACGCGCTTAACTTGGGGCATTTGCAAAAGCAGTTCCCCTAAGTGCCGACTCCCCAGCATGGCGTTAAACATCTGGCCAAAGCGTTGCTGCCGGGGCGTAGTGAGGTGGACTGGCAGGGGCGGTACTAAGGCCGCCGCTGGGACAAAATGGGTTACGAAAATGACACGCTTTCCCGCCGCCTGAGCAGCTTGCAACTGAGCCTTTACTTGGACCATTACCCGTGCCATCCGAACCGGATCGCTCTCGGCCTGGGTAATGCTGCCATCAATCCAGTAGACCTTTTTCCACTGGGCCACGGCCGCAGGTGACACTGCCAAGTTTGAAAAGGAATAATCGTACCAACCATTATTGCCAATGATGCGCCAGTCGGTCCCGGGGACATCCCAAAACGCTTGATGAAAATATTCCGGAGCCAAGCATTGCTCCAGTCGGGCGGCGGTCACCCCCGTTAATTGATCATGATTGCCCGCCAAATAACGAATCATGATTTGCGGCCCAACGCGGGCTTGCAACGCCGTAAAATACGCCCGGGTCTTTTGGAAGTCATTAAATAAGTCCCCCAGAAAAAAGTACGCCCCCACTTGCTGCTCAAGCAGCCATTCGGCTTGCGCCGCCAATGCTTGCGCCGGATCAACTTGATTGACATCCAAATGATTATCACTGCTGATTGCAATCTTCATCGCTGCTTCCCCCTTAGCTTTTAATTGTAAGCCCCGCGCTTAGTGCTGCCCATTATTTTGTCTTCCCAATAAAAAAAGTGGCTGCCAGTTGGCAACCACCTGGAACTTAATTTTGCTGTGGGTTAGTCGATTCCTTCCATCAGGGCGTGAATCTTCTTAACCAAGAAGAACATCACAATCCCGAAGACCACGCTGACCCCACCGATGATCAAGAAGTATTGAATTTCGGTGTCAGCAGAGTAGTACTTCACGATTTGGGCGTTAACGGCTTGCCCGGCCGAGTTAGCTAAGAACCACATACTCATCATTTGTGATTGGAAAGCCTTTGGCGCCAACTTCGTCGTGACGGACAATCCGATTGGCGAAATCAACATTTCGGCAATTTCAACGATGAACCAAGAACCGACCAGCCAGAAGGGACTGACCCGGCCACTGGTTGTGCCGTGGATAATCCCCGGCAAGGCCATCCACATATACGATAGCCCGGCAATGACCATCCCCGCGGCAAACTTCGCCGGGGCACTTGGTTGATTCTTCCAAGCACTCCACAGCCAAACAAAGAATGGCGTCAAGAGCATGATGAACAGGGGGTTCAACGTTTGGAAGTTGGCTGCGGCAAAGTGCCAGCTGCCGATGTGTAAGATCGTCCGTTGTTCAGCGAACAGGGCCAACACTACGGAACCCGATTCTTCAATCCCCCAGAAAATGGCCGCCGCAATAAACAGGGAAATGTAGGCCTTGACCCGGGAGCGTTCGACCTTGGTAACCTTAGCCGAATTCAGCATCATAATGAAGTAAACAATCGGCAGGGCAATCGCAATCACCGTAATCAGATTAATGATGTTGGTGATGTTTAATTGGCCCATTGCCGCCAAAAGCCCTAAGATGACGGCCACGACGATCACCGCTACCACCGTCCAGGTAATGATCGGCTTTAAGCCATCCCGGTCAATCGGGTCGTTGGGGTAGAGACTGTCCTTGGACAAGTACTTCTTCCCGTCCAACCAGTATTGCAAAAGCCCGAAGAACATCCCGATCGCAGCCAAGGAGAACCCGGCGTGGAAATTGGTTTCACTGCCAAACAAGTGGAAACCAAAGCCGCCTGCGGCCCACGGCACTGCCCACGGTGCCACCGCGGCCCCTAAGTTAATCCCGAAGACAAACATACTAAAACCGGCATCACGACGCTTATCGCCTTCTTCATATAAGCTCCCTACCATGTCTGAGACGTTGGGCTTTAACAGCCCCGTCCCGGCCACGATTAAAGCAATCGAAGCATAAAGAGCAGGCAAACCAAACGGCAAGGACAAGGCAATGTGCCCAAACATGATGAGCACCCCACCGATGAAGACCGTCTTGCGCGCCCCCCAAACTCGGTCAGACAGCCACCCGCCGACAATCCCGGACAGGTAAACCAATGAACCGTAAATTGACATCACTGAGGCGGCCGTAGTTTCGTCCATCCCCAGCCCGCCTTTTTCGACGGCATAGAACATGTAAAACAGCAGGATGGCCCGCATCCCGTAGTAACTGAACCGTTCCCACATTTCCGTGAAGAACAGGGTGGACAGACCCCGCGGTTGCCCGAAAAAGGCCGTGTCCATCGATTTTTGTTGATCCATATTTTTCCTCCCAGTTAGGATTTATTCAAAGCTTTGAAGCCAGTGAATGAGAATAATTTACTGAGAACAATCATCGCTTTCTAATAAAAGTGTAATTTATTATACCCTTTGTTAGGCAGGAGGTCAAATCTACAAACCGGTTTACGCCTTGATTTAATAAGAATCATTTTGCAATCTTTGTCCTAGGAAACATTAATCCCTCTCATCTCGTAAACGCCGCTTTCTCATCTAATTCTGGTCAACGTTTTTTCAGCCGATGCATTAAAATTAAAAAGTCTCCCCGGAAAGCTGATTTAAAATTAAAAAGCAGGAAGCGGTTTCCTGCTTTGAAAAACTATTTTGCTAATTGCTGGCGAAGCTTAAAGCGTTGGACTTTGCCACTGGCATTTTTGGGCAAAGCCGCAACAAAATGATATTCCTTGGGCACCTTATAGTGGGCCAAGTGCGCATAACCATAATCAATTAACTTTTGCGCAGGCTGGGCCTGCCCAACGATAAAGGCGACCGGTCGCTGGCCCCAGGTCGCATCCGCCTGGCCCACTACGGCGACGGCTTCGATCCCTGGCATTGCAGCGTAAACCTGCTCCACTTCTTGGGGAAAAATATTCTCCCCGCCAGAAATGATCATCTCATCCTTACGCCCGTCCACGTATAAAAAGCCGGCCGCATTAAAATGACCGATGTCGCCAGTCAGGTACCAGCCATCCACCATCTTAGCAGCAAATTTAGCGGGTTGCTTTAGGTAGCCCGGGGTCAGGGCCGGAGTTTTGATGGCAATTTCGTGCGTCGTTGGCATCAATTTTATTTGAGTAGTAAACAACGGTTTGCCGACGGCCCCCAACTGTTGGCTGGCATCGCGCGCACTGAGGGCAATAATTTGTGAGCACGTTTCCGTCATCCCGTAGCATTGTACCACCGGTAAGTGGGCCGCTTGACAAGCCGCCAGTGTGGCCTGATCAATCGTCCCGCCGCCTAACAACACCAACCGAAAGGCCGGCTGATAAGCGCGGTGAGTCCGTTGCCGCTGTTGTAACAATTGCTTAAGCATGTATGGCACCGCCGAAAGAATGGTGATCGGCTCGGTAGCCAAGACCTCTTCTACGGCCACCGGATCAAAGCGGGCCATGAGCCGGACTGCCATGCCGTAAACTAACCCCCGCATTACAATCGAAAAGCCACTGATGTGAAAGAGCGGGGTCACACACAGCCACTGTTCATTGGTTACTAGCCCCAGGTTTAAACTGGAAGCAATCGCCGAAGCAAAGTGATTGCCAAAGGTCTGCAAGACCCCCTTAGGCTGCCCCGTGGTCCCCGAAGTATACATAATGCTGGCGATATCCTCACTGGCAAAGGTTGCTTGCAACTCCACCGCTTGGCCGGGACGCGCCAAAACCGTAGTGTAGGTCTGGTAGCATTGGTCGAACTCCGTGCGCATTAATGCGTCATCAACCAAGACCAAATCCAACTCACTATCCGCCACCTGAAAGGCTAATTCAGGACTGGCTAAGCGCCAATTCAGCCAAACGATGGTCTTACCCATGCTCAGCAAGGCCAAGGCCAACCGGTAGGTCAATAAATTGTTTTTCCCCAGCAGGCCTACCCGCGCTTGGGTCGTCAAACCCGCTAAATGCGCTGCATCAGCTTTAACCACCGTCAGCAACTGGGCAAACGTATAGCTGGTCTGGCCATCGCTGACGGCCAAGCGATCAGGATTCAGCTGGGCCTGTTTAATTAACCAATTTTGGGTTTCCATTGCCCGCGCCCCCTAAGGGAACGTTGGAAACTGATCGAAGTTCGGTTGCCGCTTTTCATTAAAGGCATCGCGGCCTTCTTTACCTTCGTCAGTCGTGTAAAACAGCATTGTCGCATCCCCACCTAATTGTTGGAGCCCCGCTAAACCATCCGTATCAGCATTCATCGCCGCCTTAATTAACCGCAAGGCCGTTGGTGATTTTTGCAAAATTTCGTTAGCCCATTCTAAGGTGGCGGCCTCAACTTGATCTAATGGCACCACCCGGTTGATCCAGTTCATTTGCAACGCTTCTTGAGCCGTGTAGAAGTGGTTTAAAAACCAAACTTCCTTGGCCCGCTTGTGGCCGATCACCCGCGCTAAGTAGCCAGAACCATAACCCGCGTCAAACGAACCCACCTTCGGCCCCGTTTGCCCGAATTTCGCGTTATCCGCGGCCACCGTCAAGTCACAAACCAACTGCAAGATGTTGCCACCCCCAACGGACCAGCCTTTCACCATCGCAATGACTGGTTTTGGTATAATACGAATGAGATGTTGCAAGTCTAAGACATTTAGCCGGGCAATGTGGTCGGGGCCGACGTAGCCACCGTTGCCGCGCACCGATTGGTCACCACCAGACGAAAAGGCTTGGTCGCCAGCCCCCGTCAAGATGATAACCCCAATGGAGCTGTCATCACGACAAATCGTAAAAGCCTCAATCATTTCTGCCACCGTAACCGGCGTGAAAGCATTGTGCTTTTCGGGGCGATTCATGGTAATCTTGGCGATCTTGCCCGTCCGCTCAAAAATGATTTCTGAAAAATCTTTGATCTTTTCCCATTTAACTTCAGTCATTCACAAACGACTCCTTTCAAAATGAGGTGAAATTTTGAATTTGCTTGAAAACCTAGGGATCGAAATCCAATCGGTCTCACCGTCATCTACCATCGTATCACTTCCGGTCAGTGCAAAGCTACTCCAACCCTTTGGAATTGTCCATGGTGGCATTAATGCGGTCCTGGCAGAAACCGCGGCTTCCTTAGGCGCCAATGCTGCCCTGCCGGCTAATCAAGTTGCCGTGGGGGTTGATATCAACACTCACCACTTAGCCCCTAGTACCGCGGGCTGCTTAATCGCTACGGCTGCTCCCCTTCATATCGGCCAGCGGATGCAAACTTGGCAAGTTCGCATCACTAATCAAAACCGTTTGGTCAGCACCAGTACCGTGACGCTGATTGCCCAAAATAAACCCCACCCTGAACCAACCGGAGAGAATTAGCAAATGACGCCCAAGAAATTTTTATTAATTAGCTACCAGATTGGGATTGCCGCCTTGGCAGTGATTTCAATCCTCTTGTTAGTATTGGACTATGCCCACGATCTTGATATCCTGGCCAGTCCCTATCGTCAAATCGATAATGTGATCTGGCTCATTTTAACCCTTGACTACGTAGTCCGGTTGGGACGGGCTAAAAATAAAAAGTATTTTTTGATTCATAATGTTTGGGATTTGTTGGCAATTTTACCCGTTAACCAGCTCTTTTACCTGTTCCGGGCTGCCCGGGTAATTCGCATCCTTCAGCTTTTACGCGTGTTACGCCTGGTCCGGTTGATTGGGTTAACGGGACGGTTGCGTTCCTTGATTAAAACCCGGGGCTTACTATACTACTCCTACCTTAGCTTTGCGGTCCTATTAATCGCAGCCGTAATGTACCATATTGCCGAAAAAGTCAGTTTTACGACAGCCCTATGGTGGTCAATCACCACCGTTTCTACGGTTGGCTACGGTGACATCGCACCAACCACGGGGATCGGAAAATTAGCAGCGGTGATCCTAATGGTCATCGGGATTGGCTTTATTGGGATGATGACCAGTTCTTTAACTGACCTCTTATCAAGTGACGATGATGACCAATTACGCCGCGAACTCCATTCTCTGCAAACCCATCAACAAGCTATTGAACAACGCTTGGCACACATTGAACAACTCTTAATGCAGCAAAATGGCGAACCAGATCAAACGGTACTGTACCCTGTCAAGTTGACAGTCTGAAAAAATGAAAAATTGCTAGTCTTA
>NZ_AZFK01000025.1 GCF_001435775.1 Limosilactobacillus ingluviei DSM 15946 | reverse complement strand
CCCCAAAGGCAACACTTTCATTTTTAAAAGTGTCAACCTCTAAGGGTATTGTACGACTCGCGACCTTACTTAATTTGCCGAGCTTGAATTTTTTGAAGGGCTTTGTATTGGTCGGTCATCCATTGTAAATAAGTCTTACCATCTGGCTTAGTTTCGGTAACCTTTAGAACCGGTATATTGGATTGCTTAGCGGTTTTTAAGAGGTTCTTGACCGTGGAATTAGTTTCTTGACTATTATTAACAAAGAATGCAATTTTGTGCTTTTTCATGTCGTTTTGTATTTGCTGAATGTCTTTTGGGGATGGGTCAGTACTGTCTTCAACGGCTTTAGCGAAGTGAGGGTTGTTGACTTGATAGCCAAGGTTAGCTAAAGCATAGTTGAAAACTGGTTCGCTAACATCAACCTTATTGTTAGCAGGATCTACTTTTTGCTTTGTATCATCAATTACTTGGTTTAGCTTAGCTAGCTTTGCTTTGTACTTAGCAGCGTTAGCCTGATAGTCCGCTTTATGGGTTGGGTCTAATTTCGCATAACTATTAGCCAAGGTGTCAGCTAACTTACTCATTGTTTTAGGTTGATACCAAATATGTTCGTTGGCGCCATCGGCTTTCCCGATCACATCGGCAACGTTTACGAGGGCTTTCGTGTTATTGGTAGACTTAGCCAATTTCTTCATCCAACCATCATAACCGAGCCCATTTTGAATCACCACGTTGGCTTTAGCAACTTGTTTTGCCTGCTTCGTAGTTGGTTTGTATTCGTGAGGTTCTACGGCTGCACTATTGATTACTGAGGTTACTTGGCCATGTGTGCCGGCGACGGCCTTAGCTGTTTCGCCGTAGAAGTTAAGACTGCTGACCACGCGGATGGGTTTTGTAGATGCCGCTTGAGCTGGTTTAGTAGTCTGCCCAATTTGATCGATGCTGAAACCTAAACTACTAATCAAAAGACCGAGGCCAAGAGTTACTAAAATGAGAAATTTTCGTTTACGTACCATGTGTCAATATTCTTCCTCCATTGTTTATTTTTAAATAGTAATGATTACTATTTAAACAGGAACATAATAACTGAAATCAGCTGGGTTGGCAAGTTAACCTCAATAGTTTCTACCTTCGTAAAACGTTTACATAAATAATTGATTATTAATTAAATAAATCAGTTCACTAAGGAGAATTTGGACTCTAATTATAAAAAATAAATTTTGTTACAAAAAATTGTTTTTAGAAGGACTTCCTTTAAGACACTAATTAATAGTGAATCTGGACGCCAAAGTAGAATTGTTCAATGAATGAGAGCAATGAACTGGGGGTTGCTTTTTTGCGCCGCCAAAAATGTGGTAAGCTAAGCATATGATTTTTTTCAAGGAAGTGACGGCAATGACCAAGCAGGCAACGATCGGCTTGATGGCCCACGTTGACGCCGGCAAGACGACCTTGGCGGAGGGAATGTTATACCAAGCCGGGACGATTCGCCAAGCCGGCCGGGTCGATCTGGGGAATACCTTTTTAGACCCGGAGGCGTTAGAAAAGCAACGGGGGATCACGATCTTTGATCACCAGGCGGAACTGGTGGTGGACGACTGGCAGTTTACCCTCTTGGACACCCCGGGCCACGTTGATTTTGCGCCGGCGGTGGAGCGGGTCTTGGCGATCTTAGACCTAGCCGTGTTGGTGGTGTCGGCCAGCGATGGAATCCAGAGTCATACCCGGACTCTGTGGGAATTATTAGCGGCCCATCAGGTGCCAACTTGTGTGTTCATTAATAAAATTGATCAGGCGGGGGCGCAGCCGGCCCAAGTCTTGGCGGATTTACAAGCTGAATTTGGGGCCGCGGTGATTCCCTTTAATCAAGCCACGGCCCTTGCAAAGCAACCAGCGGCAACGGCGGAGGCAATTGCCATGCAAGGTGATGAAGCCGTCCTTGACGAATACCTCACGACCGGAACGGTCCCGGCGACGGTGGTAACCAAGTTAGTCGCCGCGCGGCAAGTGGTCCCGGTCTACTTTGGCGCCGCTTTGCACCAAACCGGGGTTCAAGAATTGCTGCAGGGGTTAACGACGTGGACGCCCGCCTTTGTCCCTGCCCCGACCATGGCCGCCCGGGTCTTTAAGATTTCACATGCGGCGGATGGCACGCGGTTGACCTGGCTGAAGGTCTTGGGCGATGAACTGGTCGCCAAGCAAATCCTCGCCGGTGAAAAAGCGGACCAATTACGTCGCTACAACGGCGCCCAATTTCAAATTGTTCCCCGGGCACTGGCCGGGGAAGTGGTGGCCGTGGCGGGGCCCCAGCAGACCTACCCCGGGCAGGGGCTCGGGGCGAGCGCAGATGCGGCGCCGGCCAGCTTACGCCCGGTGCTTAACTACGCGGTGCAAATGGCAGCGGCAGACTTTGCGGCCGTCCGGGCAGCCCTGACGGAATTAGCCGATGAAGAACCGCTGCTGCATTTGCTGGTTAACCAGGAGTTAGGTACCTTAACCCTGCAATTGATGGGGGAAGTGCAAGTTGAAGTGCTGACCGCGCTGCTCAAAGCGCGCTTTGGCCTAACGGTGACCCTGGTCCCGGCCGGGATCGTCTACCGCGAGACCATTACGGCCCCCGTGGAAGGGGTCGGCCACTACGAACCCCTGCGCCACTACGCCGAAGCCCACCTATTACTAGAACCCGGGGCGCCGGGCAGTGGCGTGCAGGTGGCAACGGCAACGCGCGAAGAAGTCCTGGCCCACAATTTACAAAGCCAGGTCCTGGCGGCCTTACGGGCCAAAGAACATCGTGGCGTGTTGATTGGTGCGCCGTTGACCGACGTCAAAATCACTTTGGTCGGGGGGCGTGGGCACCTGAAGCACACCAGCGGCGGTGATTTTCGCCAGGCGACTTGGCGGGCGGTCCGGCAAGGCTTGATGATCCTGCGGGCGCAAGGGAAAGTGGCCTTGCTGGAGCCGTGGTATGACTTTACGCTACGATTGCCCGCGGCGCAGGTCGGCCGGGCCTTAACGGATGTCCAACGCTTTGGGGGCAGCTTGCAATTGCCCGCCCAACTGCCGACGGGCGATGAGCTGGTCCAGTTAACCGGCCGGGCCCCGGTCGCGGCCTTACGGGATTATCCCACCACGGTGCGCGGCTACACCCACGGGCGCGGTCAATTAGCAGTCCGCTTTGGTGGTTTTCACCCGGCTCAGGATCCGGCGGCGATCGAAGCTGCGGCCAATTATGATCCGGTCGCGGACCTGGAAAATCCGCCTGGTTCTGTCTTTTGTGCCCACGGGGCCGGGTATCCGGTGGCGTGGGATCAGGTGCCCCAAGCGATGCACTGTCCCTACTTTATTCCGGCGGTGATGGCTGCGCAAAATTAATTGGTCCGGCGGGGTTGACTTTCTCAACCGGCGGTTATAAGATAATGACAATTAAATTAGAAAACGCTGAGAACAGATGAGTAAGCAAGGGCGCTTTGCCCAGAGAGCCGGGGGTGGTGCAAGCCGGCCAAAGTTGCCTTGCCGAAGATGGTCTGGGAGCGTTTCAGTGGTGATAATCAGCCACTGACGGGGTGCCGTCCGATAGCCACGGCGAAGTATCAGATGGTACTTACTGAGGAGCTGGTTGGAAGGCCAGCTTGAATTTGGGTGGTAACCCGTTGATTTCAAAAGGAAGTTGACGTCCCTAGTCAGACACGAAGGTGCTGGCTAGGGATTTTTTTGGTTTAAGGGGGAAATAAAGATGAGTGCAAAATTACGGTATGACATTGTCGGTTCCTTTTTACGGCCAGCGGCCCTGAAGGAGGCGCGGGCCCAATTTGCGGCCGGGCAAATTGACCAAGCAGCCCTAACCCAAGTCGAAGATGAACAGATTAAGCAACTGGTGCAAAAAGAAGCCGCGGCCGGTTTAAAGGTGGTAACCGACGGTGAGTTCCGGCGCAGCTACTGGCACCTGGATACCTTCTGGGGCTTTGGTGGCGTCGAGCATATTGTGCGCGAGCACGGCTATTTCTTCCATGATGAAGAGACCCGGGCCGACTCAGCCCGGGTGGCGGGCAAGATTACCTTTACCGGGACGCACCCGGATTTAGCGGCCTTCAAGTTTTTAAAGCAGATTACGGCCGGAACGGATTTGACTCCGCGGCAATCAATTCCGGCCCCGGCCCAACTATACGCGGAACTGGTGCGGGGGCCGGAAAACGTGGCCGCTTTACGTAAAGTCTACCCTACGGATGAAGCCTTATTTACTGACATTGCCAACGCCTACCGGGACTTAATCTTGGCCTTGTATGCGGCGGGATGTCGCAATCTCAAACTCGATGATTGTACCTGGGGGATGATCGTCGATGACCGGTACTGGCAAGCCCGCGATGAAACGTCCTTTGACCGGGAGCAACTCCAAGAAATCTACTTGCGTTTGAACAATGGGGCCTTGCGGGACCTGCCGGCCGACCTGCGGGTTTCGACCCACGTCTGCCGGGGGAACTACCACTCGACGTGGGCGGCCCAAGGGGGCTACGCGCCGGTCGCCGCGACCCTCTTTGCCAAGGAAAAGGTGGCTGCGTTTTACCTTGAATTTGATGACGACCGGTCCGGGGACTTCGCGCCGTTGGCTCAAGTGCCAGCCGGCAAGCAGGTGGTCTTGGGGCTGGTAACGTCTAAGCAAGCCGCCCTCGAAGATCCGGCCCAACTTAAGGCCCGCATCGCCGAAGCGAGTCAGTATGTCGCTTCAGCCGACCTTGCCTTAAGTACCCAGTGTGGTTTTGCCTCGACGGAAGAGGGTAATCAACTCACTGAGGACCAGCAATGGGCCAAGATCAAGCTGGTTCGGGATGTGGCCCAGGCAGTTTGGGGCGAATAGCTTTTAAAAAGTAAGAAAAATGTTGACGCCACTTCGAATTTGATCAAGAATAAGGAACAAGGGGCGCGCCCCGAAGTTTAAAGGAGGAATTTGCGATGGCAGAAGTAGAAAGTTTTACCCTTGATCATACCAAGGTCAAGGCTCCGTACGTACGGTTGATTACGGTTGAAACGGGGCCTAAGGGGGATGAAATCAGCAATTACGATTTACGCTTGGTTCAACCAAATGAAAATGCGATTCCTACGGCTGGATTGCACACGATTGAACACTTGTTGGCCGGTCTCTTGCGGGATCGGTTGACTGGGGTGATTGATTGCTCGCCGTTTGGTTGCCGGACCGGGTTCCACCTGATTACTTGGGGCCGTCATTCGACCACGGAAGTCGCTCAGGCCTTGAAGTCCTCCCTGGAAGAAATTGCTTACCACACGGAATGGGAAGATGTCCAAGGGACGACGATTGAAAGCTGCGGTAATTACCGTGACCACTCCCTCTTCTCGGCCAAGGAATGGGCCAAGAAGATTCTGGCGGAAGGGATTTCAGACCAACCCTTTGAACGCCACGTGGTTGATTAACCTGGCTTAAAACACGAAAAAAAGCTGGATCCGGCGGAGGATCCAGCTTTTTTTACTAGGCGTTGAGGTCGACATACCAATGGTTTTCGTCGACAATGTGTAAGACATTTTTGCAGAAATGGTAGGAAAGCAGGGCGACCACCGTGGGTAAGACCAAGTACATCAACCCGACCGTCAGTAAGTTGGCGCCCACGCTACCGTGGAGGTGGGTGTAGGCGTTGATCGGGGCGACTGGGAAGCCGAAACCGGCATAGGCGGCGCCGTTTTCCATTCGGGCAAACGGCAAGGAATCAACCAACCCGGCTAAGGCGCCGGAAAGGGCGATGGGAATCAACATTTGGGGGTGACGCAAGAAGTTGGCCAGCATCATCTTCACCGACCCAAAGGCCATCGCCACCACCAGCCCCTTGCCGTTGACCTTGGAAACAGCGTAGGCGACGGTGAAGAAACAAGCCGTGATCCCGACCGAAGCGGCCCCACCGGCGATTCCAGCGATGGAAAAGGCATAGGCCAGCCCGACCGTTGACAACGGAGTGGCGATGATAACGGCAAAGGCGAGGCCCAAGATCGTGCACATCAACAGCGGTTCCAGTTTAGTGACCTGGTTTAAGAAGGTACCGACGGTGGTTGAGATCAGGTGCACGTAAGGGTAGGTCCAAGTCCCGATCCCACCGACCACGCAGGCACCGATGATTGGGTCCCAAATGATCGACCAGCTGCCGACGTATTGGCGGACGGCAAAAATTACAACGATTGCCAAGGCGGTCACTAAGATCGTATTGATCAAATCGCCCATCCCAATTAAGGTATAGGTTTGGTCCTTGGCTGAGTAAGCCACGGCGCCCGAGCCAATTAAGGTCGCTAAGGCGACGCTAGTCTTTTCAATCATGTTGAAGCCAAACTGACCGGCGGCTAAGGCCCCACACAGGACTGGAACGGCGTACATCGCCAGGTTAGTGATCATATTTAAGCTGGCCCAGAAGGCACCGTGATCGGCGAGGGCCTGAAAGACAGGCCCAATGATCGCGCTGGGCGTGACGGAAACAACGATCGCCATCGCCACGGCCGACATGACCTTATTCCAAAAGGCGCCGGGGGAATATTGCTTTAATTCTGTCATAAAAAGTTACTCCTTAAAATGAGAAATGATTAATGTAGGGGTGAAGCGACCGCTGGTTAGCTACCACACTTAGATGGTATAAAAATAACTTTTTGTCGCGGCTGCGTTCCCTGATTGTTTTTGAACATGACGATTCTACCGGACTTTACAAGAAAAGGCAAGCGGTGGGGATGAAATAATGATTATTCAGCATTTAGTGCATAAAACTTGCATTTTACTTGTCGAATCGCCTAACTTAGTGTATGATTAATAATTATAAAAACATTAGAAAGTGAATAGTGGCTGGGGTGGCCAGTCGCTGTACAAAGAGGAGATGTTCTGTATGGATCGTACATTTTTAAACCCCGCTTACCAAGCCCCAGCGCCAAATTTGTTGGCGGAAGTCTGTGAAAAAGCGGCCACGATGGAAAACGTGATTGATTTATCAATTGGGGATCCGGACCTGCCGACCCCGGCAGCGATTACCGAAGCGGCTTTTAAAGCCGTGGCGGCGGGGGATACCCACTACACGGCGGTGATGGGAAAGCCGGCATTACGCCAGGCCATCGCTGATTTTTACACCACCCGCTTTGCGCGGCCGACGACGGCGGACCAGGTGATGGTCACGGTCGGCACCGAACACGCTCTTTTCTTGGCCTTGCAAGCGGTCATTGCGCCGGGGGATGAAGCGATTATTTTGGAACCGTGCTTCTCCCCGTATTTTGATCAAGTTAAGTTAGCCGGTGGGGTGGCCGTTGACGTGCCTGCCGATCCGGCGCGTGGTTTTGCCTTTGATCTGGCGGCGGTGGAAGCCGCAATTACGGCCAAGACCAAGGTCTTAATCGTCAACTCGCCGAATAACCCGACCGGGTACGCCATGACGGCGGAAGAGGCCGAGGGACTGGCTAAGTTGGCTCAGGAGCACGACTTCTTGATCTTTAGTGACGAAATCTACGCCGACTACCTCGAACCCGGGGTGGAATTTGCGACGCCGGCTACTTATGCGCCTACGCACACGGTGGTCTTCAGTGGCTTTTCCAAGAACATGGCGATGACCGGCTGGCGGATCGGCTATTTAACGGGGCCAAAATGGCTCGTGGACGCGGCCGGCTACGTTAACGACGCGGTGACCTTCTCGGCGCCAACCCCGTCCCAAGACGCCGCCTTGTATGCGTTAGCGCATTATGATGAAATGAAGGCGCCGGTGGTGAGTGAGTTCCAGGCCCGCTTGACCTACTTAAACCAAGCCCTGGCGGAAGTGCCGTGGTTAAAGGTCACGCCGGCCAAGGGAAGCATTTACCTCTTCCCAGACATCACGGCTACGGGGCTGGATTCGGTAGCCTTTGCCGACAAGCTCTTAGAAGAAGCCGGGATCCTGGTTGTTCCCGGGGTGGCCTTTGGTCCGGCCGGGGAAGGCTTTGTGCGGATTGCGGCCACTCAAAAGCAGGCAGTCTTAGAAGAAGCCGTGGCGCGGATGAAACAATTACAGTGGTAGGAGGCAGCTTATGAAAAAGATTATTATGTATGCGGTCTTGGATGAAGAACAGCCCTTTATTGACGCTTGGGCTCGGGAACACGACGTTGAGATTAAGTCGGTGGCTGAGCGACTGACCCCGGAAACTGTGGGCTTAGCCAAGGGCTTCGACGGGATCAACGTTCAGCAGACGATTCCGCTGGATCCCTCGATTTATCCAACCTTAAAGTCCTTTGGCATCAAGCAGATTACCGCGCGGATGGTTGGCTTTGACTTTATTAACTTGAAGTTGGCCCGGGAAAATGGCCTGACGGTCACCAACGTACCGGCTTACTCGCCGCGGGCAATCGCGGAAATGGGGTTGACCCAAGCGTTGCGCCTGGTCCGCAAGTTGGGCTATTATGATGCGCGGATGGACCAGCTGGACTTCCGCTGGAGTGGGCTGGAAAGTACCGAAATCTATAATTTGACGGTCGGCGTGATCGGCGCCGGCCACATTGGTGGGGCCACTGCCCAGCTGTATGCGGCCTTGGGGGCAAAGGTCCTGGCGGTTGATCCGGTCCACCACGCGGAATTAGAACCATACTTGACTTACACGGATTTGACCACGGTCCTCAAAGAATCCGACATCGTGACCCTCCACACCCCGCTCAACGCTGAAACGGCCAACATGATTGGCGCGGCCGCCTTAAAGCAGATGAAAAAGACGGCCTACCTGATCAATATGGCCCGCGGGGGCTTGGTGGTAACCGCTGATTTGATCGCTGCCTTACAAAACCACGAAATTGCCGGGGCTGCTCTGGATACCTTGGCCAAGGAGGGGCAATTCTTTGAAAAACAGGCCCAACCCGAAGAGATTCCAGCCGACTACAAGACTTTACGAGCGATGCCGAACGTCTTGATTTCGCCCCACAGTGCCTTTTACACTGATACGGCGATGCGCAATATTGTGACGATGGGGTTGGATGATGTCTTATTGATTTTAAATGGTAAGCGGCCAAACTACCCGGTCGTGGAATAACTAACGCATCGAATGAATAAAGCGCGTGCGCTCAGTCAAGGGACTGGCGGACGCGCTTTATTAGTACGGTAAGGATTAAAGTTTAAGAATTTGGTGGATGATTAAGGTCAATAGGGGGATGATTAATCCCGCACCTCCACCACGTAACGCGAATTAAGGCATCGATTTTGGCGCCTAAGACGTCAAAGCGATCGTCGATTTTTTGATCCAAGGTCGCAAAGCGGTTGTCGATTTTTTGATCTAGAAGATCGGACCGGTTCTCAATCTTTTGATCAAGCTTATCAATTTTTTGGTCGGTCACATCAAACCGGGCTTCAACCTTGGTGAAGTTTTGATTGACCTTGTGCATGGCAGTATTAAATTCTTCGCGGGTTACGTACTGGCCATCCATACCATCACCCCCATCAGTAGTTTTTAGTTGGGCCGTGAAGAACCGTTTTTCCCAGTTTGGGTCGTGGTTGTTTAACGTTGCTGCTTTCATTTTAGCACCTCAAGCGGAATGACGGTATTTAAAAAGACACCTTTCCAAAACAAATCGTTCAGCTGGGGGTCGGCGGGACCAACGGGGGCATAAGAAAGTAGCAGATGTAAGCGCGAATGCGCCGCCAAGTCAGTGCCAACGACTTGGCAACTCAACTTCACGATGACCAAGCCGGGCTCTAGATCGGGTGGTACACTGACGGTCGGCTGGGCTAAGGTTGGGAAAGGGGCCGCCAGACTGGTCGTCACCAGACCGTAAACGCCCGCGGCGGGAGCGCTTAATGGGGCTGGTAAGTACAGGGCCAGCCGGACCGTGAAGTTGATTGGCGCGGAATTATTGTGGAAGGTAAGGTAATCAATGGGCTGGTCCGCTGCATCCAACAGGGATAAAGCAATGACCTCAAACGGTAACGCTTTACGCATCATTTTCACCCGCTTGCTCTTGTTCAATCCGTTCCGCGATTGCCTCGCGTAGCAAGCGTGGGGCTTGGTACTTACCGGAATCATTCGGTTGGTGTTCAGCGACGTACCACTGGTAGTGGCCAGTTTGGTCAAGCTTCATCACGTAGACGTAGTCGATCAACCAAAACGCTCCGGTAGCAGTCAGCTTATGGTACAGCTCGTCGTAGGAAGAATAGCGGGTGTCATGCCAAGGTTCACCGTAATCACGATGATAGGCGATGACGTGTTCGTAGATCGGCAGCCGGGGACCGGCCTTAACTTCCATCCCTAAGGCTAAGAGGTCGCCAAGGGCCAGAAGTTGGTCGACCTTGGCGGGATCGTGATAGGCAAGGTTCAGGATTGCGCCCACGCAGTCCAAACCGCCGTCGCAATGACAATAAACGCCGCGGACTTCACCACTGGCTAACACTTTAAAAATCACGGCACGGGTACTCATTTGTTTTTCTCCTTGGTGGTTTTTACGAATTTATTTTCTCTTTAGTTCGATATTAACAAATTATTTTCGGTGAAGCTACCCTTGGAGGTGATATTTTGAATTTAATTGAAGCAAGCGTTCGCTTTAGTTGTTGTGGATAAGTGGTGATTGAGACCTAAAAAATTAAAGATCGAAAATAAAAGCGCTCCCGGTGACGGGGAGCGCTGATGATCTTTGATGGCTTCAGGGTTATTGCCGGATTAAGCTAGGCCAGCACCTTTGCCCCTAGGCTGTGGGCAAAGTGGTCCAGTGCCCATTCCTGGCCGTGTTCGGTAAAGGTAGTGACCCCGGCGGCTGGGATCGTGAGCTGGTAGTTTAAGTTGTAGGCGGCCATTGCAGTGTGCAGAACACAAATGTCGGTGCAGACCCCGACCAACCACAGTTCGTTGATCTGGCGTTCGCGCAGGTAGTTGTCCAGATTGGTGTTTTGAAAGGCCGAGTAGCGGTTTTTGTTGAACTGGTAGACGCGTTCGTCCGCTTGGTGGGCATCGTACCAGTCCTTGACGGGACCGTATAAAGCTTGGCCCCAAGTCCCGACCAGATTGTGCGGTGGGAAAAGCTTGCTTTCTGGGTGGAAGTGGTCATTGGGATTGTGGGCGTCGGTCGGGAAAATGACGTAGTCGCCGGCTTGGTAGAATTCTTCGGCGAGGTGGGTGATGTAGGGGGCCAACGCCTGAGCCGGCCGGCCACAGGTTAAGGCCCCTTGGTCGGCAATAAAGTCGTTGGTGTAATCAATAATTAAGAGTGCTTTGGGCATTGTAATGACCTCTTTTCTGTTTAATTGGTCCTAATTATTGTCGCTGATGGGCGGTTTAGCAAGGTATAATTTCAAGTTATTCCAAAAATGTTGTTTATTTATATTTTGAAAGTGATAAAATGAGCGACAAGTTAAATTAGGACTTAGTTTGGAGGAAATAAAAATGCAAGAAACCCCGCACGGCTGGTGGTACAACCAGCTTTTTACCAATTGGAAGAAATTTGAAGTCACCTACATCAGTATTTTGTTGGCCTTGCAGGTCATCGTCTACCTGATCGCCCCGGACAGTTGGATCGGGATGGCCTCGGGGATCTTTGGGACCCTGTGTCTGGTCTACGGGATGAAGGGGCGCAAAATCTCCTTTATTTTTGGCTTTCTTCAGTGCTTGGCGATGACGTACGTTGCCTGGATCAGCCACGCCTACGGGTCCTTTGCGATGGACATTTTCTATGTAATTTCTCAGCCGATCGGGTGGTTCATGTGGGGCCATGATGAAGCTACCAAGCGTTTTTCTAAGCAAACCCGGAGCTTGATCTTTGCCGGGGCCTTTGTGGCTTGGGGGCTGGGCTGGTGGATCCTCGCCTTGGTTCACGGTCAATTGCCATACTTTGACTCGATTAACTTTGTGGTCAGCTTTATTGCCCAGATTCTCTACATCCTCAAGTTCCAGGAAAACTGGTCGCTGTGGATTGTGGTCAACTTAGCCAACATTATCTACTGGGGAATTTTAGCGGTGCAGATTGCGACCGGGGCGACGGCGATCGGAACCTTTGGGGCCGCCCTGTCGCAAGTTGCCCTGGAAGCAGCCTTGTTCTTTAATTCCTTGTATGCCACGAAGGTTTGGGCCAGTGGCGAAGCCGATCATGAAGGTGGCGCTGGTAAGTAATTAATTCAAAGAGCGGTCCCCGTTTAGGGTGGGGCCGTGAGTGTTTAGGGCCGGTCGCGCCGGCCAATACATAGTTTTCGTTAATCTTCACCATTGAAAAAGTCCGCAAGTTCCTTTGGGGTTCGAAGTTGTTTGACAGGGACTTGTTGAATGGCAGTTTGCAGTTCGAGATCTGCCATTTGATCCGGTGTTAAAGAGCAAGCGAAGTTGGTGTGGCCCAGAGTTTGGGCTTCTTTTCTAGGGGTTGAACTCATCTATTTTCACCTTACATCATTGACAAAGATATTATCCACGCAAATGATAAGCCAATCAAGTAAGCAAAAAGAGGTTAAGAAAAAAGTCCTAAAATTTCAAAAGCGCTAGCAATCACGTTGCTGAAAACGTTGATTGCTAGCGCTTTTTGTTGTTACTTTCTAAGGTCTAGCCAAAAAGCTAGCTCCTTGTCAGTCTCTACATTACTATTCAAAGTAACCGGCTAATTTTTCCGGGGTTAGGTTCGCTTTTTCGGCGCCGGTCAAGTCGGCCTTGATTTGGCCGTCCTTTAAGACCAAGAGGCGGTTGCCATACTTGATCGCGTCCTCCATGTGGTGGGTGATCATCAGGGCCGTCAAGTGATCTTCGGTGATCCGGGCGTTGGTGGCTTGCATCAAAGTGGCGCTGGTGTGGGGGTCTAAGGCGGCGGTGTGTTCATCCAATAAGAGGATGTCGGGCCGCTTGAGGGTCGCCATCAAAAAACTGAGCGCCTGGCGTTGGCCGCCGGACAGGGCCCCGGTGGCGGTGTTCAGCCGGTTTTCCAGGCCGTTGTTCATCGACGCGGCCAGTTGGGCAAATTCAGCCAAGCGCTGCTTGAGGCCCCGGAAGCGTAACCGCCGCCGTTGACCCCGCCGGGTAGCTAACAGGAGGTTTTCGGCAACCGTCATCCGCGGCGCCGTGCCTAATTTTGGATCTTGAAAGACCCGGCTTAAAAAGCTGGTCCGGGCGACTTCCCCTTGGTGGGTGATGTCATGGCCGTTGTGAAGGACTTGGCCAGCGTCGGCGATCAGATTGCCACCGATGACGTTAAAGAGGGTCGATTTACCGGCCCCGTTGGTCCCGACGATTGTGATGAAATCCCCCGGGTTGATTTTCAAGGAGAGCCCCTTTAAAATCGTGGTTTCACTGGCCGTCCCCTTATTGACGACGGTTGAGACGTTTTTCAGTTCCAGAATTGGTTCAGTCATGGGTAGCGACCCCCTTTAGGATTGGCTTTTTCAGGTTCAAAATCTTATCCAGCTGTGGCAGCATCATGCACAGGGCTAAGACGATCGAAGAAATCAGGTTTAAGTCGTTGGCCGAGAAGCCCAACTGCAAGACGGCGAGCAGGATCAAACGGTAGATGATACTCCCGAGGGTGACGGCGACCAAGCGTTGGCCCAGCGTCAATTCCCCGAAGGCAACTTCCCCGATAATGATTGAGGCCAAGGCGATCACGATCGTCCCGATCCCCATGTTGATGTCGGCATAGCCGTTGCTTTGGGCGACTAAGGCCCCGCACAGGCCGACCAAACCGTTGGACAGCATTAGCCCAAAGATGACCATCTTGTTGGTCGCGATCCCCATTGAGCGGGCCATGGCCGGGTTGTCCCCGGTGGCAATGAAGGCTTGGCCGTATTCGGTGTTTAAGAACAGCACGATCAAGCCGGTTACGATCGCGATCACGATCAGCCCTAAGACGACGCTGTCGAAGTACTGCGGCAGCTGCTTTAAAAAGGCGTTGGAAAAGAGGGTCGTTTGGCCCATCAAGGACAGGTTGGACTTGTTGCCCATGATCCGCAGGTTGACCGAGTAGGCGGCCGTCATCGTCAAAATCCCGGCGAGGAGGCTGGGAATCTTGCCCTTGGTGGTCAACAGACCGGTAATCAGCCCGGCCAGCGCCCCGGCCAGACAGGCGACCAGGGAAGCCAGCAGGGGGTTGACCCCGTGGGTGATCAGGGAAACTGCGGTGGCCGCCCCAAGTGGGAAGGTCCCTTCGACGGTCATATCAGTGACGTTTAAGATGCGGAAACTAAGGTAGAGCCCGAGGCCGAGTAAAGCCCAGAGCAGCCCCTGGCCGATGGATGATGTAATCAGTCCCATTATTTAAATACCTCCCCGTGGTTCGTGGCTTCTTGTTGGAAATCCTTTGGAATCGTCAGGCCAAGCTTTTGGGCCTGCTTGAGGTTTAAGACCGGTTCGCCGTGGCGGATGTATTCGATCGCCGTGGTAGCGGGTTTCTTGTCCCCGCGCAGGATCGCGGCCGCTACCTTGCCCCCTTCTTCGCCCATCTTAAATTGGTTGATCGAGTAGGTGGCGACCCCGCCTTGCTTGACCATCGTGTCAACGGCCGGGAAGACCGGCTTGTTGACGGCGTCAGCGTTTTTGACCAGGGTCTGCATCGCTCCGGCGATCGTATTGTCGGTCGGCACGATCACGGCGTCGACTTCGCTCAGCAGGGCTTGGGAAACCTGGTTGAGGTCGTTACTGTTGGCAATCGAAGCGACCTTGAGGTTCATCTTGAGTTGTTTGGCCGTCTTGATGAAGATCTTGGCTTCCGAGGCTGCCGATGGGTCTGAGGACGTGTAGATCAGGCCAAAGGTTTTGGCGTGGGGCATGAATTTCTTAACCAGCTGCAGTTGTTCTAAGACCGGGGCTTGTCCGGAGATCCCGGTGATGTTGCCGCCGGGGTGCTGATTGTTTTTGACCAACCCGGCCCCCTTTGGGTCGGTGACCGCCCCTAAGACAATTGGGGTCTTAGTCGTGGTGTTGGCCAGGGCCTGGCTGGCGGGGGTGGTGATCCCAAAGAGGATCGTGGCGTTGTCGTTGACTAACTTGTTGGCCATCGTCTTGAGGTTGGATTGGTCCCCGTTGGCATTTTGGTACTCGATGGTAATGTTTTTGCCATCGTGGTAGCCTTCCTTAGCTAACTGGTGGACGAAACCGTGGTAGATTTGGTCCAGGGCCGGGTGGTGCATTAAGGTCAGCACCCCGACCTTGGGCTTTTTATTGAGGCTGAAGGTCGATCCGCCGTTGTCGGTGAAAAAAGCAAAACCGAGAAAGGCGATCAGGATCGCGATCAGGGCAGACATTCGTTTCATGATGATTCCTCCCAGGTGAGTAATGTGGAACAAAGGGGTAAAAAGAAAGACCCCGCGTACACACCACGCGGGGCCTTGGAAAAGAAAAGCCCGCACGTGGGATCCGTACGGGCACTGATTTAATCAGCTAGCCGGTACAGATGCAATCTGAAAATCTTCAGGCTGCATCCGCACCGCGGTCAACCTGAATTACCGGCTTTGCCACCAAGATTTGAATTGTGAAGCAACGTAATTCATGATTCTAGCTCTCCTTTGTTTTTGTTGATTTTATCATACCGGCTGGTAGCGGGGCTGTCAAGGGAAAATTAAAAAGAAATGAGAAGGGGGCTGTTGCTTTGGTTAAAGCAACGAAGCAGGGCTGATCAGTATGCGTCGTCGCGTTTGGTCAGCCTTGCTTTACCGCCAATTGATCGTAATAGTTCTGTGCCGTTTGTTGGGACAGGTGAAACATCTGACTAAGGTTAGCGACCACTTCGGTTGGCGCCTGTCCCTGGCTTTTGAAAAAGGTTAGGGCCGCCTGAATGGCTTCGACGCGGCCTTCGTTTCGACCTTGCGCCAAGCCTTCCTCACGACCTTCTTGTCGACCTTGTGTCAAGCCTTCTTGTCGACCTTGCGTCAATCCTTGGTCGATCCCGATCTTTACTCCTTGCTCCAATCCCAGCTTGCGTTCGTCGTATAAGCGTGTTTCCAAGTTCATCAGTGCGCGCCTCCGTTTCTTGTCTTGATTGTAGCCGTCGATTTCTTTTACCAAGCTGACCGCCAGCGGGTTGGGGTTATCGCGCCGGCGGTTCATGACGTCCAGGACTGCTGCCAACTCTGGGGTGATTTGGCCCTGGTGCCCAAGGCATTGATCAGAATCACGTGCGAGTTGGTCGGCAAGCGCAACTGCCGGTCCGTATCCTCGTAGTAGTGGAACTGGTATAAGCGCCGGTCCTGCCCGCACGGATCAAAGGCGCAAAAGAAGATCACGTAGCTTTCCCGCAGGGCATCGTAGTGTTCGCTCTTCTTCAGCGTTTCTTGATCGATCTGCGATTGGTAATAACGGACTCGTTTGCCCAATCCCAGTTGATAGGCCACCTGCATTTCCACATCGTAAAACCGTTCCCGGTCGTCCTCGATGATCGCGTCAAAGCGGACCCCGCGTTCATCATCAAAGGCCAGGTAATCAACGGGGTGTTCATTCTCCCGCCGTTTGACCGCCGTAATTTTAAGCTCCGGTAAAATTACCCGCAGGATCGCGAGACAATTTTCCTCGCGTTCCATCACCCAGCGAAAGATCAAGTCGTTGGTGAAATCAAAGTACTGCTGTGTCATTTCATCGCTCCTATCCTTATTGTAGCATTCCTACCGCTTTTCAGCGAGCCGGGCGTGCCACTTTCCTCGGGAGCTGCCTCCCTAATTATATATACGCGAAAGGGCGCGATTTTTAACTTTTTTCACAAACTTTTTGGCCCGTTTGCTGAGAAACCAAGCCGTGTCAGTGAGACTGGAACAAGTAGCGAGCGGCTGTTCACAAATAGTGGTGGGGAGGGAGCGCAAAAAAATCAGCGCACGGCCGCCAAATGACACAGGGAATATCTATAAATTAATGTCATTAAGTTAAGGGTAAAAATACGGTTAGTAGGTCACT
>NZ_AZFK01000024.1 GCF_001435775.1 Limosilactobacillus ingluviei DSM 15946 | reverse complement strand
GTCAACTGGTACTGATGAACTTTTAGAAGAATAATTGGTCTACCCCCACAGCTGCCCTTTTTCAGGCAGCTGTTTTGACGTTAAAGTATAGTGATTTAGCGACTAGTAGAATACGGAGCCGGAAATTGGGGAAGCTCCGGAAACCAAAGGCAACTCGTTTGATCGTTTTGATGACGTTGTTCGTCCCTTCTAACGAGCCATTATT
>NZ_AZFK01000023.1 GCF_001435775.1 Limosilactobacillus ingluviei DSM 15946 | reverse complement strand
ACCTTACGGAGGAGTAGCGAAGTCTGGTTAAACGCGACGGTCTGTAAAACCGTTCCTTCGGGTTCGGTGGTTCGAATCCACTCTCCTCCATTTTAATTATTGGGCTATGGCCAAGCGGTAAGGCAACGGTTTTTGGTACCGTCATGCGCTGGTTCGAATCCAGCTAGCCCAACTGACAAAGTCGTCACGGTGGTGGCGGCTTTTTTGTTT
>NZ_AZFK01000022.1 GCF_001435775.1 Limosilactobacillus ingluviei DSM 15946 | reverse complement strand
AAACTCCATCTGAGGTATTTTTTGAAGAACCGTTGCACTTAGTTTGACAATTCGTCCCCTAAAACTAATGCAGAGCTTTATTCATACCAAAGTCATCCATGCTAAAACAGAAACTTCCCGTGCTGCTTGGGCTTGCGCAGCCCAACTTGCGGATAACGCGGTTGCTTCTTTAGTCGGTAAAGATATGGCTGGTCATGAGAAGTTCCGCCAAGCAACAGATATTGTCCAACAGGCGCTTCAAAAGCAAGGTATTAAGGATATTGACCTTAATGCTATTGAGACCCTTGTCCAATCCGCTTATGAAAAGTCTGCATTGACACCAACCGTTGATCCGACATCACAACAAGCACAACCAACTAAACCTGCTACTATTCCAGCCGGCCAAGCACCAGCAATTGATCCAATGAAAGGGGAAGAATAATATGCGTAATCAATTCATCGATGTTTCAAGTTATCAACCAGATACTGTTGCCTTTTTTCAAGCTGCTAAAGCTCAGGGTGCATTAGGGGTAGTTGTTAAATTAACGGAAGGGTCCGAAGATGGTTCGGCTTATGTTAACCCACGTGCAGCTGCCCAAATTCGTAATGCCTTAGCAGTTGGCTTACGCGTATCCTGTTACCACTTTGCTCGTTATACATCAGTGGGCGATGCACAAAATGAAGCCCGGTTCTTCGTTAAGATCGCCAAGCAGTTTGGTATGTATGACGATACTTTGATGATTGATGATGCGGAAGTTCATTCGGCAGCAGATTATCAATCAGCATCCTTAGCCTTCCTCCAAGAAGTAGAAGCGCTCGGTTACAAAAATACTGGAATCTATTCAATGAAGTCCTTCTTCACTGGCGGGATCCTGAACTCACACGGCTTCGGTAGTCGTGAGATCTGGCTTGCCGGTTATGGAATCACCGACCTCGGAATCGACAATGCAACCGCTTGGCAGTACACTGACCACGGGATCATGGGGGTAGATACCAGTTATGACTTCAATGGTGCCTTCACCGGGTCTATTGCTAGCGGTTCCGTTCCTAATGTAACGGTCCCTGCTCCTAAGCCAGCGGTACACGTTGGTCACCCTGCAACGGGCACCTACACGGTACAGCCTGGTGATACCTTATCTGGGATTGCAGCCAAATTCGGTACGACTTACCAGACGCTGGCGGCCATCAATGGTATCGGCGACCCTAACCGTATCTGGGCCGGGCAAGTACTGAAAGTCACGGGTAAACCAACGACGCAAAACACGTACTATGTTCAAGCGGGTGATACCTTATCTGGCATCGCGGCTAAGTTCGGTACGACGGTTTCAGCTCTGGTGTCTGCCAATGGGATCAATAACCCGAACGTGATCTATGTCGGCCAGAAGATCCTGCTTGGTGGCCAGTCAAATGCCTACACGGTCCAAGCGGGTGATACCTTGAGCGGCATTGCAGCATCACATGGCACCACCTGGCAAGCACTAGCACAGAAGAACCACATCAGTAATCCCAACGTAATTTTCGTTGGACAGACAATTCAGATTTAAGGAGGTGGATTCACCTCTCAAAGTTAACTGAGCCCGATCAGTCGTCTTGGCTGGTCGGGCTTTTTGCTGTATAACAAGGGAGAAATAAATCAACTCTGTCAATGGGCAACTATGAAAATCAAAATTGCTTGTTTTCATAGAATGGGCAGATCTGTGGGCACAAAATGGGCAGTTTCTATGGAAAATCAAAGATTTATCCAGAATGTCCAAGAGGTAAACAACGAAGGGTTCACTAGAGGCATGCCGGAAAGCCCGAATTTTCAAGGATCGTGAAAATACGCCAGGCTTCATGACGGCTAACCACGTCTTAGACGATCTGCCAGATTCCAATCAATTGGACCTGTTTGGTGACTTTTAATGGTATTAACAAAATAAAAAACCAGCTGCCGCGAGGGGATTTGCGGTGGCCGTACGGAAGTGGTGTCAGTTAAGCAATCGCTTAGCGGGCACCACTTTTTACTTGCTTTGCAAAAGTTGTAATAAAAAAAGTTACTTTTCTACTTGAGCACTAACTATTAGTAAGCTATAATAAAACCATCAAAACAAATGACTAGCAAAAAGGAGCAAATTACTTATGAAGCAGGAATTTTTAAACTTAGCCAAGCAACGCCGCACGATTTATGCTTTGGGCAAGCAGGTTGATTTCTCAAACGCGGAATTGGCTGACTTGATCAAGGAAGCTGTTAAGTTGGCCCCAACGGCCTTCAACTCCCAATCCACCCGGGCCGTGATTGCCTTTGGGCAAGCGCACGACAAGGTTTGGGAAATCGTTCGCGAAAGTTTGCGAAAGGTCGTTAAAGATGACGATGCCTTTGCCCAAACTTCCGCTAAGATTGACAGTTTTAAGGCCGCATACGGGACGGTCCTTTACTTTACTGACATGGACGTGGTTCACAATTTGGAAAAGCAATTCCCAGCTTACGCTGACAACTTCTACGACTGGTCAGAACAAGCAATGGGGAATACGAACTTTGCGGTTTGGACGGCTTTAGCGGAAAACGGGCTGGGGGCAAGTCTCCAACACTACAACCCGCTGATTGATGAAGCAATTGCGGCTGAATTTGACGTTCCGGCTTCCTGGAAGCTGCGGGCAGAAATGCCATTTGGCTCGATTGAAGCCCCAGCTGGCGACAAGGAATTTATGGCCGATGACGACCGTTTTAAGGTTGTGGACTAAGGAACCCTAAAATTTGGTAAGAAAAAGGCGGAAGGACTAAAGATCGCTTTAGTCGCTTCCGCCTTTTTGGTATACTTTTCTTAACATGATTAGTGAACGGCTAGGGCTTCATGGAGGGCTTGGGTTGCGAGATGATGGGCGCCGTGATTTTGCTTTTCTGGAATCCATTGGGAAATCACCAGGTTGAATTGCGCCATTTGCCTTTGTAAGGCGGCCAGTTCCGGGGCAAAATGTTTGGCGTAGTTTTTTTGTAAGGCGTCGGCCAATAAGCGACTGTCAGTATAGAAATAGACGGCTTCCGTGGGCGCAAAGTGGTCCAATAAATAAGCAAAGCCAAATTGGGCTGCCGCAAATTCACCGGCGTGGTTTGACAATACCCCGGCGCTTTGGTGCAATTGGAATTGCTGCTGGTGCGCAACGACTAGGGCCCCCAGTCCGGTTGGCCCTGGATTGCCCTTGGTTGCCGCATCGGTATAAAGTTTAATCATGTTTCATCACCACTAATAAAAGAATAATTTACAGGAGTCTAACATGGAAGAAGAACGAAAACAATATTTTTATCAACCGGATATGACGACCGCCATTATTAATTGGTGCTGGGTCTTGCTGATTCTGGTGGTCGGCATTATTATTGCCTTTGAATATACCTATTTTCAGTGGGTGACGGCAACCTTTATTGGCGTCTTCTTGATCATTGCGGGCCTGTCGATTTTTCGGCGGACGCTGGTGGTTACCCCGACCAAACTGGTCTTTTCGCGGGTTTTGCAGGGGCAATTTATGACGATTCCCATTAAGGATATCCGGCAACCGGTGTTTACTAACCATACGATGACGATTACGGTTCACGGTGAAGTAATGACATTCTCCTTTTCGCGCCGCTCCCTTGCTTCCCTAAAAGCCTTTTTGCGGGCCGCTCAGGAGGCATAATCATGGTGTGGCTGAGACAATTGCTTTTATTGATCGGCTTAGTTGGGAGTGATCAACTGGTCAAATGGGCTACGCAGACTTGGCTGCCCTTAGGCCGGGTCAAAACGATCATCCCGGGGGTGGTGGCCTTGACCAACCTGCATAATGACGGCGCGGCCTGGTCAATTTTAGCCGGTCAACAGGTTTTCTTTATTGGTTTGACCCTAGTGGCCGTGGTGCTCTTGGGGTATTTGCTGTGGCGTTATTGGCAACAGGGGTGGTTACGCTTGAGTCTCACCTTGATTTTGGCGGGCGCCGTGGGGAACTTGATTGACCGGCTGGCACACGGCTATGTTGTTGATATGTTTGAGCTACAATTTATCAATTTTCCCGTTTTCAACGTGGCTGATATCTGCCTGACCCTTGGCGTCGGGTTAATGATTTATTTGGTATTAACAGAGAAGGATGAAGAATAAATGACCTTACAAACGACAATTACGGTGGCCCCAGGCCAGAGTGGCCGCTTGGACAAACAATTGGCCCAGTTGTTGCCAACGGTTTCGCGTTCTCAATTACAAAAATGGATTGATGACGGTCAGGTTTTAGTGAATGGGCAAGCGGTCAAGGCGAAATTTAAGGTTAAAGTTGGCGACGTGATCCAGGTGGATGAACCGGCGCCGCAGACGATTGACCTGGCGCCGGAAAAAATGCCCCTGGAGATCGTTTACGAAGATGAAGACGTCTTGGTGGTCAATAAACCCCAGGGGATGGTCGTCCACCCAGCCGCCGGCCATCCCAATCATACCCTGGTGAATGGCTTGTTATACCATAGTCCATTATCGACAATTAATGGCGAATTTCGTCCGGGGATTGTCCACCGGATTGATAAGGATACTTCGGGGCTGTTGATGGTCGCCAAAAATGACGTTGCGCACCAGTCTTTGGCGGCCCAACTCAAGGCCAAGACAACGACGCGGGAATACGTGGCCTTAGTCCACGGGGTAATCCAAGAACAGCAGGGAACAATTAATGCCCCCTTGGCCCGCTCACCCAAGGACCGGAAAAAACAGGCGGTGGTGGCTGATGGCCGCGCGGCCGTTACCCATTTTCGGGTGTTGGAACGGTTTGCGGCCTATACCTTGGTAGCGTGTCGATTGGAAACGGGCCGGACCCACCAAATTCGGGTTCATATGAAATACATTAATCATCCCTTGGCCGGGGATCCACTTTACGGCCCCCGCAAAACGTTACCGGGGGCAGGGCAATACCTTCATGCCCGCTTGTTAGGCTTTCAGCACCCGAAGCAAGGACGGCGTGTTACGGTTACAGCGCCCTTGCCAGCCGCCTTTCAGGCCATGATTGAGAAGTTGCGAAAAACGGCCCCCAAGCAAGATTAGCATTGTGTTAGAATAAAACTTGAATATGCAGAGTTGGGGTGAGAATTGTGGCAGAACGCTATTTAATCTTAGAGGATGGCACGGTCTTTAGCGGCGAGGGCTTCGGGGCCCCGGCGGTAACTTTTGGTGAGGTCGTCTTTAATACTGCGATGGCGGGATACCAAGAAATTATTACCAATCCCGTTTATTTTAACCAAATTGTGGTCTTTGCCCAACCAAATGTCGGGAATTTGCCCCTGCATCGGAATATCTATGAAACGATTACGCCCCCGATTAAGGGGGTGGTCGTGCGTGATTTAGCGGCGTTTAACCGCCAGGGCCCCCGGCAGGTCAGTTTAGATCAGTACCTTCTGCAAATGAATATTCCGGGCGTTACTAATATTGATACGCGGGCTTTGATTCACCGCTTGAATGCGGCCGGGCGGCCCTTGCGGGGCAGTATTGTGCCCGTAGCGGATGACCATGCCTTTGACCAACTGCACGCCACCGTTTTGACTAACCAACAAGTTGCCCAGGTGGCAACTCCCAAGCCCTTCCCGAATCCTGATGTCGGTCAGACCGTGGTGGTCATCGACTTTGGTCTGAAAAACGGGATTTTACGGGAGCTGTCCCGCCGGAAGTGTAACGTGACAGTGTTGCCTTTTTCCGCCAGCGCGGAAGAAATTTTGCGCTTGGACCCTGATGGGGTGGTCCTGTCAAGTGGGCCGGGAAATCCCCAAAACGTCCGTAGCAGTGTCTTGACGATGATTCAGACGGTACAAAAGCGGGTGCCCCTCTTTGGCATTGGCTTGGGCCATGAATTATTTGCGTTGGCCAACGGCGCCAAAATTCGCCGCTTGCCGGTTGAACACCACGGCCAAAATCACCCGATTAAAGAAATTATTACGGATCAAATTGTCTACGCTAGTCAAGCGGAAGGCTTTTTAGTTGAACGCGATAGTGTTGATCGGCAGGCCCTGTACGTCACGTATGTTGACTTACTGGACAATTCAGTCCAAGGCTTGCGCCACCGGCAATATCCGGCCTTTTCCGTGCAATTCTTCCCGGACGGGGCGCCGGGCCCGGATGAAACGAATGCCTTGTTTGATGAATTTATGGAAATGATGAAGGAGGAACACCTGTGACGGCGGAACCAGTAGTTTTAATTATTGGGGCGGGGGCCGATAACCTTCAGCACGAAGGGGAGCTAAATGCCGCTTTGGTCAAGGTGGCCCAGGCCCTAAAAAAAAGTGGTTATCAGACCCACTTGATTGACAATAATCCCTTCAATGTCGCGCCAGAATTGCCGGCGGTAATTGACCATTATAGTGTAGCTGCGCCAACGGTAGCGAATTTAACCCGGGCAATTGAACAGCTTCAGCCAGCGGCTTTGTTGCCAACTTTGGGCGGCCGGGCCGCTTTACAAGTAACGGAACGCTTAGCTACCAGTGGGATTTTAAACAAGTATGGCGTTAAAATTATGGGAATGCCGGTCGCCACGATTCGGCAGGTGAACAATCCGTCGGTCTTAAATCAGACGCTCAAACAGATTGGGGCGACCACGAAAAAAATTGCCCCGGTCACAACTTATGCTGATGCCCGTGATTTGGTTGATGAGATTGGGTTTCCGGTCGTGGTGCGGTCGGTTGTTCCGCAAGCCGGGAGTTTGCGACGGATTGTCCACGATTATCATGAGCTCCAATTAGCGGTCAGTACTGCGATCCAACACTCACCTAGCCACCAAGCGATGGTTCAACAAAGCTTAGCGGGTTTGAAGGAAATCGAGGTGGTGGTGGCGCGCGACCAATCGGGGATGATGATGCAATTGGCAATGGTCGAAGATCTAGATCCGATTGGGATTCACGCGGGGGATTCAGTGGCGGTCTTGCCCACGCAAACGTTACTGGATCGCCAAATTCAAGATATGCGGGATGTGGCCTTTAAAATTACCCGGAAGTTGCGCGTGGTGGGGATTAATCATGTTCAATTTGCCCTCAATCAACTTACGGGGCAGTTTTACGTGATTAAAAACAGCCCGTATTTTGACCGGTTGGCGACCTTTGTGGAGCAAGCGACGGGTTATCCGGTTGCCCGGGTTTATGGGCATTTGGTGGCCGGCAAATTATTACGTGATATTCGCTTGGACCATGGCTTGGCCAAGCATACTGCGGCGATGGAACCGGTCTTGGATCGGACGGCGATTCGCTTGCCAGTCTTTGCCAACGATCAACTGGGGGTCCAAAATAAAGAATTAACAACGGAAAAGCAATCAGTCGGGAGCGTGCTTGGCTTGGGTCGCAGTTTACTTGAGGCCCTCCTGAAAGCCCTGGGTGAATTGCACCCGGATTTTTACGCCTTGGCCGACTTGGGGGATGAAGAATTGGATCAGCTTTTGATCCATCCGCGGCCCAACCGTCTCCTACCCGTGTTTGAAGCGATTCGCCGCGGTTATTTAACCAGCGAATTGAGTGAATTGACCAAGTTGGACCAGTACTACCTGGACCAATTTAAACGCTTGGTTGAATTAGAAAAACGACTTTTGCAAGCCCCCAAGGATCGGGCGGCCTTGACGGCAGCTAAGTATTGGGGCTTTTCAGATCGCTTAATCGGTCAACTGTGGCAGTGCTCAGTGACCGAGCTGCGTGCTTTGCGCCAGGAGTGGCAAATTCACCGTACCTTTAAGGAAGTCGATCCGTCGGCTGGTGAATTGGCACAACATCCGGGGACGTATTATGCCACCTTTGAAATGGAAAATGAAAGCCAACCGGTCGCTAAGCCCCGGGTGCTGCTGTTAGGGGCGGGCCCCCGGACCTTAGGCAATGGGGTGGCCAATGACTACCTGTTAACGCGGGTGGCTGCGGAATTTAAGCGCCAGGGCTATGCGGTCGTTGTAGTTGAGAACAATCCGAACAGCGCTTTACTCAACCGTGCGGTGGCGACGAAAGGCTACCTGGAACCGCGCGATTATGAGTGGGTAGCGGCAATTATGGCCCTAGAACGGCCGGATTACTTGGTTAGTTTGGCCTGTCCATTTGCTGCGGAACTTCCCTTGGTCAAGGCGGGGACGACCCGGGCCTTGGCGTTACCGCCTGCGAGCTTGACTGCCCCGGTGGCCCATGAAGTGCGTTACCAATACAACGTCTTTTTTGATGGTCACTACACTTATCCGCTGGGGATTACCCGGTTGCTATTGACCCCAGCCGGGATAAAAACTGAGTTTGCCCCGGATTTGCCGGCCGGCTTAGGTCAGACGCTAGCTCAAGCGGGAGAAGCGGCGGTCAGTCCCGAGCTTGCTCCAGGCCTTTATCAAGTGGAAGGCCAATTGATTGATGGCCAATTGGCGATCCAGCCGATTCACCAACCAGCGCCTTGGATGCTGGTCTTTTTGAGCCAGGTCACTGGTTTGGACTTAGCGGCCGTGTGGGTCCGGTTAGCCCTGCAAAAATTTAGTGGCCGCCTGTTAACGGCCGCCATGCAGGGGCAACGCCGACAAGCCACCCGGTTAGAAGCGCTGTTTCCGTATGCAGCCTTGCATTTAAACCGGTCCACTCGTTTGAGTGAGATGATGGGGGCCCGGTTGGAAATTGAGTAAGAAAATTAGCAACTGGTATACCAAGGATTTTGGCACCAGTGCTTTTTATGGCTGAGTAGTTTAGGTTTAAGCTTTGCATCTGGTTTTTGATGAGCGAGCAAAAAATTAAGCCACTGCTCTTGACATTTTCTGGCGATCACGTATGATAATAGACAATCAAAGTCCTTTAAGTTAGTCCAGTGAGGCTAGTAAGGTGCAGTCTGATCGTTAAAAATAACTTCCGACTACCCGCTTGCCGTCCAGGGCAAGCGGGTTTTCTTAATGGACTTGGTGGATTTCATTAACGCGCTCCCGTGAGAGCCCGATGAAAGCCGCACATGGCCAACATGGGGCCTCCGGGTGAATACCGGTGAACCGGTAAAGGAGGAAAAAGATGACGTTAGTTCGTTTACCCCACTTTGTTTCCGTTGAAAACCTCACGGTGGATCAAACCTTGGCGTTGATCAAGCGGGCGGAAGAATTTAAGGCGGGCACCCCCGCTCCCGAATTGCGTGAACCCGTTTACGTAACGAACATGTTCTTTGAAAATTCAACCCGGACCCATACCAGTTTTGCCATGGCCGAAAAAAAGTTGGGCCTGACGGAAATTCCCTTTGATGCCAGCCATTCGTCGATTAAAAAAGGCGAAACCCTGTATGATACCTGCCTGACCATGGACGCTTTGGGGGTCGATTTAACGGTCATCCGGGCCAGTGAAAATGAGTATTACCAAGCCTTGATTAACCCGCAAGCTGATGAACACCTGTCCATTGGGGTAATTAACGGGGGTGACGGCAGTGGTCAACACCCATCCCAATGCATGTTGGATATTATGACGATCCATGAACACTTTGGCCATTTCACTGGGTTGAAGGTGGCGATTGTTGGCGATATTACCAATTCCCGGGTCGCCAAATCCAACATGGAAATTTTAAATAAACTGGGGGCCGAAGTCTTTTTCTCGGGGCCAGAATACTGGTATGACCACGCCTTTGATCAATACGGGACGTACTTGCCAGTTGACGAATTGATTGGCCAAGTTGATGTGTTGATGCTGTTGCGGGTCCAACATGAACGGCATGCTGGGGATGCCAATGAAGCCAGCTTTGACGCCGCTCAATACCACCAACAATTTGGGATTAATCAAGCCCGCTACCAAGCAATGAAGAAGTCAGCCATTATTATGCACCCGGGCCCGATCAACCGGGGGGTCGAATTGGCCAGTGAGCTGGTGGAAGCCCCGCAATCGGCCTTTGTTGAACAAATGACCAATGGGGTCTTCATGCGCATGGCAATGCTGGAAGCCGTCTTGCGGGGGCGGAAGTTAGGGGGCCTGGCCTAATGGCAACGAAAATTATCAACGGAACCGTCTTTTTGGCGGGGGAGTTGCAACCTGCCGAGCTGTTAATTGAGGCGGGGCAAATCCAAGCGTTAGGGACGAACTTGCCAGCAGCAGAAGCGGTAATTGATGCCGAGGGGAAATTAGTAACGCCTGGTTTAGTCGATATCCACGTGCATTTACGCGAACCAGGCGAAAGTCAAAAGGAAACGATCGCTACCGGGACGCTGGCGGCCGCCCACGGTGGTTTTACGACGGTTGGGGCGATGCCCAATGTGGTTCCCGCCCCGGATACCCCGGCGCGCGTGGCCACGCAAATCCAGGCGAACCAAGCCCAAGCCAAGGTCCACGTGGCTCAGTATGCGACGATTACAACGGGGCGGACCGGCGATCAGTTGGTTGATATGGCCGGGGTCAAAGCAGCCGGGGCCTTTGCCGTAACCAATGATGGCTCTGGCGTACAAACCGCTGGCACGATGTACCAAGCGATGCAAGCGGCCCAAGCCGCGGGTTTGCCCCTTGCCGCCCACGTGGAAGATGACTCGCTGTTGTTTGGCGGGGCCATTAATGCCGGCCAGCGCGCCGCCACCTTGGGCATTCCCGGAATTCCTGGGGTCGCTGAATCAGCCCAATTGGCCCGCGACCTGGTCCTTGCTCAGGCGACCGGGGTCCATTATCACGTTTGCCACGTTTCCACGAAGGAAAGCGTGGCCTTGATTCGCCAAGCCAAGGCAGCCGGGGTGCACGTCACGGCTGAAGTCAGTCCCCACCACCTCGTGCTTTGTGATGATGAGATTGAAGCGGAAAATACCAACTATAAGATGAATCCTCCCCTGCGGGGGCAAGCCGACCGGGCCGCTCTGCTAGCGGGCTTGTTGGATGGCACGATTGATATGATTGCCACGGACCATGCGCCGCACACCTTAGCGGATAAGGGCCCCGATTTTGTCACGGCCGCCAACGGGATTACGGGCCTTGAGACGGCCTTCCCGTTGCTGTATACCCACCTGGTCTTAACCGGCAAAGTGACGTTAACTCAGTTGTTGACTTGGTTGACGCTGAAGCCAGCGCAAAGCTTTGGTTTGACGGGCGCCGGGCGCTTGGCCCCGGGGCAACTTGCTGACCTAGCGATTTTTGATTTGCACCAGCCGGTGACCTTTACGGAGCAAGACTACTATTCCAAGGGGCTCAACACGCCCTTTACCGGGTGGCCCTTGCAAGGGAAAAATTTATTGACGATGGTGGCCGGGGAGGTCGTGTACCAAGCAAAGGAGGCCCAATTGTGGAACGCTTAGCAGTCAATTTACCAGGGCTGACGTTACGCAATCCGTTGATGCCCGCGTCGGGGACCTTTGGTTTTGGGGATGCCTTTGGGGCCGAACAAGTCAACTTTAATCAGTTGGGGGCCTTCGTAATGAAGACCACAACGCCGACGGCCACGACTGGCAATCCCCAGCCGCAGGTGGCCAAACTGGTTGACGGGGTGATGAATTCGGTGGGGTTGACCAACCCGGGGGTGGAAGTCGTTGCCACGCAAAAAATTCCGGCCTTAAAAAAGGCCCATCCCTACCTGCCATTAATTGCCAGCGTTGGCGGTGATACGGTGGCCGATTACCGGATGGTAGCCCAGCGCTTGGCACAAACGGGTTTGGTTGATGCACTGGAAATTAACGTCTCTTGTCCAAACGTGGCAACTGGGGGAATGGCGTTTGGCGTTGACCCCCACCAAGTAGAATTGGTGACCCAAACGGTTAAGCAAGTCAGTGGGCAAGTGCCGGTCTATGTCAAGTTAACTCCGAACGTGACTTCGATTGTTGAAATCGCCCAAGCTGCCGAAGCGGGTGGGGCGGATGGCTTGAGTCTGATCAATACGGTCTTAGGCTTGCATCTTGATATTCAAACCCGCAAACCGGTTTTGGGCAATGGCATGGGGGGCTTTTCAGGGCCAGCGATTAAGCCGTTAGCGGTGCGGATGGTTTATCAAGTTGCGCAAGCGACCAAGCTGCCAATTATTGGCATGGGGGGCATTGAAACGGCTGCCGACGTAATTGAGTTTATGATGGCGGGCGCCGACGCCGTAGCCATTGGGGCCGGGCACTTTAAGGACCTCAACATTTGTGGTCATATTGCGGTTGATTTGCCCCCGTTAATGGATCGCTTGGGAATTGGTTCCCTTAATGATTTACGCCGCTAAGCAGCAAGTGTCGGACTGAAGTTGGTAAAGGAAGGCGGGAAAGTTACCCCGTACAATACCCTTAGAGGTTGACACTTTTAAAAATGAAAGTGTTGCCTTTGG
>NZ_AZFK01000021.1 GCF_001435775.1 Limosilactobacillus ingluviei DSM 15946 | reverse complement strand
GTCTACCACAAATGGCTTTTCTATTTTTCTAACTTAATTTTACAAACCGCGACTAAATACCAAGGATAAGAATGTTATTCGAGATGCTTATAAGAAAATGGATGCCATTCGGGATCGTTTAGCAGAAGCAGGTATTACAGTAGGATAATAAA
The DNA here is from genome assembly GCF_001435775.1 of Limosilactobacillus ingluviei DSM 15946. GTDB lineage: Bacteria > Bacillota > Bacilli > Lactobacillales > Lactobacillaceae > Limosilactobacillus > Limosilactobacillus ingluviei. The sequence continues at coordinate 19,175 of NZ_AZFK01000021.1, read as the reverse complement.
TTAGAGTCTATACAACTAGGTATAGGCTTTTTTGTTTGAACAAATATATTAGGGGCTGGAGATCAATTTAATCAATTTACGTTGATCGTGGCTAATTTTCGTCTAGCTATACGTTGACTGGGGATAGATACCAAAAATTCAATATAAATATATTTCGTTTTTCTATCTGTTTCCCATTTAACTCGATTTTCGTGTTCGATTAAATTTCGCTTTCTAGTCAGCAGATATATGCTTCTGAAGCCTAACTTACCGTAGATTTTACAATTTCAGACTTCAAAATTGCGAAAAATAGCTATAATACTATTGTTAGACGAAATTTATAATTTCCCAATGTGTTCACTCGGACTATTTTTCACTTCTAAAGTATAGTAAAATAGGGGCTAGATGAAATGGCAAGTTAAATTCTGAAAATCCTGTAATTTCAACGTTTAGAAGCTATATTGATATGGTTGGAGTTAAACGTCAAAAATGGCCAAAATGGCCAGAGAACTTTCAGCTTCTGAATGGGAAAATATAACAGGACTTTCAGCTTCTGAGTGGGAAACAACTTAAAAAAGTATAACAAAATTATATAGAATGAATTAAGATATAAGATTCTAAATTTTGGTGATTTAGGGCAAAAATGGTTGCGGCAAAAATCATCAGTTTACCGATTTAATACAGGAACATTTTTTTGATTCTATACTTATGTAAATGTATCTGTTCTGATATGATTATTTCTAGAGAGATTGGGAGAAGATAACGAAAAATAATAGAATCCATCAAAGGAAGTGTTTAATGACACATGGTAATACTTACGGAATCGGTTAAGGAGTTGGTTGAAAGTGAAAGATTTATACCGCATCTTTTTTGGGACTTATACTACAAGTTGGAGATAGAAGGGTAATTTGAGCTGTGTATGAGCCTAATTAAACTAACTGAGTGCAGAGACGAGTTCTATCGTGTGTGTAGTTTATACTTTGCGGTACATACAGCTGGGCTGGCAGAGTATAATGGAGAACTAGATAAAGAGATAGTGCGGTGTGGAGTGGATGGCAAAGCACTGGCGAAGTTTATGGGAGACCTGTAAGGGTCTCTTTTTTTGTGTGTTTTAATGATAATTTTAGTGATTATAGGTTTATGGGAATGGCTTATTTAAGGGGGTATGGGGTGATTTGGAGTGTATATTTAGGGATTTAGAGGAATTATAGGGGGCTGGGCAGGGGAGAATTGGGGGTTTGGGGTTAATTATTGTGGTTTTAATAGGTGGTTTGGGTGGGGGTGGTTGTGATTGGAATGGTGGGAATGCTGGTGTGGTGGGGGTTGATGGGGTTTGGAATAGGGTGGTTGGTGAAAAATTGGTGTTGTGTGAGATGAGCTACTGTCTAAAATTAGGCCCCTATATTTTTATCTTTTTGAATAAAATACCCCCGGGGGCGGCTCTAAAGTATGCCCATATAATACATGTTATGTAGATATAGGCAAAATCTACGGTAAATATACATATTGTATGCAAAATATTTATGGAATACGACTTTTTATCACTCTTGCCAAAAAGCCGCAAACCCCGCGTACTGCCGGTGGCGCCGGTCGGCTTTGACCCACTGGACGTAACGGCGGTAAACGACAGCCCGTTGGTCGGCTGGGACGGCTTGCCAAGCCCGCAGGTCAGCCGCTTGGCCGCCACTGACGATGTTGACATAATTGCCACCCGCTGCCAAAGTCTTGGGCGCGCGGTAGGCGGCCTGGTCCTTGATAATAATTTGCCCGGTTGGTGCTTGCAAGCGGCCGGTGAGGGCGAAATACCGGATGGCGGGGTCCTGGGGGTGGTCAACATCTAACCGTTGGTGGGTGTGGCGGTAGGGATAAGGAACATGGTGCGCTCCGTGGGGGATGCCATAGTTAAAGGACTCGGTATTGGCAATTTGGGCCAGCTCGGCGGCTTGGTAGCCTTGGCCCCTTGCGTCGACTTGACCGTTGGCGCGGCAGTGGTGTTGGTAGGCATTCCACTCGGAGACGAATTGTTCACTGGTTAAATCGACAATCAATTCGATCATCCGCCCGCGGTTGTAGCGCCAAGCGGGATCGTTGGCGGTTAGCTGGACCTTCATGTTGTGCGGGTAGGTAAAGGGCTGGGCCGTGCGGTTGTGCAAGCTGGCGTTCGTGGTGTAATCAGCGCGGAGCTGGTGGTCGGTGAGAAATTGTAAAAGGCGTTGGTAATCCGTTGCAGCCGGTGCTGGGTGAGGGTAGGCGCGTAGGTAGGCCAGAGCAGCCCGATCCAGGTAGGAGCGAAAGCAGTGGAGCTGGTGGCCCAGGGCATCACGCCCCAGCCCGGTCCGGCCGTAAGCCTGGCAGACCAGCTGGCGCACCAGGGGGTAATAATCACACAGTGGGTTGAGCTGTGCGCTGAACCGGTAGGCCGCTTGGCCGGTGGCGTTCAACTGTAAAAAGCCGTGCGGATCAACGGCCGCTTGTAAGTGCCCCGTCAGCATTAAGCGCAGTTTGGCCGCAGGAGCCAGCCGGCTGGCCCGCAGCATGGTGGTGTAAAGGTCGCTGCCGACGCGATGGAGCTGACGCCACGCCCGGTCCAACTGCGCCGCAGGGGCCGGGGCGGGCCGCTGGTTGGTCAGCGCCGTGACGTAAGCGCGGCAGGCAGAGACATCCCAGCCTTCGCGGCGCAAGGTGGCAAGCTGGGTGGCCAGGGTGGTTTGTAAGGTTGGTTGTGCGTAGCGGCGGCAGTAGCGCTGGCTAACCTGCTGCAAGCGCCAGGCCTGCCAACGGTGCCGAAAAGTTGCTATTACCAATGTGGGCCTCCTTTCACAAAAATCCAGCGGGGATGAAAAATGATAAAATAAGGGTAACGAGCCAGAAAGGGGGCAGTCAGATGCCGCAGCAAGTCGATCCGAACCAAGGCTTATCCGCCGCCCAGGTGGCCCAGCGCCAGGCGGCTGGGCAGGTGAACCAAGCGGTGGCGCCGCCCGTGCGGACGGTCAAACAAATTATTAGTGCCAACGTCTTTACCTACTTTAATTTGATTTTTGTGGTGCTGACGGTGCTGCTGTGTGTGGTCCAATCCTTTCGCAACCTGACCTTTTTGCCGATTATCATCGCCAACACCTTGATCGGGATTTTTCAAGAGGTGCGCGCGAAAAAGATTTTGGATGAACTCACGATGCTCAACGTCCCCCACGCGACCGTGATCCGGGGCGGCCAGCGCCAGCAGATTGCCGTGGATCAGCTGGTCTTAGATGACATCGTGGTGTACCAGACCGGTGATCAAATTGCGGCGGATGCCAAGGTCAGCGCCGGCGAAGTTTTGGTCAACGAAGCCCTGTTGACCGGGGAAGCCGACGAAATCAAAAAGTCGGTGGGGACCGCCTTGATGTCGGGGAGCTTTGTGGTCGCCGGGGCGTGTCGGGCCCAAGTGACCGCGGTCGGCGCGGCCGCCTACATTAACCAGCTGACCTTAGCGGCGAAGGCGACGCCCCACGCTGAGCAATCCGAAATGATTCGCTCCTTGGACCAATTGATCAAGGTGATTGGGGTGGCGTTGGTGCCCCTCGGGATCCTGTTGGTTTGGCAGGGGTGGGCCGTCAACCATGAAAGTCTTCACGACAGTATTACCTCGATGGTTGCCGCAATTTTGGGGATGATTCCCGAGGGCCTGTATCTCTTGGCCAGCGTGGCCCTGGCGGTCAGTGCCAGTCGCTTGGCTAAGCAGCGGGTCTTATTGCACGAGATGAAAAGCATCGAAACCCTGGCCCGGGTTGATACCCTGTGTGTCGACAAAACCGGCACGATTACGGAGAATACGATGCAAGTTACGGCGTGGCAACCCGCGGCTGGTCAGAACAGGGAAACGGTGCAAGCCCAAATGACGCAGCTGCTCAGCGTCTTGGCCCCGGATAACAGCACGATGCAGGCCCTGCAGGCGGCCTTTCCCGCCCCGCAGCCGGCGCAGGCGACGGCGGTCCTGCCCTTTACCTCGCGCAATAAGTATAGCGCAGCCCAATTTGGGGCGACCACTTATGTGATCGGGGCCCCCGAATTTGTGCTGGGGAATAGCGTTGCCCTACCCCCGGCCGTGGCGGCCGCCCGGGAACGGGGCCAACGGGTCTTAGTCTTTGGCCAGGCGGCCGGGCTGCAAGCAACGCAACTTCAGGGGCCGGTAACCCCTTTAGCCTACGTCCAATTGACCAACCCGGTCCGGCCCCAAGCCCCGCAGACCTTTGCCTACTTCCGCCAACAGGGCGTGGCGGTCAAAGTCATTTCCGGTGATAATCCGGCGACGGTGGCCGCCGTGGCCCAAGCGGCGCAAATTAAAGGGGCGGCGGACTTTGTCGATGCGACGACGTTACGGACGCCCGCGGCGCTGCAGGCCGCCGCGGCCAAGCATACGGTCTTTGGGCGGGTCACCCCGGAGCAAAAGCGGCAATTGATCCAGGCCCTGCAAGCCCAGGGTCACACGGTTGCGATGACCGGCGATGGGGTCAACGACGTCTTGGCCCTAAAGGACGCCGATTGCAGCATTGCGATGGCCTCGGGCAGCGAGGCGGCTATCCACGTGGCCCAAGTGGTCTTGTTGGATTCGGACTTTGCCTGTCTGCCAGCGGTCGTCTTGGAAGGGCGGCGGGTGGTCAATAACATCCAGCAGTCGGCCAGCCTCTTTTTGGTTAAGAACCTCTTTTCCTTTTTGATGGCCCTTTTAGCGGTTGCGTTTATCTTTACCTACCCGCTCAAGCCGGCCCAAGTGTCCTTATGGGGGTTGGTCACGATCGGACTGCCCGGCTTCTTCTTAGCCTTGCAGCCGAATCATGAACGCCTGCGCGGCCACTTTTTGACCAACGTTATGTTCTTGGCCCTGCCGGGGGGCTTAACGGACGTGATTGTGGTGGGGATGATGGTTGCTTTGGCCCAGGTCTTTAACTTGACCTACGCCGATTATTCGACCGTTGCCGTCTTACTCTTGATTTTGGTAGGGTTACGCGTCTTGTACCGGACCTGCCAGCCCTTCGATCGAGTGCGGCGCTTGATTTACGCTGGTTGTCTCCTGGCCCTGGCCGGCGGGAGCTTAGCGACCCCGTGGCTGTTTGGCTTGACCTGGCCGAGCTTGCGCGGCTGGGCGATCTTGGGCTTGGTCGCCTTGACGACGGGGCCAATTTTGCATGGGACGACTTGGGTGGTCAGCCGGGTCGAAAAGTGGTACCATCACCAGCCTGGCCCTTCATCTCATTTTTCCAGCCGGTAGCCAAAGCCGCGGACGGTCTTGAGCCACTGGGGTTGTTTGGGATCGTCCTCTAATTTATCGCGCAGGTGCGAGATGTGAATGTCCACGATCCGTGAAGTGCCCAGCAGGTCGTAGCCCCAAACGCCGTTGAGCAGTTGCTCGCGGCTGAGGACTTGGTTTTGGTGCTCCAATAAGTAGACTAACAGTTGAAATTCCTTCTTGGTCAGGTTTAGAGCCTGGCCATTTTTCGTAACGGTGTAATTAGTGGGATCGACGGTGATGGTTCCCAATTGGTAGGTCGTGGTCGGTGGCGCGGCCGGCGTGGGGGTGGCCACCGTCGCGGGGGCGTTTTGGTAGACCCAAGTCCGCTGGTCAAACAGGGCGCTAAAGACGCTCATGGCCAGCGTGCGATCGATCACGGCGTCGGCCTTGGCCCGGTAGAGTTTGCGTTGTTCGCGTTCACTAGGGGTCGTGGCAATGGCGATGATTGGGTGAGCGAAAGTCTCCCGGATCAGCATCACCGTCGCCAAAGTCGTGTCTAAATTGCTGGCGGCCAGATCCCATAAGAGGCCGTCATAATCGGCTTGGTTTAAGGCGACCACGATGCTGGTGGCGGTGGTTAAGGCCGTAATCTGCCAGTCATTTTGTTGCCCGGCCTTATGCAGCCGCGCCAAAAAAGCTTGATCCTTGGAAAGTACCAGTAGCTGTTTAATCGTCGTCGCCCCCTAAATTTACATAACCTTTACATTCTTCCGGGTAAAGCTTTACATCGCTTCAGTATGCTTTATTTGTACCATGATGTGACAAGGAAAACAACCGGGGTGAATCACCCCACGGAAGGGAAAGATCAAGCATGAAAAAAGGATGGCTCGCATTCCTGGTGATTGTGGTCGGGCTCTTGGGGTGGGGCGCTTGGAGCGCCCACTCCAGCGGTCAACTCAAACAGGCGAAGGTCACCAACGTTGGTTCGACGGCCCTGCAGCCGCTGGCCGAAGCGGCGGTACCGGGCTTTAATCAGCAGCACCCGCGGGTGAACGTCACGATCCAAGGGGGTGGCTCGGGGACCGGGCTCAGCCAGGTTCAAGCTGGGGCTGTCGACCTCGGTTCTTCGGACGTCTACGCCGAACAAAAAAAGGGGATTGACGCGACTAAGCTCGAAGACCATATCGTGGCCGTCGCCGGGATTGTCCCGATCGTTAATCCAAAGTTGAAGGTCAACAATTTGACGACCGACCAGCTGCGCCGGATTTTTACCGGGGAAATTACCAATTGGCAAGCCGTTGGCGGCCCCGATGAAAAAATCACGATCATCAACCGGGCGGACGGGTCCGGGACCCGGTTGGCCTTTGAAGATTTGATCCTAAAGGGGCAAGCGCCGAAACCGGCCCAGGAACAAGATTCCAACGGGACCGTCAAGCAAATTGTCGCCAACACCCCGGGGGCGATCAGCTACGTCGCCCTGCCGTACGTCAATTCAACTGTTAAGACGCTGACCTTGAACGGGGTAAAAGCGACGGCGGCCAATATTCAAACCAACCGCTGGCCGCTGTGGTCTTACGAACACGTCTACCTCCGGAAAAACGCCAGCCCGGCGGCCCGCGCCTTTGTTAAGTACCTGACTTCGCCAACGGTCCAACAAACCTTGGTCCCTAAGGCCCACTACGTCAGCGTCGATGAGATGCAAGTGCACCGGGATGCCCACGGCAAGCTTAGTCCAGTGAAAGGAAAGTAATCATGGAAAATTGGCATACTTATTTGACCGGGGCTTCGAAGGAACGCCAACAGGAACGCCGCGGTCGTTGGCTGACCAGCCTGGCCCTGCTGGTGATCGGGGCGCTGGTGGTGACGATTCTGCTCTTCTTAATTGCCAAGGGGGTCCGCCTCTTTACGACCGGGGAAGGGAAACTCACCGAATTCTTCTTTAGCCCGACCTGGGCGCCCGGGGCCGGCGTGTTTGGCGCCGCCCCCATGATCGTCACCTCCCTGATTGTGACGGTGGTGGCTGGGCTCATCGGCCTGCCCTTTGCCTTGGCGGTGGCCCTGGCAGTGACCGAAATTCTGCCACCCGTCGCCAAGAAACTCCTTCAGCCGGTCATTGAGCTGCTGGTCGGGATTCCCTCAGTCGTCTACGGGCTGGTGGGGCTGACGGTGATCGTGCCGGCCGTTCGCCAGCTCGTCGGGGGGACCGGCTTTGGCCTGGTCGCCGCGGTCGGGGTCTTATACCTGATGATCATGCCGACGATGACCTCGATGGCCATTGAAGCCTTGCAAGCCGTCCCCAAGCAACAACGCCAAGCCTCGGCGGGTCTGGGGGCGACGCGGTGGCAGACAATCCACCGGGTGGTCTTACCGGCCGCGCGGGGCGGGATTTTAACGGCGATGATCTTCGGGATGGCCCGGGCCTTCGGGGAAGCCTTAGCGGTCCAAATGGTGATTGGGAATGCGGCGATCATGCCGACCAGCCTGCAGAGCTCGGCGGCGACCTTGACCAGCGTCTTAACGACCGGGATGGGGAACACGATTATGGGGACCGCCGCCAACGATGCCCTCTGGGCCCTGGCCTTGGTCCTGCTGGCGATGTCCTTATTGTTCAACCTCGGGATGCGCTTGGTTACGAAAAAGGGCTAGCTGATAATTTGGAGGAAATGATATGCAAAAAGCAGAAAAACAAGATCGCCTGGCGACGGGATTGATCCTAGGCTTGGCTGGGATCGCCGCTTTAATCGTCATCAGTTTGGTCGCCTACTTATTGATCACCGGGCTACCCCACGTCTCCTGGCACTTTTTGACCAGCTCGGCGTCGGCTTTTACCAGTGGCGGGGGGATCTTTGACCAACTCTTTAACTCCTTTTACCTGGTAATTTTGACCCTGGCGGTGGCGGTCCCACTGGCCTTGGGGGCGGCAATCTACCTGAGTGAATACGCGCCGCAAAATGGCTGGACCAACGCCTTGCGCCTGGCGATTGAAGTCTTGAGTTCCTTGCCGTCGATTGTGATCGGGTTGTTTGGCTACCTGGTCTTTGTCCTGCGCTGGGGGTTAGACTTCTCTCTCTTGGCCGGGGCCTTGGCGCTGACGATCATCAACCTGCCGCTTTTGACGCGGGCCTGCGAGACGGCCCTCCAGCAAGTGCCGGCCTTGCAACGCCAAGCCGGGCTAGGCCTCGGGATGCCCAAGTGGCAAGTGACCCTTAAAATCGTCCTGCCCCAGGCCTTGCCGGGGATTTTGACCGGGGCAATTTTAAGTGCCGGCCGGATCTTTGGGGAAGCGGCCGCCTTGATCTACACCGCCGGGCAGAGCACGGTCAACGTCGATTACACCAACTGGAATCCCTTTGCGCCGACCAGCTTTTTGAACCCGATGCGGCCGGCTGAAACCCTGGCCGTCCACATTTGGAAGGTCAATACCGAAGGGTTGATTCCCGATGCGGCCGCAGTGTCCAGTGGGGCCGCGGCTGTCTTGATCTTGACGATTTTAATCTTTAACCTGAGTGCCCGGGGGCTGGGGAATTACCTGGCCCGGCGCTTGCGCAAATAACCAGCAGAAAGGATGCTTTAGCATGAATGAAATTGCCTTAGCAGTGCAAAACGTCGCCGTCGCTTACGGGGAAAAGCCAGTCGTCACCGACGTCAACATGGAGTTTCCCGCCCACCAGATTACCGCGCTGATCGGGGCCTCGGGGTCAGGGAAGTCAACCTTATTGCGGAGCTTGAACCGGATGAACGATGAAATCGCCACGGTGACCGGCCAGATTAATTTCCACGGCGTCGACATCAACCGGCCCGAAACCAACGTTTACCGGGTCCGCCAACAAATCGGGATGGTCTTTCAACAACCCACCCCCTTTCCGATGTCAATTTATGAAAACGTGATCTACGGCTTGCGCTTGCGCGGGGAAAAGGACCGTACCGTCTTAGACCAACGGGTGGAAGCAAGCCTTAAGCAAGCCGCCCTCTGGGAAGAAGTCAAGGATCGGCTGCAGACCAGCGCCCAGGCCCTCTCTGGGGGCCAGCAGCAGCGGCTGTGCATTGCCCGGACCCTGGCCACCCAGCCGGAAATCATCCTGATGGACGAACCGACCAGTGCCTTAGACCCGATTTCGACCAACCAGATCGAAGCCACCCTGGCCCAGTTAAAAGAGCAATTTACGATCATAATCGTGACCCACAATATGCAGCAGGCCTCGCGAATTTCAGATTGGACGGCTTACTTTGAGCAGGGCAAGCTGGTAGAATTTAAACCAACCGACCAATTATTTATGAACCCGAGCGAGCAACGGACGGCGGATTACTTGAGCGGCAAGTTTGGCTAGGAAAAGTGAGGTAAAGAAATGAGCGTTATCTTTGAAGCAGAATTAAAGAAGTTACGGTCGCGCTTTATGGAAATGGGGATTGATGCTAGCGAGCAACTCTATCAAGCCACCAAGGCCTTTATTGACCACGATAATGAACTGGCCAAGCACGTCTTAAACCGCGACCAAGACATTAACGATGAAGAAGTCAGCTTGGAAAAGCGGGCCCTGAAGGTGATGGCCCTCCAACAACCCCTGGCCAGCGACTTTCGCGAAATCATCAGTATTTTAAAGGCCAGCAACGATGTGGAACGGATCGGGGACTACACGACCCATATCGCCCGGGCAACGGTGAATTTAAATCAGGTCCACCACGTGCCGGCGATTGAAAAAGAAATTTCACAAATGACGGAATTAGTGCGGCAGATGTTGGAAAAGGTCATGGATGCCTACGCCAATAATGATGAACAAGCGGCTTATGAAGTCGCTAACCAGGACTTGGAAGTCGACGTCATTTATGTGCGCCAGCAAAAGGCGATTTTGGCGGGGATGATGGCCAATCACGACCGGATCCCGGCTTACGAAACCTACATGGGTGTAATTCGCAACCTGGAACGGGCGGGCGATCACATCGTCAACTTAGCCGAGTGGATTATCTACATTGCCTCCGGGAAACTGGTGGAACTCAACCCGGGCAAGACCGATCCGAGTTTGGTTAAGCAGCGGCTGGTGAAAACAGACAACTAGAGCAAGCGGGGGTGCGCCAAAGGGGGCCCCGCTTTTTTAGTTGACCGCGGTTTTTAAAGTTGGGGCGGGGCGAAACTTAAGATTCGACGTAAAATGAAAAATCGGTTAAAATCAAATGAGAATCATGCTAAAATAAAGACTTCCAAGTTAGATGATACGCGGAGGAAAAAATATGAAAACGCAAACTGATCAGCCCCAAGAGCTTTCCCGCGGCCTCAAGAGCCGCCATGTCCAGCTGATCGCCCTGGGTGGGACGATTGGGACCGGGCTGTTCTTGGGTTCGGGCAAGTCGATCCATTCGGCCGGCCCGGCGATTCTCTTAGCCTACATTATTACGGGAATCATGTGCTTCTTGTTGATGCGGGCGCTCGGGGAAATTTTATTGGCAAACTTGAACTACCGCTCCTTTATTGAGGCGATTAAGGACTTCTTGGGCCCGCGGATTGCGGCCGTGGTCGGCTGGACCTACTGGGCCTGTTGGATTGCCGTGGCGATGGGGGAAATCATCGCGATTGGGACCTATATCCATTTATGGTTGCCCCACTTGCCAATCTGGGTCCCGGGGTTGTTGACCTTGGGCTTATTGTTGAGCCTGAACCTCGCGACCGTCTCGGCCTTTGGTGAAACCGAATTTTGGTTTGCGATGATTAAGATTGTCGCCATCATCGCTTTGGTCTTGATTGGGATTGGCTTAGTGTTAATGGGCTTTCAAAGCGGCGGCGAGCGGGCCTCGGTGGCCAACCTCGTCAAGCACGGCGGCTTTTTTGCTACCGGTTTTTCGGGCTTTATGCTGTCCTTTCAAATGGTCGTCTTTGCCTTTGTCGGGATTGAAATGGTGGGGATGACGGCCTCGGAAACTGCCGACCCGGCCCGGGTGATTCCCAAAGCAATTAATGCGATCCCACTGCGGATCATTCTCTTTTACATCGGGGCCTTGGCGGTGATCATGACCCTGTATCCATGGAACCGGCTCGATCCCAATAACAGTCCCTTTGTGATGGTCTTTAAAGAAATCGGGATTCCCGGGGCAGCCGACGTGGTGAACTTTGTCGTCTTAACGGCGGCGGCCTCGGCCTGCAACAGTTCCTTGTACACGACTGGCCGCTTGCTGGCGGAATTGACCCACGACGTCAAAAACCCGGCGCTGCGAAGCCTCAGTCGCTTGTCCAAGCGGCAGGTGCCGGCCCGGGCCCTGGCTTTTTCAGCCCTGATGATTTCGACAACCTTGGGCTTGAGCTTTGTGATCCCCAACCAGCTCTTTGTCCTGGTGACCTCGGTGGCGACGACCTGCTTCCTCTTTATCTGGGCGGCGATCGTCTGGGCGCACCTGCGCTTTAAAAAGCAGCACTGGGTCCAAACCCGCTTTGCCATGCCGCTCTATCCCTTGAGTGATTACTTGATTTTAATCTTCTTAGCGATGGTGCTCGGGGTCTTGTGCTTTGAAAAAGAGACCTTACTGGCGCTGATCTTTACCTTGGCCTGGCTGGCGGGGCTCTACTTGGCCTTTCGTAAGATGCCCAACCAAATTGAGTGGCAGTCTGACCAAGACCAGCAGCAATAGAAAAAACGTCGTTCCGGTGGGAACGGCGTTTTTTGGTGGAGTTAAAAGAGGTCGGCTTCCAATGCCGCTAATTGGGCCTGGTAGGTCTTGGTGGTTAACAGCAGGTCCTGAGCCAAGCGTTTGATCCGGCTGGTGATTTCATCGGTCACGATCTGATCGCCTGCGAGGTCCTTTTCTTCAACGTAAAGGGTGCTGGGCAGCAAGACGGCCTTCATGAAGTTAAGGATCGGCTTGAGTTGGTAGTCGGCGACTAAAAAGTGGCGCGGACTACCAGCAGTGATTACCGCCGTGGCCACCTTATCGGCCAGCGCTCGGGCCGGCAGGAGGTCGAGGACGTTTTTAAGGGCCCCGGAAATCCCAGCTTGGTAGACGGGGGAGCCAAAGACCAACGCGTCGGCTTGCATAATCGTTTCGGCCACGTAGCGGGTATCCCCCTCGTATTCGCGGAAGTCGCGGCCGTCGCTAAAGACCAGTTGCAGTTGCCGCAGGTCCAAGAGGGTGACTTTGGCGGCGGGCGCCTGAATTTGCAGTTCCTTTTGCAGGGCGGTTAAGACGGTCGCGGTTTTACTACCGGTGATCGCACCGGCGACTAAAACGATGTTCATTTGACTTGACCTCCGGGATAAGTTTGGGTGTATTTTTTGACGGTTGGCAAGACCTTGGTCCCTAAGATTTCGATTTGCTTGAGGACTTCGTGGTGTGGCAGCCCACCAAAATCAATGTGGGCAATGTAGCGTTGCATACCAAATTCTTCGTATTGGTAGAGCAGCTTTTCAATGATTTGTTCCGGGTCGCCGATCAGCATGACTTCTTGCGGGTCGCGTTGCATCGCAAAGAGTCGTTTATTAAAGCCGTAGCCGTTGGCCTTCTTCATTCCTTCATTGAGGTAGGGGTAATAGGCCCGCAAGGCACTTGGCATGTCGGCAGCCGAATAGAACAGCCCCCCGGTCGTGACCGGAAAATCAGCGGGATTAAAGCCGTGGCGCTGTAAACTTTCGCGGTAGACGTCGATCGTTTGTTTGAAGCGCGAGACCGGTCCGGCCAGCATCGCCACTTGCATCGGCACCCCGGCCATCCCAGCCTTGATGGCACTTTGGGCGGGGCCGCCGACTCCCCGCCAGATTGGCATTGTCCCGTTTAACGGCCGCGGGTAGACGGTGGCGTCCTCCAGGGGCGCGCGGAACTTACCGGACCAGGTGACCTTGTCCTGACGAGCGAGCTGCAAGAGCAAATCAAATTTTTCTTCAAATAATTCTTCGTAGTCGGCCAGATCGTAGCCCAAGAGTTTGAAGAGGCCCACCCGTGACGCCCGGCCGCCGGTTAATTCGGCCCGGCCGTTGGAGAGCAAGTCTAAGGTAGCGAAGTTTTCAAAGATCCGGACAGGGTCGGAAGTCGAGACGACGGTAACCCCGGAGCCGATTTTAATTTTTTCCGTCGCCCGGGCAATCGCGCCAAGGATGACGGCGTGGGCCTGGCTGACGAAGAATTCCTGGTGGCTTTCGCCGAGGGCAAAGTAGTCCAGGCCAACAGCTTCGGCGGTCGTCGCCATTTCAATCAGGTGGTCAATGCGTTCCCTTTCACTGGGCATTTGGCCGGTGTTAGGGTCGGGCATCCGGTCCCCGAGGGTGTAGATGCCGATCTCGAGGCCGTTTTCCGGGTGGATGCGGTAATCTGTCATGGTCATAGTGAGCACCTCCGTGGTTCGTTCTTACTTTATGTAAGTATCATAACCGAGCCAGGGAAGGAAGAAAAGACGGCACTTTGAAGGTATCAGGTTACTTTTAAGAAACCACCTGGCTTGGCAGGACGCGGGGGACCTTCTATAATGTAGAAAAAACGCAAAGGGGGAACCACCATGGCCTTTGAACCTGTCGATTGCCGGATTGATGCGGGCTTGGACAGTTTATTGGGAAAGTGGAAGATTCCGGTCTTGATCCAGTTGCGGGCCACGCCGGTGCTGCGCTTTTCGGATCTGCAACGGGCCTTGCCGGACGTGACCAAAAAAATGCTCACCCAGACCCTGCGGGAGCTGGCCGCGGATGATCTGGTCCAGCGGACCGTCTATCCGACCGTGCCGCCCAAAGTCGAATACCGCCTAACGGCCCACGGCCAGGAGTTGATCCCAACTTTGGATGCCCTGCACGCCTGGGGAATCCATCATCGCGCCCACTTACAGGCGTTGGGACAGCAGGGGACGGAGGCCAAATAAAATCTTTTTTGCCCCTGTCAAGAAAAAATCCTTTACAATCATTTGGAAACTTGGTATATTATTACCTGTTAGAAATAAAGGGCAAGGAGGTGTGAATGCATGTCTGTTAAGATTCGTTTAAAGCGGATGGGTTCCAAGCGGCGCCCATTCTACCGGATCGTGGTTGCTGACTCACGTTCACCACGTGACGGTCGTTTCATCACTACGTTGGGGACTTACAACCCATTGACGACGCCAAAGGAAGTTAAGTTCGACGAAGACGCAGTTATGGAATGGTTGCAAAAGGGGGCACAACCTTCCGACACGGTCCGGAACATGTTCCAAAAGGCCGGGGTTATGCAAAAGTTCCACGAAGCTAAGTACGCTAAGAAGTAATGGGATTGGTTAATGGTTACAACAGATTTTTCAGAGTTAGTGTTAACCTTGGTACGGCCCTTGGTGCAAAAGCCAACCGCCGTCAAGGTTACCCCGCGGGAAGATGAGCGTTACATTAATTACGTTCTCGACGTCGATCCGGCTGACGTTGGCCGGGTGATTGGTCGCCAGGGGCACGTAATCTCGGCATTACGGACCCTGGTTGAAGGGGCCCGGGATAAGCGGGTGAACGCAAAGAAAATTAGGTTGGTAATCAATGACCAGCGCCATTAATGAAGGGGTCGTGACGAGTAATTGTCGCGGCCCTTTTTTCTACTGAACCACTTGAATTAACGAGCTAAAGGAGGCAGACGTGAATTACTACCACGTTGGGAAAATTGTAAATACCCACGGGATTCGGGGCGAAGTCAAGGTCATGGTGACGACGGACTTTCCCGAGGACCGCTTTCAAGTTGGCAAGCAGCTGGTGATCTTAAAAGGGAACATCCCGGTGGAGGTGACGATCCAACAAGCTCGCGCCCACAAGGGGATGGAGCTGCTGAAGTTTAAGGAGTACGACAATATTAATGACGTCCAGACCTTCCGGGACTGCTACTTAGCGGTACCCGAAGAAGCGCAAGGCGAACTGGCCGAGGGAGAGTACTACTACCACCAAATTATTGGCCTGGTCGTCGAGACGACGGCTGGGCAAGCTTTAGGGACGATTAAAGAAATCTTGGCACCGGGGGCCAACGACGTTTGGGTCGTTCAGCGGCCGGGGCAAAAGGACTTATTGTTACCCGTCATTGACGACGTCGTTAAAGACGTTGATCTAGCCGCCGGGGTCGTGACGGTCGAATTAATGGAGGGGTTGGAATAATGCGGATTGATATCTTAAGCCTCTTTCCGGACATGTTTAACGCTACGTTGGGCCAGTCGATCGTCGGCCGGGCCCAAGCTGATGGTTTCTTAGACATCAAGGTCACTGATTTTCGGCACTTCACCACTGACAAGCACAATCACGTCGACGATGCGCCCTTCGGGGGTGGAGCGGGGATGCTCTTGCAAGCCCAGCCGATCTTTGATGCGATGGCGGCCATTGAAGCCGAAACTAAGGACCAGTACCCCAAAGGCCGGGTGATCCTGCTCGATCCGGCCGGCCGGCGCTTTGATCAGGCCTACGCCCGCGAATTGGCCCAAGAAGAGCACCTGACCTTTATTTGTGGGCACTACGAAGGCTACGACGAACGGATCCGGACCCTGGTGACCGATGAAGCCTCACTGGGCGATTACGTCTTGACCGGGGGCGAGTTGGCCGCGATGGTGATGATCGATGCGACCGCTCGCTTTGTCCCAGGGGTCTTGGGCAACATGGCCTCCCCGATGGGCGATTCGTTCTCTAACGGGCTGCTCGAATACCCGCAGTACACGCGGCCCGCGGATTTTCGCGGGATGAAGGTGCCTGAAGTCCTGACTTCGGGGAACCACCAAAAGATCCGCGAATGGCGGATGCGAGAATCCCTGCGCCGGACCTTGGAGCGGCGGCCGGACCTCTTGGAAACCGCCCCGCTGACCCCAGAACAGCGGATCATGCTGCAGGACTTGCGCTTAGAAGAAGCAGGTGACCAATAGATGAAAAAGTTACTTGCGCGCTTGTTGTTGCGGGAGGATCCCGCGACTTACCAATTAAAAGACGGCAGCTTGGCCCCGACTTTGACGACCTTGGATTTAATCGGCTTGGGGACCGGGATGGTGGTCGGCACGGCCATCTTTACTTTGCCGGGAATTGTGGCGGCTGAGCACACCGGCCCGGCCGTGCCGTTGGCCTTTATTGTTGCGGCGGTTGGGGCCGGCTTGTCGGCGTTGGCCTACGCGGAAACCTCGTCGGTCTTACCCTTTGCCGGGTCGGCCTTTTCGTGGATGAATGTCTTGTTTGGGGAGTTCTTTGGCTGGATTGCTGGCTGGGCGCTCTTGGCGGAATACTTCATCTCGGTCGCCTTTGTCGCCTCGGGCTGGTCAGCGTATATGCAGGGATTCTTAGCTTCGCTGGGGGTTAAGCTGCCAGTGGCCTTGACCAGGGGCTTTAATCCCCACCAGGGTTCGTATCTGGACTTATTTGCCGCGTTGGCGATCCTGTTGGTCGGGTGGCTGGTTTCCCATGGGGTTCACCAGGTCAGCCGGATTGAAAACGCGATTGTGGCGATCAAGCTGCTGGTGATCATTCTCTTCGTGGCGGTCGGGGTGACGGCCCTGCACCCGCAAAACTACACCCCCTTTATCCCGCCGCACCGGCCGGGGACGACCTTTGGGGGCCTCAGCGGGATTATGGCGGGGGCTTCGCAGATCTTCATTGCCTACGTTGGCTTTGATGCGATTGCGGCCAATACCGCCGAAACTAAGAACCCCCAAAAGACGATGCCCCGCGGGCTGATTGGAACCTTGGTGTTAGGGACGGGCTTTTTTATCGCCGTTTCCCTGGTCTTGGTCGGAATGTTCCCGTACTACCGCTATGCCAATAATGCCGAACCCGCGGCCTGGGCCCTGCGCCAAGCTGGCCATCCCTTGGTCGCCAATCTCTTGTCGGTAGTGGCCTTGGTTGGGATTTTTTCGGCGCTGATTGCGATCCTCTTGGCTTCGTCACGATTGATTTATGCTTTTGGCCGCGATGGTTTGTTACCCAAGGGCTTGGGCCATATTGATGATAAGCACGTGCCGAATCATGCGCTGTGGACGATTACGGTGCTAGCAATGGTCCTCGGGTCGGTCTTTCCCTTTACCTTCCTGGCGACTTTGGTATCAGCGGGGACGTTGGTGGCCTTTATCTTTGTATCACTGGGAATCTACGCTTTGCGCAAGCGCGAAGGAATCGATTTGCCGGAAGCTTCGTTTAAGATGCCCGGATACCCGGTCTTACCAGCCCTGTCGGCGCTGTTCTCGGCGGTTATTTTCTGGAACCTGGATGTCGATGCCAAATTGCTGATGGTCGGCTGGTTTGTCATTGGGCTGTTGGTCTACTTTGGCTACGGGATCCGCCACTCGGTGCTGGTGAAGCGGAAAAAATAAGTTACCCTTGCATCGGTGGGGGAGATGTGTTATATTACTAAAGGCTGTTTAGCCGGATAAACGGTATTCCGCTGTTCCCAAGGGAAAGAATGAATGCCGATGAAAGGAATAAATAAAATGCGTCAAAATCAATTGATCGAAAAGATCACCGCAAGTCAATTACGTAGTGACATCCCTGCTTTCCGGGCCGGGGATACGGTTCGGGTTCACGCCCTGATCGTTGAAGGGAGCCGGGAACGGGTTCAAATCTTTGAAGGGGTTGTTATCAAGCGCCACGGTGCTGGCATCTCCGCTACCTACACTGTTCGGAAGATCAGTAACGGGGTTGGGGTGGAACGGACTTTCCCAGTTCACTCCCCACGGGTAGAAAAGATCGAAGTTGTTCGTTACGGTCGGGTACGTCGTGCTAAGCTGTACTACCTGCGTGAACGGACTGGTAAGGGTGCGCGGATCGCGGAACGTCGTCGCGACATCTAATTACCGAACAGAGCTCCCAGTTGGGGGCTCTTTTTTATGCCTAAAAAAGCGGTGCTCCCGTGTAGGGTGGCACCGCTTTTGTGAGCTTAAGACTACTTTTGGAGTGAATACTTGCCTTAGCCAAGGACTTAGTTATTACCATAGATTGAACTTAGCTGGGCCTTAACGTTGGCGTCGTTTTGGGTGGCCGGATTATTGGCGGCCCATTCGCCGGCTTCGCCCTCACCGTTGTCGCCAACTAAAATATCGGTACCGGCAAAGGTTTCGTGGTGGAAGCTGTGGCCGGCCACCATGACCTTATCGTCGCCATTAGCATGGTCGGCGGATGAGGCGGCCGTTTGTTGATTACTGTTAGCGGCCGGCGTTGCTGATTGCTCATCCGATGAAGAATTGGCCGATGCCGTTTGGCTGGTGTTACCAGCCCTTTTGCGCAAGTCAATGGTTTGTGCCTCAGCGGTTGTGTGGGCTGCTGCGTCAATTAATTCGGGGGACACGAGCTTGAATTGATCGAGCTTCCCTTGATCGCTCTTTTTGGCGATGGCGATTAAAGTGCCGGATTTTTTAGCCTTGGGCTGGATGCTAGCGTTAGTGGCCAGATCGGCGGCGCCATCATTAGTGGCGAGTTGCTCGCCCTGGGGATTGATGACCTCAAACCCATTGGAAGTAATTTTTTGATCCGACGTGTTGGTCAAAACATACTCAACTTGGTACACGTAAAATTTCTTGCCCAGGTCTTGGCCGAGGTTGGTCTCGTAATCAGTCCGCTGCTTTTTCGTGGCAGCGTCCATTTGGAGCAGCTTTGCCGTCTTGATTTTAATCGTGGCCCCGTCCAATTGGTAGGTGCGATCATAGTGCTTGATCGCCAGCAGGGTTACTTTGGGGTCAGTAGCGTCACTTTTGGTGTACTGGCCCACTTTAGTGAGGGGACCATCGACCTCATTGGCGTTGTGCTGAGCGGAAGGGGAAGCGCCACAGGCGGCAAGACTGAAGCCTCATAGTAGGGTTATTCCGAGCGTAAGTAACTTTTTCATGGTAGATTTCCTCCCAAATCGCAGCTTTTAGCGTCAATCACGTTTGGACGTCCTGACCAATTGTAGCAAAAATTTAACGGGCGGAATAGCTAGGTTGCTTACTTTTGTGCCACGGTACCGCTGGTTTGAAAAATTACTTTTGGTTTTGGCCGTTTTTGGGAATTGACACACGACATATCTAAAAATTAATGTCATTAAGTTAAGGGTAAAAATACGGTTAGTAGGTCACTTTTGTCGC
>NZ_AZFK01000020.1 GCF_001435775.1 Limosilactobacillus ingluviei DSM 15946 | reverse complement strand
AATAAAAATGGTACTAACAGGATTTTACTCCCATCAGTACCAAATATTGTAGAACCGTTTTTGGTGCTTATTTTAACAGCATTTGCCCGATAAAAAAGAGGATCGGGATCAAGAGGGCGGGAAGCAGATTTAAGGTTTTAATCGCTTTGATTTTTAAAATGCTCAAACCGGAGGCGAGGATCAAAAAGCCCCCCACCGCAGCTAATTCCGTGACTAAGGCGCCCGAAAAGAAGCTGGCCGACAGGTAACGGGCAATTAAGAAAATCCCGCCTTGCCATAAAAAGAGGACCGGCGCACAGACGAGCATTCCCCACCCAAAGCTGGCCCCAAAGACGATGGAAGTGACAAAATCCAGGCTGGCATTGGTTAACAGCATCGTTTGGTCACTTTTAATCGCAGCCATCACGGGGCCAACGATGGAGAGCGCGCCAATGCAGTAGAGCAATAAGCCAGTCGCAATCCCCCGCCCAACCCGGGCGGCGCCAAAGTGCGCGACCACCCGGTTAAAGCGTTCGTCGATTTGAAGGGCCGTGCCGCTGACGGCGCCTAGGGCCAGGCTGACAATGAATAAAACCGGATAGTGACTGTGCGGTAAATTGGTGGCAATGTATTGCACCCCGATCCCCAGGGCGGTGAGGCCCATCGCGTCAAAGAGCGCTTGTTCATAGCGTTGGCTTAAACCGTGCTTTAATAAGCAACCAAGGGTGGTGCCGCTTAAAATGGCGGCCACGTTCACGAGTGTTCCAAACATAGTTCGATCCCTTTCCCAAAAAAGTTGATATTAAAAATTATACGAGCTTAGGAAGGGCAGAACAAGGGCTTAGCCGGCAATGTAGCGAAGTTGTTGAATAGTAAAAAAGTAGGTCTGGTTTTGATGGGTTAACAGATAACGTTGCTCATCGAAAGCCTTGATGGTCCCACGGACATTAATCGGATAGCCAGCTGCCGTGGCGGGCATTAACTGGACAAAGACTTCGCGTTGCTGGTCAATTGCCATTTTTAAAAAGAGTTGGCGTTGGAAAAGGGGTTCGACCGGCAGGAGGGTGACGGGGGGCTGTTGTTCGAAGAAGGGTTCTTCAAAGAGGGGCTTAAGGTGGGTAAGTAATTTAGCTGTTCCGTGATTGATAAAAGAGGGATTAAGTTTTTGCATTTTCTACAACCTCCGAACTATCGTTTGCAATTCAATTATACGAACGGTTGTTTAAAATTGCAAGCAGAGATTCAAAATTTGGTTCGTTGCCGGGCAGGGACTTTCTTGATAAAGGACTTGAATTCAAGCCCAGAGTATTGCAAAATAAAAAGTAATACGTTCATATATGGTTAGGAGTTTGTGATTCATGACAAAGCGCGGAATGTTGATTGTCCTTTCCGGTCCTTCGGGGGTAGGGAAAGGAACGGTGCGGAAGGCAATTTTTGACCAACCAGGTAATGATTTTCAGTACTCAATTTCAATGACGACTCGGCAACCACGCCCGGGCGAAAAAGATGGGGTTGATTACTTTTTTGTTTCAAAGGAAGAATTTGAAAACAACATTCAAACCGGGCAGATGTTGGAGTATGCCAAGTACGTTGACAACTATTACGGCACCCCGTTAAAATACATTGATGAGACTTTGGATGCCGGCAAGGATGTCTTCTTGGAAATCGAAGTCAACGGGGCCATGCAAGTTCGTTCAAAGCGACCGGACGGGGTCTTTATCTTCTTGACGCCGCCGGATTTGATGGAATTAAAGCAACGCTTGATTCACCGGGGCACGGACAGCATGGAAGTCATTAACAAGCGGATCCACAAAGCCTTTTCAGAAATTGAAATGATGCAAAACTATGACTACGCGGTGGTTAACGACGAAGTGCCAAACGCGGTTGAAAAGATCAAAGAAATTATCCGCAGCGAACGTTTGCGGGTAACTCGTGTCATGCCAGACTACTTAGAAATGTTAGGAGATTCAAACAAATGATTCTGTACCCTTCAGTCGATGAATTGTTGAAGCAAGTTGATTCCCGTTACTCATTGATTATGTTGGCCAGCAAGCGGGCTCATGAAATTGATAAGTACCGCACGGATAAAGATCGGGCCCAAAACTCGGATAAACCGGTTGATTTGGAACAGGACAAGCCATTATTATTGAACCGTTACAATTCAACGAAGTCCGTCGGGATGGCCTTGGAAGAAATTGAAGCGGGGTTGGTTTCAATTGATGAAAATCCAAGTACGCCGGATGAAGACTAACCCGTTTGACGGTAATAACTAAATATCAAGGCGCTGACGAAGCTGACAGCTGGTGATTTTGGGGCGGCCGTTCTTGGGTTCAAAAATGGTCGTTGGCAAGCTACGGGTTCGTTGGCGCTTTTTGCGTAATGAGAAAGGTGTGGAACAGCAATGGCAAAAATTGCGGTGTATGTCAGCGGCAGTGTCGCCGCGTTTAAAGCGGTCAGTGTGGTCCGCCAGTTACAAAAAGCTGGTCATCAAGTTCGGGTCGGACTAACGGCGGCGGGCGCCAAATTTGTCAGTCCAACGACCTTCTACGCCCTGACCCATACTCCGGTCTTAGTGGACTTGTGGCAAGGGGACCAAGGTCCGGTGCCCCACATTGAGTGGGCTGATTGGACCGACTTAGCTTTAGTCGTCCCGGCCAGTGCGGATCTATTGGCCAAAATGGCCCAGGGGATCGCGGATGATGCGGTTTCGGCCGCGTTATTGGCGACCAGTGCCCCAATCATGGTTGCCCCGGCGATGAATACCCACATGTGGGAGAATCCAGCGACGCAGCGCAATTTAGCCCAATTAGCCGCGGATGGAAAACAGATTTTGACCCCCACGACGGGGATGTTGGCCGAAGGATATGCCGGAAAGGGCCGGATGGTGGAGCCAGCGGAGATTGTGACCGCGGTCACCACCTTTTTGACGGCGTCAACGCGGTTAGCCAACCGGCACCTCCTAGTGACCGCTGGTGGGACGAGGGAACCGCTGGATCCGGTTCGCTACATTGGGAACCGTTCGTCTGGCAAAATGGGGGTAGCAATTGTCAAGGCGGCTTTGGCGGCGGGGGCTAAGGTCACCTTAATTGCTGGTTCGGTTCAAGTAGCCCTGCCCATCCACCCCCGTTTGACGGTGCAACGAGTTACCACCACGGCCGAAATGTTGGCGGCGGCGCAGGCCGCGTTTCCGACGGTCGATGCGGTCGTGATGGCGGCGGCCGTGGCGGACTTTCGCCCGGCGACGGTTAGCGACCAAAAGATTAAAAAACAAGCTGGCCAGGAAGAATTCACGGTCCAATTGGTGAAAAATCCCGACATTTTAGCAACGCTGGGGGCCAAAAAAACGACCCAGGTAATAATGGGCTTTGCCGCCGAAACTAATGACCTATTGGCCCATGCCAAAGAAAAATTGGCGAAGAAACACGCTGACTATATTGTTGCCAATGATGTCAGCCAAGCGGGGAGTGGGTTTGGTGTCGCAACCGATCAAGTTACGATTTTGACCCCAGACCAAGCGCCGCAAGCTTGGCCCCTGTTAACGAAACAAGAAGTCGGCCACCGGCTGGTAGCACTATTAGCGGCGCGCTTGGCGAAGTGAGTTAAGGGGGTGGCAATTTGCAAACGGTGCAAGTAATTGTCGATGTGCCAACGATGCAGACCAACCGGCCCTATACTTACTTGGTGCCCGAACGGTTAACTAATCAAGTTGAAGCGGGGATGCGAGTAATTGTCCCCTTTGGGCGGGGGCACCGGGAAGTCCAGGGCTTTGTCGTGGCCACGGGACAAACAGAGAGCGCCTACCAAGGAGCGCTTAAGGAGCTCACGGCCCTGATGGACTTGACGCCGGTTTTGAATCCAGAAATGTTAGCGCTGAGCAAGTGGCTGGCCGATCATACCTATGCCTTTTGGATCAGCTGCCTGTATACCATGCTGCCTAACCTTTTGAAGGCCAAGACCAAGCGGTTGGTCCGGGTGATTGATGAATTTGATCCGCAGTTACAGCAGAGCTTGTTTGGCGAAGCGGCGACCCTGGATTTGGCCCAGGTGCAGACTGATCCGGCGGCGATGCATGAACTGGTGAAATTGAAGCGGGCCGGCAAGGTCCAAATCGAGTATGCCGTTGAGGATCAAGCCCGTGCCAAGCAGGTGACCGCTTTGCAAGCGACGTTGGATTTTGAGGCCTATGAGGAGTTGTTGGCCACGGTACCCAAAAATGCCAAGGCTCAGCAACGCTTGTTGGTCTACTTGCAAGGCTTGGGTGAACAAAAAGTACCGCTAAAAGCTGCGCGACAGCAAACTGGCTTGAGTTTGGCCACGTTTCGGTTAGGGGAACAACGGGGCTGGTTGAAAAAGAGCCTGGTAGAGCAGCTGCGGACCCCGATGAGGCAAACGAAAGGCGCGGACCGGCCCGTGACCTTGAACGCAGAACAAACGGCAGCTGTCACGGCGATCCAAGCGGGCATTCAAGCGCCCACGGCCCCTACCTTCCTCTTAAAAGGGGTGACCGGGAGTGGCAAGACGGAAGTGTACTTGCGGGCGATGGCGGCGGCGTTGGCTAACGGCCAGACCGCGTTAATGTTGGTGCCAGAAATTGCCCTGACGCCGCAGATGGTGCAACGGGTTCGCGGCCGGTTTGGGCAGCAAGTGGCCATTTTGCACTCCGGGCTTTCAAACGGCGAGCGGTATGACGAATGGCGGCGGATTCAAAGGCAGGAGGTGCAAGTAGTGGTGGGGACCCGGTCCGCCATTTTTGCCCCCTTGCCGAAGCTGGGTCTGATTGTGATTGATGAAGAACACGAAAATTCTTATAAACAAGAGGACGCGCCGCGCTATCATGCGCGCGAAGTAGCCAAATGGCGCGCGCAATACCACCACGCCGCCGTGGTGCTAGGATCAGCTACCCCCAGCTTAGAGAGCTATGCCCGGGCCAAAACCGGCAATTATCACTTGCTGACCCTCACCCACCGGGTTAATCAGCAACCCCTGCCACCGGTAACGGTCGTTGATATGCGCCAAGAACCGCGCCAAGGGGGCGAAAGCAACTTTTCCCGGGCCTTGTTAGCGGCCGTGCAAGCGCGTTTGGCCAAGGGCGAGCAGAGTATCCTGTTGTTAAACCGGCGTGGCTTCTCCTCGTTTATGATGTGTCGGGATTGTGGCTATGTGCTGAAGTGCCCGAACTGTGATATCTCCTTGACCTTACACTTGGCCACGCAGAATATGAAGTGTCACTACTGTGGTTTTGAGGCCCCCATTCCGCAACGGTGTCCCCATTGTGCCAGTCGCCAAATTCGCTATTATGGGACGGGAACGGAAAAAGTGGAAGCGGAGCTAAAACACCGTTTGCCAGCCGCCCGGGTAATTCGGATGGATGTGGACACAACCCGGCGCAAAGGCCAGCATGCCAAACTTTTACAAGCCTTTGGCCAGCACCAAGCAGATATTTTGTTGGGAACGCAAATGATTGCTAAGGGGCTGGATTTCCCCAATGTCACCTTGGTGGGGGTGTTGAATGCTGACACGGGCCTGGATTTACCCGATTTTCGGGCCGGTGAGCGGACTTTTGACCTGCTCGCTCAAGTTAGTGGCCGAGCCGGGCGGGCGGATAAAGCGGGACAAGTCTTTATTCAAACTTACAATCCCGATAATTACGTGATCCAACTGGCTCAGGCGGGCAATTATGAGGCCTTCTTTGGTGCGGAAATGCAATTGCGAAAACAAGCGCAGTACCCGCCGTATTTTTACACGGTGCGCTTGATGGTGGCCCATCCCGAAGAAAAAGCGGCGGCCAAAGTGATTCATCAGCTGGCCCGGCGTTTGCAGGGGCATTTGGCGCCTGAGACCGTGGTCTTGGGCCCGACGCCCCGGGCGATTGCGCGCATTAAAAATCAGTATTACTATCAGATTGTGATCAAGTACCGGCATGATCCGGCCCTGCACCAATTGTTGACGGAGCTGCAACATGAGATCCAGCGCGACCGGCAGCTTCACTTTGTAATTGATCCGGATCCCCAATATTTTATGTAACCGTTTCACGTGAAACCGATCGAACCAATGAAAGGATGATGACAATGACATCTGTTGTCTTTATGGGAACCCCGCAGTTTGCGGTACCGATTTTAGAAGCCTTGCTG
Organism: Limosilactobacillus ingluviei DSM 15946; assembly: GCF_001435775.1. Taxonomy (GTDB): domain Bacteria; phylum Bacillota; class Bacilli; order Lactobacillales; family Lactobacillaceae; genus Limosilactobacillus; species Limosilactobacillus ingluviei. The sequence continues at coordinate 32,413 of NZ_AZFK01000020.1, read as the reverse complement.
GCGGACCCGGCTTACGACGTACAAGCCGTGTTGACCCAACCCGATCGCCGGGTGGGGCGCAAACACCAATTGACGGCGTCCCCAGTCAAACAAGTGGCCCAAGCGGCCGGAATTAAGGTCTTCCAACCAGCCAAGCTCAGCCAAAGCGCGGAATTGGACGAGCTGGTGGCGATGGCACCGGATTTAATGATTACCGCTGCTTACGGCCAATTTTTGCCAACCCGCTTGCTAGCTGCCGCCCGCGTGGCAGCAATCAACGTTCATGGGTCCTTATTGCCGAAGTACCGGGGCGGAGCGCCCATTCAATACGCCATTATGAATGGGGACGCAGAGACGGGAGTCTCGATTATGTACATGGTCAAGCAAATGGATGCCGGCGCGGTGTTGGCCAAGCGAGCCCTGCCAATTGAAGCCACCGATGATGCGGGCACGATGTTTGAAAAATTGAGTTACTTGGGGCGGGATCTGCTCATGGCCACGCTGCCCAAGTTATTGGCTGGTGAGATTGAAGCCCAGCCCCAAGATGAAAGTCAAGTCGTCTTTTCGCCCAACATTACGACCGAACAGGAACGGATTGACTACCGGTTGCCGGCCCGGTTGATTGATGCCAAAGTGCGGGCGTTACGGCCGCGGCCCCTGGCCAACATGGTGATTGATGGGGTAGTGACGAAGCTGCTGGCCACGACTCCTCTGGTGGAAACCACGACCCAAGCACCCGGGACGGTTGTCCGGGTGGAAAAGCATGCCCTGATTTTGGCGGGTGGTCAAGGGACGACCTACCGGATTGATCGGCTGAAGCCCGCCGGCAAGCCCGCCATGGATATCACGGCATACTTAAATGGTCACCAAAATTTAAAGGCAGGAGTGCAAGCAATTACTGATGACAACGATTAAAAATTCGCCCCGCAATTTAGCCGTGACGGTGTTAGAACGGATTAACCGGCAGGGCGCGTACTCGAATTTGGAACTAAACCAGGTGTTAAAACGACACCAATTAACGGTTGCCGATAAGCATTTATTGACCACGCTCGTCTACGGAACCTTACAACATCAAATAACCTTGGAGTATTGGCTGCACCAATTCACCCGCCGGAAACTGGATCCGTGGGTCAAGCAGCTGTTATTAATAACGCTCTATCAGTACCATTATTTAGAACGGGTCCCCGCTTTTGCGGCGACCAATGAAGCAATTGAAATCGCTAAGTGGCGGGGAAATGCCGGGATCCGCAAATTTGTGACCGGGGTCTTGCACGCGGCCTTAAAAGCCGGCTGGCCTGACTTTGCGGCCGTTTCCGATCCGATCCAGCGCATCAGTTTGACTAGCAGTTTGCCAGCGTGGTTGGTCAAACAGCTGGCCGCCGAATATGATTTGGCAACGGTGGCGGCAATTGGCCAGGCAATTAATGAACCCGCGCGCTTGAGCATCCGGGTGAACCGCGCCAAGGCAAGTCTGGCGCAAGCCCAGGCTCAACTGGCGGCCGAAGGGGTCCAGACGCAGCCAAGTCACGTGGCGGCCGATGGGCTGATTGTCCAGAGTGGGGATTTATTGGCCAGCCAAGCGTTTGCCCAAGGGATTGTGACAGTGCAAGACGAAAGTGCCATGTTGACAGTGGAAAGTCTGGCTCAGGTTTGCGATTTAAGTCAAGCCACCTTGGTCCTGGACGCTTGCAGTGCGCCGGGCGGCAAGACGGGACAAGTCGCTGCGGCCCTAACCAAGCCCGCTAGTCAGGTGGTAGCGCTGGATATTCATGACCACAAGGTGAAGTTGATTCAAAAGAACATGGCGCGCTTGGGTTTGGCGACGCGCGTTTCAGCGCGGCAAGGCGATGCCCGGCAGTTGGCTTTCTTGGCTGACGGCAGTTTAGATGCGGCAGTGGTTGATGCTCCATGCAGCGGGCTGGGCCTCCTGCGGCGAAAACCGGAAATTCGTTACCAAAAAACTTTCCGCGACAGTCAACGGTTGCATGAAATTCAATTGGCAATTTTGGCGGCAGTTGCCCCAAAAATTAAAAAGGGCGGTATAATAACTTATAGTACGTGCACCATTCTGAAAGAAGAGAATGATCAAACGGTGGCCGCCTTTTTGGCAGCGCACCCCAATTTTGCCTTAGAACAAACGCAAACCGCACGTGCCCTAAAAGCTGACCGACCAGCGAAAACGCTGACGATTCTACCAAGTGACTACGGCTCGGATGGATTCTTTATTGCCACTTTGAAACGAGTCGAGTAGAAGGGATTTACTAATGGACCAATGAAAATTGATTACTTATCTGACATCGGCCGTCAACGGTCGCAAAATCAAGACCGGGTGGCGCTCTTTGAAAATGGTAAGCGTCAATTAGCGGTAATTGCCGATGGGATCGGTGGCAATCGCGGTGGTGACATCGCGGCCGCAACGACGGTTCGCTTGCTTGGTCAGAACTTTTGCCAAAGCGCACCCAAAAGTGTCAAGCATGCTAAAAAATGGTTGCAAGACCAAGTGACGCTGGCAAACCAACTCTTATTAAAAAAAGCAAACGAAAAGTTGAACTACCGGGGGATGGGAACGACTTTGGTGGCGGCAGTGACCTTGCCTAAGGGGGTCATTGTCGTGGCCAACATTGGTGACAGCCGGGGCTATATTTTGCACGACCGGCAATTAAACCAAGTGACCGTTGACCACTCCCTAGTCAATGAACTGGTAAAAAATGGTGATATGACTGAGCAACAGGCCCGTCGCTCGCCGCAAAAGAACATCATTACGCGGGCCATCGGGGTTTCACCCGATGCCGAAGTCGAGGTGAATGCTTTTGTCTTGCAAGCGGGGGACCAGCTTTTATTGTGCTCCGATGGGCTCTCCAAGATGGTTGAACATGATGCGTTAACAGCGGTTTTATTAGATTCGACGTTAACGGTCACGGCGAAATGTGAGCGCTTGGTAGCCTTGGCCAATAATGCTGGGGGCCTGGATAATATCACGGTACTAGTTGGCGAGTTCGACCAAGAAAGGGAATAGTATGAAATCCGGATACAAGCTGAACAACCGGTACCGGATCCTTCGTCCACTCGGTGAGGGTGGGATGGCAAATGTATACCTTGCTTATGACCAAGTCTTAGAACGGAAAGTTTCAGTGAAACTGTTGCGGATGGATTTGCGGGATGATCCGAAGACCCAGCGCCGGTTTGAACGCGAAGCGATGGCGGCGACCCAACTCAATGATCCGCATATCGTCGGCGTTTATGATGTGGGAACGGACCATGGCATGCAATATATGGTCATGCAATACGTCGAAGGAACCGATCTGAAAGCCTTTATCAAGCAGAATTATCCCATTCCGCTCCCCCAAGTGGTGGATATTATGGAACAGGTACTGGCGGCAGTTGAGACGGCGCACCGCCATGGGATTATTCACCGCGATCTTAAGCCCCAAAACATCCTGATTGATGAAGATAAGAACATTAAAATTACGGACTTTGGGATTGCCATGGCGTCAACGGCCAATTCGTTGACCCAAACCAATACTTTGGTGGGGTCCGTGCACTATTTGTCGCCCGAGCAAGCACGGGGCAGCATTGCTACCGAGCGGTCGGACATTTACTCCCTCGGGATTATTTTATTTGAATTACTGACCGGTCATGTCCCATTTGAAGGCGAAACGGCGGTTTCAATTGCTTTGAAACACTTTCGGGATGAAATGCCATCTGTCCGTGATATCAACCCGGCGATTCCGCAACCATTGGCGAATGTGGTGTATAAGGCAACGGCCAAGTCACCGCAACAACGGTATGAATCGGCGGCGGCGATGGCGGCCGATTTAAAGACGGCGCTGAATCCGGGTCGGGAGGCCGAGCCCCGCTTTCAAGAACATGACGCCTGTGATGACCAGACCCGGGTATTAGATCTAGCGGAACTAAAAGCGGCCGATCACCAAGCCCAACAACAACTTGCCCAAGACGACTCTGAAGAAGACACCAAGCAACTGGCTCCATTGCCGACCAAAGCACATAGCAACTGGCTGCGGGGCTTGTTAGTCGCGTTGGCCGTGGTAATTGTAATGGCGCTCGGGGGCTTATGGTACTTTAATCGCCCGATTGCCGTGCCATCGGTAGCGGGAAAGACGCCTGTGCAGGCCAGCCGGGTGCTGGCCCACCATCATTTGAAGATCGGGACTATTACCCGGGAAAACAGTGCGACGGTTGCCAAAGGAAAGGTGATTAAGCCAGCTAGTGCCGCTAAGGTCCGCTATGGGCGGGCAGTCAACTTGGTGGTCAGCGACGGGGTGGCCCACTGGAAAATGAAAGATTTAGTGGGGACCGATGTGGATCAAGCCCAACAACAGCTTGAAAACCTTGGCTTTACCGTGAAGATTCAAAAGAAATATTCTGATGAGGTTGCCGAGGGACAAATTATCAAGCAGAATGTAACGGCGGGCAAAACGATCCAACCGACCAAGCAGGTGGTTACCTTAACGGTTAGTGCTGGGCGGAAACAAATTAAAATTCCTAACTTTAAGAATAAGGATATTAAAGACGTCCAAGCCTTTGCCAACGAGCATGGGTTGCAGTTGACGGAAACGAAGAAGAAGTCGACCACCGTGGCCACCAACCGGGTCTTGGCCCAAACGCCAAAGGCCGGTTCAACGCTGGCCCAAGGTGACACGCTTACGGTGACCGTAGCGACGTCAGGGGATCAGCTGAAGACGACCAACATTCAGATCAGTATTCCGTTTGACAGTAACAACGGGCGCAAAGAGAATCGGGTCCAGGTCTACATCAGCGATGCTTATCACAACTTAACGATGGAATACGAAGACATTACCATTAACCAAGAAACGGTCATTTACGTGCCCTTTACCCTCCGGGACAACCAAATGGGGGCTTACAAGGTGATTCGCAATGGCCGGACGATTATGAGTGCAACCAATATCACGGGTTAACGACGACCTAAAGGAGGTAATTTTTGAAAACCGGAATTATTCAACAATCATTAAGTGGCTTTTATGACATTTTAGCCGATGGCCAGGTTTATCGGACCCGGGCGCGGGGCAATTTCCGCAAAAAGGGGCAAAAGCCATTGGTGGGGGACCACGTGGAATTCAGCGAAGAGGGTTACCTGCTAAAAATTTTGCCCCGCGAAAACGCCCTTGTCCGGCCCCTGGTGGCCAACGTTGATACGGCCGTGGTGGTAACCGCTGCTAAGGAACCGGATTTCTCGCCGAATTTATTGGATCGCCAGTTAGTGGCCTTGGCTTGGCAGAAGGTGGATGCGCTGCTGTATTTTTCCAAAACGGATTTATTGTCCCCGGCGGAATACGCGCACTTAGCCAAAGTAGCGGCGGGCTACCGGGCAATCGGCTATGAAGTCTGGTTGGATGAAGCCCCCTTTGCGCAAGCGACCCTGGATCAACTGACCAGTCGCTTGGCCGGGAAAGTGGTCACGATGATGGGCCAGACCGGGGCGGGGAAATCGACGCTGTTAAACCACTTAGCGCCGGAATTAAACCTTAAAACCGGCGAAATTTCTAAGGCCCTCAAGCGGGGCCGGCATACAACCCGGACGGTCAGCCTGCTAGAGGTTAACGGGGCGCTGGTTGCCGATACCCCAGGTTTTTCGTCCTATGAAGATTTTCCAATGACGGTTAATGATTTACCCCAGTTGTTTTATGAATTTCAAGCCTTGGCGCCGGAATGCAAATTCCGGGGCTGTTTACACTTAAAAGAACCGGGTTGTGCCGTGAAAAATGCGCTTGAAAATGGTAAAATAATGCCGTCGCGGTATGATGATTATTGTCAATTCCATGACTTGATTGTCAACCAAAAGCCAATTTACTAAGAGTGAGGAGAGTTTCTTATGATTAAGGTTGCACCTTCGATTTTGAGTGCGGATTACGTTAACTTGCAAAAGGACATTGAAAAGGTTGAACAAGCCGGGGCCGAGTTCCTTCACATTGATGTGATGGATGGGACCTTTGTACCAAGCATTTCGTATGGGCCGGGCTTTGTGAAGGCAATTCGGCCGATTTCCAAGATGGTTTTGGACGTCCACTTGATGGTTCAAAATCCGGAACACATTTTGCCAGACTTCATTGAAGCCGGGGCGGACATTATTGGGGTTCAAGTTGAAGCGACCCAACACATTCACCGGGCCTTGCAAATTATCAAAAATGGTGGGGTTAAGGCGGAAGTGGTAATCAACCCCGGCACGCCAGTTGAAGCCATTAAGCCGGTCTTGCACATGGTGGACCAAGTCTTGGTCATGACGGTGAACCCAGGCTTTGGGGGCCAAAAGTTCCTGCCGGAAACGGTGGCCAAGATTACCGAATTAAACGAATTGAAGCAAGCTAACGGTTACGACTTTGACATCGAAATTGATGGTGGGGTCAACGCCGAAACGGTGGTTCCTTGCTACGAAGCTGGGGCCACGGTGGCCGTAGCGGGCTCTTACGTTTACGGGGCCGCTGATCCAGCGGAACGGATCAACGCAATCAAGGCAGCCACCAAGTAAATTTTTTGCGTCGGCAATGGGCCGGCGCTTTTTGTCACTGACTGACCATAGAAGCGGGGGAAGCAGGATGCGAATCGTCAACGTAATGGTGGGGGGCCCCGCCCAAGAAATTCCAGAAGCACTTGTCCTAGCGCGGCAAGCGGAGCCGTGGGTCGGGGTTGATTATGGGGCGACGTACTTATTAGAGCGGGGGATTGTGCCCCTAATGGCCCTAGGCGACTTTGATTCGACCCAGCCAGCGAAGCTAGCGGCCCTCCAGGCCCAGGTGCCGACAGTCCGTTTTTACCCGCCGGAAAAGGATTATACCGATACCCAAATTGGGGTCAAAGCAGCGTTGGAGGAATTAAAGGCGGATCAAATCAATCTGTTTGGGGCCACGGGTGGGCGCTTGGACCAATTATTGGCGAATTTGTACTTTCCCCTCATGGCGGAGTTTCAGCCCTGTTTAGAAAAATTGGTAATCATCGACCGACAAAATGAAGTCCGTTATTTTCGGCCCGGCTTTCATACCTTGCATCAATTGCCGGGGATGAAGTATTTAGCCTTTGTGAATTTAACCCCGGTGACCGGCTTGACCTTGCCGGATGAAAAGTACCGGTTGACGGACTATGATGCCCCGATTCCGATCTCGTGGTCCAGCAATGAATTTGCCGGACCCGTGAATCACTTTTCGTTTAAAAGCGGGATTGTTGCGGTGATTCAAAGCAAGGACAGCCCAGCGACGGCCCGCCGGTAGGCTTTTGCTCCTGTCAAGGTAAATTACTTGAAAGAAAACTATTGAAAAGTCCCGGTTGCTATGGTAAATTATTTAGGTGAGTTACAGCGCTTAGGCGCTACTGAGAAAATTGATGAGGAGAGGAGGGTCCCCAGATGGCTAAGGATTATATCACCGGTAAACGGACACGCTTCGGTAACAAGCGTTCGCACGCCCTGAACTCAAGTCGTCGTAGCTGGAAGCCAAACTTGCAAAAAGCAACCATTTTAGTTAATGGTAAGCCAAAGAAGGTTTACGTTTCAGCCCGTACGCTGAAGTCGGGTAAGGTTACCCGCGTTCACTAAGAAATAGGCCGTCCGCAGCGGGCGGCTTATTTTTTTACCCCCCGCCGGGGAGCGAAACTTTTTTCAGCGCGTTATCTATGATAAGATGATGGTGACTTTGAGCGAAAAGGAGGCCATTTTCATGGCAGTAAAGATTAAGACAAAGGCTGGCACGATTGACATTGCAAACGACGTGATTTCAACGGTCGTTGGCGGGGCCGCCACTGATAATTATGGTGTCGTTGGAATGGCCAGTCGCAATCCGTTGCGCGATGGGGTCAACTCAATTTTACAACGGGATAATTACAGTAAGGGTGTTGTGATCAAGCAAGATGATAATGGGATCGAAGTCGAGGTTAACATTATCGTCGGTTTTGGCACGAAGATTTCCGAAGTGTCCAAGAGCGTCCAAAACAAGGTTAAGTACAACTTAGAATCAATGCTTGGGATCACCGCCAATGAAGTTAATGTCTGCGTCCAAGGGGTCCGGGTCCTGGGCGATGATTAAGCGATAGTTGGAGGAAGAATTTTGGCAGTTACTACGATTACGAATCTCGAATTTGGCAAGATGGTGCAAGCCGCCGCTGCTAAATTAAATCAACAAGCTGAGTTTATCAATTCCTTGAACGTCTTTCCGGTTCCGGATGGTGATACGGGGACGAACATGTCCATGTCAATGGCCAGCGGGGCCAAGTATGAACGAGAAGCGACCAGCACCGCGGTTGGTGAGCTGGCCCAAAGCGTGGCCAAGGGACTGTTAATGGGGGCCCGGGGCAACTCTGGGGTCATCTTATCCCAAATTTTCCGGGGCTTTGCCAAGGGTTGTGAAGGCAAAACCACCTTATCGACCAAGGATTTTGTTGACGCGTATGCCAATGGGGCCAAAACGGCTTATAAGGCAGTGATGAAGCCAACCGAAGGGACGATTTTAACCGTCGTTCGCGAATCGGCGCAAGCGGGCTTAAACAAGGTCAAAGAGACAGATGACTTAGAAGCCGTGTTAGCCACGATTGTCGCGGCCGCGGATGCCGCCTTGCAAAAGACGCCGGAATTATTGCCGGTCTTAAAAGAAGTCGGCGTGGTTGACTCCGGCGGCCAAGGCTTGGCCTTTGTCCTGCACGCCTTTTATGGGGCCTTGACCGGGGAAGAAATTGCTGATGAATTGCCAGACAATGCTCAAATGGATGAAATGATCAACGCCAAGCACCATCAAAGTGCCCAAGGTAAGTTGGATCCAGACGACATTGAATTTGGCTACTGTACCCAAATGATGGTGCGGATTGGAAAGGGCAAGCAAGTGACCCAAGCCTTTGATTACGAAACGTTCTACAATTACTTGGCGGACTTGGGTGACAGTCTGTTAGTGATCAATGACGATGAAGTTGTCAAGGTCCACGTCCACACGGAACATCCGGGGAAGGTTTTGACGTGGGGCCAACAATTTGGGGATCTGCAAACCGTCAAGGTTGATAACATGCGGTGGCAACAAGAAGAGATCATGAAAGAAGATCAGCCCGCCCAACCAACGGCCGCCGCACCGCAAGAAACGCCAGCCACGGCGGTAATTGCCGTGGCATCCGGGGATGGGGTGGCCAAGCTCTTGCAAAGCTTAGGGGTGACCCAAGTGATTGCGGGGGGCCAAACGATGAACCCAAGCATCCAGGATTTAGCCGATGCGATCAATCAGTCCGGCGCCAAGCAAGCCTTGATCCTGCCAAACAACGGCAACATCTTTATGGCGGCCGAACAAGCGGCCCAAGTGGCGGATATTCCCGTTCAGATTGTGCATACCAAGACGATTGCCCAAGCGATGAGTGCTTTGTTGGAATATAATCCAGAAGCCAGCTTGGCGGATAACCAAGCAGCCATGGAAAGCGTATTGGGCAACGTGGCCAGTGGTGAAGTTACGGTCGCGGTGCGGGATACCCAATTGAACGGTCAAACGATCCACAAGGACGATTACATGGGGATCGTCGATGGCGAAATTGTGGCTGTTGCGCCGACTGTGGCAGCTGCCGCCGAAAAGATGGTGGCGGCCATGCTGGATGAAGACAGTGAAGTGGTCACGATTTTGTACGGGGCCGACGGCAGTAAGGAAGCCGCTGAAGCTCTGAAGGAACAGATCCTGACGCAAGATGATGAATTAGATGTTCAAATCTACGAAGGGGATCAACCAGTTTACCCATACTTGATTTCGGTTGAATAATTTTTAATAAGGGTCGGATGGCAAGTGAACACTTGGGTCCGGCTTCTTTCGATACATATGGTTGAGGAGGTGGCCGTGTGCAATCATTACAAGATCCGGTGACAACGTTAAAGGGCGTCGGCGATAAAAAAGCCGAGCAACTGGCGACCTTAGGGATTACCACGGTCGAGGACTTGTTGACCCACTATCCCAGCCGCTACGATGACTTTGCGCCCACTAATTTAGAAGTGGCGGTGGATAAAAAAAAGGTGACTTTACACGGGACGGTGATTTCCGCCCCGGTTGTCAGTCGGTATGGTTACCGAAAAAGTCGCTTGAGTTTTCGCTTGCAAACCGGCCACCAAGTGGTGCAGGTGATCTTTTTTAACCAACCGTACTTTAAGGATCATTTACAAGTGAACGGGGATGTGACGGTGGTCGGCACGTGGCAGCGGGCCCGCCAACAGGTGTGGGGGACCAAGCTGCTAACGGTGAAACCGGGTGAAGAAACGATTGGGGCAGTTTACGCGGCCAATAAGCACGTCAAGCAAGCCACCTTGCACCAATTGATCGAAGTGGCGTTTCACCAGTATCAACACGTGATTGCAACCTTGCTCCCAGTGGCGTTGCGCCAACGCTACCAGTTATTGGACCGCCCGACCATGATGCAATGGCTGCATTTTCCCACCACCGGGGAACAAGCCAAGCAAGCCCGGCGGACCGCGGCTTACGAAGAGGTCTTTTTGTTTCAGTTGCGGCTGCAATCGATGCGCTTGGCCCGCCGGACGGCGGATGGCTTGCAGATCTGGTATGACAACGAGGAATTGCGGGCCTTCATTAAGACGATTCCCTTTGAGCTGACGGCGGCGCAAAAGCGGGTGGTTAATGAGATTTGCCGTGATTTGCGCAGTCCCTTTCAGATGAACCGGCTGTTGCAAGGGGATGTCGGCAGTGGGAAAACGATTGTCGCCGCGATTGCAATTTATGCGACCATCCTGACCGGCCATCAAGCGGCGCTAATGGCACCAACCGAAATTTTAGCGGCCCAGCATGCCGCTAAGTTGGCCGAAGTTTTTGCGGATACGCCGGTTAACGTGGCCTTACTTACTGGCTCGTTGACCGCCAAGCAGCATACCGAGCTGCTCAAACAAATTGCCGCTGGCCAGTGTAATTTGATTATTGGGACCCATGCCTTGATTCAAGACCAGGTCCACTTTGCTAATTTAGGCTTGGCGATCATCGACGAGCAACACCGCTTTGGGGTTGAGCAACGCAAATTGCTGCGGGAAAAAGGGCTGCAGCCCAACGTGTTGGCAATGACGGCGACGCCGATTCCACGGACCCTGTCCATTACGGCTTACGGCGAAATGGATGTCTCGGTGATTGATGAACTGCCGGCGGGTCGAAAAGCGATCAAGACGACTTGGCTGAAAAGTGATCAGGGGGAAGCGGCGCTTTCGTTTCTAACCGCGCAATTGCAACAGGGGGCGCAAGCATACGTGGTCAGTCCCCTGATTGAAGAATCCGAAAAACTTGATGTCCAAAATGCGACGGCCCTATATGAGCACTTGGCGGCCCACTTTCAGCCGGAGTATCAAGTGGGCTTGTTGCACGGGCGGATGAGCAATGATGAAAAAGCGACCGTGATGGCTGATTTTGCGGCGGGCAAGGTCCAAGTCCTGGTTGCCACGACCGTGATTGAAGTGGGGGTCGACAACCCGAATGCGACGGTGATGGTGATTTATGATGCGGATCGCTTTGGCCTGGCCCAGCTGCACCAATTGCGGGGCCGGGTCGGGCGGGGCGGCCGCCAGTCCTACTGCTTGCTGGTTGCCGATCCGAAAACCAGCGAAGGCAAACAGCGGATGGAGACGATGGTGGCGACCACCGATGGCTTTGTAGTCGCCCAACGTGATTTGGAGTTGCGGGGAGCGGGTGATTTGCTCGGCAAAAAGCAGTCCGGGATGCCAGAATTTAAAGTGGCCGATCCAGTGGCGGATTTAAAGATGATGCAATACGCCCGCCAAGATGCGTTGAATCTATTAGAACAACCGCAGTGGGATCAGCAAGACGAAAATCAGCCCCTGGTGCACTACTTAACCCAGCAAAACTTACAGACGCACTTTGATTAATGAAACGATGGAGGCTTTGATGATGAAAATTGCAGTTGATGCCATGGGTGGCGATCACGCCCCTAAAGTGGTCGTAAACGGGATCGAACGGGCCCGCGACCAACACCCCGACTTGGAATTTATGCTGTTTGGTGATCCAGCTGCGGTCCAAGCCCAGCTAAGCAATCCGGAACGGATCACGATTGTTCCCACGACCGAAGAAATTGAAATGGGGGAAGAACCGGTACGGGCCATTCGCCGGAAAAAAGATTCTTCGCTCGTGCGGGCGGCAATGGCGGTAAAAAATGGCGAAGCCGATGCCTTCTTTTCCGCGGGAAATACGGGGGCAATTTTAGCGGCCGGGCTGTTTATCGTGGGGCGGATCAAAGGGATTGACCGGCCCGGTTTGACCAGTATTTTGCCGGTCGCCTTACCCAATGCGGCCCAGGCGACCCGCTTCGTCTATCTGGATTCGGGAGCCAATGCCGAGTCCAAGGAACGTAACCTGGTGCAATTTGCCCAGTTGGGCCGGTTTTATGCCAGTCAAGTTCTCGGCGTCGCTAATCCCCGGGTCGCCTTGTTGAACAATGGGGCCGAGGCCGACAAGGGGGACAGCTTCCATAAAGCCGTGCACCAACTGTTAGCGGCGGATGATAGCTTAAACTTCGTGGGGAATGTCGAAGCCAGTGAATTGTTACATGGCAAAGCCGACGTGGTGGTGTCGGATGGTTGGACCGCCAATGCCGCTTTGAAGGCTACGGAAGGAACGGCCAAATTGGTCTTGCACCTCTTAAAGGATGGCATTTTAAATGGTGGCTGGCGGGCCAAATTGGGCTATGTGTTCTTAAAGCCGGTCTTTAAAAAGATTGCCAAATTAATGACGCCGTCGAATTACGGGGGGGCTGTCTTGTTAGGCTTGAAGGCCCCGGTGGTGAAGGCGCACGGGGCCGCTGATGAAAAAGCGATTGTCGCAACGATTGATCAGATTCAAACGATGTTGACATCGCAAGTCGTCCAAAAGACGGCCGCGTACTTCCAAGCGGCAGAAGAAAATGGCCAAACCGTGGACAAGCCGGGGGAAAACTAATAGAATAGAGAAGTTAGTAATTACAGATTAAGAGGTTTGACAAGCATGGACAAGAAAGAAATCTTTGATCAAATTGCCGCAATTGTGTCGGATCACTTTGATATTGACCGGGCAAAGATTACGGATGATTTAAACTTGAAAACAGACTTAAACGCGGACTCAATTGACTTCGTTGAATTTGTGCTTGAAGTAGAGGATACTTTTGGGGCCCAAATTGATGACAGCGAAGCCGAAAAGTTGAGCACGATTGGTGAAGTGGTAGATTACATCGCTGCCCACCAGAAGTAAGAATGCGCTAGTGGGGTCGCGATGAAGTGAGCTTCGTCGGGGCCTTTTTCTAACGGCTGACACTTTAACAGGACCATAGATTCGGCCTGTGAGATGGGTGGAAAAACTTCGGCCTATCTCAGAGGAAAAATCGGAAAGGATAACCATGATTTCAGAATTACAGGCGTATTTGCAAGCAGAATTTGGGATTCATTTCCAGGACACTGCCCTGTTGGCAGAAGCTTTTACCCAGGCTTCGTACGTAAATGAGCACCCCAAGGAACACTTAAAGTACTATGAACGGATTGAATTTTTAGGGGATGCGGTGCTGCAATTATTTGTTTCAGAATACATCTACCAGCGCTTTCCGGAATTACCGCAGGGAAAATTGACCCGCTTGCGGGCGGCAATGGTTTGTGAGGACAGTTTCTCAAAGTTTGCCTTAGAGTGCCACTTTGATCAATACATCCGGCTCGGCCGGGGGGAAGAAATGGCCGGGGCCCGGAAGCGGCCCAGCCTTTTGTGTGATATTTTTGAAGCCTTTATCGGGGCACTATACCTGGATCAAGGCCGGGCCGCGGTAGAAAAGTTTATTCACCGGGTCATTTTCCCGAAGTTGGACCAAGGGTGGTTTGATCACGCCGTGGATGCGAAGACGACCCTGCAAGAATTTTTGCAACGCAATGGGGATGTGCAGATCGTCTACCACTTGTTAAAGGAAAGCGGCAGTGAAAACGAACCGGTTTTTACGGTCAACGTAAGTGCCAATGGTCAGGTAATTGGCCAGGGGACGGGTTCTTCAAAGAAACACGCGGAAATGGCCGCCGCCCAAGTGGCCTTAGAAGCATTACGACACACGAAAAAGTAGGGGATTGGCATGCGACTGGTATCATTAGAGATTGATGGCTTTAAGTCCTTTGCGGAAAAGACGGTCATCAACTTCCAAACCGGGGTCACCGGGATTATCGGTCCCAACGGAAGTGGTAAGAGCAACATTATTGAAGCGATCCGCTGGGTAATGGGGGAGCAATCCGCCAAGACCTTGCGGGGGGATAAGATGGTCGACGTCATTTTTAATGGGGCGACTGATCGGGCCCCGTTGAACCGGGCGTTGGTAAAGTTGACCCTGGATAACAGTGATCATTATTTAAACACCCCGTATACCGAGGTAACCGTCTGCCGGAAGCTGTTTCGCTCGGGCGACAGTGAATACTTGTTGAACGGGCAAAGTGTGCGGTTAAAAGACATCGTTAACCTGTTCATTGACTCCGGGATTGGGAAAGAATCGTTTGCGGTGATTTCCCAAGGTCGGGTGGCGGAAATCTTTAACGGTAAGCCCCAGGACCGCCGCAAGATGATTGAAGCCGTTGCCGGGGTCGGCAAGTATAAGGCGGATAAGGAAACGGCGCAGCGCCGGTTAGCAGAAACCAATGACAATTTAAACCGGGTCAACGACATTATCTATGAACTGCAACAACGCTTAGGTCCCTTGGAAGAACAGCGGGCGCTAGCGCAGGATTACGTGGCCCAAAAGCAGCGCTTGGATCGTTTGGATCAAACCGCGACGGTCCGCGCAGTTGAGGCGGCAAACGAACGCTTGACCACGATTTTGACGCAAAAACAGCAGGCCGAGAAGTTGGCGGCGGATTATGAAGCCCGGGTGCACGCGGCGAACGCGCAAGCGGGGCAGTTACAAAGTCAGCGGCAAAAATTGCTGCACACGAAGGACCAACAGCAAGCCACAATTTTACGGTTAACCCAAGAAATCGGCCAACTGAATAACGATCAATCGGTCGCGCAAGTGCGCCAAGAACAACTAACAGCCGAAGTCGCCCGCTTGACGGAGCAACAAGCCGAGACAACGACCAAGTTGGCAGCCGCGCAAACGGCGGTCGAAGCAGCCCAGCAGACGCAAGGCCAGCATGAAACCCGCGTGCAAGCTGCCAAGGAGCAGTTAGTGGCCTTACAAGCGGCCCAAGCACCCGACCAGCAAGCAAAATTGACGGCGGAAATTGAGGCTTTGCGGGCCAAACAAGTGGAGCAGTTGCAAAGTTTGACGACCTTGCACAATCAGCAAACCTTTATCAAGCAGAGTCAATCGCGGGGCCAAAGTCAAGCCGATCAAGTCGCCGCCGATTTAGCCCAGCGCCAGGCGCAGTTGCAGGCGCGCCAGGCAGCTTTAACGACGGCGCAAGCGGCGGTAGAAGCGACAGCCGCGCAGGTTACGGCCCAACAAGGCCAGCTCCAGGATTTACAAGCTCAATTAACAACAACCCAAGGGCAGTATGAGACCGTCCAAAAGCAATGGTACCAAGCGCTGGGGACCTTGCAATCGCAGCAAGCCCGCTTAAAAAATTACCAGGCGATGGCCGCGGATTATACCGGTTACTTCTACGGGGTGCAAAATGTCTTACGCCAACGGCAAACTTTTCCGGGCCTGTTCGGGGCCGTGGGGGAATTACTGACGGTACCCAAGGAGTACACCCTGGCGTTGGAAACGGTCCTGGGCGGACAGTTGCAACACTTAGTCGTTGACAGTCAAGCCAGTGGGAAGCAGATTATTAACTACCTGACCCGTACCCGCGGGGGCCGGGTGACCATTTTGCCGCTGGACAGTTTGCGCGGCGGGCGGGTTCCGACCGCCTATGCAGCAGTGGCTAATCACCCAGGCTTGTTAGGCAAGGCAGTGGATCTGGTGCAGTTTGAGGCCCGCTACCAACCGGTCGTCGACCAATTGTTGGCGACCACCGTGGTGGCCGACAATTTGGATCACGCTACGGAAATTGCCCGCTTAGGCCGGCACCAACTCCGGGTTGTGACCCTCAACGGGGAATTAATCAACGCCAGTGGGGCAATGACCGGGGGGAAGACCAAGCAGCAGCGGGTCGGCTTGTTGACGCAAAAAAAGCGGCAGCAAGAATTTGAAGCGGCCGTCCAACAAGCGACCACAGCCAGTAAGCAAGCGGAACAGGCGGTGCAAACTTGGCAACAAAAACGGCAAGCCCTGCAAGCCGCGGGCCAAACTGCGACTGAGGAATTAACGACCCTCCAGGCAAGGTTAAGCGAGCAACGGGATCACTTGCAACAAGTCACGAGCGAAGTGCAGGATCTGCAACGCCAGATTGCGGCCTTGCAATTGCAAACCAGCCAGCAAGATTCCCAGCACAGTCAGTACGAAGACCAAGTTCAAGCGGCTCAAGCGGCGGCAGACCAGTTGGAAACCGAACTGGATCAGACGAAAGCAGAGTTAGCGGCCAAGCAAGCGGCCCTGACGCAATTGACCAGCCAATCCGCTGATCAAGCCGAAGCGCGGCACCAGGCCCAAC
This sequence comes from Limosilactobacillus ingluviei DSM 15946, assembly GCF_001435775.1. GTDB lineage: Bacteria > Bacillota > Bacilli > Lactobacillales > Lactobacillaceae > Limosilactobacillus > Limosilactobacillus ingluviei. The sequence goes on along the minus strand of NZ_AZFK01000020.1, from coordinate 15,915 downwards.
AAGCACTGGCCGTGGAAACCGAACGATTGCACCAAGCCCAGGCCGCCGTGGCGGAGCGGCAAGCCGAATTGGTTCGCTTACAAAGTACCGCCCAGGCGCTCAACGAGCAATTAGCGGCGGCCAAGGAACGGTTAACGGCGACCCCAACGGCTTCAGCGGCGCAAATCCAAAGCTTGCAAGCGGAGTTGACGGCAGCCCAAGCGCAGGTCACCGAATTAAATGATCAACTGGAGCAGCTGGAACAAACCCTCGGCGACGCGACAACCGAAAGTGACCGACTGCAAGGTTTGATGCGGGTGGCTTACGATGACTTGACCCGCATCAATGAGCAGCGGTTGGCGTGTGAGCAGACGATTGACCAAGGAGAAAACCACCTGAGTGAGCAATATCACACCACCCTGGCTGCGGCCAAAGCGCAAGTCGTTGATTTACCGGATGAAGAATTGCAGCGGCAAATCAAGCTGTTGCACCGCGGAATTGAAGAGCTGGGGGAAGTCAATGTGGCCGCGATCGGTGAGTACGAAACGGTCAAGGAACGCTATGATTTCTTAGCAGCCCAACAAACTGACCTCTTGGAAGCCGAAGACCAATTGAAACAAACGATGGCCAAGATGGACCAAGAGGTCAAGCGGCGCTTCAGCCAAACCTTCCAGCAGCTTTCAACGGCCTTTGCCACGACGTTTAAACAGGTCTTTGCCGGGGGCCAGGCCAAATTGATTTTGACCGAACCGCATGACCTGTTGGAAACGGGGGTCGATATTTACGCGCAACCACCGGGAAAAAAGAATCAGCAGTTGAGTCTGCTGTCCGGGGGGGAAAAAGCGTTGACGGCCCTGGCCCTGTTGTTTGCCGTCCTTAAAGTTCATCCGGTTCCCTTTGCCATCTTGGATGAGCCCGAAGCGGCCCTTGATGACGTCAACGTGGATCGGTTTGCCACTTATTTGGATCGCTTTGGCAACCAGGGGCCGCAGTTTATCGTGATCACCCACCGGAAGGGGACGATGGTGAACGCCGATGTCTTATACGGGGTCACGATGCAGGATTCGGGGGTCTCCAAGGTGATTACCGTCAACGTTGATCAAACCCTCAAAGCCGCTCAAACAAAGTAAGGAAGTGAGAAGATGGGATTATTTGATATTTTCCGGCGGAAGAAACAACCAGCCGAGCCGGAACAACCAGTCGCAGCGCCAACCAGTGAGGAAAGTGAACCAAGTGGTGCCCCAACGCCCACTAGCAGTGCCAATCCGGTCAGTGAGGCTGTCAGCGAGCCGGCAGCCCCAGCCCCTGCGCCGGTAGAGGCTGACGAACCGCAACCGGCGGCTGAATCAGCCTCTGAGTCGGCTGAACCCCAACCGGCGGCGGGGGATGATGGACCAGAAGAACCTGCCGCAACGCCTAAGGTAACGGTGCAGGTTCCAGCCCCGGAAACTGTGACATCGGCCGCGCCGGTCAGTGAGGAACCGGTGGCCAGTGCCACTGCTGATGCCGGTGATACCACGCCGGCGGCCTCGAGTGCGGCCGTTAAACCGGAACCAGCCGCAGCCGGGAGTGCGTCGGAAGCGGCGGAAAGCTCCGCGGCCCCGGTACCCCAAAGCGCGGCTGAAACAGCAACCGAGGGGGCCGCTGCGGCCACTGAGCCTGCCACGACGGTAGAACCGGCGGATGATAAATATGAAAAGGGCCTGGCCAAGTCGCGGTCCGGATTTGGGGCGCGGTTAAACAAGTTCTTGGCTAATTTCCGGCACGTCGACGAAGATTTCTTTGAAGACCTGGAAGACTTGCTGATTGAATCGGACGTGGGCTTTGAAATGACCCAACAACTCTCAGACGCCCTTCGCGAAGAAGTGAAGTTGCAAAATGCCAAGACTAAACAGGATGTTTCTAACGTGATCATCGAAAAGATGGTGGAACTGTATGAAGCGGCGGGCCAAGATGAACAAACCGGCCTGCAAATGGCGCCAGAAGGGCCGACGGTGATCATGTTTGTCGGGGTCAATGGGGCCGGGAAGACGACCACGATCGGGAAGATGGCGGCCGCCTTCAAGCAAGACGGCAAGAAGGTCCTCTTAGTGGCCGCCGATACCTTCCGGGCCGGGGCCACTGAACAGTTGGCCGTGTGGGCCGAACGCGATGGCGTCGACATTGTGACCGGCCCCGAAAAGGGCGATCCGGCTGCCGTGGTCTTTGACGGCGTGAAGCGGGCCAAGGAAGCCAACTATGATATCTTGCTGGTCGATACGGCCGGCCGGCTGCAAAACAAGGTCAACTTGATGAACGAATTGGCCAAGATGAAGAAGATTTTGACCCGCGAAATTCCGGCCGCGCCGCATGAAGTGCTGCTGGTCTTGGATTCTACGACGGGGCAAAACGCCTTAAACCAAGCCAAGCTCTTTAAGGAAAGCACGGATGTGACCGGGATTGTCCTGACCAAACTGGACGGGACGGCCCGCGGGGGGATCGTGTTGGCAATTCGCAATGAATTGCACCTACCGGTCAAGTACGTGGGCTTAGGGGAAAAGGTTGATGACTTGCAAGTCTTTGATCCCGCGGAATTTGTCTACGGCTTGTTTAAGGGCTTGGTCACGACTAAGTAGTTAACAACAACCGGGCAGAAAGGGTGGTCGGAAAATGGAGTTGGAAAAAAATGAACGGGTTAACGCCCTCTTTGCGTTTTATCAGCCCTTGCTGACGAAAAAGCAGAATGATTATTTGGAACTCTATTACGTCGATGACTACTCGCTGGGCGAAATTGCCGAAGAATTTGGGGTTTCGCGCCAAGCAGTTTATGATAATATCAAGCGGACGGAAAAAATTCTGGCCGCCTATGAAGCAAAGTTGGGTCTGCTGGCGGATTATCAAGCCCGCAACCGGCAATTTGATGCCCTCCAAGCCTACGTTAAGACCCACTACCCCGCTGACGAGCAGCTCAATGCGCTGGTCGCTCAGATGGAAACCTTAGAAGAGGAGTAACTCAAATGGCATTTGAAGGATTAACCGAACGCCTCCAAAAGGCGATGGAAAAACTACGCAAGAAGCCGAAGGTGACGGAGGCCGACCTGCGTGAAACGATGCGCGAAATTCGCTTGGCCCTCCTGGAAGCCGACGTCAATTTTGCCGTTGTCAAGGACTTTGTCAAGAAGGTCCGGGAAAAGGCCACGGGGGCCGAAGTCTTAAAGGGCTTGAACCCCGCCCAACAAATCGTCAAGATCGTCAACGAAGAATTGACCCAAATGATGGGGGAAACGGCGACGCCCCTGGCTAAGGCGCCCCACATTCCGACCGTCATCATGATGGTCGGGCTCCAAGGGGCCGGGAAGACGACCACGGCGGGGAAGCTGGCGAAGAAGTTAAAGGACGAAGAAAACGCGCGGCCGTTGATGATTGCCGCCGACGTGTACCGGCCCGCCGCAATTACGCAGTTGCAACAAGTGGCGGCCACGATTGACGTGCCGGTCTTTGAAGAAGGCACCGAGGTTGATCCAGTCCAAATTGTTAAGGACGGGATGGCTCAAGCGGCGGCCAACCACAATGATTACGTCTTAATCGATACGGCCGGGCGGCTGCAGATCGATGAAAAGCTGATGGACGAACTGGCCCAAATCAAAGCCTTGACCAACCCGAATGAAATCTTGCTGGTCGTCGACGCGATGACCGGGCAAAATGCGGTCAACACCGCCGAAGGGTTCAATGACAAGCTCGACATTACCGGGGTGGTTCTGACCAAGTTAGATGGTGACACCCGGGGTGGGGCTGCCATGTCGATTCGGGCCGTGACTGGTAAGCCGATTAAGTTTGTCGGGGAAGGGGAAAAGATGGAAGATCTCGATGTCTTCCACCCCGACCGGATGGCTTCGCGGATCCTCGGGATGGGGGACATGCTTTCCCTGATCGAAAAGGCGCAAAAGAATTTCGATGAGGAACAAGCCCAGGCCACGATGGAGAAGATGCGGGAAAACACCTTCGACTACAATGACTTTTTGGCCCAGATGGACCAACTGAACAAGATGGGGCCGATGGAAAACCTCTTGAAGATGATTCCGGGGATGGCTAACAACCCCGCCCTTCAAAATGTGAACCTGGATCCCAAGCAGTTTGCCCACATCAAAGCGATCATCCTCTCGATGACCCCGGCCGAACGGGAGAATCCGGATCTGATGAACCCAAGTCGGCGCCGGCGCTTAGCCGCCGGGGCCGGACGACCGATTGTTGAAGTCAATCGCATGATTAAGCAATTCAATCAGATGCGCAAGATGATGAAGCAGGTCACCAACGGGAACTTCAGTGGGCTGCAAAACATGATGGGCGGCCAAATGCCGGGCGGCAAGATGGGCCAAATGGCGATGAACCAAATGGCCCGGCAAATGAAGAAGAATAAGCAAAAGCGGCTGAAGGCCTTGCGTAAGGCCCGCCGCAAGAAAAAATAAGATTTAGCGGTTGCTCAGGCAGCCGCTTTTTTTGTACACTGAATAAGTACTACTTATGAAAGAATCGTGAAGGAAGCATCCAGCACCGCTTCAGGTTTAATACTTCACGGAGCCCGTGCTGGCCGGTGGGATAATTGCGGAAAAATTACAGCAAAGGAAGTGTAAGGTGTGCGAAAATTTTGGCGCGGCCTGTTGCTGATGTTGAGCGGCCTGCTGCTGATTAACGTTGCAATTCCAACAGTGGCTGCTTCAGTTAACGCCAACCAGGCTTTGGTTCAATTCATTGAGCACAAAATGACCGGTAAAGATGGTATTTATACTAATTACTTGGCCACTAGCAATGCAGATGATTCGGTAGCTACCGGGCATCAGTATTTAAGTGAATCTGCTGGCTATTATTTACAATACTTGGCGCAGACAAAGCAAAAGCGTAAGTTTCGGGCCTTCTATAAGCAGACCAAGCGGACTTTTTACCGGCAATCGGTCTTTTTATATCGCTTTGATCCGCATCATCCGGAGAAGTACCAAGTCAATGCTACGATCGATGATTTGCGGATTATTGCGGCATTGCTCAAGTACGATGATATTAATCACACTACGAAGTACCAAACGGAGATTAAGCGCTTGTACCAAGGCTTGAGCAGCCAAGTCAAGCAAGCGGGGTTGCTGACGGATATGTATAGTTTAACGACTCATACCCATAATCAGACGGTGACTTTATGCTACCAGGATCTGGCGATTTTACGGCGGTTGGATCAAAAGAGTTACCTAAAAGCCGTACGAGTTGTGACGGCGGGAAAAATCAGTCATCGCGTGCCATTGTATTACCAAAGCTACCAGTTGAAAACTGGTCACTACAGCCAAGCGCAATTGGTTACCCCCCAGTTGTTGATTACTTTTTTGCACCTAGCGGAAGTGGGAAAATTACCATCGGACAGTTTGAACTGGCTTAAGCAACGGGTAGCAACCCAAACGTTGTATAATGCGTACTCGTTGACGGGGCAAGCTAAAAATCATGATACTGCGGCCGCCAACTATGCCTTGGCGTTGATGATCGGTCAAACGGTGCACGATCAACAATTAAGCACCGCGGCCGAAAAAGTTTTGTTGACAATGCAAGTAACTGATCAAAATTCTCCACTTTACGGGAGCTTTGGTGATCCGCAAACCAAACAAGTATATTCATTTAATGAACTAACGGCGTTAGTCGCCTTGAATCAATAGGAATGTGAAAAATGATCGAAAAATTGAGACGAAGAGTTTCGCCACCCCTACTAGCCTGCCTGTTAGCGGCAGCGATAGTAGGGTATTTATTATTCCTTACCCCCATTAATGGCTATGCTGATAACGGTGACTTTGCCCGGGTGATCTATATTAACGGGATCTACCCCTTAGATCCGAAAAATTATCAGTATACCACTTATCTAACCCAACACTATGGCTTATTTCAGTACTATAACGAGCACGTTGCAATGCTGTTTTCGTCCCAAGGGCTGTTTGTCAAAATGGCGATCGGGCTCAATAAATTGTTTTACAGCCGGACGATTTTTGATCTTCGCTTTATGGGACTGGTTTATTATGGCTTTTACCTGGGAGGAATCTATTTACTCACTTTGGCCTTGACGGACCGTACCAAGCGGCAACTGGTTGATTATGTCATCGCCTTGCTCGTGGTCTTTGTTTTTGCAGATTCATCATTGACGCTGTATTTTAACTCGTTCTTTGCTGAACCAGTGATGATCATTGCCATGATGTACATTACGGCTACCTTATTGTTGCTAATGAAAAAACAATTTACCCGCCGGTGGAGCTTGTTGGTGGGGTACTTTTTGGCGGCCGTGGCCTTGATTACGGTTAAGCAGCAAAATGCCCCGTTGGCTTTGAGCTTAGTGGTCGTGACTGTTGGCCTGAGTTTTGTGTATCGCGACAAATTGGTGCGTTGGGTTGCCCCGCTGATTTGTTTGGCTTTACTAGGGACCGGACTGGCAACTTACGTTATGATTACTGATCAATTCAGCAACATTAACAGTTACCAGTCAATGACGCGAGGGGTCTTGCTAAAGGAAGCTGATCCAGGTAATTCGTTGGAAAAAGGCGGGCTTTCGCGCCAATACGGTTTGCTTAAGGGGGATATTTACACCCAAACGTACGCTGCCACTTCCGTCAAGTCCAAGAATATTACAGCAGATTTTATCCCCCAGTATAATTTTGCTTGGATTTTAAAGTACTACTTAACACATCACCAACAATTTGACGAGATGTTAGATGTGGCTGCCCGGGACAGTTATTTGGTGCAGATTAAGGCGGTTGGGGACTTCACGAAGGACTCCGGGGCCAAGCCGCACCAGCAAGTACAATACTTTACACTATTCGGTGCCATCATGAAGGCGTTTTTCCCGAAGAAGTTTGCGTTTTATTTGACCTTATGCGTGGTCTTGGCGATCATCTATACCATTATTTTTGTCATTGGAATTAAAAGCAATGAAATGGCAGTGGCCATTAAAGCTTTCATGATGATTGGCTATGCCACCATGATTATTGGAACCTTTATTACCGCGGTGGTTGGTGATGGGGATGCCGACTTGGCTAAGCACTTATTGATTGTGCCTTTAGCATTGAACCTGATGTTTTTACAAATCATTGCAGATGTCTTGCATCATAATTTTTGGCATCCGGCAAGGGAGGAACAACAGTGAGAAAACGATGGTTATCGATATGGGTGGCGATTGTAGTCAGCTTGCTGTGCCAACCGGTGGTGCACGCGGCTGATCAGCGACCAGTGTTATTGGTCTATGACAGTGCCAATGTTTATTATGACGGTACCAAGACGATCGATTCCGTGCAACGAATGTTGACAGCGGATGGTTTAGCGGTTAAGACTGTCCGGCTTGCCAATTACCGGCAAGGGGAGCTGAATGATGCGGCTTACCGCGGGGTAGTCACTTTGATTAATTGGCCAGCCGCCGGGTTAAGCAATCCGCGGTTTAATACTGATCGGGCGCACTTTAGTGGTATCAAGCTGCACATTGGACCGAATTTACAGGCCGATGAATTAGTTGACCTCCACGCTAAAAAGGGAATGCTGATTCGACAGCAACTGACCCTAACGGCACATAAAATTACCGAACAGTTACCCTATACCGATCGGATGGAGTACTTAGCCGGTGGGGCGCAGCGTGATGAATATGGGCAATTAAATACCCAAAACGTAGGGCAGCAAAAGATCCTGCCCTACGGCGTGAAGGTGGGGCAAAATGCCTTCTTGCCGTTTTGGCGCACAAATGGATTGGCAGTGAGCTGTGAGGCAAAGTTGTTGGCGGACCTCTTTAATCCACAAGCCGAAAACCGGCCGCTGTTGGTAATCAATAATGTGACCCCAACCAGTAACTTACACTACCTTAATCAATTGGTGACGGCATTGGACAGCAATAATATTCCGTTTGCTCTTAGCGCAACCAACGTGGAGACTAACACCAATCAGTTTGCTTACCAGAAATATATGTATGCGTTGCGACTGGCGGAGCTAAAAAACGGCCTGGTCTTTATGCGTGTACCGTACTTGTATTCATACACGGGAAAAGAAATTACTGCGGCTAATTTAAGGGCGACGATGAGTGAACGCCTGCAGTTAATGGTTAAAAGTGGGGTCTACCCAACTGGGTTAGCCGCTCCCAACCATTGGAATCAAGACCAAGTTTTGGGCAAGGTGGGGCTAAAGGCCGCGACCAATGTGTTATTGTTGCCCAACCCGAAGACTTACCCGCAGGTGCAGCGCACGAAATTCAGTCGATCCTTTGACCGGGCTTATTATGTCATGTCGTTGAATGGGTTAGCCAAAGCAAAGACCACGGTCGCTTTAACCAAAGCGGCACAATCTTATGCGGTGCCAATTGCCTTAAACGTTAAACTCCCCCGGACCCAAGCGGAATTGCGCCAGGTGAAAAAGAGCGTTTTAAATGCCAATTTAGACTGGGAAAATCCAGCGACCGAGACAAAGACCAGAACCATGACTTTTGCTAAGCTGAAATTGACCTATCATGCGGGGACCTATTTTGTAAACGGGGAGCCACAAAATATCAGCGATGCCGCGCCGGTACCAAAGCATTCGGCACGGTCTCAGGCTCACGAAACTGGTTTGAACTTGATTTTATTCTATCAAGGTAAGTTCTTAATGGCCTTTATTTTGGTAACCTTGCTGGGCTTTGGGGTCTTGATTTATTTAGGGCGCAAAGCTTATTGGGCAAAGTTTAAGAGAAAGTAGGAAGAAAATTGTCACTAGTCGATTTATTGTTATTTATCAGCATTTTTTCGATTTGGACCATTTTAGCGGTAAACGTCGTATTGATCTTTGCGGGATACGTAAAATACCTCACGATGAAAGTCCACGCCCACTTACCTGCTGTCCCGCCATTTGTCAGTATCCTGGTGCCGGCGCATAACGAAGGAATTGTGATTGTGCGGACCGTCAGGGCATTGCTAGCCTTGGATTATCCATCTGAGCGCTACGAAATTATCGTCATTAATGATAATTCCTCGGATAATTCGGCGGCACTATTGGCCGAGCTTCAAGCCAAGGCCCCTAACCGCCAGTTAACCGTAATCAATACGGACCAAACAAACGGGGGAAAGGGGAAGTCCAACGCCTTAAACATTGGGCTGCAAGCAGCGAAGGGGTCAGTCATTGCGGTGTATGATGCTGACAACACCCCGGAAAAACCGGCGTTACGGATTTTAGTAGCTGAATTGTTGGCCGATCCCAAAGCGGGAGCGGTAATTGGTAAATTTAGGACGCGGAACAAAAATGCGACCTTGTTAACCCGCTTTATCAACATCGAAACCCTCTCTTTCCAATGGATGGCCCAGGCTGGGCGCAAGCAGCTGTTTAATCTTTGCACGATTCCCGGCACCAATTTTGTGATTCGTCGCAGTTTACTGGAAAAAATTGGTGGTTGGGACGTGAAAGCCTTGGCCGAGGACACGGAAATCAGTTTTCGGACGTATTTGATGGGGTATCATATTAATTTCCAACCGGCTGCGGTGACTTGGGAACAAGAACCCCAAACGTTGTTGGTTTGGTTTCATCAACGAACTCGGTGGGTGAAGGGAAATATCTACGTAATTTTAAAGAATCTGAAATTGCTGGGCGATCCCAAGAGTAAGGCCATTCGATTTGACTTAATGTATTTTTTGTCAATCTACTTTTTATTGATGACGTCATTGGTAATTTCCGATACTGTCTTTATCCTGTCGGTCTCGGGCTTGCTCCATACGTCGATCAATGGTTTTAGTAATTGGCTGTGGTTCTTTGCGATTGTTTTATTTGTTCTAGGAACTTTTATCACGATCACCACGGAAAAAGGGGAGATGACGCTATCAAACCTGTTACTGATCGTGGTGATGTACTTGGTCTACAGTCAAATGTGGTTGGCTGTGGCCTTTTACGGGATGCTGATGTATCTGCAGGAACAAATTTTTCATAAAAAAGCAAAATGGTATAAGACACAGAGGTATGAATAGTGAAGAAATTACTTATTATGATATTAACCGCGTTTAGCTTGCTGAGTGCGTGGGGCGGGCAAGCTAACGCTGATGACTTAAAGAGCTATACGCAGCCTTTTCAAAATACCACGCAAACCTTATCGGGAAAATCGGTCGCGGCCAACACCTACTTTACTAAAATTGATTATTGGGACGTGAAGAAGGCTTCGCTGAATTTAAGCTACCAGGTTTCACAAATTGCTGACGATCAAACGTCAGATATTACGGTGGCTATTAACGGGGTAAAATTTTATTCTTTTCGGCCTGAAGTAAAGGACGGAGTGCAAACCAAGACAATTGACATTCCGCTCAATTTGATCAAGGGGTCCAACAACCTCAAAATTTACGGCCAAATTTTAAATAAGGCGGGGAAAAGCGCTGTTAGCGTGCAAACGCCGGCGAACTGGTTGACCCTTTATCAAGCCTCAAACGTTAATTTTCAATATAATTTAAAGCAGCCTGACTATAATTTAAAGTCCTTTTATAATCACTTTTCCGGGGCTGACACCATTTCTTTTGGGCAATCGGTCATTGCCGTGCCCAAGCAGCCTAGTGATGGTGAATTGGCCGCTGCAACCTATGCTTTGACCGGTGTCACCAGGACAATTGCAACGGACACGGACCAAGTCCGGATCTTGCCCGATAATGATGGGCGGGTCAAAGCCGCTCCGTACCGGGTCGTAATTGCTACGTATGATCATCTTCCTAAACGCTACAAACACGAATTTTCAGTAGCCAAGTTAAAGCACCGGGGCGGGCTGAAATTAGTGTATGCCAAAGATAAGTACACCTTGATCATTACGGCCCTGGATGATCAAATGTTGCAAAAAGCGACTCGCTTTATGGCGAATACGGAGTTGATGACCGAGACCAAAAAGCCGGTAAAATACGTAAGTGCCAAAACAGCGACTTATATGTCCAGTTTACACTATGATGGCAGTCGCCAGTTGACTACCCAAGGGGTAACCCTAAGTGGGAGCGGTCACCATGAAGAAACCTTCTTTGTTGCTTTACCAGCCAGTCAAAGCAATGCCTATGGCAGCAAGGTCCGGTTAAGCCTGAAGTACGCCAAAAACTTGAACTTTAACAATTCGTTGGTAACGGTCTATATCAATAATCGCAACATTGGCAGCTACAAGTTAAGGGCCGAGCGGGCCGATAATGATGAGCTGACCTTTAAGTTGCCTGCTAACCTGAAGATCGGCAGTGGTTTTTCCGTGCGGGTCGCCTTTGACCTAGAGCCACGCCAAATTACCAAATCAGACAATACCGAGAGTCCGTGGGCGGCGATTAATCCGACTTCCAAAATCTTTGTTCATGCGATGGAAAAGAACACGCTGCTTTTTTCCAATTACCCGAGTCTGTTCATTAAAAATAATACCTACGATCATTTAGCAGTGGTCAGACCCCAAACCATGACTACTGATGATTTTGAAGCCTTGTCCAATCTTTTTAATTTGATCGGGATTTATACCAAGAGCAATACGGGCCAAATTAAATTTTATCAACACCAACCTGATCACACGACCTTGAAGAACAGTAATGTGATTGTTTTGGGAACCCCGGGACAAAATGCAATGATCAAGCGCTTGAATGATCAATTGTATTTCCGCTTTAACGCGCGGTTTACCCACTTTATTTCAAACGAAAAATTAAGTATTGAATCAGACTACGGGAAGACAATTGGCACGGCCCAGCTTTTGCGTTCCCCCTACAATCCAAAGCGAGGACTATTGGTCGTCACGGGGATGACACCGAAGGATGTCTACCTAGCTTCAACCCAAATCAATTACCAAAAGACGATCGTTGAGCACGGTGGGGATACGATCGTGGTCGATCAAGACAATAATATCTACAATTACCGGTTTAAAAAGCACGCGACACTAAACAAGCACGTAGCGCTGAAACAAACCATTCGCAAAAACACCAAGTTGATCGTCTACCTAGTGATTGCCAGCTTGTTTATGGCTTTGCTAGTCGCAGCGATTTTTATGATTTTGTGGAAAAACAATTTGCTGAGAAAGGGTAAAAAGGATGAGCAACGATAAAAACCATAGTTTAAGTGCTGATATTTACATCATCTTGTTATTAGCTTGTTCAATCATGACAGCCATCTTCGTGGGGATTTCAGCTAATCTGATGATTTTAAATTGCGTATTTCTGGCGATTACTTGTTTTTTAGTGCTGGTCACTTATTTTGTGGGCTTGTTGGCCGGGTTGATTTTTAATTTGCTGTTTATCTTTGTTCAGGGGAGCTATGTATTATACGCGGACGTGGTGTTAGGACAAGAACTCAACTTGTGGTTAATTGGGTGGCTTTTTTGGCCCTTGCTATGGTCGGTTTTGATACATTTAATGACCAACAACTTGCGCGACTTGCAAGCCGAAAATCAGCGGTTAAAGGAAGCCAATGCACGCAGCCTTGGTTATAACAGCGAAACGGATTTGCGGACGATGCGTTCCTATCGGCAGGATGCGGAAGTCTTTATTGAAACCCATAAGCGCTTTGCGATTCCGGTGGCGACTGGGATCATTTCGATTCGTTATTTTCGCCAAATTATGAACTTGCTGACGACCGAGCAACAACACCATCTGGTGAAACGCTTGTCAAAAATCTTGGCGGATAGCTTTCGCAATAATGATATTGTCTATAGCCTCGAAGGAATTGGGGGTACTCCCCAGTGGGCAGTGCTGCTCTTTGCTGATTATGAGGGCGCCATGCGTGCAATGGATCGAATTAAGCAACGCGTTACGGAGCTGCTTCAAGCGGATGAGGAACTCGGGGAGTATGAGATCCAAATTTCAATTGGGGTGGTCGAATACGATCCGGATAAAATTGCTAACATCAGTGAATTTATCGCCGCGGCCCAACGGGTCATACAATACGACGTCTAACTTACTAAATAATTGAAACAGTAGCTGGAAAAAAGGCTTAAAAATTCAAAAGCGTTAGAAACCACGTGACTGAAACGGTGATTTCTAACGCTTTTTGTTGTTGCTTTCTAAGTTCTAGCCGAAAAGCTAAGCTTATTCTATTCGTAAATCGACCGTTTTAAGACGCCGATGTAGGGGAGGTTGCGATACAGACCATTGTAGTCCAGCCCGTAGCCGACGATGAATTCATTCGGGACTTCAAAGCCGATGTAAGCCGCGTCCACATCCACTTCCCGGCGGCTAGGTTTATCCAAGAGGGCGCAGGTGGCAATGCTTTTGGCGCCCCGGCTGGCAAAGAGTTGGTCCAGGAATTTGAGGGTGTGGCCGGTATCGATGATGTCTTCGACGATCAAGACCGGCCGGTCGGTCACGTCGTGGGAGAGGTCCCGCAACAAGCGGACCCGGCCCGAAGATGCGGCGTTGTCTTCGTAGCTGGAGACGTCGACGTAGTCAATGTTCAGTTTGAAGTCCAGCCGTTGGAGCAGGAGCGAGGCAAAGATCATCGCCCCGGTCATCACCGGCACGACGACCGGGAATTGGTCTTGGTAGCGCTGGGTCAACGTTTCCGCCAGGGCATCGATCCGGGCTTCGACTTGGGCTTGGTCATATAAAATTTTTTCAATGTCAGGATTCATAATTAGTGGTGTTCCTCCCAAATAATGTTCGGCAAAACCGAACGATTTTAAAGTAACTACGTTGTTTGATAGTTGGATTTTAACATAATCGAGGTGAAAAGGGGAGAAAAACCGCAACTTTTCCGGGGCTGACCCGGCAAAATGTTAATTATTGGGCTTGGATGGTGACCTGACTGCTCTTTTAAGATTGTTAGCATACCGTGACTATTTAACAATGAGCTGCGCCTAGTTATCAACTTATTAGCTCAGGTGCGCAATTAATGGTGACCATCAGGTGGGCTGCGCAGTATTTTTGCATAGGAAAGCGATTTCTGAGATGGTAAAATAACAGCTAAAGGGGGCGAAAAGAATGTTGATTAAAGTCCGTTTACTGACGACAGCGGCCACGTTTACGGCCTTGCTGGCGGAAAAGGATCCCGTAGTGGCACCGGACGGCTTTATGCCGATCTATGCGACAGAAGAAGCCCTGGCCATCGGCACCCCGGTGGTGGTGCCGTGGCAAAGCCAGGGGGAAGCAGAACGCTTGCGCTTGGGGGTAGTTGCCGAACAGCTAACCAAGCAGGCGACTGACTTTGATTTTAAGATTAAGCCGGTCTACGCCGTTTTGACTCCAACGCCCGAGACGCAACGACAGGTACAAATTCAACAGCGGGGGCAACTAGTTGCCAAAATGCAACGGCGGGCCCGCTTGGTAACGTGGTGGCAACACCAAGAAAAGCTAGCTAAAAAGGATTCGCAGCTGGCGGCAATGCTGGCTGAATTGCAAGCCCAGTACCAAGACGACGAATGGGAAGCTTTGTACCAACAGGTCTTTGGTGGGGAGTGTGACTGGAGTGAGCCACCGTTTTAAGCGGAAAAATTAAGTAATAGTAAGGGGAACCCTCAGAGTTGGTAATGCAATTCTGAGGGTGATTTTATGACGAAGAATCAATCAGTGAGGGGAAGACGGGAAGCAAACCAAGCATCGTTGAACATGGTCGGAAGATTTAGGCGCGCTTGACGCGAGAAATGGTTACAACTGCTAATTTTATGTATTGATTTGATAATGTATTTTTTGTAAAATTATTAAGGTTAAATTTAGAGATAACCCAAGTTTAAAAGTTAACTTGTAATTGAATCTGTTAATAATGAGTTAGCTAGCAGTTAAGAATAAACTATAATTGCTAAAGAATACCATAGTGGGGGTAACTAATTTAATTACTAGTACTCTCCAGTCCAAGAAAATGTTTTTTGAAAATCGGTTTAAGTTGCAAGAATACTTGAATTCAGATCAAGGTGCACTCGGTCAGAAGCGTAAATCACGTGTTGAACAGGTAGTACGTGATCTTTATTCCATCAGAACCGGCGCCATATTGTAATGAACGTGGTCTTGAACTGATGAATGAGTACCTTAGCGGCAATAAATAAGAGGTGATAGTATGGCTGGTCAAAAAGAGTCAAAGACAAGATCTATTCGCTATATTAAAGATAGCGATATAGATAATTGGGTTAAAAACCAGACGTCGTTTAACGCTTCGATTAAAGCGTTGATTAAGTTTGCGATCGACCAATACGGCTACGAAGATTACTTTCTAGCTCTACAAAAGGTGAGCCTTAAATTGTACGGTACTGGTTCACGTGGTCATATTGATGAACAGACTATGAATGATTCTAACGAAACTAAGTCAGAGCAACCAGAAGAAGTAAAGCAAGAAGACGTAGATTCAGTTGAAGAAGAAACGACAGACGATAGCAGGCAGAATAAAGAGAAGAAGGCGAATAATAGCGCCCCGAAACTCAATTTAAGTATGCTTGCAGACGCTGATATTTTAGATAATAAGTAGGTGCCTAAAATGACAGAAGTAGTTTTGCAATTTGCTCACCAAAACAAGATGCTATTATGGTTTCTGGGAATTCTAGCTGTTGTAATATTCTTTGTTAAAATTATCGATAAAGTTGATCCTGAAGGTGATGAAGAGCGAAGTAGAAATTGGGAACTGCGTCAATCGTGTAAGGAGGGAGCTTGGTCATATCATGACCACTTTACATTCCCTCGAGGTGGACATATTTATATTGATCACGATAATCAATGGATAGGAATATTTAAAGGCGGTATGTACGGCACAAAGGTTAATATTAGCAGTGTATCTCGTGTAATTCCTATTATTGATGGTCACCAAGAATCAACTGGAAATAATTCATTGCCGGGAGCTGTTGCTGGTGGATTATTACTTGGCGGTGTTGGTGTAATAGCCGGGGCCGTTGCTGGTATGAATCGTAATTATAATTATGTGCGAAAAATGTCTTATGTATTTATGTTTAATGGATCACGTGTAGAATGTGTTTTTGTACTCCCGAAATGTCAATTTAAGTTAGAAAAAAAGTAGTTGCTCATCAGTGACGTG
>NZ_AZFK01000019.1 GCF_001435775.1 Limosilactobacillus ingluviei DSM 15946 | reverse complement strand
TTCAAACGCAACTAACTAGTACAGGAATCTCAACCTGTTATCCATCGACTACGCCTCTCGGCCTCGCCTTAGGTCCCGACTAACCCTGGGAGGACGAGCCTTCCCCAGGAAACCTTAGTCATTCGGTGGACAGGATTCTCACCTGTCTTTCGCTACTCATACCGGCATTCTCACTTCTAAGCGCTCCACCAGTCCTCACGGTCTGACTTCGTCGCCCTTAGAACGCTCTCCTATCACTCGGCCGTAGGCCGAATCCACAGTTTCGGTAATATGCTTAGCCCCGGTACATTTTCGGCGCAGAATCACTCGACTAGTGAGCTATTACGCACTCTTTAAATGATGGCTGCTTCTGAGCCAACATCCTAGTTGTCTATGCAACTCCACATCCTTTTCCACTTAGCATATATTTAGGGACCTTAACTGGTGATCTGGGCTGTTCCCCTTTCGACGATGGATCTTATCACTCACCGTCTGACTCCCGGACATGAATCGATGGCATTCGGAGTTTATCTGAAGTCGGTAACCCATGACGGGCCCCTAGTCCAAACAGTGCTCTACCTCCAAGATTCTTAATTCCGAGGCTCCCCCTAAAGAGATTTCGGAGAGAACCAGCTATCTCCAAGTTCGTTTGGAATTTCACCGCTACCCACACCTCATCCCAGCCTTTTTCAACAGACACGGGTTCGGACCTCCAGTGCGTTTTACCGCACCTTCATCCTGGACATGGGTAGGTCACCTGGTTTCGGGTACATAACTACGTACTTCGTACGCCCATTTCAGACTCGCTTTCGCTGCGGCTCCGGTTTTTCCACCTTAACCTTGCACGTAATCATGACTCGCCGGTTCATTCTGCAAGAGGCACGCCGTCACCCATTAACGGGCTCCGACAGCTTGTAGGCACATGGTTTCAGGAACTCTTTCACTCCCCTCCCGGGGTGCTTTTCACCTTTCCCTCACGGTACTGGTTCACTATCGGTCACTAGGGAGTATTTAGCCTTGCGAGATGGTCCTCGCGGATTCCGACGGGGTTTCACGTGTCCCGCCGTACTCAGGATCCTGAACTGAGGGGGTAAGGTTTCGTCTACTGGACTATCACCATCTCTGGTACAGCTTCCCAGCTGTTTCGACTACCTTGCCCTTTGGTAACTCAAATGTTCAGTCCTACAACCCCAAGAAGCAAGCTTCTTGGTTTGGGCTCTTTCCGTTTCGCTCGCCGCTACTCAGGAAATCGATGTTTCTTTCTCTTCCTGCAGCTACTAAGATGTTTCAGTTCACTGCGTCTACCGCTTGCTGGCTATAGATTCACCAGCCAAGCAATCATCGACTAAGATGATTAGGTTTCCCCATTCGGAAATCTCCGGATCAAAGCGTACTTACCGCTCCCCGAAGCATATCGGTGTTAGTCCCGTCCTTCATCGGCTCCTAGTACCAAGGCATTCACCATGCGCCCTTTCTAACTTAACCTGGTTGATCGTCGATCAACCGAAGTTATTGAGATAGCGATTATAATTCGTTAAAAACTCAAATAACGCGGTGTTCTCGGTTTTCTTGATTATTTAGAAAAGATATTATTTAGTTTTCAAAGTACAAGC
>NZ_AZFK01000018.1 GCF_001435775.1 Limosilactobacillus ingluviei DSM 15946 | reverse complement strand
AACCATGGTTCTGTGCTTTTCATCTTGGTAGATACGCTTGTTGTTTTCTCGGCTTGTTTCAGTGCGAGCCTTGGCTTCTGATGCCGTTAATGGTCGGAAACCAATCGGCCCCGCTGGTCCTTTTGGACAACTCATTTTGTTTCACCTTCTTTAGTATTCCAAGAAATCATCATTTTTACTTTATACGACACACCGGACTCTATTAGCAGTGTTTCATACCCTTTTTGACGCAACCTATTTGATACCATTAGAATCATATCATCGTCAAATTCATCGAGGGGAAATCCAACATCAGTCTCACTTTTATGATGGTTTATAGCCCGGTTAATTGAGTTCATAACTCTGGTTTCTACCCTTTGTAGCTTTTCTACTTTATCGATTATCATCACTAATTTATCTGCGTCTGGTAGATCGTCAATTGATTTAAAGTTAAAATTCATTCCTAAACACCTCATCCTTAATGGTAATATGGATATACCACGTGCCAATATATTGCTCATATTGCCTCTGTCTCACTACATATTCATAACCTTTCTGGGGTAGTTTTTCTTGCAATACCGATTCTATTTCACTCCGAGAAAAACCTCTGGGAAGGCTAAATTGTGTGTCGTTTTTGTCTTCTTCAATCATACTTTTTAACGCATCGGCCGCGGCCATCTCTATTTCTGCTCGTTTCTTAGCAGTTGCTGGACTGTGTAGTCTAAGTTCCAGCACTTGGTTGGCATCCGGCATATTATCAATAAATTTAGCGTCATTATCAACCGCAATAATAGATTCATCATAATGAATCAATTTAAAGTGATATGAATCGTAAACATCAACACCGTCAAGCCAATCATGAGCGAAGTAAACACTATAATATTTCTTTGCCAAATATCGGGCATCGGTGATGGCCGAGTTGACCATTTCATTTTTAATTTCATTAACGATAGTAATACGATCATACCGATTAATATCCAGAGTAATATTAATATCGATAGCCGCCGTCGGGTCTTCCTCTACCCGTTTTTCGACACCATTAACCACCTGCGTTACAATCTCTTGTATCTCACCGCTTCTTAAACACAATAGTGATAAATTGAATCGGGAACGCCATTTATTGCGCGTTAGTGTTTTCATCACGAACCACCTCATATTAGTAAGTTGAACGCGTACGATATAGTTATCGTCGTTTCACTCCATTTTGACTATATATGTATAGAGCCGGGATAACCCCGGCCCATTGTTGAACTATACGAACTTCAATTCAGTAAACAATTCATCTGCGTCTTGCAACCGGAATGAAGGGTGTTCGCGGACGAATGACCGTAAATCAAAAGCCTTCATTGGAATGTGGTTAAACACGTCTGGCGTGCCACCTTCCGTGCAAACAATCAGCATTGGATTAACTAGTTCCCCATCTTCATCAAAGTCATTTTCGTCGTATACCGGCGTTCCATCATCATATGTAGATTCTGGATCTGGGTACATTACAGCGAACGGGTAAAAATGGTAAGCTTTCCAGTAAAAAGTAGGGCGCCGACGCTTGTCTTCGTCTGCTTCAACATAATTTTCACTAGATACCAGGTAACCAATAATCGTTTCTGGATTAAGGTCAATAGTAACTTCTGATGCCATTATATGTGTCTCCTATCCGACATCACCAAGGTCAGATACGTTGTCGTGCATCAATTTTGCTTCGGTCATTGCAATTAAAGCACTGACCACATCATCAATATGTGTATTGACGTTGGCGACGTCTTCGTCTAATTTTTTCGTAACACCAGACTTATTCAGATCAAGATAACCAGTTTGCATTAATGCAACAGTACCGTAAATCCCGGCCATGCCATGTAATGCCAATACTTCATCAACACCGTATTGTGGTAAGTCGTTTTCGACGATATATTGCAACGGTTGGGGTAATAGTCCCTTTCCAGCAACCTCGTCCAGGGCTAATGCGATCGCACAACTATTTAATGCTTCTCGCTTATCAAGCACAGCGTTTAAAGCAACCGCCGCATTGATAAATTCGAGATCTTTGTTGAAGCGTTGTTGCCCTTTCCAGGCCGCCATAGCAATATCCTTCATCAATACACCCTTACTTGCTAGGGTTCTGATTACGTATTCTCGTAAATCGTGATCTGGGTACAAGTCTTTTGCCATAAAATTCCTCCTAATATGGTTTAGTTTACTTGTCCGTCACGGTTACTAAATCGTCAATGTTGTAACCAACGTCGTCAACCGTAACGGGTTCAAACTTCTTTGTAGTCCCCATAATTTTGACTTTGAAACTGTTAACTCTCGGGACCACTACTTCCACAGGAATGCCATATTTAAGTTCAAACCACTTAAACCGTAAGGCCGCGGCTTGATCAATGGCAAATGTGGTAAATGAGTTCTTCAAATCATAGACGTGCTTAATGCTACCGTCATGGTCATATACTACGAAGTCCGGCGTATACCGACTACTACGCACCTTTAGCTTGCCATCAAGCAAGGGGATGGCTGCGTGTAATTGGAAGCCTTTGTGGACCTCAAAGTTATAACCACTGTTTTTGATGAACCGTTCGTAGAATTGGTGCTCCTTTTTCGAGTCGAAGGTGAACCCGTCAACTTTGACTTTTTCGCCGAACCAAGTGCCGGCTTGTTTCTTCAAGGAGAATCAACCACCTTTCTGAACATTATTTATTATACTCGTTTTAGTCTATTTTGTCTATATGTGTCAAGAAACTAATATAATTAAATTTCGTAGCTAGGTTCTGATTTGTCGTCACGAACCGTAACAAAGGTCGGGAAACGTAAACTCAACTTATCGTCATTTTGATTATGAGTTTCTTCAAAGTAGCTCACTTGGATTAAATGACCAACAATTTGATCGGGGTGTTGCCAATACAGGTCACGTTCCTCATCTGAGAACCCAGAACCTACTTTAACGTCATTCCCTTTGTAGTCAATCACCACACCGCCAAGTTTACCAGCTAACCGACCAGTGCCCTCAAACACGTCCTTAACGTACACGTCAGCATCAAGAAAATCTTTGATCTTTAACAGGTTAGAAGTACGTTTCGTTTGGTACTTACCACTGTTGAGGTTGAGCATCAACCCTTCCCAACCATTCGGCTTCACCATGGTCTGTTGTAATTCATGAATCATCGATAGGTCATTACCAATATATAGGTCCTGTACCAGCTTAAGGTGCTCAAGGTTCGGCCGATCAGCAAAACGGTCATACAACACTTGTTTTCGGGTAGAGAAACCAGTTGTCGAAATACCCTTTACAAATTCGTCATAAAACACGAAGTCGAACACATTGAAGATAATATCCGACTTATCCTTAGTCTTAGAACGCAGCACCTTACTCGTTTCCCGGAACAAATCCTTGGTTGCTAATCCATCGGTATTTGGAAGTAGTAGCTCCCCATCTAAAACAAGATCCCACGGGTCGTCGTCGCATAAATGTAGCACTTCTTGTTCCTGTACTTCCATTCCGTCAATTGGTAAGCCTTTCCGAGTGTAGAACTTGGGCTTCCCGTCCTTGACGATACATACAGCTCGGTGCCCATCTAGCTTTTGGGTCAAGGTGAAATACTTCCCCTCAACCTTGTTGACGTATTTATGAAATGGATGGGCCAATTGTACGCTAAACTCACGGATAAAACCCCTGCCAAGAGCCTTGTTGATCGACTTAGCAGTAATACCAACCTTTAAATCCTTGGCAAAGATATGGTAGATGAACTCGCGTAGTTCCTGGTCTTCAAATACAGAAGCGTAATCGATGATCTTTTGGATGGTACTGAACGCCCCGGTGTTGTATACCGAAACATAATTCATTAATGTTTCTAAGGTATATTCACCTGGTTCAGTTACGAAACTATCCGTTTTGTCTATTAGCGACAAGATCCCCTTAAAAGATACCCCGGTTGTAATAAAGTCATCATAAACAAACCGGAGTATCTTGGTAAGAAGGACATTGTCGCTGTTAGCTTGGATGATTTTGATCTTTTCATTGTTTGACATAGTAGATTTAATCTTTTCAAACACGTCAAACGCAGACTTAACAGCGTTAATATCATTCATTATTTTATAGTGCCCCCCCCCCATTTCTGGGATTCGTTCTTTATAATAGTCATAAAAGTCATAAATCCTTTCATTTGAGAAAGTTTCAATATCTTGTACCAGCAAGCTCTCACCGATTAAATCATCAGCCCCGATAGCTTCCAGGCACTCTTCTGGGGTGGGAATGTCAGCAACCCAACCCGTGGTTCCATCATCGAGCATATCAACCTCGATCACTTGAGCAAAACCACCTTCGCATGTGGATGCCAAAAGTACGTGTCTTGCACTATACATCTTGGCTTCTCGCAGCGTTTCTACCAACTTTCGGTAACTTTCCGTGTAGGCAGCAAAGGTTTCTTCATCGCAAGACACCACACAGGTGGCTTGTAAAATGCTCATTTTTTCAACAACGTCAACTAAATTTGCTTCATCATATAAGTCATGTCTTACTACTTTAGCGTACACTTAACGATTCTCTTATACTTTCTAAAGGATGAGAGACCATCATGAGAGTCCACGGCCATTTCCTACCGTAGAAGGACAGTCTCGTTTTTGACGTGGGTATTAGGAGGCTCTCATCTCTCCATAAGCCAGCGGCGACCGTCACATCGCTACTCTAGACTAGCTTGTAGTCTGTGACCCAGTAATCAAAATCTTTTTCACTCTTTTGCCAGTGTCCGTCGATGAGAATTGATTTCGGGGTTTTGCGTAGCCCCGATAGCTTTATCATGCTCCCTTCTTTTAATCGACCACCAAAGTATGCTGACTTACTCAGCAACACAAGCACTTCTTTCCCATTTCGTGGGGAGTATAGTCTAACCTTAACGCGGCTAGATCTTACGTCGGCTTGAGTAACATAAGCGTAGCTTGATGGCAGCTCTGGGTATGTACTTTGGCACCGCCCCAGTAGCTTCAATTCGCTATCAAGCTGTTCCTTTAGTGGTAGGTCTTGATCTTTTAGTGACTTTTCAAGCTCGAGAACTTTCATATACTTTTCGTACTTCCCAGCCCACCGCTTATTTTGCGGTTTGTAGGTCTTTTTAAAGTAGTCGAAAACCTCTTTTAATTTCCTGTTCTTAGCAAAATCTTTAAAATATCTCAACAAAATTAAGTTTAGCACATGGCGAGAATTTATGGTAGTCTTTTTATCGAACTTTTGAGCGGTAAATCGCTTATCTTTTTCAGAGGATAAATCAATCTTTTTAATTTCTTCTAAGCCATAACGGTGGAAAAGATCAGATACAGTAAGGGTTTCGTCCTTTGATACGAACTTATTTTTCTCATAAAGATCAACCAAGAAATCAGTAAAAAATGTATAATCCTTATCACTCAATTGGTAAAGGTAATCGCCGACTTCGGTATTCAAACTCTTAATGGCAGCGGTTCCCTCATAAATGGCGTTTTCATCCTTATTCATAAAGTATAGACCTTTAGACCGACCATACCGCACTGGACGAACATCGATTCCCATGCTTTTGGCAAATTGTGAAACTCTATTGATTTTTTCTTGTTTTCCTTTCCACACTTCAAAGGCCGCTGTACACCATTCCAATGGATAGTAATAGCGCAACCAAGTGGAAATGTAACCAATATATGAGTATGCCATTGAGTGGTTGACCGAGAAGCCATAATTAACCGCATCCATAAACACTTGAATAAATGAATCGGCAATGTTTTCTGCGTGTTCTTGTGAGTCACCATACTTCTCAACCATCGTCTTGATAAAGGCCGGTTTAATCTTGGGAACCTCATTATCCATGATGGTTGGGTTCTTCTTGCCTATACCTCTACGAATCAAATCGCTCTGGCCTGGAGTGTAACCACAAAACTTGACCAGAAAATTCATAATCTGCTCTTGGTACACCAATTCGCCTAGGGTTGGAGCGAGAAACTCGTTTAATGCCGGGTGCCCATTATCTTTAAATTCACCATGTGTAACCTTATCTACATAACTAGCGCCAGAAGGACGTTGAGCAGCATTAACTAATGATAGTAAGTCCATATACTTAACGTTCTTACCGGCCTCGTTACTCTTAATCTTCCTGATAGTGTCTGGTGACAACATATCGCGTAGCAACTTGCCAGCTCTGTCGCCTTCCATTTGGAACACGCCAATATTGTTTTGGCGCATAGACTCCCAAACCTTTGCATCTTCAAAATCAATGAAATCACTATCTGGTGTAGGGTATGGAATGCCAGCTAATTCAGCGGTCTTCTCAATCAGTCCAACGTTATCAAGCCCTAGCATGTCATACTTAACCCAATTGTTGTGGTCAATTTCCTTCATGGTGATCTGAGTAACTGGGTAATCCCAACCAGATATAGTCATAGTACCCATAGCGTCTTCGATAGTATTAGTATCAATAACGATACCGGCGGCATGGCGACCAAAAGAATCGATAACCCCCACCACGCTTTGGGCCATATCGATTAGCTCCCGGTGATCTTCGTAAACTTCACGCGGAACAATCCCGTTATCGCCAATTTCGTTGCGAATTTCCTGGATATATTGTGGTTTACCTGCGTATCGTGGAAGCCCATCCGCAATTGCTTTAATAGCCGCCTTCAAGCCATAAGTATTGGCCGTTAAAATCGAAGCGGCGTGCCATTTGCTGTTGGTAAGCATCCATTGTTGCGTCCATTGCTGATTATCGCGGAATGCATCAATGTCCACGTCAGCAAGGCTAATACGTTCGCTGTTCATGAACCGTTCAAAATTCAGCCCTAGCTTCACTGAGTCCATATCAGTTTGTCCACACAGGTATGCAATCAATGAACCGCTAACCGATCCACGTCCTGGTCCAAAGTGAGCACCGTGTTCCTTAGCAGCGTTCATGATGTCCTCATGAGACAGCATGTAATCAATAGCGCCATTGTACTTGTAAACGGAATACTCATATTGAATCCGTTCAAGATACTTCTTACGCTCATCTACGGGCAACTTATCAATGCCCCGGTCATAAATCCCCTGTTTAATTCTCTTCTGGAATTCGGCTTCTGGGTCATCGTAAAGTTTAGGGTACTTATGGCTCTTATCAATCTCAAACGATTCAACACTTTCAGCAATTTCTACCGTTAAATCTAATGCCTTTTGAACCAATTCGGTTGGTACCACTCCCTGCTTTTGGAAGGCTTGAATCATTTCAGAACGATCTTTTAACCACAATTCAAACTCATCTTCGTTATCGTATTGTGACCCTTTACCCTTCTTAATGATCTTTCGTAACTTATCATGATACTGATTGAGGGCGTGGACGTCATTTGAAGCAATGAGCTTTAAGTCATGTTGTTGGGCCAATTTAACTAAATAGTCATTGTACTGAGCCTGCTCCCGATTATCATGGGGTTGGATTTCCAAAAATACGCGTTCCGGGTATTTCTTAGCAAAGTTAATCCACTTGTGCCGCACCTCGTCATCATCATTAAAGTATGCTTGGGCAAGTGGGCCAGCCATACATGCTGTGGTTACATATAGGTTGCCATGATCTACTGCTTCAACCAATTCATCAAACATGATACGTGGTTTGTAGTAATAGTGGCCATCCTTCCGGTTAAATGAGTGGGACGACAATTGGTTAATTGCCTTAACCCCATCGTAGTTCTTTGCAATGATGATAGTGTGGTACCGCGACTTATCGTCTAAACCCATAGCTGTGTAGGCTTCGATACCGTGGATATACTTTAACCCCGCTTCATCAGCGAGTTCCTTATGTTTAATCCACCGTGCCACATTGCCATGATTAGTAACGGCAATTGCCGGTAAATGATTGTCTAACGCATACTTAACGTAATCCTTGTATTGTGTGACAATTTCAAAATATCCACCGGCATTAGATTCGTCAGTATGAGCATGTAAATTGATCCAGTAATCTGCCAATTTTATTCCCCCTCGTGCACGTGGCTCTTTACAACACGCAACGATCCAGGGCACCTGTCCCGCCACCACAATCGCCAACTGTGATCGCCATCGATGCGGACCCAAATGTCACCGGGTAGATCTGTGGCCGGTTCTACTCGCGTCTCAACAACCTTAACGTTTGGGAAACTGTACTCTACTTTAGAATCACTATAAATTAACTCCCGATTATCGTCATACAAACCAATACAGCCTCGTTCAAAGTTGTAGTATTCCAAAGTGTTTTCCCACCACTTTTTGGTTGGCTGCACAGCATCAAAATTTTGATGCTCAATCCACTCAATAAGATCAATATCATCAAAAATACGTACGTGACGATAATCAATGGGGAGAACATGGTTTTCTCCGCTTTCATCCTGTAAAGTAATGCTATGGTCCCGCAATTCTACAACTTTGAATCTCATCAATTACACCCCTCTATCCAAACAATGCGTCAATGCTTAAACTATCATTGCCAAACAGGTCGTCTAGCTCGGTTTGCCCTGCTGATACCGCGACCGGCTTCTTCTTTTCGTTAATCCCTTCCAACTTCTTAAATTCCTCACTGGTATGCCATGAGCATAAGTGAGTTTCGTAGTAGTTGGTCGGGTCATATCGAGCATTTAATTCTAGCCAATTTTCTTGGTCGAATTCATCCATGTTTTCAAAATCCATGATCGTATCACATAGTTCTTCGACCTGCTTGGCCACTTTTTGGCAATTTTCTTCGGAAATATCCAGTTCAATGAAGTAATTACCAACCTGGAATTGTTCCTGAATTTCCTCTGGCATGTTAGCCAAGCCGTTACTTGCCTTAGCCGTTTCAATCATTTCATTGGCCCTTTCTTCGTCATAACCGAGCTTTTTAAGCTTGGTTGCGAGCTTCTTAGCAATCTTGGCAACCCAAATACTACGTTCTTGGATCGTATCTTTCCATTTACCGTTTTCCTGCTTAAAGTGAACCCGGCAATACTTCATCATATCGAAACGTGCTTTGATTTTGTCATACGGCACGCCGCTCATTTGATGCTTCCCGATGGCATACAGCATTAATTGCATTGCCTTCTTCTGAAGTTTGTCTCCTGAAAATCCAGACTTACTTGACGTTTTGTAGTCGATTAACACTGTATTACCATCAGCGTCAGTGTACTGGGTGTCAATGTACCCAACAAAGACGTACTTATTATCTTTACCAACCCGAACCAAAACGGGTTGCTCATTCCGGAAGTCACTACCATTTGGGATGAGAACATGCCGGAAGTAATTATTCAAATTGTTAATGTAACCATTCTTAATCCGATCAGTATCAAATTGAAAGGCGGTTGGATCGGCCTCCCAATCTTTAACCGCCTTCTTCCAAACGTTAATTGCTTCGCCTGGAAGGATCTTCTTATCAATTACATCTTGCACCAGATTATGACTAGTCGTGCCCCATTCGGTATATACACTGTCCGAGCTAAGTTTTTTATGTAAGTAATACTTCTGATAGTATTCCGTTGGGCAATTTCCCCAGGTACTCAACCGACTAAACGACCAAATCCGATTCGCATTAAATTGTTTCTTGATCTTGTCTAATTGCTCTTTATTTAATCTCACCTAAACACTTCCTAATCTTTCATGCGCCATTTCAACAGATAATTCCACAGTTCATAACCTTTATCAATCGGCGCGTCTTTCTCACCTAACATATCGTAGCGATCAAATATGTAGCTTGCTTCGCGGAATGGTTTAAAACGTTCCGCTTGATTGCGGATGAATGCCAATCCTTCTTCCTCTTTAACCATGACGTCTTTATCAAACGCCAAAACAATCTCGCAATCTTGCGGCGTCTCTCGAAGGATAAAGTCAATTTGATGCTCACTGATGGTGTGGCCACCCAGAGCAACAGCATACCCTTGACCGAAATTGTATGTCGCTTGTTTCAACACCGATTTCTCACCCTCAAACAGGATTAACATTTTGCTTTTATGGAGATTGTCGGCGACCACATTGTACCCGTACAGGTTCAGTGTTTTATGGTAACCAGTAATATAGTTCCAATACTTGGGCGTTCCCAGTAACTCCATTTCCTCTTTACTTTGGGTCGTCCGACCTTTAATGCCAACCACCTTGTCCCGCTCATACCAATCAAAGTGCGGGAAAATAACGCGATCACGATATGGGTCATACATCAGTCGGTACTTTTTAGCAACGTCGGGGGTAATCCCCTGTTCCAATACGGTATGGTGTAAACCATCAACAAATTGGTTGAGAATGCTAATATCGTATAGTTTGTTTTCGGTCGCTTCGTCTTTAAACGGGTCGGCGGATGCAAACACCTTTAATTGTCTTAACGGGTCCTCATAACCGCCACTATCCTTAGTGGATAAACCCAACAGCGCATGTATGTAATTAATGACGCTGCGAAAGTCCTTTTCCATGACTAGGGCTAAAGCACCATATAAGTCACCGTTATACCCCATCTCGAACAACGAAGTATAGAGCGACTCGTTCAGCTTAACCATAACAGCGGTGGCATTTTCGCCATTGGGTAGCGCGCATCGTAGTTCTCCATTTAATCTTTTAATATCATGGAATCCTACGTCTTCTAAGATCTTATAAAGGCGCTGTTCATCTTCAAGAATGTATTCCTTTAGCTCTTTGGCGCGCATTAAATCCCTCCATCCCGCCTTATTTACAATATCTATATTACACGATATAGACTGTTTTGTCTATACGTGTCAATAAACTAAATCAAAAAAGACCCGGCAAAAACCGAGTCTCAATATCTTATCTCCAAGCAATAGGTTCTTCTTCTGGTCTTGGTGCCCAGTTAGCGGCTACCTCACCTTGTACTAACATTGGTTTAGCAAGTTGGATTGATCCACCGCCAGCGATACCCATTTGTAGTGAGTACCAATCAGCGTCTTTCCAACCAGTCGTATCAAATGTAAATGTTTCAAGAATCCATTTATCAAATACTGTCTTTTGCCCGACTTGGAACCATGGATTTGCACCGTCACTTGCCCACGATCTAAATAGACCGCGACCATCTACATAATCTTTAGACAACAACTTGGTCCAAACCGAGAACGTGTACTTACCACTATTCGGTTTGATAAATTGGCCACGTAATGCAAAGTCACGGTTGGTTTGATGAGTATTGTTGAGCACTTGGAAACCATACTTAACGTCAATATCGTTACCCAATTCAACAATCGATGGCTTACCCGGCCCACCGGAAGTTGGTCCCCAGTGTAGATCGTCCGGGAATGGTGTATTGTCGCCATATAGCTTCGTCGGGACGGAGTCGTGAAGCAAATTAGTTACCCCCCCCATTTCATCTACGAAGTCCGTCGCTATGGCACCTTCTTCAAATTTCGGAGCGGCAAATTCACCCCAAGCACCATCTTGGTTCAATCCAATATATACATTCGTCATATCAGTACCCGTAATTGGTGTGGTAAATTCATACCGTTCCCATTCGCTGGTTAGATTGAATGACGTTACTGGATAGTACCACGAACCATCCTTACGCTTATCAGCAACGTGTAATCCGGCTATACCTTTACCACGTGCCCAAACCGATAACGTCCAAGTGCTGTTGTGGATTGGTATATTATCTTGGGCCACGTCAACCGTCCCTGTTGAGATAGACGTTGACTCAATATGGAACGCAGTTAATGGTTTGCCAATTGGAGAATCACTAGCGCTAATCGCAATACCATATCGTTTACCGGCACCACCAGAAGCCGATCTCCATTGACCCTTACTCCATTCAGCTGGCCATTGTACGCCGTCAATATTCGGATTGAATGTGGTTGGCTTCTTGAGAACGTTTGGTAAAACAAGTGTTTTAATTACCCCCCCCACTTCAGTAACAGTGACCGAGTTAAGGTCTAACCAGAGGTCAGTAGTTTGGTTGTTGGCAGACCGGAACAATAACTTCTTATCTTCAATGCCATAGAACGCAGGCAATGATGCCACGTCAGTTTCATACCAGTTTGGTTTTTGACCTTGGAGATACCAAGTCCTCATACCGTCCCCACTTGACCCATCTTCTGACAAGGCGGCCCCCGGGTACATAAAGGTACGGAATTGCCCCGTTCCCCAAGCTAGGAACTTGAGATGGTACTTCTTGTTCGGCTGAATGTTCAAGTTGTACTGTACCGGGTCCAGATAACTATGAGTGCCGCTGGCGGTAATGTGCATTAAGCCGAGTTCATTAAAGTTGGCGATTCCAGTATTTTTATTATTAAACCCAGTAAGACAGTTGGTAGGAATTACCCCCCCACTTGGCTTATACCAATAAATGGTTTATCAATTTCTACATAAGTGTGTCCAGAAATATCCATCTTAGTAATATCGATACAACGGACATTTACGTCTTTATCAGCCCGCCACTTGCAAGTAATCAGATAATTGTTATTGCCCAAGTCGCGGATGATACATGGCATAAATCGATGGCCATCTTCATTGGTAAAGAACGAGAAGCAGACACCCTTAAGCGTTCCATCAGTGCGGATAATAGCCGATTGCCGAATATCATCCCCTTTGAGGAACTTCTGCATAATATCCTGAACTGGCAGGATTTCCACCCCAGCTTCGTAGGAATTAAATCGCTGAGCACTACCATGAGCAATACTGGTATCTCTACTTCCACCAGCTTCATGAAGTTGCGGCGTAATTTGAGGGAGTAAGTTAACGTCTGACACCCCCCCTAATTCTGCTAACGCCGGTAAATCAATGATCTTGGTACGTGTGGGCCAATTATTGTATACCCGTTTAAAGCTAACTGGTTCCTTGTCGAGGGGGTCAAAACTAATCCCATTAGCACTATAAGTGCTATCGTAGACTTGCCATGTCATGTTCCTAAGATTGTCACCAAGTTGGTAACGCGCCCCACCACGTAGGTAAAATACATAACCACCGTTTTGAGCATTAATATCGAAATGGACTGGACAAGTCTCGTCACTGGTAAAGTAGCCTTCTTCGGCTTCGATGATCCCATTAGTCGGGATAGCTCCCCACGCAGGATAGTTAGCAAGGTACCGACAACTTACCGTAAAGCCATTCTCGTGAGTGGCCCATGATGGTTTAAACTCCCCGGGGTCTAATTCGTGACTGGCCGCAAAGACGTTAAACTTAGTCGCCGGAATACCACCGTTTTTAACAACAGGGTACCATTTATTTTGGTCAAACTTTGATGCGGTAAGGTCTACCCATTGCCAGTACATGGTGCCTTCCCCATCGCGCCCCGGAGTACCTTCTGCGCCCGGGTCTCCCTTGTCCCCTTTATCACCTTGGTTACCCTTATCCCCTTTGTCACCCTTGCTACCACGCAGGGAATTGAGGAAGGTTGCTTCGGAATCATTTTGGTGACCATTACGCTTCCAGATCTCGTAAGCCGATTCACCGTTAGCCCCATTAATGGCAATACCTTGACCACCAACTTGGGCAAAGACCGTAGCAGATTGAGCATCACTACCATTGGTTACAGCTAAATAACCTTGTCCCGGTTTTAATCCATAGTCGGTAGACATGCCAATAAATGATAGCACCCGTCTATTAGCAACCATTGGTAAGCCGTAAAGGTCATCAGTCGCACCCATCTTAACCAACTGGTCAACCAGATCTTTGTTCAACCCCGCGGCGTCTGCTTCAATTACGACGACGATTGACTTAGCCAATCCCTTTAAATAGTTGGCGGCGTTGGTCACATCCCCAGGATAATTTCCATACGTGTCAAAGTGCTTTTGTGCTTGTAGGTTTAAATCCATATCAAACACAAGGATAGTCATTCCCTGTGAGAAGTCGCGCATCGTACGCTTATTAGGACCCGTGATCACCAACTCACCATAAGTCTTACCAGATTGATATGAGTCTGACGTAGCTTTAATAGTGAGTGCTTCGCCGTGTTCACCTTGTGGTCCACGTAGGGAGTTAAGGAAGTCTTGTTCAGACCCCCGGTGACCATTTCTAATCCAAGTCTCGTAGGCGGATTCCCCATCGCGCCCCGGAGTACCTTGAATACCCTGTTCACCCTTAGTCCAATTCAGATAATCTTGTAAGGTTCCGGAATGCCCTTGCTTTAACCAGAGGTCATATGCTGAATCCCCTGTATCACCTTTAACACCAGCGCTACCACCTGTGCTACTACTGGGAGATTGCGGATTCAGATCCAATACCATAAAGCCATTCACATAGATGGCATTATTACGCATCTCGGCATGGACGTTGTAGGCGTCCATTTTAGCCCGCGCATCTTCAATGTATTCCGGCGTCGCATTTTCAAACGACTTAATAAATACGGTGGCCACCGGGCTATCCAACCCATCAAGGTGCATACTCCCAATGGTGATATTAGTTACACTGGCCGAGGTGTCGGGGTAAACAGTCGTTACCCCATCCTTTTGCGACCACAATTCCAGCGTATAATTGCCCGGCGTTAAATCACCTAAATCGGCAACCTTAAATGAGATTGAGTAACTTGTAGCTTTAACGGGAATTTGCTTAACCATCCCCGATTGATTATTGATTTTAAGGACATTGACGGCGCCTGATAGGTCTACCGTAGTGTAGTCATTAGTAGCTTTAAGTGACATGTCAGTAGATCTAACATCGTACTTAAAACCCGCCCCCACGACCCCAGAGAGCGGCTTGAGCAATCGTGTCATTGTACCAGTCCCTTCTTTTGTAAAAGTGTTATTTTAGATATGTATAAGGGTCGGCGAACCGACCCATTTGGGGATGATTAGTCCCGCGTGAGATTAAATATGTGGCCTAATAAGCCAGCGTTTGACCTATATAGATTAAGTTAGCGTTGCGAATCCCATTAGCTGCTTGCAAGTGAGATACGGAAGTGCCTAACCGCCATGCGATAGCAGATAAGCTATCACCAGACTTAACAGTGTACTTCTTAACAACACTACCGTTCTTAATCGTCAGCTTTTGCCCCGGGTGGATAACAGAGTTAATGCTCAACCCGTTGTTAGCAGCCAACGTGTACATGTTCATACCGTACTTTTGAGCAATGGACCAGAATGAATCACCATATTGAACAGTGTAAGTTTGCCCACCAGTTACTTGGCTAGGTTGAGCAATTGGAGCACCCGTCCCCAAGATTTCAACGTCGCCCTTGTTAATCCAGCTCATAACACCGCTCAACAGAACCTTGTTACCAGATTCTTGGACAACTTGGTAGGACTTGCCCTTTACCCAACTTGGGATAGCTTGACCCGTTGCCCAACGACTTGCTGAGTAGTTAACCTTAACAGTGTAACCTTTGGTAATTTCCTTCTTTGGCGTGTTGTCGGCCTTAATACCCGCATCAACCGCTGGCGTGTGGGTCTTTGGCTTTTCTGGGTTACCATTCTTGTAACCATTGTCCGTAATCCCAGTAAGGTCAATATCACCGTCAAGCCCTCCACCAATATAAGTGGAAGTAAATTGGAAGATTCCAATATTTTCAAATGATGGGAAGTAGTTGTAGTTCGGACGTGGCGTTACCGAATAGTTAGGGTATTCGGCAAGCCATAATTGATACTTGCTTGCTAGATAGTGCAAGTTAGTATTGTTTACAAGGAAATTCTTGTAACCATACAACATTGGAGTGTAACCCGCGTCTTTAATCCGTTGTAGGGCGTGATCAATAGCAGCAGTGTTTTGCGCCCCGCTTTCAACGTCTAAGGCAACGATACTTCCTTTAGGGGTTTGCACCTTTGGAAGGAAGTAGTTTAGTACATAATCGGCTTGAGCGTTAGTGGTTACACCTTGCCACCAAATGTACGTATGAGCACGTCGGCCCATGGCAATGGTAGAAGCCACTTGGCTGTTGTAGGTCCATTGATCATACAAATTCCATCCAGTGGTCGTTCCACCAATTTGACTAATTGCAAACTTGTCTGAGGAATATCCCCATACACCATTTGCACCTTGATACTTTGACCAGTCTACCCCTTGATCACCTTTAGCAGCATAGGCGCTTTGCACCCCGCCAACAAAAGGTAGAACCAGTACAACCGTAGCTAGTAACAATACTAGCTTTTTGCGTAATGATTTAAGCAATTTACATTGCCCCCTTATTGTATTTTTCCTCCTAAGGGGTCCTCCTAATGCATATTGCTATTATCGTAATTAATTAATTCGCCTATTTAAGTCAACCTGCTAGTGAGTCTAATTTTTCTTGAATGACCTTCCCAATAGCTTCTGTTCCTTTAACAGTATATGGGATTCGTAAGAGATTGATGCCATTGTCTTCACAATACTTGTTTTTGATTAAGTCGTGACGATGAGTGTATTCGTAGGATTCTTTCCCGCCAAACATCTTGACTGGATGGTAATGTTGTTCGCCATCATATTCAATAACTAGATTGTAACTCGGCAAGTAAAAATCAAACGGCAAACACCTTTCATCTCGACAGTCGTCAAATACTTGTTGAGAGTTAAAAGTAACGCCCTGGTCTTTCAACCATCTATCAATCCACTGTTCCCCACGTGAACGAGCATGGCAATACGGACATTGCTGTTCTAGGGTTATTGACACAGGTTTAACGTTCCACACATTCCCACAAACATTGTGGCGAATATCAACCTTGGTTATAGCATCTATTACCGTGCCAAGCACTGTATAGTCTCCACCGTAGCGTTTAGTCAATTCATCTTGTAAACGCTTATTGTTCCATTCCAATCCGCCGTTGCATCGAGGACAACCATGACCGTTCATAATGTCGTTTGGTCTAATTTTCCAAATAAAACCGCAGGCATTGTGCCGACATTTCATCTTAATCATATTCCCACGATACAATTCAACAAACTCATATTCTCCATCGGTTTTCTCAAAAATCAGCCGACTAAATTCCTCTTGTGAATAACTACGGCTTCTGATTGAACTTTCCATGCCACATTTGGGACAGCGATTACCATTCAAAAAGTCGTTGGGGCGTGCCTTAT
This sequence comes from Limosilactobacillus ingluviei DSM 15946, assembly GCF_001435775.1. Classification (GTDB taxonomy): domain Bacteria; phylum Bacillota; class Bacilli; order Lactobacillales; family Lactobacillaceae; genus Limosilactobacillus; species Limosilactobacillus ingluviei. Next base: position 107,352 of record NZ_AZFK01000018.1, on the reverse strand, counting down.
ATTCCGTACCACATAAATTATGGCGGAATTTAATCTTTTGAAGCGCAGCCTTATATTCAGAAATAACGCTATATTCATCCCCAACCAATTCTTTAACCTCGGCTTTAAATTGGTCAGTCGTCTTAGTGCGTTTTTTCTTAAAGTACCCCTTATAGCAAACATCACAACTCGCTACCGGATTATGCATTACCGATCGCATTTCACGTTCATAGTCATTCCCACAAACATTACAGTGCATCTTTAGTGGTGTCTTGTTATTCACATAACCACCCAAGAACGTAACCCTATCGCCGAATTTGTCTTGAATTCTCTGTGCTACCTTTTCATCATCTAGCTTATTTGATGGACTCATAATACTAGCTAATTCCTCCTAATACGATTATTTTTTATACGTAATTCTTAATTGCGGCCTGTTATTCCATTCGTTTGTGCCAGAAAAGATCATGTATTGATCATGATTTTTATTGTCAGCATGGGTGGTGATCCCAGTAATTTTATTATCTCTAAGATCGTTTCCAACCCAGTTTGGTAAGGTAATCCATTGACCTTGACCTCTCCCAGAGTAACGGGCACGTGCTACTCCATGAGCGTTTTCCCACCAATTACGAGGTCTTCCTCCACGCGCATTGTGTACTCCAATAACAGCAGTCCCGCCGGCCCAAAAATACGAATGTTTTGCATATAAATACAATTCAACTTTCTCGATAGACGCTCCTTGGAGTACCCAGCGGATATTCCCGTCATCAAATCCAGCCATCCCAGATTCAATTCCAGGGTCAAAGTAATCGTGATCTGGGCTATAACAGCCACTTGAGAGCCATGAGGGACCCCAAACGGCTGTGTTGTATTTTAATGCATTGTTATGCACGGATGACCAATATCCACCCGTCCACGTGGCACCCCACGTTCCCACATGTACCTGTGGTACATAAGGCGGTTTAGGTTTTTCCAATTCAACCCATTTACCATTAACTCTAACGCGGGTATGGGCGTCTACCCATTTACCATCAGAGTAGACTTTAGGGCGGATGTCTTCCCATTTGCCATTTTTTCGGATTCTAGCAAATACCATTAATCCACCCCCTAGTTACCAATCCAAACGGAACCTTCTGGAATGTCACCATACGGCTCCCCTTGTCGGATAAACAGGCGCTTTCCTTGTTCACCAACATATGGATCCTTTTTAATCCACATAGTCCCAGAGTTGTTGTTCCACGTATATACTTCTTCCCCGACACTAGCTTGTAGCATATTCCCACTTAGCTTTGCACCACTAGCCAGCCCCAAGGTGGTTACGGAATTCATAACAATATCGCCACTACCATTAAATGTAATACGCCCGGCACCAGAATCAGCTCTAAATGACGTGTCTTTATACATTGTGAAACCGCTAAATAAAATGTCACCATCATCTAAAAACTCATAGTAATGGTGTCCTTGCAACGTATCAGCATCAATACCAGTCCCACCAGCTTTACTAGTTGTTACAACACGTTGGCCATTGTATAACAAATCCCCTTTACCTTTAATTTCGGTTTGCTGAGTATCTCCACCAATCGTGAATTTACCAACCTTGTCAAAACTAATGGTGGCCGTTTTCCCACTACCACTAAAGGTGAGGTCTCCAGTCATGGAATCGCCAGACTTCTTAACATACTGATCATCGTGATTGTGACTCTTAAATTCTTGATAGTGGCTGTCTTCCCGGCCATCTAAGCTGGTAATCTTGTCCCGGTTGTCCTTGGCATATTGAGCAATGGTTACCCCGCCAAGGTCACTAGCCCTCCCAATACTGTTGTTAATGGTGTTAATGGTATTTCTTAAATCAATACCACCTTCGCCCCAACCAGATTGAGCAGACCCAGAAACCGTGTTTTCAATCGTCTTTCCGGCTGGCGTAATAATCTTGTAGAAGATTACGTCTGGATTGTCGGGATTACTCCCTACCGCCGTTACTGACAAGATACAGTTCTTGTCATTAGGAACCCCCGTTGGCAAATCCCGGTCGTTAAAACCATGTACCATGTAGATCCCCGTGCGTTTAATATCCCGGTAACTAATATTTGATACCGGCTTACCTTCAAAGGCTAATTGCTTTAAAGTCCCGATTTCGTTGTTGTTGTTGTCAATGATTTTGACAGCCTTATCATCGGTTTCAAAGTGGACTTTATTGCCCGCCTTCCAATAAATTGCTCGTTTCGTTCCCATTTAATACCTCTATTCTAAGACTATTGATTCGTCAGAAAGAGTGCCGTCAGTCTTTGCAAATTTGGTGACGCCACCCTCTAAACGCTGTGTATTTTCGTTATTAACGACCAAGGTTTGATCACGAGTTGACCCCGTCGACCCCGTAACAACCAAGTTAGCCCCGGTTCCATTAGTATCTGTTACCAGTACAATATCATCTTTACTAATCCAAGCGTGAAGGTGTTCTGGGAGGATGCACGTTTTTTCAGTGTTTTGGATTCTAACAATGCACTGGTAGCCGGTAGGGTCTTGGACCACTACACCAACCTCAACTTTTGGTCCGCGAGCTTTCTTAGCTTCTTCCTGGGCAATCACGGTGATCGCGTCAATAATTTGTTTTTGCTTTTCTGTGGCACTCATTCAGTACACCTCTAATCGTTCAAGAATTGGATATAAGAGATGTCGGGGTGCAATTGCAATGACGTTGGGTCCGTTTCACCAGCCATCAATTGGCGGTATGGGAACCAATAATCATTAACCCTGTCCATCGTTGGTTTTTGTCCCTGGTTATCTTTCTTGGCGATAAACACCATGTCAACCGGGTCCCAAGGTGCTCCCAAACGAATAGAAACAGCATCACTAATCCTGTATTGAGTTGACCCACTCCATTCACCTTTGTAAATGGCAGCCAAACCAATATCACCTTTATCCCCCTTGTAGGCACATTGCCGGTAGTGTTCTGCGTCTACGTTCGGATCATGGGAGCTGTCTGCCACCACGTCCTTAATAACGATATATAAGTTACCGTTATAGGTAATGATGTTTTGACGCTTATATTTACCAGTTGATGACCAGTCACCTTTGTAAACAAAGTCATTAACGTATTGATCCCATTCTTGTTGCTTTCCAAGGATGTATTGCCGCACGTTTTCGTCGAAGAACGTCTCTAATGCATTGATACAGTCTTGGATACGGTTAATCCGTTCTGGGGTGATCATGTAGTCTTGTAATTGTGCGGTCAAAGCCTGGATACGGTTTTGATCGTTATTATCAAGGGTCGTCTTTTGCTTTAGCTTCTGCAATTCGAGTGCGGCACTAACTAAATTAGCGGGCAAATCAAACGCGTCGGTAAAGGTGTCGACCCGTTGGGGAAATGTTGATCTTGACATTTACTAAGATCCTTTCATTATTAGTCCCCTCCTAATTTAAATCACATTAATATTTATACTGTAAGCGCTTACATTTGTCAATACTAAAAAAGGATTTTGTTATATTATTCAATGTAAGATAACTTGAAGCCAAGCGATTCACTCTTAGCTTCTTCGTTGTTGAACACGTCATCCGCATCTAATGCTTTACCGTAAATATTTAACATGTGATCCCCTCCGATCGACCCAGTATCGGGGTCAGATTCATTGTCTAAGTATTGCCAGATTGGCATGGTCTTCATCATCGATACGACCTCTTGCTTAGCGGCATCCTCATCAGACATCCCCAGGAAGGTACCCAGGATTTCTGATGATCCATTCGACACTTCTTCAAGCCGTTGGAAAGCCGCTTGTAGGTTTTGTTTGTTGCCGAGAATGTAGTACAAAGCACAGGCGATCAGATAGGCTGAAACATAATCTTCCGAAGCACTTTCCCATTGACCATTCATTTGAGCAGCCGCCCGTTTAATCAAAGCATCTCGTTTCTCGGCACTTGATTGGTAACTGATGATGGATTGATACCGTTCCTTGGCCCCGTGTAAGAGTTCGGCAAACCCTTCTTTCCACCAGGTCGGCCAGTTGACCAGTTTGAAGTAGCCATAGTAATCGTTACATACGGCGTGGAACATTTCGTGGGCCAATACCCGGTCTAGGTAATCACCCTTAGATCGGCCCGTGTCCCCACTTTCACTCTTGGTGTTTAGTCCTTCTACGTCAGACAAGTCAATATCCATTAATTGGTTGTAGGTCGTGTCATATGCCTGGTTCCAGGCTTGGGCGCCACCTTTACCTTCCACGTCAAATTGGATAAATAGGATATTCTTACCACTAGCCATAATGCCATAAGTATCTTTAATTCGTTGTTCACCAAGTGATAACCAACCAAGATTGCTGATCCCACGTTTAATCGCATTAACTGTTGGCGTACCCCATTCACCATAAGATGGGCGAACAAAGTAGATCTTGTGAGCGTCAATTTCCATCGTTCCATCAACGCCCAGGTCAACCGACATCTTGTCAATCTCATACTTAAAGATCTTGCCGGTTACAGGGTTGGTAACCGTGATAATATCGTTGGGTTGCAGGAAGTAGACCGGCGCGACACTAATCGTAATCGTTTCTTGCAGGGTACTTGCCTTGTATAATTCCCAAGCCGCTTGTTGGACACATTGCATATCATTGGTTAAATCAGGATTACTAATGACCTTGGTTTTATTCCCGATTGCTTCAATGCTGTACGGACTCTTAATATCGGTTAATTGGACCGTCCCCATTGGGGTATACCCCGTTTTAACCGACGTAGAACCAACCACCATAATCCGATTCTTAACGTCTTTTAGGTCGTAAGTTTCGGAAAAGCTCAAGGTTAAATTAGCCCGATCATTACGTGTGGCGTCAAATTCCCACTTTGGGTCTGGTAGGTCGGCTTCACGTTGGAAGTCAACCCGGCGAATTTCAAACCGCCCTAGGACGTCATACCCACAAATATAGGTCTTATACATATCCCGCAGATCTTCGATAATATCCATTACCGGAGTCCCAGGCTGTTTCTCGTAGTCATACGGGATGACTTGACCATCAACTGGTTCTTCAATGTAACCAAATTCAGTTTCACCCCATGATTCAACCAGGCTCTTAATGGCAGTAACCGCCGGGATTTCTTGTTTTTCTTCGAGTTTGAGCTTGGTTTCTAGCCCAACCCCATCCCAACGGGTCATCTTATCCGATAGGTTCAGATTGATCGTTCTTTCTTCATTGTTGTAGTTAATAGTGTGCTCATCCAACCAGAACGTCCCCAACAAAAAGTTCATCGCTTCGTGAGGGTATTGAGATAGGTCAACTACCCCTTGGTAAACTCGGAACTTCTTGTTAAACCAAAGCACGCTATCTGGGGATGGCATATAAGCCGGGTCAACGACCATGGTTAATGCCCCAGTACGCCGAATTAGCGACGTGCCATCGTAACTAATCGATCCACTAATTACCTTTCCCGTGATTGTGTCAATGATTTCGTCATTGTCGCCGAGGATTTGAATCGTGGTTTCAAGGTTCCGGATTGGTTGCCGGAGAGTGCTGGCCGCTCGACCACTAACATCCCCTTCCAACCCGGTAATGATATTCGGCAATACTTCGTTGTAGTTAGGCTTTACGTAATCAATCGGCAATTACGTCACCCCCTACAAAACCACATTGCGCCGGCTGCGTTCATCGCCGTCCCGGTCGTATTCTTGATTCCAGTTAATATCACCAGCATCGTCATACGTGTAGACAGACTTACCAGCCGTAGCAATCATACCGGCTTTAACCATCGTATTGTAATCTAACTTCCCGATTTCGGTAAAGTCAAAGGAAACTGTAGAAATGTTGTCGATTGCTTCAGACTTAAGCGAGGTCTTAACGCCCGTTGTCGCGCAAACAATCACATCCCCATCATCACGTCTAATTACCTTAGCTTTCCCGTTGTTCAGGAAGTCGATGACCTTCTGCCGGTTCACTAATTCTTCGTGAGCATCAATCTTATTGGTATAGCCGAATTCTTGTTGTGGCGTTAATGGCAGGAATGACACGGTACCAGTCCGATAGTTAGCATTACCATACGACACAATTGGGAATTGACCATTCAACGGTACTTGAGTGCTCATATTAGTGTTGTATGCCATATCGGAGAATTGGAAGTCAATATTCATTGGGTAATTGGCTCCAATATCCGAAATAAACGTGCCGCTAAATTCACTATTGATTGGGTCTTTGTTAATTAACATCTTCCCCATAATTTCTTTGGCAAGTGGAACTACGGCATATTGGTAGACTTTGTGGTTCTCAATAAATCGATCGACCACGGTATATAGGTTGTATTCCTTCTCGTAGTCAAATTGGGCGACTAATTGCCACTCATTATCCGTGCTCATATACTCACGCCGATAACATTGAATTTCGGTCACCACATGCCCATTACCGTCAATACTCCCGGCTTCAAGTGAGTTGTTAAAGTCGGCATCCATAATTGTTTTCAAAGTCCAGTCATCTGGTACGGTTTGGTCTTGACCAATATCTTCGTCAACGCTGACAAACATTTCGTCATACATCCCCGCCCCCATTGTCACTTCGTCCAGTTCCGAGGTTGGGATTGGGGTGTCAAAAAACATCTGGTCAAAGCCGTAACCGTAATAATCTACACCGATTATCAAATAACGGTCGCTCCCTTCTTATAGTCTTGGGCTATCAATAATCCCATAATCATCAAGGTATTTGTTGTAGTTCTTGGCAAAGTTCTCAAAGGTCATTCGTGGCGCGTTAAAGTCAATAATTTCCCGCAAAATCATACCGTAAACCGTGTTGTATGAGTTCAACTTGTCCCGGCCATCGGCAAGCGTCATTGAGCCATGCTGAATGTTGTAAAGCACTTCGTAAACCCGGTAGATATATTCTTCCCGGTAGGCTTTGTAGGCCGCTTCATTTTCATCATTAACCCGCTTGATTTCCTTCCAGTAGTTGACCATTTCGACTTCGTTAAAGTATTTCCAATAACGATTGTCAATTTCTTGGATTCTGTCCCGTAGTTCATTGTGAGAATAGATTCCGGCCCGCGCACTAGTGATTAACGCCTCAACTTGGGTCGCATACTTTTGCCATTCTGCATTATGGGTAGCGTGTAATTGATTCAATGCCGCGGTCATTTTGGCATTTTGCGCGTCAATTAATGCTTGGGTACTCTTGGTGACGTTCGGATATTCAGACAACTCATTTTGTTGTTTGCCACCGCTATCACCATCGTCCCCGGCATAAGTCGTGTCTGGTTGGATTACAATTTCAACTCGGTAAGCATGAACCCGAATGAACATAAAGAATGGGCGCAACTTCAATCCCGGGATTTTATTAGACCGTGTGACGTACTTAACATTCCCAAAGACCTTCTCACAAGTAATGTAGTCATCATATTTAACAAACTTAATATGATTACCCTTACTTTCTTTCGGAGCAAAGTCTAGGAATACCCCGTTTTGAACGTTCATGAGCCAGATCTTAGCAATCCATCCCCGGGCCTTTGCCATCGCCAGGTTGGTAAACATCAGCGGGTTTTCTTTAGGGACTACCACATAGTCATCTTTCCAATAGGTGTAATGAGTTGGGGCCGAATTGTCTCTTTTCGGCACATACGCCCGTGCTGACGTCCCCAATAATTGTTTTAAGAATAAGTCGACGACGATCTGACCATCATCCTTATTCATTCGTGGTTGGACAACCCCGGAGATACTTGGTGAGATATATTGCGCCGTAAACTCTTGGAGCTTTTCGTAGATAATATCGTGCTTGGTTTGGACCTTTAGCCCAATATAGTACAGCCTACCCTTTTCAAGATCACTGACCCGTTCGCTAAACCGAGTTGGGGATGCCGCGGTTGGGACCCGTTCCGGATAACGTTGCAAAATCACGTGACGTTGATCGTAAAGGGTGAATTGATAATGTTCAACGGGTTCGTTTTGCTTTTGAGAATACAATGCCGACATCAAAACATCGTTGGTATAGATGAATTGTTTTTGGTCGATCGTATCAAACCGAATTACCGGTGTGTCATAGCAAGTAAACCGAATTTCTGGCGACCATTCCGACTGTTCACCCGTTTGATTATTAATGATTACCCGAACTTTAGCTAAGTAAGTATTCCCATTGTTAAGAGTTCCTGGCGATAAAATATGGTTTTTATCCATCGAGATTTGCTCTTTTTCATAAATGGGTTTCGAGTCGGGTCGATCTTCTCGTATCGACAAGATATTTTTCGTTGTCGATTCCGCCCCAAGATACATGAACTTGAACGTGTATGAATTCGTCGCGTCATAATTTGGGACTTGATTAAGTGTTGGTTGGGTCAACCACATTAACCCCTTTCGTTTTTAGATTTTTGGATTATGTATTGCCGGGGATGAACCCGGCTTCCTTACCGTTACTTACTCGTGGCCTTTTGAGCAGCAACCTGTGGCAAGGTATTAAGTGCTTCGCGGAATTCATCAATATCTCTAACATTAGGCAAGGTTACCGTCATGTTTTGGATTGAGAGGGAGTTCGTGGTTCCCCCACCGATGAATCCGGCGTTTTCTGGACGGTATAGAATCGTCTTTAGTTCCTTCCCAAAGATTTCCCCTAGGTCTTTAGAAACAGCCTTAAACTGTTCCGTAAATCCTTTCATCAGATCTTGGTAGTTATTGTTGCTGGAGATGGTGCTGTTCCCCGTAGCACGATTCAAAATGTCCTTATTAGTTTCTACAAACTTGTTGTAGGCTTCAATTGGCTTTTCCAGTAGTGATGGATCAAAGCCCTTAATATCACCAAGCACAAATTCTTTACTCTTAGCAAGATCTTGAATTTCACGCTTTGCCTCGTCTTGGTTAACTGAGCCATCGGTCATGGCGTCAATAATTTCCTTAAACTTGGTGTTAAAGTCGTTAATTTCACTCTGCTTCAAGTCTTCCAGTTGTTGCTTGTCAGTGTTAACTTCTTTCCGTGCGTCATCGACCTGGGCTTGGTCATAGACGTAAGTGTTTTGGAAGCGCCCGTCTGCCGTCTTAGTGATCGTCTGTACGTCACGCTTGTGGAGTGCGTTGTTCAGCTTCTGTTGAGCTAGGGCCAGGTCTAATTGCTTGTCCACATAGTCGGCTTCAGCTTTTGACAATCGTTCTTGTCGATCCAGGGCACCAATCTTCTTATCAATTGTCTTGTCTTCCAATTCCGTGATCTTCAGCCGCATTTCTTCAATCCGCAGTTCCTTTTGGGAGCGCGTGTACCAAAGGTCTTGATCAAACTTGGCTTGATCCATCGTCTTGCCACCGTACGTATTCCGTTGCACGGCCTTCATATTTTCGTCGAGTGACTTCTTAAATTGGGTCCGCGTTTCATCTAGTAATGTCGTAATCAACGATTCTAGGTCGGCTTGGTATCCTTCAACCATTTCGGATAGTTGGTTGTATTCAAATGATCCCTTTTCGTATTGCGACATTTCCTGGCGAATCTTCGCAATCTTTTCGAGGTAAAGATCATACCGATCCATATCCGCGTCAATTTGGCGCCCGATCAAGCGTGCCTGGGTAGCACCATCAAGGTTCAAAGCGTCAGCAATCGTGACCAAGTTTGAGACCGTTTCGCTCATTCGTTGGTACTTGTCCAGCGTTTGGTCGATTAACTGTTTCTCATACTCAAACCGTTGCTTGATCGCTTCCTTGATATTGTTTTGGGCTTCAATCGCATTATCAGTGTATTCCTTGATTTGATCCTTGATATTCTTCAGCTGTTCGGAGTTCATGGACGGGTCTTTTGCCATTTGCTGGAGAGTAGCGATCGCCTTTTGGTCTGCACTGATTTCTTCCTTTAACACTTGCTCTTGGAGGTTCAGCTGCTTGTAAACCATCTCTTGGTTCAAGGCTTCTTTAGCAGAGGCCGTGTTTGCCCGAGCTAGTTTATTCGCATACTCTTCCTTCAAAGCATTCATGCGCTTCTGATATTCTTCTGAGGTCTTTTGGTATTCCTTATTGCGGGTAATCCCTGGAATATCCATATCACTGGCCGACCCCTTGGATTCAAACTGAACACGAATTGGTTCAATGGAGATAAGCGTCTTGTTGGCAAAGTCTTGGGCCATCTTTGCCAGCTCGTTATACTTCTGGAAGTTGATTTGTAGCTCTTGGTTAGCAACCTGGGCCGTCCGATCAACATTCTTCTTAGCGAAGGCGTCTAACGCGGCGTCAAATTGTTTCTCAAGTGCTACACGATCCTCAACGTTCTTTTCGTAAGCCGTCCGTTGATCAAACGAAGCAACGTCAAATGAGCTACTAATTAGGTCCGTGTAGTCCGTTCCGGAAAGCAACCCATCTTCAAGGTTGGTTACGTTGTTCTTTAACCGATCAATGCTGTCGTTTAAGTTATCAGTGTAGCGAGCTAAGTTATCAGCTACCGCAGCAATCTGATTGTCACGCATTGACTTCTTTAGTTCTTCAATCGCGTCCAAGTTTTCCATAACGGAATCGCGGATAGATTGGAGACTTTCATAAAGGTTTTGCGCGTTATCAGCTTCTTTGGTCCCGACAAAGTTAGCCTTACTCAACTCATTAAACTTCTGCATTAATTGGTAAACGTCTTCCGATTTCGTCATTATCTGATCGGCGTTATTCTTGTTCTTCATAACGTAATCAAGATCCGTTAACGATTCAGCATAACGTTCCATAATGCTCTTATGGTTTTCAACAACCGTGTTGAGGATTTCTAATGACCGTTGGAGCTTCTCGACCATCTTTTGGTCCTTAGTATTCCGATAGTCTTCTTGGTTCTTACCCTGTTGCCAAATATCGGTTTGTAGGTCCTGGATGGTCTTTGTTGCTTCCGACAGATTTTGGTAGGCCGTTTGGTACTTACCAAGGTATTCGTCAACCTTCGACGCATTATCGCCTTTAATGTCCTTCGCATGACCTAAGTTAGTAATTCGATTCCCATTGGACTGGAAGCCGAATCCGCGCAACTTATTGATCATATCCGTGACTTCTTGTTGGTAGGCGGCTTGCATTTGCTTTTGGTAAGCGATCTGCCGATTATCAACATCGATTCGTTGTTTAGCAACACTAATCAACTTATCCATGTCTTCGTCAGCTTGGGTAACCGTGTTTTCTAACTTATTGATCTGTTCGTCCAATGGCAACCCTGTGTAGAGTTGTTTATCCATATAACGCCAGTAGTCTTCATTCACAGTTTGATCGTCACCACCAGCCGAATAGTTGGTTACTGATCCTGGCATACCCGTTCCAACCGCTTGAGTTGGTCCGGCGCCCACACCTACATCAGCCGATACACCGGCGGGGATGGACCCAATACCAACCGACTTACCCTTTTTATGGTGTTCAGTAACGGTGATACTTTTGGTGATCGTAACAGTAGCGTGACGGTCAGTAACTTGGTTCAATGCCCCAACAAGGGCCAGAACATCACCCAACCCTTTGGTTTTAGCGGTTGCCGTAGCACGCTTATCAGTAACCTGGTTTAAAGCACTTACTAAACTTCTAACCTTACCAGTACCTTTAGTGGTTGCAGTAGCCGTTACTGATTTACTTTGTACTTGATTGAGGGCGCTAGTAAGGCTCTTAACCTTGCTTAATCCCTTCGTTTCTGCCGAAACATGAACCGTTATTTTCTGACCTTTAGCCGCAGATTTAATCTTGTTGACCATGCCCGAAGTATCAGCATCAGTTTTAACCCGAGCTTTCTGACCTTTAGCTGCAGATTTAATCTTGTTCTTCAGCCCGGCAGTATCAGCATCAGTCTTAACCTTAACTTTGGTACCCTTACCGGCCTTTTGTAACTTACCTTTGACGTTCTTGGCGTCTACGTCAGCCTTAACCTTGACTTTAGCGCCTTTGCCAGCCTTTTGTAGTTTACCTTTGACATTCTTCGTATCTACATCGGCCTTTACTTTTACCTTTTGTTTTTTGCCGGCACTCTTGAGCTTAGAGTTCATGCTCTTTGTATCAAGGTCGGCCTTTACTTTGACCTTCTTTTGGCTCTTTTTAGCCCCTTTGCTTCCGGAGCTTGCCCCCTTAGATTTTGCCTGTGCCTCTTTTTTACCTTGATTTTGTGCTTCCTTAACAGCTTTCTTGGACTCACTTGCCTTTTTTGCATTAGCTTGACGTTTTACTGAGTCACGCCCGCGTTGACGTGCTTTTTCTTCGTCACGCCCTTCTTTTTCGGCTTTCTTGTTATTTGAACTAGACTTCTTTTTAGTAGAGCTATAACCACTCTTAGGTTTTGACGACGATGACTTCTTGCCAAAGCCTAAAGCCTTAGCCAACATCTTCCCTAATTGAGAATTAGCCTTAATTTGCCCCGCTTTAGCAGTGCCTTTCTTTTTACTACTATCAGTGGTCTTGTTTGTCTTAGTGGTTTTATTGGTTTTACCATTACCACTATTTCTGCTTTTACCAGAATTGTTATTCTTCGTAGCAGTTTTAGGGACCTTTAAACCAAGCTGTTTAGCCAATGACTTTTGAGCTGATTTAGAAAGTTTCCCGGCCTTCAACAAATCGTTGTAAGCCTTGCGTTGGGCATCTTTATTACTTTTTAGGCCGTCACTCTTCATCTTTTTATTGAAGTCACTCTTGGAAACTTTACCCTTTTCGCCTTTTAAACTACCAACGGCAGATTTAATAGCGGCTTTTTCGACCTTATTTAGCTTCCCGTCACTACCCTTGCCGGGCATAGTAGAAGATTCGGTCTTTCCATTTGAGTTACCATTGGACCATTTTTCAAGAGCCTTAGCCTGTTTAGCTGTTAATAACCCTTTGTTCTGGGCGTCTTTTAAAGCTGCCTTCCGTTCTGTACTAGAAAGTGCTTTCCCCAGATCCTTAAACTGACTCTTAGAAAGTGAGCTTAGTCCCTTTGTAGCTTCAGCGAACCCTTTTAGGGTTTTTGCATCACCATTCTTAGTAAAGTTCTTTTTACGTGCTGCTAGTGCCGCGTCTTGCTGTTCCCCAGTAAGGTTCGATTGTCTTAGCGCGGCGTCAAACTGAGTATAGTTCATTTTGGTTCCGCTTATCGCCTGTGATTGGGCAATGGCTCCAGCTACTTGCGCCCCAGTAGCTTTCCCCCCACGGGCATTGTTCACAACAGAGGCGATAGTATTGGCGGCCGCCTTCCCTTTGGCGATATTGGAAAGTATCTTGGTTGGGTCACCATCCATACCTTTCGTGAGATCAAGGGCTTGACCAATAGACATAGTTCCGTCTTTTTGATACTTACTCCCCATACTCTTAAATAACGAACGGCCCCGCTTAGTGGTAACAGCACCAGAATTAAATCTAGCAATCTTACCGTAATCCAAGAATCCAGTATTAGGGTCATATAACGCTTCTGCGTTAGCGGCATTTTTATGCTTGCCACGGTATTTTTCGACCTGTGACTCATCACGAATAGCCGCTTTAATAGCCTTATTCCCAAAGCCGTGTTGCTGTTGATATTGTGCGGCTATTCCGGCCATCGCACCGATATTCCCAGCGCCAAAACCACCGGACATCAAAGCTCGCATCATGGACGAATTGCTTCCGTTCAAAGCGGCATTTTGAATCTTTTCAATATTCTTTTTGCCAATACCAGAAGCAGTTAACACATCGTTCAAGTTCTTTTTAGCGGTAGCAACATCCGACCCGTTCTTATCAGCACCAGAAGCAATAAGGTCACGAAGGTTTTTAACAACCCCCAAACCCGCTAGTTTTTGCTCCTCCACTGACATATTAGAAACTTCGTCCTTGGTCAACATGCCATTCGCATAATTTTCACCAAACGCCCCAATAGCTTGTCTCGTTGATTTTTGTGCCTTAGCGACCATGGCCGATAATTTACGCCCTTCTTTGGAGTTCCAAAGGGCTGCGTTGTTCGGACCGACCATAAACGATTGTCGAAGTGCATCCTCATCCTTGTGTAGTGACGAGGCACCCTTACCGGCATTGCGACCAGTATGACGACCCGTGACTGAGTAACTATCTCTAAGAGCGTCTAATTTTTTATTATATACGGAATTGCTTTTTAGCAATTTGTCCATATTTTTGCCGCTTAGAGCTTTGACAACATTTTGGTTTTGTTTAAACGCGTCAGATGCTAATTTGCTTGCGTCGTCCTTTTTGACGTTTTGCAAAACTTCTTGCAGGTCTTTAACCTTTTTAAGGACATTACCAACTTCCTTTTCGCCAGTAATTCTTAATTCAAGACCATTCTTTTTCGCTATTGAGTTGTAGGTATCTTTAATGTCTTTTAACGTGCCTTTATCTAGCTTAGACGCTGGATTAAGACCACTTAATGAATCACTAAGTTGTTTGGCCCCATCAATTCCTTGTTTAAGACTACCGTTTACAAGTCCATTATTTTCAATAGACTGGCTAGTCTTATCAATAGAACCGGCAGTGGCATCCAAGCTCTTGTTAAGAGCATTTGCGGCCGTACGTGCTGGATGAAGCGCCTTAGTAAACTCTTTAACAGGGTGAATACCAAATGCGTTTAGTACCATCCCAGTAACTGTAACGGCATCAAATATTAATCCAACAGCCCCAGCAAATTGGGCAACAGTATCTACTCCGGCCAGAGCAACACGCCCGACTGTTTTTACTGTCGAACCGATTCGAGCTATTTTACTAGCCCCTTTAGCGGCGGTAGTGGCCGCCCCCTCGGCTACCCTTGCGCTATTTTTCATAGCGCCACCAGCCATAATGGCGTGTTCACCAACGCCTTTCATGGTGTCGCCAAGGCCCTTTTGACTAGTACGAGCCTTTTTACCAGCACTTGCTAGTTCCTGTTCAGCTTTGGCCGCTGACTTAGTTGCGCCGCCGCCCACATATCCACCACCGGACAATTGTGGTTCATTTTCTTGTGATGAATGTCTTGGGTCATAAACGTCATTCTCTTTTCGAGGAATGTATTCTCGCGGTGCCAATCCAAATTGTCCGCGAAGTTTATTCATTTCATCATTAAAACGTTTGCGTGCAAAGACACGTCTGTTGACCTTACCCCGGCTACCTCTACCTTCGACACCGAGCGCTTCAAAATCCCTTGCAAAATCTTCACGTCTTTGACCGATACCAAGATAATCATTGAAGTTTCTTAATAATCCATTCAAAGCGCGACGAGCCATTAGAATACCGCCCGTCATAGCGGCCCAACGCGCAGTGGACATCAACCCCTGACTTGAGGTTAGTTTCTGCCCAATGCTAAGGAACTGATTTGCCATCCCAAGCATATCAGCGATACCTTCTCTGCCACCCGTTAAGTTGGCTAAGAACTGACGCCAATTGTTTCCAAGTGCGGCCAATTGGAATTGAATGGACTTCTTTTGCTTTTCCATTTCTTGGTAAGCAGAACCGCTCTTTCCAAGTCCAGTTTGACCTTCTGCTTCACTGGTTGCCTTCTTAACAATATCCCAGTTGTTAAGCATACCAGTAAATTGAGCTGAGTGTTCCTTACCAGCGGCGTATAGGGCGGCGTCTTGCTTTTTTTGTTTACTCAACGTACCCCATACTTTGGACAGATCGTCCATAACTTGGTATGTTGACTTCATCTTCCCATTAGAGTCTTTTAAATCGACACCTAAACCATGGAAGAATTCAGCACGCTTCTTGTCGGTTGCCGTTACTCCGGAACTCATCTTGGCGAAGTTTTGGGAAATTGCCTTGATAGACCGACCAATAACGTCACCACCAGCACGAGTAGCTTCTTGGGCACCAGTAATCATCCCAGTAAGTTGTCCGAATGTAGTACCAGTGGCAGACACAACGGCACTAGCCTTACTGTATGCCTGCCCCAAGTCCGTCATTTCAACGGCGTGCTTGTTGGAAACTTCGTTCATTGAGTTAATAATATCGTCAGCTTTTAAGTGTTGACGCTTAAAAGAGTTTAACGGCACAGCCATGTAATTAACCATGTCATTAACGTCAACATCACCAACGAAAGAACCCATCACCGACCGTTTAGCCAAAGCATTAGATTGCTTTAGGTTGTAACCGGCTGTGGCCCATTGTTCGACCGCGTTAGCATATTCTGGTACTGACTTCCCAACAGAAGAGGCATCCTTGTAGATCCCCTTAGTCCATTTTTCAACAGCCTTTTGGCTATCTGGGACGACCTTGGTAACCTTAGTAACAGCACGGTCGACTTCATTCATGCTCGAAATAATGCCAGCTAATGAATACCCAGCTGTTTGAAGAGCGGACCAAACATTGTAGCTATCACCAAATCCTCTGGTATTTCTTCTCCCGCTACTATAACGAGCCGTGCTTTGTCGAGCATCTTTCGCAATTCCTATATTCTTTGAAAGAGCAATATCCTTTTGAGCGGCTAAATATGCCTCTTCATTAAATTGTTTATTAACCCTTGCGAGTTCTCGCTGTTTACTAAGTTGTTCATTCAAAAAATTGCTACGTGCCCTGTAAGCATTACGCTCAGCAGAGCTAAGACTCGCATTTCTAGCACTGCGTTCCGACCGCGCCAATTCTTTTTCAAGCGAAATAAGTTTCTTTAAACTCGATTCGGCATCTTTAACTGCGGTCTTCAAACCCTGCTCATCGGCCTCAATGCGGACTCTAACGACCTTTCCATCATTCTTCATTAGGTCTTTCATTTCCGCATTAACTTGAGCCATCGCCTGGTTTTTGCCCATACCACTATTCTGGTATAGTTTGACCATCTTAGCCCTTGTAGCATCAAGCGATTTTTCGACTTGTGCCACCTGGTTCTTATAATGACTAACTAGATCGTCAGTCATATTGGCTGGGCTAATCTTGTTTTTGGACGTCTTAATCCGTTCAATCTCTTGATATAGATCACGAGCATTACGCCGAAGGGAATTTAACTGACGTTCAGCCGAAGCAACACCCTGCACACGAGTACGAACTTCGACATTGCCAGATCTTTTACCGCCCTTTCCAATCGCTTTTTCAAGAGCTTTGTCTGCTCCGGCCCCCACCACAGAAGCATGAATTCGAATTGGCTTTTCTGCCAATTTCTGCAATTCCCGTAGATTCCGGGTTAAATTGTTAATGGCTTTATCGCCTTTAACGTCGGTGTGAATGGTTACTTTTTTGGAATGACCTTCGATAGCCTCATCTAATTGTTTTTTAATACCATTAAGCGATTTCGAGCTTAATCTGGCATTAATACGGGCTGTCCCGTCAACATTTATGTCTTTGAGTCCCTTTAATTGGTCTTCGATTTGTTTTTGAATATCGCCTTCTTTTAAATGGACCCGAACGTTAATCTGTAATTGTTCTGCCAATTACTCTCACCGCCTATTGAATGTTTTTTGATTTTTGCGTTTATACCATTCATTGCGGTTTCGTTAATTAAATACCCATCAAGTTGTTAATTTCTTTTAGGGTTTCGGACGCGTCCTTCTTTTCCATGTAGAAACGAGAAGTCGTGTCCATCGATTCATGGTGGGCTAATTCCTTAGCCAATTCGATATTCCCGGTTTGCCCAATTTGGTTTAACCGTGACTTCCGAATACTGTGTGGCCGGAAATCACCAATCCCCACAATCTCACCAATCTTACGAATACGGAGCGCTAATGCTTGCTTACTCATTCTTTCACCTTCACGGTTATAGAAGAACGCATCCGTTTCAATACCATTTTCTTTACGCCATTCAAGATATTCGATAATCATTTGCTTGGTCCGATCAGTGAATGGAATGTCCACGATCTTGCCACGTTTCTCGCGAATATCGGTAAATACATTGCGCGACAAATCTAGGTCTGAAACACTTAACCGTTGTAGTGCACCAATCCGGCAGGCACTATCAAATGCAATGTTCCAGATTAATTCGTCTTGTCGATCATACTTATTTAATGTGGTCTTGTCTTGCGCTAAAGTTTCAGTGATCAAATCAGTCTCTTCTTTGTGGAGGAAGTGAACCGAGATCCGCTTTTCATCTTGAGCACCCTTAATGCGATCCAACTTCCCATCAAATGGATGATTCTTAATCAAACGACGCTTAGTAGCCCAGATATAGAAGCTAGACACAGCACTTAATTTAGTGTTAATTACCTTCTTACCATTACCACATTCTTCCGCCAAGAACGCCATGTATGACTCCATAACGTCTAGCATTTCATCTTCAATAAAGTCTTCGTCAAGTAAATAAAAGTTATCCCACTCTTCTGCAATGTAGCACATGAATATGTTCATGTAAGAGTGGTAAACCTTATAAGTAGTACCTTTAACGTCGGAGTTTTGGATTGTCCGACTCTTTAAATATCGATCATAGATCTTCAAATTCTTTGGGTTGACTTTAGCCATACGGGCTTTAGTCGCATACCGCACGATCTTACGATTCGACTTGGTTTGGTACTTTAAACCCTCTCGTCTTTTCAAATTATTACCTTCTAACCTTCTGTTACTTCAAACCCAGCAGCTCTCAATTCTTCTGCTAGGATATGGATAAACTGTTCTTGATACATTCCATAGGTACGCTCAAAATATCCAGAACCATGGTGTGGCACCAATCCGCCGCCACCGTATTCAAGTAAAGCTGGCATTTCAGTATTAAATGCCTGACCTCTCACGCCCATGTGAACACCCCATTGAATAGGTCTATGGTTCACAGCATTCCTATTTTTTACGGTCCCGACGTGTACTGGGGCAACCATGCTCATTCTCGAACCATCCATGCTAATAGTTAGCGACAGTCCGCTACCGGTAATATTGATCGCATTGACCAACTCACCAGTAGATACATATCCATTAGAGGCCCTACCGGCCGGCCAGTCTTTGGCAGCTTGTTCTCTCAAAATTTGATATGCCAACGCCCTAATTCGTCCCTGTAACGCCGCAATCGAGGTACTTCTAATTTTCCCTTCAATCTCTTCGGCGCCAGTAACGTCAATATCAAGCGTCCCGTGTAATTCAATCGTCGCCATCTTTTTTACCTCAAAAATAAAAAGGATAACGCAAAAGAAAGGTGGACCATCTATCCATCTTTCTAATTACTTGCGTTATCCTTATACCATTTGTTAGTTGACGCTAAATACCTTGGTACTTTTCGTCTAATTCAGTTGACATTTTCGTTTGTTCCGGGTCTAGATCGGCCCCAACAACGTGGTCAACTTCTTGATCAGATTCCGGTAGACCACTTGCGATAGTCCTTTCACCATTTCTGATTTGTTCTTTGATCTTTGCCTTAGTCATGTTATTCGCTTTCGCTTCCGCCAATTCATTAGCGTTTTGTGCCAGACCAGACAACATCATTCGACCTTCGTCCGTTTTAGCGGCCGACGAAACATAATGGTCCATCGTAGCATCACGCACATCATTCGAGCGTTCTACGACATCTTCCATCTGTACAATATTCCGATAGCGAAGAATCATGAACGTATAAATTTGTGTCACGATACCAGACAAGACCTGCATAACATTTAGCAAATCAATCGTAGGACTTTCGATGATCTTTTGCATTTCATCTTCAGTCATATCTTTGTCAATCTCAATATCCGTAAGCAAAGGAATTAACTCTTTAAGAATTGTTTCCCCACGTACATTGAGCATCATACCATCGTCGTCTTCCCCATCTTTAGATTCCGAGTTAAACGATGCAACCACATCGTTCATTTGCATAATACGATCAATGTCACTTTGCGACGGTTCAAAAATCGTAATTGGACCCGTAGTCCCATCAATAATTTCGCGGATCATGCGGTTTTCCGGATCATTGTATAAACTTCTAAACTTTACCAAATCTCTCTCGCTTTCCCGCTTATACCATTCTTACATTAATATTATATCACACTTTGTAAGCGCTTACAATAGTTTGACAAAGGTTTTTGCATTATTTTTTATTTTCTTCAATCTTTTCTACCGTAACTGGTGTTGGGTCAGCAATCACACCAACCAGACCAAAGATTGTCAATAAAGTGTTGATCAAGGCTTGCCAAGCACCGAGGTCCCCAGTGAACTTAAGCCCAAAGCAAGCCGCCACTTGTTGTACTGCTACGATAACCAAACTGATTAACGGAGCTAAAATCTTGCCGTTGATACTGCCATCTGGTTTAACTAGCGCTTTCTTGATCTTTTCAAACATATTTTAGTGGCCCCCTAGCCAAATCGTAATTAGCCCTGTGGCAATGGTGACGAAGGCGCCGACAGCGGTTCTCCAAAACCATTGCATAGAGTTCTGCAATTTTTTGATTTCTTCTTCGTTCTGTTGCGCCAAAGTCAATGCTGCATTTGACCGCCTTTCAGTTTCGTCGAAATGTTTGGTCGCTTCTTCGATCCGCGTTACACGGTCTTTAATATCCATGAGCATTTCTAATACTTTGTCGTTCCCCATTTCCATCGATTATCACCACCTATTACATATGTTATATAACAAGTGGCGTGAATAAAGGGACGGGCGTCCCCGTTTTCTTGGTAAAACTTGCATTTTAGTTACTTAGCGCCGTCCGTACCAGCAACTTTCGTTTCTTCCGTCTTAGCAGATTCGTCTTCGGCTACTTCTGCGGCAATTGCGTCTTGTTGTTCATAGACGTAGTTTTGGAATTCAGCAATATCTTGCCGAATTTCCCGCTTATTTGCCGCATATAGTTCCGGTGCGTGTACCTGTTGGTTTACGTAGTCAGAGTCACCAGCCGTAGACAACGTTGCTGACATACTTACTACCGTAGTCCCATTAATCTTGGATTCACCAGACAGGTTCGTAGTTCTATTCTTTACTAATGCCATTATTAAGCACCTTCCTTAACATCAGACTTTTGCAATTCTTGGATCAACTCGTTTGCTTTTTCCAAAGCAACTTGATTTGTTACTACCTGATATTCAAGTTCAGCAATCCGAGTTAATAACCGTTGAGTAATTTGAGTTTGTGTTTCTTGTTGATCGTTATTATTGTTCATTATCTGTACCACTCTTTCTTTCTGCATTAATAATATTCACTAAATCTGGGTCCACACCTTTTTCAACACATAACGCCTTTTGTTCTTTAATCGCGGTAGCCATAAATTTAGTCTGTTCACTTTTAATCAGTTCGTCGTCTTCTTTTGTCGTAATTGCAGTACCATCATCGTTGTACCCAACAATGCGCCCAATGCCACCGATAGTCGTAACGACTGGGGTCTCACCATCGCCATTAAGATAAGTGTGCATTTGAGCAACATGCCTACCATTTTCGTCATAAATAGTTTCTTGCAATTGTATTTGTTGGGTTTGATCATCTTCCATAATAATGACTTTTTTCATTTCAATGCCCCTTGTATTAAACAATAAAGTGTACACCACCAGTATTATCTGGGTTATTATTACTGGTACCAATATTGTTCATATCCTGTCCAAAGTTAATAAAATGCTTCCCCCAAAAGGCACTTACATTACCTTGAGGGTGGAATACAAATCCTCCATTGGCAACCTGCATATCTTTACCGCCATTAATTAGGTCAACTCGTATAATGCATGGCGCTTTTCCATCGTTATCCCAGTTATTAACATGCAACCATCCAATTGCTAATCCCGTCCAAGTCTTTGTCCCATCCTTTGTGCCAGCCCCCGATGGGTGGAAATAAAAGTCGTTAGTAATGATACGCCCATATGGGGTAACACCCGAAGGATTAAATTGAATACCGTTACCCTGCGGCTTACCTGTGCTATCAACGGCTTCGATAGCAGTATAATAATTGTTAGGATCCACAGAACCCGGTAATTTTTTGCCTAAAATTGTAATACCTCGAGTAACTGGAACCCCGCTTTCTGATTGCCATCCATATATTGAAGAATAAGGATCTGGATAAATGTGATCAGCTAAGTGTATTCCCTTTTTATACACATCACCATTAATATTAACGTCTCTCCAATTAACCAATAGTTGAGGTTGTATAAAATCTTCACCGGTTGGGGAACTATACCCAATGGCGATATAGTTGCCACCATCATAATTATCACCGGTGTTATTCTTTGTTGGGGACGCACCAATAGATAGCCCATTATAATCAGTTTTAGTTCTAAAGTGAGTCTGCTCGATTACTCCATATGCAACACCATTGCTATAATTTGCGCTATTACCCCAGAAAGACATACCGTATGACATAGCTTTCAATCTTAACGACCCACTCCCAATAGTGATTGACGAACTATCAATAATGAGTGACTGTGTTTTGTCTGAATTTGAAATTGTAATATTGCTACCAGTTAAATCGATTTGACCTGATTTACCCTTTAAGATAACTGTTGGGACATTCAGTGTTCCACTAATACTGGTATTCCCATTAATTTGTATTTTCGTAGCATCAATTTTTACCCCCTCAGTGGAGGCATTAATACTATTAATAACCTTGCCAGTATCAACCTTTAAGGCAATACTATTACTATTCTGCTCAATAGTAGCTTGGGCCGCACTCAATCCTTTTTGTAAATTCGTAGTTTTACCTTCAATTGTTTTAGGGTTATCACTCCACTCCGCATCATTATGAAGTCCTTTTTCTAGCTTATAAGAACCAATATGAATTTTTGTATTATTGCTCGAAGATTCAACACGAGGATAAACATTACCCGGTTCTGAAACCTCAAATGGGAATACGAACTTTTGCCACCGGTTCTGCACATTGGGGACCGCAGCAGATTGTTGGAATATGATGGCTGCGTTACTGTCTTTATCACGTGCCAAATTAGTATAAATATATACTGGGTCATTCCCCTCTATATAAACCAATCCAGAAAATGTATATGTCCCATTTGGCAGCCACCTTACTTGAGTATTACCATTCCAAGCGCTATTTTGTTTTAGAGCAATGTTACCATTAGCATCTTTCCAATTGTCCGATTGCGAAACGTTACTGCTATTAAAATCGAATCCCTCAAATGTTGAGCTTCCCGTAAATAAGTTACCAGATCGATCTTGAGAGCTTGCACACCAAGGGGTCGGATTGTCACCAACCTCTAATTTCTCGTTTCTTAGCTGAATTTCTTGATCACCAGTAGCTAAACCATCAGTATTTATAATATTTACTTCCATAGATAAGGCGCCTTTTGGTTTCGCTACTGGATGACAAATAGCAGTCTTTGTCTCTCCCGGTGCCACCTCAGTTCCCCAACGTCCACTATTAGCAATACGGCCACCATTCGAGTCCAACCAAATTAATTCTGGGACAACAGTTCTATTGGAAGTATTCTTAACATCAATGGAATATACAAAGGTTGTTCCTTCACCAAACTGAATCATTGATGGGTGAGCAGTATTAGCGGTACTAGTATGCCACCATGGATTAGTCGAACTATGAAGTGGAATTCGTCGCCAATTAGGACTTGTTCCTACAAGAATATTGTCGTGATTGTTTAAATCAATAGTCTTTTGATTGCTACCACTACCAACTGTGAATTTAAAGCCATCAGCTGTTTGTTCCATGGAGGAATATTGCAACGTATTATTTTGGAGATTTGTCACATTAGTTCTAATCCCGTCAATAGATACGTCAAAATCTGTTTTTCTAACGGTTGCAGGAACATAATTATGGGCTATTGAACCACGCTCAATTTGCAATTGATCAACTTGTATTTTTTTACCCTGCGTATTACTTGCGGCGCCAGAATATATCAGAACCTTGTTGGGTTGTATACCACCCAAAGTTGACGAATCTTGTGTTACTGTCAGAGTAACGCTATCACGTCTCCCCGGCCGTAAAAACTGTTGATTTGCGGCCTGTTTCGTTATTTTTTCATCGTATAAAACAACTTGGACACCACTAGGGTCATTACCAGTTAGGAATTTAGTTTCAGCAGATACGGTAATTGTATCGCCGATTTTAAGACCATCCGGGATCAGAATTGTACCCCATTTCCAACCATTGGGCTGTTTATTGGCTGTATCATCAACAATAAAACTCTCTAAATTACCAGTATTTTCCATTAACTGTAAAGCAATATTGCTACCGCCATCAGATAATTCAGATATTGTTGGTGACCAGTCGGTTGCTATAGTTCCCAGTTCTTGCTGTGGATGCCGAAATTTAACCGTGATTGATTGCCCAGTATTATTCACGATCCCCATGGTTGATTCGTCCCATAAGGCGGTATGATTTTTATTCTTCTCCGCTTTGTTCCAAGCAGTAAACGATACCTTTACCCATTGATTAGTTGGTATCGCAGTTGTAGTTGATGGTGACTGTGTAGACAAACTTCTTTCGTCGTTATCATTACCATCGAGGTTGGAGTCGGCAACAACACCATGATTATTAATATCATAACTCCAAGTCAACCCCGGATTGGTTACATAGACTTCGATCGAATCGGTATAAGCTTGCCCCCAAGGTACTTCCATTTTTGACTTATTAAATCCTATACCGCCACCCCAAGCACCACCGGCACCACTTGGAATCGTAACGGTATAAACATCAGTATTCCCATCATAACTAACAAGGGTACTATTTACAGCGCTAATCAAATTGTGGCTCATGTAGTTCGTGCCCCCGACCGAAATCCCGTCGATCTTATTATCAATACTACTAAACTTAGTGCTGAAGTGATCGTCCGTCATAGACAGGATGCCCTCTTTAATGGTCCCCCGTCCATTCTTCAAATCGTTGGTAACTGAGGTAACGGACGCCTTAATTTCACTATCGGTTTGTTCTAACTTACTTGCGCGAGATTGCAGAGAGCTAATACTTGAATCGGTGTCTTCAGGAGCCGGTGACCAGTCGGTGGGCTTGTTACCTTTTTCTATTTTAATTTTCCATGCTCTAATCTGATTAGTCGAGCCAGGATGATAAGTGTTCACTCGTAACACATATTTCTTTGTTGGATGCTCCCAGGTAAATGTTGTACCTTTTGCAGTATTTTCATCAGATATAATCTGATTGATTCCTGCATTATCTACAAGCCATAAAACACATTTATCGGATTCTTGGCTCGGATTATGTTCCTGAGAAAACACTCCATTAGTTTGTCCCGATATGGTGTATTGTTCCCCGTTAACTAATTCAACTACTGAGTCGTGATACTCATCATAATTGTCAATTGGACGATCTGTATGTGGCTGAAATGGCCCCACTGAATTTTGAAGCAGGTTCGTGCCCCCGACCGAAATCCCGTCGATCGTTTTGCTCAAGGTCGAAACGCTAGACGTAATACCATCAGCTTTAACCTCTAGGTTGGCCGCCCGTTGTTCTACCCTACTAATTGCACCAGACAATGATGATTTAGCCGCATCGATATCTTGGGTTACTTTAGTTTGGTCAGCCTTTAATGCAATGGCGTGATCGTTCTGTTCAATTCTCGTTCGTTGTTGTACAACTTGTTCATGTAGGTCAGCAGCGTTTGGAGCATATTCACCAGAATCTTCCCCATTAGCTACCGTCCGTGCCAAAACATTGGTTACGTACAATACACCATTCTTAGGCAATACAATGTGGACAGCCATGTATTGGGTATCATCACGCGTTTGGTTGTATTTGTAAGTTACCCGGTGTGGACCATGGTCAAATAACGTCTCTCTCGTAATCTTAAAATCACTGAACCCGACTTCTTGAGTAAATACCCGTTTTTGGTCCGCGTTATAACTTTCTAAAATCACGATATTATCGTTGTCGATCGCCCCAGCGTTATCCGTCCGAATATCAAGAGCAACCGTTACAATACCCTTCTTAACCCGGAACAAGTTACTGGTCAATCCAATTGGACTATCAGCAGTCAGCCCAGATTGTTCCATTTTAGCCCATTTCAGACCATTATCATCTTCAACAATCCGTACCTTCGGGCTAACGTTGGTCCACTTATCGTAACTATTCTTTAGGTTCCCAAACGAACTGTTAAGGATCAGGTTTGAACCGCCATCAGCCATTTGACCAATTGCTTGGTTGGTAAATGATTGATATTCAGAAGTCAAACTCTTGGAAGTGGCGCTGATCTTGCCATCAAACTCTTGGCGTAAGCCATCAGTCTTGGCTACAATCGTTTGGTTCGCTACTTCAACACCGTGTTCCGTTTGAGTGATTCGTGATTCATCTTGTTGCTGGCGATCGGAAAATTCTGATTGTTTAGTGATCGTTGATTCTAACTTATCAGCCGTCAGCTTTAAGTCGTGTGCAAGCTTTTCAGTCGTTGCGTATTGATCACCGGTATTAGTTGACCATGCACTAGGCCGATCAGATTGTTCCAGCTTTGGTTCCGAAATAATCAGATTACCTTGCGTAGAAGTATCACCAGTAATCCTAATATCTTGTTTAACGATAGTTGGCACAAACGTCCAGTAAACGCGTTGGTATTCGCCTTTGTCTTCCTTAACCTTCATATTGGTTAATTCAGCACTACCATACCAAGCCCGCGGCTTCTTACCTTTTTCAACCCACATAGCAAGCGTAAACGTCTTGCTCATATCATCAGTATCTAAATCAGTCGTTTGGGTTAAGTATGCCCCATTCCGGATCGATACCGACTTAACATCATGTTGGGTGTCAAATAGGTGGTCGTCGTCGATAATATCGTTACCGTTTAAAGACCAATCATTGGAAAAGTCCCGTGAATACTTCAAACGGTTCTCGCGATACTTGGTAAAGTCGTCCATTTCCTTGTACATGGTTTCCTTGGTAACAGAAGCCTTGATACCTTGGGCGTTTTGTTGAATATCGCTTTCAGCTTTCTGAACTCGTTGGGTAACCATATCAAGTTCATTGTTGGAAGCCTTCGTTGACAGCTCATTATTCAGCTGTCTAACCATCGTTTCTTGTTCTTGAAGTTTGGTCCGTGCTTCATTAAAGTCGGCACTAGATACCTTAGATTCAAAACCATTTTGGAGTTCCTTAACTGACGTTTCGACAACCCCGGCTTGAATTTCCATTTCGTTAAGGTGGTCAGCCGTCTTTTGTAGATCTTCATTCGTAGCCGCCAAGCTATCTTCTAAAGCCTTTGCGCTATTCTTTAGGGCTTCAGCGTTGTCCTGTTGCATTTTCTGGACGTCAATAGCATCAGCTTTCTTTTTCAATTCTGCGGAAGCTTCTTGGAGCTTTTTATTCTGTTCTTCCGCCAGCTTTTGCAGTTCAGCAACCTTAGCTTGGACCTCGGCTTGCATTTGTGCAATTTGTTGTTGCATTTCCTGACGCTCTTGATCACTCATGTTAAGGGCGTCAGCGTTTTGGTTGGCCTGTTGTTGGATCTGGTCAACCTTATTATTAATTTCGTCGATATCACTCGCAGCAATACCATTCGTGGCGAGTTCGTTGATGGCCGAAACCAAGTCTTCCTTCGCCTTCGTTTTTAGTTTATCTAAGTCCCCAGCGTCCTTGACAGTGGCGTATTGATAATTACCATCATTGTCAAGGTACTTGATCGTCTTCTTCATCTAGCGAATCGCTCCTTATTAAAATTATTTTAAAACCGTAAATATGTACAAAGGAAAGCTCGGTTCCCCGAGCCGTCCCATTAATAAGCGTTTTGTGTAAGCGCTTACAATTTAGTCTTCAACAATCTTGTAGTTAGCCATGTGGTCGTTTTCGTCTGGCAATAAGTCAAACTTGATAGATAACGACGTAGGTTCCTTAGAGTTTTGGTTGAAGTTAAAGTTCCCTTGTGGTTTAACGTTAGGGTAGTGTACTTGGATAAAGTGACGGTCCCCAGTTTCGCGTTCAACAACGTAGGATTCAGCGTAGATTTCGTAGTTTTCAGCAAACGTGTTTGCATCGATAGAGAACGAAGTCAAACCATCTAATTGCGTAGTGTAGTAAACTACGTAGTCAGCGCCCGCAACAGCTGCTTCGGACAATTGGATCAAGCCGTTTTCCTTCAAAGTGAAGTTCAAGCCATTTGCGTTT
Source organism: Limosilactobacillus ingluviei DSM 15946 (assembly GCF_001435775.1). Lineage (GTDB taxonomy): Bacteria > Bacillota > Bacilli > Lactobacillales > Lactobacillaceae > Limosilactobacillus > Limosilactobacillus ingluviei. The sequence continues at coordinate 79,665 of NZ_AZFK01000018.1, read as the reverse complement.
ACAACTTCTGCTACCTTCTTAGCAGCTTCGATTGCTTCGCTAGTAGCCTTAACGGCTTCCCCTGCTTGTTGCGTCCCGGCAGTAGCAGTCGTAACAACAACTTCTGCGGAAGGAGCGGAAGCACCGTTCTTGTTTACAGCAACAACCTTGTACTTGTACGTCTTTTCTGGCGTCAAGTCAGAGTCGTTGAATGACGTTTGCGTAGGTTGACCAATTTGAACGTTGTCACGGTAAACTACGTAACTATCAGCGTTAGCAGAAGCACCCCAGGTAATAGCAGCAGTCGTGTCCTTTGCAGAAACAGAAACGTTTTCAACCATTACAGGAACAGAAGTAGCTTCCCCATTAACTTGTTGTGGAATAGCTTGGTCGTGCGTAATCCCGTCCTTGTTCAAACGGAATACGGATACAGAACCAGCTTCCGGAACATTTTCCAGCTTGATTTGCCGGTCGTTAGTAAGCGTGAACTTTTCAGTCTTAAATACGCTGTCAGCGCCACGCTTTGCTTCCTTACCAGCTAACAATGCCATCAAGCGGAAGTCGATGATTTCCGTTTCAACCGTCATTTCGGAAGTACGTGCAGCGTCAAAAGCAATGGCGTTAGCACCCTTCTTCTTGGCGAATACACGGTCAGCCTTCCATTCCACTTGAGTGGTGTTAGCGTAGTCGGCTCTAAATACGACTTCCTTCGTCCCGCGCTTAACAAGCACCAGATCGAAGGCGTCTTTCATACCATAAGTTGCCATATATTTTTCACCTCAAAGGTTATTTATTTAACTTTGACCACACCAATGGCGTTGGTGAGGTCTGTTATCTTCATGTTTTGTGTATCGAACTTGTAGCTTGTGTAGATCGTAAAGTCTTGATCGTTTGCCCGCTTAGATAAGTAAGCGTTAAGCAAGTTGGTGAACTGGTAATAGGTCATTTCACCGATCTGCTCAAACGGAATAAATGAGTTGGTCAGCGTTTCTAAAATAAGGATTTTATCGGCGAGCGTTTTGGTCTCATGGTTCTTCCTTTGACGTAGCCGTCCCTTATAAATCCCTTTGAAGATTCGACACTGATTCTTTTTCTTACTTATCCCTCTAGGGGCAATCAGATCTTCGTCTACCTCATAATTGGTAATCATGGTCAGTAGTGACCGAAATAACAGAAACATCTCTTTATCAACCACCAGGTCGATCTTTTCATTAACGATCTTGCCGTTAGACATGATCTGAAAGTCTGACATTTCCGTTCTTGTCCAGTAGGCAAGCCCGGCGACCATCATTGACAAAATATCAATGCCCTCACCGAACATTGCCTCACCGACGCTCTTACTCATATCGGCGTCATGTGCGATCTCCCAAAAGGTTGGATACTTATCTTCAATCTCATCAACCTTTTCGGGGACACTACTGAATTGCTCACGCACGCTTACGACAAACGCCCGCGAGAAAGCTAAAAGTTCATTCTGTCCTTGCTTGACTAGATCGTTGATGGTTGGGATATATAGCTTTGCTTTTTCTCCCAACTGAATCTCTTTACCAAGCAAGAGTTGATCGTAATTGACTTCCATGGCGTATCACCTAGGCCATGTCAATTACTTTCATAACTAATACGTAACCGCCGAATTTGTTATTTTGTTCCCACACCTCTTGCAAATCATCGACGGACAAGCGGCCCATACCGTAGTTATCGGCGTCCTGGAACTTGTCGTAGATCTTCTCTAGCAATAAGTCCTGGCGTTGACCCTCGTCACAATCCATGATTTGGTTATCAACTAGAATCCAGAAGTACAAATACCCCATCACATACTTGTCGGCGACCGTCCGATATGGGGCGAACGCTTCCTGTGGAACGAATCCGGAAACACTTAATCCGACGAATGATTGTTGATCCATCATCACTTTCGGAGTGTACCTAGTTGGGTATATCCGGCGTTTTTCTGATTCCCTATCAACCAAACTGTACCGTTCGTCTTCCGTTAGGTCAGGACGTGATAGAGCGTCTTCTGAGTTGTAGTAAAGCAACTTACCAATCTCTTGGTCTTCAACGAGCACTTCCATCATTCGTTGTTTCCATTCGCTGATTCTAGTGATAGCTGCGTGGTGGGGAATATGCCGAGTTGGCAATTTCTTAGCTGGCAATTCGTTATCCCCCTTTAGCCGAATTTCTTAATGATCTTGATCGCGATATTCTTGATCTCGCCATTAACTTTGGCTGCGATTGTAGACGTCTGTCCTACCAAGCTGTAATTGTCTTTAACCTGGATGGTCAATGCGTGTTCATTGCGGTCCTTAACATAGAATGGGATTCCTTCAATATCGCCGGTAATCCATTCGGTCACTTCTGGTTCAGAACCATCCGTACCCTTCACTGAGTACACGTAGGTGCGTCCTAGACGCGCTCTAGTTTCACCTTCGATATTCCATTCAACTTTAGGTTGAACGTCCTCAGACGGCGTCTCAGTTGATTCTGAGTGATCATCTTTTTGATCACTGGTATCAGGGTTGTCTTTGGGTTGAGCACCACTTGGAGAATCAGCATCCCAGTAATTGGCAATTTCTAATTCAGCGTTATCAATTTCTGGATTCTTGGTGTCTTCGTCCAATAACCAGTTGACTAGCCCAACACGAGAAACATAGTCAGCAAATTCAACTTTGTAGACTTGTCCGGCGATAAAAAGTCGAGTTCCGACCCTCACCGCCCGTGTTTCTGGTGTGTCCTTGATATAGACAGACATTTTGGCGTTTGCTAATGGCATGTGTTGCCCCGAGAACGAAACCCCTAAGGTATACAGAGTTTGGTTCTGAATGTAGGCACCCCAGCCATCGCCGTTGTTACATATCGTTTTCTTTTCTTTATCCACCAACCATTTAAGCCGTCTATTAACGTGCTTAATCTTAAGCTGTTGGTGAGTGGGAATCGTCTTAAATTCTTCCGTAAAGACAAGCCATTCTTCGTCACGCCACTTAATATATGAGCCAACGTCAATCGTTACTGAGTTGGGAGCGACAACGTACTTGTCATCAGAAAGGTCTTTGTTGTTACTTTGGGAATGGTCTTGGAAGACCAATTCAGTCTCAACCCCATCAACCAGGGCTGGTTCTTTATCCAAAGTATTTTCAAAGTATTTTTCAAATTCCCGTGATTTACGAATCATGTTGCGTTCTCTTTGGCTATCGCCAAGCACCTTCATTCTCTGACGATATAAGCTGGCAAAGTTACCCATTCAACATATCTCCGTATAATTCTTCGTCAGCGTATTCAAGCTCATTAATCAACGTCTTGATTTCACGTTGTAATGACTTATCCATTGCGCTGAGTCGATCTAAATATTGGTACCCTTGGACGGCCGCGTAATCACGGTCCCCAATGGCTTTTTCCATGAGTTCTTGCGAGTATTTGTGTGATCTTACCCATTCAAGCTTCATGGCCCGTGCCAAAATCGTGATTTCGATTCTGCTTAGTTTAAAATTGAAGCGGCCCTTTTCTTGGTCAAGGTCGGTAAAGTCTTTTGAGATATAAGTGCTAAAGACCGAAATACCGTTATTCAGGTACCCAAACAATGTTTCTGACAATTCTTCATCGTCCATTTTGGAAAAATAGTAGGATTCAATCGTCCCTAGGAATACCCGATAAACCTCTTCAAAGTAGGTGTAATCGGGGTCATTAATGACTTCTTCATTTACCGTTTCATCAGCCATTGTCATTCCCCTTTACAAAAGTTTGTTATTTGCGACCAAACTTCATAGAGGCGTTAATATCACTCCAGAACGTTTCCTGTTCACCTTCTGGGCGTGTTTCTTCGATCAATTCGATCTTGTCACGGTCAGATAGGCGACGGTCCTTGTAAAGTCCAACAGTGATTTCAATAATTCGCGATCTAACTTTGCTCTTAAGCATATCGGCAAATTCGTCTTCGTCTGATTCCAACACAGCGTCTTCAATATCAGTCGATTCAATCAGATCAACATTATCGAACTCTTCGGGGTCATAACCCAAGACCGTTCCCAAAATATCGTCATACAACTTGGTAAGACGCATACCTCTAACAACGTCCATAATCGTCGTATCGTCATCATTTACTTCAGAGATTACCAACTGACCGTTTGCCAAGAACGGCTTCAATTTCCGAAGTTCGCCATAAGTGACATATTCAGTTTCACCAAAGTTGGACAGCTCAATACTTAAATCGCCATTCTTACTTTCGTATACGAACATGCCCTTGGCATTATTGATAACTACAACTTCAACGTCTTTATCAACCAATTTGCGCTTCCGGCGCTTAGTGGTTACTTCCTCTTTCCGTGACATATTTAATCAACCTCTCTCTTCTCTTTAGTCACAATGGCGGGAGATGGGAGTCGAACCCATTCCCGTCTAATCGGTAATTTACTTAGCGGCTAATTCAGCCATCCCGTAAACCTTCATTTGTAGAACCCCAACACCGATCTTTTGGAGAACCTTCATGCTCATTTGCAAGTCGTTCCGGGCCGTGTTGTCACCTTCGATAACTTGAGTGTCACCTTCAAGAACAACACCAATGATCTTTTCGTTGTCTGGCAATACCAGTACCTTGTTGTCGTCGATAGCGAATTCATCGCTGTTTACCTTCATAGCTTGTGGGATTTCGATTAACTTCAATCCGCGAACCATACCAAGGTAGCCCTTAGTGTTCATTTCATTCTTCATGTCGCCAGAGTAAAGCGATACGTTTTCCATAGCGGCAACCTTAGCCAATGCGGAAGCAGTACCGTAAACAGCAACAGGAGCACTAGCCTTCAACTTAACCCGGTTAGCCAAAGTGCTGATGGCATCCAACGTAGCGGCACCGGATACCTTGTATGAAGCATCCAGGTCATCGTACGAAGCAGTCATAGCATCAGCAATCATAGATTCAATTTGAATAGTGAATGCATTAGCGCAACGGTCAACCAGCGTAGACCAGTCAATGTCACCGGCAACGTATTGTTCAAATTCAGCGTAAACAGCTGCACCGAACCATTCGGTTTGGATTTGGAAGCTCCGGCCAGTGATCGTTTGCCGACGAAGGTCTTGGTCACCAGCAGCGACACGCCCAACCCGAATACCGCGTGGGTCGTTTACCTTGAACAGTGGAGTGTCACCAGTAGCAACGTTCCGAATGTCTGCCAGGTTGTCGAATTGGTTCGTCAACAGCGTAGGAACAACAGCGTCAATAGCGGTAGCGATGATTTGGAATACATCTTGCTTGTGCTTTTGCCAAGAGTAGATAGTGTATTGGCCACCCAAAGCGTCATTAATAGCATTGCGCATGGCATCTTCACCAGATACCCCGTCGAATTCCATCTTCGGGTTGAAGTACAGGTCACGCGCTAATTTTTGTAAATCTTTCGTTTCAACCAAAATTAGATACCCCGTTTCTTATTAGCGAATTGCAATGACAAAGACTTTGCCGTCAAAGCCGTGTGCTTCTTCACCGATAACCTTGGCAATCCCGTTGCCAGAGTCGGCCTTCTTGAAGCCCAAACCGTTAGTACCGACCGTCAATGCGTCACCCTTCTTAGCCCCAGATACAAGGTCTTCCGTTACAGAGATAACGTCACCCTTGCCCAGGTGGTATGCGCGACCCGTGCGACCAGTGGCCACTTTGTAAGTTGCCAGGTCAAAGTGTGGGTCGTCGTAGGATAATGGAGCATCTACCAGGAATACTTCTGCGTCAGCTTCCCCAGTTGCTTTAGTTGCTTCCCGAGCTTCGCCATCTTCTGCCAAAACCCCAAGGGACAGCCATTGACCATTCCCCAAAGGTTCGCCAGCAACAATGGTTTCAATGTGTTCGGTAGCAGGAATCTTGTCTAAAAATACCTTAGCCATATTGTGCTAAAACCTCTTTCTCATTCTTATTTGTGGAATAGTGCGTTCGCACTTCCGTATCCGTAGTCAGTCTTGACGTTGAAGTCCACGGTCTTAATGCCAGATGACTTCGTGGTCTTTTGGAACGTTGCGCCGTTCTTGTAGATGGCAAATGCAACTTCCTTTTCAACTTCTTCCGGCGTCAACATTTCAAATTGAGCCTTGATAGCTTGATATTGTTCGTTTTCGATTGAGTCCCGAGCGCCTTCTAGGATTTCGCTCTTCTTGCTCATTTCGATACCATTCTTGTAGGCTTGTAATTCATCAATCTGCTTTTGCAGTTCAGCAGCCATGTTCCGGTCGTCTTCGACCTTCTTGACTTCTGCCGCCGTTAAGTAACGTGGGAAAACTTCCGTTTTATCACTTAACTGGATTGAGTCATCAGCGCCAACTGTATAGTTAAATCTAATGTAAGCGCTTTCATTTTTGTCGACAAAATTAACAACACCGTAGTCTTCATAAATGTCAACCGGCATTACATAACCATTACCTTGTGGGAATAGGTTTGCCTCAGCGGCATAAATGAATTTGCGTTCACGATCACTCAGATTCAATTCAAATTGAGTCTTGCTAGACTTCTTCTTGTCGTCTTCCGACGGTTCCTCATCGCTCTTGTCGTCAGATCCATCAGTTGGAGCGGGTTCTTCATCTTTTTCTGGGTCTTCTCCCTTTGAATCTTCCTTCTTGAACGTCTTCTTCTTTTTCTTAGAACCAGTACCGCAAGCCATTTCAGCAGTTTCTTCTTCGTGATCTTCTGCTTCTGGTCCGGCACCTGCTGGTTCAGCAGAACTCTTGCCTTTGTCAGCCGGTTGAGCAGCCTTTTCTTCGCCACTATCAGCGCTAGTTGATGCTGCCTTAATTTCGGCTGAATCGGAAGTTGCCTTCTCTTTGGATTCTGCGGGAACCTTAGCCGGTTCTTGTTCCTTAACTTTTGGTTCCGCAGCAGACGTCGTTTCGTCCTTATCCTTCTTCTTAGTAGGCAATTCATTCACTCCTTTCTCAGCCGAATATTCGGCTATCATTTCTTCAAACATTGACTTGAGGTTGTCCCCTTGACTGAAAATAGTCGAAATAGTGGAACCTTTCATAGCCGGTGGTGTATCGTCGCCCAGAATACATAATCCGGTAAATTCTGCCTTCGTAAACACCATGCGACCACGATCGTCCTGGTACCCATCAGCGTTTGAGATTTCCATAGATTGGGCCTTGCTACCGTTTGCTTGATCAAAAATACTCATCGCGTCAGTAAATCTGGTCCATAACACACCATCTGCCACCAGCCATTCTTTACCGCCGGTGATTTCAAAGTGTGCATTGTTCTCTTCCGGAATAAATCCGTAAGCACTGGTCATAAATTTGACGGTGATACTGTTATCTTCAATAACAACTTTCTTTTCATGACCGCGGAAGTCTTTTTCGCCATCCTCTTGCTTGGCCACGTAACCAAGAATTGGCACATTAACCAAGCTAGGGATCATATCTTCCAACACCTCACGTGAGAAAATCGAGTTGTTTAAGTTCTCACCGGTATGGGCGATATAAATGCGTACTTTCTGGAAACGAGTATCATTCGCTTCCTCTTCGACCTTTTCAAATCGAGTGGGCAACTTGATTGTTACCTTAGACATAACGTCAATTACCCCTTATGCTCCCCCATCAAGGCGATCGGTATCGTCCGTTGGGTTATCTGTCTTCGGGCGACCAACCTCACCCTTGACCGGGTTTAGATTATTCTTATTGCCATTACTATTGCCGCTATTCTTACTTGAAATGGTGTTAGACGTTGGCTTAACTACCATAAGCGAGTCAATATCAAGCACCTTTTGTTCAAATTCAAGTTTCGATATGATTTCTTCTGGGTTCATACCAGATGCGGCCATGTAATCCATTCGAGAACCACCAAAGGATAATTGGTCTTTGTAACTCGCTATATCGTCTTTTAGCGTAAAGTTAGATTCTCTAATAAACTTAATTACCCATTTTGCCTTGCTCTTAGTCTTAATTTGACTAATTTCGTAGTTGTAATAACTCTCAAGCATTGGGAATAAGTTGGTATAAATCCAATTAGCGTCCTTCTTAATGGACGTTTTAACGACGTTGGCACTGTTGGTAGTACCACCAAACATGGCCCCTGGGGCACCTAGGTCAAAGAAGACTTGTTCAAGCGTCTTTCCGACCGTTTCATAACCACCACTATTACCGGCCCCGTTTAATGGGATATTGGTAACATTAGTTGGGGTCGTAATAGCCTTAACCCCTTCTGGCAATCGTGCCTTCATTAACTCGTCGTATAATTTAACGTGCTTTAATGGGATAGACGGCTCACCATTTGAGTCAACCGGAACCTTAGAGTGCAAGATACGTACAGTATCAAGATTGTCTTTGATTTCAATGTTGTCCTTAGCTTTATCTAGCGAAATGCTATCAAGAAGCACGGAAGCAAATGGAGAAACGGCTTGTCCACCATTGACAATCACGTTTGGATCAAACGTAAATGCCACACCATCTTCTACGTAGTACCATTTGTTGTCATACCACTTGGTTTCGTCTTTATCCCCACCACCGTGGTACGTGTCGTATGCCTGTTGTAATTCAGTTGGGAGCATATCGTAGATTTCCTGTTTGATCTTACTCATATCAATCCGGAACCGATAAACACCGTCCTGAATATTTGACACCCGACACCATTCAGACGGGAACTTTAGATAGCCAACCCCAGTGGCATCTTCATACTTGTAGAAGTAAGTAACGCCATCAATCAGCGTTTCTCTGAAAAAGTACGGTGCATAGAACTTGATGTTTAAGTTCATCAATCCGTATGCCACGTCAATATAGTCGTTGCGCATATTAGCGTCCGTTTTGTATACTTTATTACCCAGAACTGGGGAAATAGAGTAGTTGTACGTTGGATGCGATTGGTAGTAATCAATAACCTTACTAATTACCCCGCTGCTAACATATGCGCTCCGTAATGCCCCAGCAATGCTGGTTGCACTTTGTTGGGGACGTTGCAGATAACTCTTAATCGTTGATTTACTTGTCGTAGCTGTCTGCGTTGATTGTAGGCGGCTCTTTGGATCAGCTAGGATGGAGACGTATTCCGAACTCCGGTTATGATGTGTTCTAGCTGAATTCCGTTCATAAGTCCGTTTACGTCCTCTCGGAGTCCTATTCCTTACCATGTTTCACCACCATTCCATTTAAAACAGGAAGAAGTCTTTAATGTTGCTATCTTCCATCTTTAAATCTCTTTCTAATTCGTCAGCGTAGAAGTTACAGTAAGCAAGGGAACTGTAACGGTCCTTTGTAGTGGTCCCGACTTCTTGGATCTTGATGCCACCTTCGCGAACCGTATATTCAAGGTTTACCAATTCGTTTACCAACGCTGTCGTCTGTACATATGGATATAACCAACGTACTTGTTCTTCCGGCGACGACCGACGGTAGACTTTGTTTTCCTGTAATTCTTCACGCTTTTCAATATCGTTAATCGGAAGTTCTAACTTGCCGCTTTGGATTGACGCTTGGAGCGCAACAGCAATATCGTTATTAAACTTCGCATTGGCTTTGACGGTATAAATACATTTCAAACCGTTAGCCTTACTTCTTTCATTTACAGCTTCGTCATTAAGAGAAGCCCATGCCGGATATTCAACCCCACGTTCTTTATCTTCAAGAACCGTGGCACAAGCATCGAATACCCCTTGCCCGATACCATTAATATCGACAACAGCATAATCGGCTTCAAAATCGTAATAGAGTTGCTTGAGTCTAACTGCCAGGTCTTGACTGGAGATTGACTTAGTAACGCTTTCTAAATAAACGATTTGACGACGGTAGTGATCACCATCTCTGATTAATCTCATAACTGTAAATGCGGACGTGTCGTTCTTAACGTTCTTGTTACCACCCATCAAAGCAACGTCCAATGCCACTAATCTGTATTCGTCCTTATCCCGATGATTGCCACGTGGGAAGTTCGATAGATTCTTTGGTTTAGACAGTGCTTCGTTCTCGATAAATTCCTCATTCGTAGGTGGTCGGAACGTTCTCGTTAAAGTCCGACACTTATTTAATGGCTTCAACTTGAAATATGCCTTGTCGTTTTCACCGACGAATAGTGCTTCATATTCCATGTCGAAACCAGCTTTATCAAAACCTTCTGAGGTCTTTTCGTTATCAACACGCCGTTGATCAAGTAGTCCGTGGAAAACGGATAACTGATAAGGTAGCGTAGCAACGAAATAGTCTCGATTGCCTTTGATCATGTTCTTGGTATATTTCTTAAACGCATCCCAAATCCAGTGGGACTTATACCATGCTGATGAAATATATATTTCTTTGTTTGCTTCTAATTTTCTGCCCTGGTATTCCGGTCTTGTTGAGAACCCTGGCTGACGTGCAACGTTAAGCATTGGCGTCAATACCTTGTCAACAATTTCCTTCTTTACCATACGGAACTCATCAACGATGAGAATGTTACAACGAATACCACGGGAGTTATCGTTAGACGTAACGGCCATAATCTTTGAACCGTTTTCAAAGTCAACGTGTGTATCGTTAAGACCGTCTTTGATATTTTGTCGCTTATCACCGATCTCAAATCGGATAGCAGGATAGTCGTTATAGAACGAAACCACCTTTTCCGTGATAATCTTGGCAGCTTGCCCCCGGGTCCCAGACGCAACAGCAATCTTGGTCCCGGGATATAAAATGCACCGGATAATGCAATACAGGGCAATAATGTATGACTTCCCCTCGGGACTGTTATCGTAACGGCTTTTTATCCGCTACTTCTCATGGTTTCCCATAAGTTCGGCATATCTTTTCACCCTCGACTCACTCGCTAGGGTGTCGCGGCCTCGTGGTAGGATTATTTCACCTACTATGCTCTGCCCCTGGACTAAATAGCCCTTCGGTTCTGATTACCATATCTTTCGACTTAGGCTCCCAGCTTAATTCCGCGATTCCACACAGCATTTCGGCTGATCTGGGCAAGGTGTTCGCCCACGCGCAGCAATGTACATGAAGTAGTTCTTCTTCTCCATCATATGGAGAAGCATTTCTTGGTAGAGGTGTAACTTGACACCTAGATAATCTCTAGCAAATACCTCTGGATTCTCTCGCCAGTAGGAAACCCATTCCACGAAGTTATCTTCACGCTTCTGAAAATAACTATCCTTCGTCTTGTTGCGGTGCACGCTCATTTTCGTATAGCGCTTCCTGTTCCTCTTCTGAAGCCAAACCAAAATTACGCTTCATGTTAGTGACGAACCACTTATCGATATATGCTTCGATCTTAGCGGCGTCCTTGTACTCGTCACGTTCCGGAATGGGTCTTGTCATTTCTACGTCACGGATCTTCTGTCCGATATTCTTAGACGAGTTATCTTTGGAACTCAAGACGGCATCTAAACCAAGAGACTTAAGGTCTTCTTCATATGCCTTTCTTAACTGCGAAATTGCTCTGTAATCACCATCACTAAGTGCCTGGTCGAACGACTCCTTCAACTTAATATTTTGAACATAACGATTGATTTCAAGGACCGTTGTCGCTGGTTTAATGTCCAATAGTGATTGCAATGCTTTTTCAAGGTATGCGTATTTTTCCGGTGTAAGTCCGTCACCCCAACGGACAATGATTTTGTCGGTAACTTCAATTTGTTCTACCGGCTGGGTATTTTCAACGCTGTCAAATACTGAATCGTTGTAATCAATAAACTTCTTGTATGGAGCAATCTTCTGCATGTACAAGCTAAAGTTAGGACGATCAGTGTCCCGAACCAACTTGTAGTAAATATCGTGTACAAACGGTAGATTAGCTAAACGACAGATATTAATTACGGAAGTTTCGTCGCTAAAGTCTGCGCATTCGTTAGCACATTCTTTGCAAATCGTAAACGCGATGCCAAGCAAATCATTTCGGTGCTTTAGGCATTCGCTTGCTGACCGTGGCCGACCACAAATAATACAGGTCTTAGGCCCAGTAGTGATCATAAGCTCGCCCCCTCAATTTCTAGGGATAATAATGCATAGGCGTTGCTTAGATCCTTTAACGTGTCAGCGTATCGTTCTAGGTCTGCCATCGCGTGGATGGTTAAACCAGATTGCCCCGAAGTCTTCTCAATCATCACCATTTGCTGGTTGATGAACTTAATTCGATTGATGAGTTCACCGCAGACAGATTCAACGTCTTGTAAGTGACTCAATTTCAATCCTTCTCTCTCACGCCATCGTGCAATTGCCACAATGCCTGATCAGTATGGTTTGTTTTTATTTTTATTAGGAGGTTTCCCCATCTGATCAGACACTCTGGTGATTGCACGTGGCCTACGTGCAATAAAAGTTAGTAAAGTTGCCAGAACCGAACCCGCAACTGCAATTTAAACGTAGGGTTTTTACGCCCTCATACGTGACGCCGGAGTGGTAATCTAGCTTAAATTACTTAACAATAGCCTTGGACAGCTTTGCCTTGTAAACGTAGTGAGCCGGGATCGTAACCAGTTCACCAGTGAAGCCAAGCACTCGTTGAGCTTCTTCCTTGTGTTCCGTAACAAACTTACCAAAGCCAGCCAAGGAAATAGATTCCTTGTTAGCTAAGATTTCCCGGACACCATTCGTAAATGCGTCGATAATCTTATTGGCTTCCTTCTTGGTAACTTCTTGTTGCTTTGCAATAATTTCAACTAAGTCTTGCTTCTTCTTCATGTTTTGTATCTCTCTCTTTCTCACAAAAATATTTCAAAATCGTCGCCGATAAAATCGGCCTTTTATGTATGCTCCGCGGTTATTAGACCGCGAATAAAATGGTATAAACGCAAGTATTTCCCGTAGGAGGATTAGAGGTTACTACCCCCCCAATCATTTAGATGTCCCTAATCCAGGGTTTTTTGCAACCGCTTTCTTTGCGATTTTATCCAATTTTTTTGAAATATTTTGATGAGTAGTCCCGAGAATGGCAGCAACATCAATGATTTTTCGCGTCCCGTCGAAGTATCTTAATGTCACCAGATCTACGCCATTGCTTACCGACTTAATGGCGTTCGATAGAGACTTAACAAATGCTATCAAGTCGTCGGACCAAATATCTTGATAGTCATCTGGGTTTTCCCACAGCAGCCCGAGTCTAATAAACTTCTTGACAAACTTCTTGTTGGTATCACCTCGTTGCATCATACGATTTAAATACTGTTCGGTATCGTGATACAAAGAGCATTCGTATTCGTTTATGGCCTCACCATTAACATCACCCAATCCGAAGAACGTGTGCTTAGCCATATTCGACTTGCTCCAATAATTGAGTTCGTCGTCATAAAATCTGTATCGTAGTTTGCGGCCGCTATCAATATCGCGACTCGCTAGTATGTAGCTCCCAACCGATTCAAGTAACTTTCCAGTTCCAGTATCCTGGGCTAGTTTTTCGTTTGCTATGTCATCGCTAATCTTCCGTCTTGCCAAGTCTTGGTCAAATACCTTCTCAACGTTAGCGATTCTTTCGGTTACGGTCGGGAATCCGTAATCAAATAATTTCGTACTTCGCACCTCGCTTTTGTCTTAGTTTTTGTGTTTATGTATGCCAAAACCGCCGGGACTATACGGCTTTGACTGTATTCCTCCGCATATCTTGATTATATAATACACGATTTACATTGTTTTGTCTATACGCGTCAAGAAACTAAGTCGAAAAATTAGCCAATTACGCTAATTAATTCTCCGGATTGTCGTTTTTCGACGACAAATTCAGCCAAAACCTTGGCATCGCGAATATCTGCTAAGTATCGATGGCGTTTAATACCGTATTCTGTATTTCGAATCGCTGTAAAGGTCGCCATTACTCGATTTTCGCAAAGCCAATTAACTTCTCGCGTTAAAGTTGCTAATACTTTACCGTTCTTAGACGCAATAGTTTTTAGTGTGCTTGTAATAACACGGTCGCTTGGCTCTTTCGTCTCGAAGATTTCTTTTCTCAAAACCGTGTATGTTGCTAAGTGTTTGAATCTCGTCAACGAGTTGGATAGCTCTAATATTTTCTTAGACTCTGTGGCATATATTTTGACATATCCAGTGACATGTTTAGGCCTACGTAATATTACGGCGAATCCGTAAAACTTGTCATCAACTAGGCGAACAAATCCTGCCTGCTCTAGGATCTCAAGACTTTCGTCGATAGCCTTGGTCTGATATGCCTGTGGGCGATCAACCCCCAAAGCATAGCGATACATAATACTCTGTTTCTGGAAAATTGCCCGTTTATCCCCATGCCCCATCAAGGGAAAGTGCGATGCTAATAGCGACAAGTAGACATATAGCCCAAGTGATTTATCGTCAAGATCAGCTGCTAATACCGGGTGAGGAACAACAGCATATGTATTATCGCCAATCACCGGATGGTTGGCATAGCGATTTAAAATTTCCTGTTCGTCTTTCGGGAACCCCTTAATTTTTTCGGGGTCAATTTTTTGGGTTCTTCGTTTTTCCATTTTTCGCCTCCTAGGGTTATTGTTATATTACTTAGTTGTTATATTACTAGATTGTTATATTATAATAATCACCACTTTCAATACATTTTTGCATTTTTTTGATAAACTTTTTCACGCTTATCAATACACCTGTCTATTATTTTAAATTATTTTTTCTCAAAATCAATACAAAATTACATTATCCACTATTTTCATAAGACACTTGTCTCATAATGCCACTTGATATACTGCTATATCAATATTTTCATCGCTTTCATAATTTACATATCGACAGCTAAATCAATGCGCTATTCTGACCAAAATTACAGACTCGAAATCATACGGTCTAATCGCCATGCTGATAGTGCATTTGACACTTCTTCGACACCAGTTTCTAACCCAAACATAGTCTTGATGGTACTCTTAATACGCTCTAATACGCCTTGTTCATGGTCATTAGAGCTAGTTTCTGGCACAATAAATCCTTGGTTTTCGAGGTAGTTTACTGACTTTTCGACAAAATTCTTCAAATCGGCGCTATTAGACTTGTTTTCAGTACATTGAGGCGTTACTTCTTGTTCTGTGTTTGGGGTCATGGCAACAGTTGATTCTTGGAATGGTTTAGGCGTACTATCCCACTGTTTTTGTGCCCAATCCGGCAATTTTTCAATCTTCTTCGCCTTCTTACGACCAAACGTCTTCTTGGATGGTCGCTTTTGCGCCTTCTCAGGCTTGTTTTGGGCGTATTGTTGGTCAAATGCCATCATTTCAGCAACAGTCTTCAAGCCATTATTAGCAGCGTTACGTAAGCAACTTTCTACGTAGGCAATCGGACTCTTAACATTGCGGCTAGAGGTCTTTTGGATTGCGTAAAGAACGCAGTCTTCCCCTTGGTTTGCCACTAGGTTGTTAAGTCGCTTAGCGATTGTTGGATTAATAAAGCCAAAGTGTTTTCCGAATTCAGTCCGAATTGCTTCTGGCAATTTGCGATATTCAGACACGGGCACTTGCGCCTGGGTCGTATCATGTCCATCTGTTGATAGACCCTGAGTTAGACTAGCTTGAGATAGACTTAATGGAACTTTTTTCCGGTTGGTCATGTCGTTATTTTCCACACGGTCCAGAATATTCTTCGCCATGGTATTAATCCAGTTTAACTTGGCAGAGATAGTCCAGCTGCTTACCACAGTTTCAGTACGTACAGTGTGGTTCTTCCAGTGCAATTTAACTTCAACGTTCTTTGGTGTCTGTTCAACGTCATTGACGAAGATACGGTTAATACGACGTAAACCGGTAAATACAACAGTCTGCGTGATTAATCCGACACTCGCAAGTTTCTTACGGTAATTGGCAATAGTTCTTGTTGACGTGCGAATCAATTTAGATGCCTCATCGTCTGTAAAGATTACGAAGTGACGACCATTTTTATCGACGAAATTGTTATTTCCGTTGTTGGAATTAGCCTTAGAACATGCTGCGCGATCTGCGTACAGTGAGTATAAGACCAGTGCGTCCATTTTGATTTCGTCATATTTTGGGTTGTTGAGTAGGTCTACGTTAAGACCTAAAAAAGCCTTACTTGGCATATTTTTCATTCCTTTCCTAAATAAAGGGTTTACAAATATCCAATAAGGCTTTAACTATGTACACTTAATATGCTATAATATGTGTACAGGTTTGAAGAGCCTTATTGGTATAAAAGGTTAGGTGTGTGTTAGTTTAGTTGCCTAACCTTAAAATTAAATTTTAGTCAACTCCCAGGTACGCCAATACCTGGGAGTTTTAATTTTGTTAAGACAATTACAAAGTCAAAAGAGTTTTATACACGCTCCGTTGTTTTTCGCAGTTGTCTTGGTTCAATTGTTACATACTTTTCCGTAATCGTCAACAAAACTTTAATTTTCTGATTCAGTTGATAGTTCGGTACATAATAAACGATAAACCACGGTATGGAATCGCTGATATATCAACATCATTGCACGTTTTGTAATACAATATATCACATTGTATTACAAAACGATACACTTAATACAATAATGCTTGACTTATGTTTGAAATGTGGTATTATTTGTATAACAAATGATATTTGCATTATAGCGAATGACATTTTAGGTTTAGTAGTATGTTAATTAGGAGGATTTAACATGATTTCATTAAGTAATGACTTAGGTAATAGCAAGATCAAAGGTACGATTAATGGTAAGCACTTTGAAGTGCCATCTGTTATTGCTCCAGTACGTGAATTAGATATTGTTGACCCAGCTGATATTGAAGATGATGGATATTTTGATACCTTACTTCAAAATCTCGATATTTCAGTTGCTAGTTCTGCTGTTTCGACACGTGGGCGGTTCTACTTTGGTGACGCAGCCGTTCGCAAGTCCAATAATTTAGTTGGATTTGACATTAATGACTACGAGGGTAAGTCAGAATCAGACTTATCAGTAATTCTTACTCTTGGTTTGATTGCTGGTCACCGTGTGGTTGAAGCGCATAATGATGGGGAGGACCTATCAGAAACGTTGAAGGTTGATGTTGATATGACTACTGCACTTCCGATTTCAGAAGCAAAGGTACCTGGGACGCGTAAACGTTACAAGGAACGCTACCTTGGACGGTCGCACACTGTTACGATCAACAACTTTGTAGACCCAATCACAGTCAAGATCAATTTCAAGAACGTATTCGTTGATTTTGAAGGTGAACCAGCCCATTTCTATATTCAAAACGCCGACAGTGCATTAAAGAAAGGAATTTGGCAAGACTTCAAAGAACACTATCCGGAAGCCGCTAAAGAGATTTCTGTCGACGACCTTATTAGTGCGCCAAACTCAATTCACCTTGACCTGGGTTCCAAGACCGCTGATGTTTTGGCTGTTATTGACGGTAACCCAATGCTCAACGCTTCGTTGTCTTCAAATCAAGGGTATGATTATGTATTAGAAGATGCGATTCTTGCACTTCAAGCTAAGAAGATCTTCTTTGAAGACCGTATTAAGCTGCAAAGTTACTTAGCACGTCCAGCTGGTCCACTCGACCGTAAGCGTAAGGCACGTGTAGAAGAAATTGTTAAACAACAAATTAGCCCACAAGTACCGCAAATCGTTAAGACGGTAAGCAAGGCGATGAACTTAGCCGGAGCAGATGTCAGTGTTGCATGGGTACACGGTGGTGCTTCTATTCCAATGAGCCAATACTCAGATTTGCGGGAACAATTATCTGAAAAGCTGCGTCAATTCACTGGTGGTGAAGACATTTTTGTTATCTTTATTCCGGCAGAAGACGCACCATATTGCAATGAACGTGGGTTGGTAATGATCGACAGTATCATCAATAAGAAATAGGAAATCGGTAATGAGAAAGGAGAACTATCATGCCTCGTCGTAAAGCTAAATCAAAAACTACTGGTATGTATAAGTCGTTTCGGTACACCAAGGACGATGACGTTGCAGCATGGATCGAGAAGCAGGGATCGTTTTCAGCATCAATTCGGGATATTATTCGGTATATTGATGCTACGTACGGGACGATTGACTTCCATGCTTTTGTACAATTGGTCGGCTGGGAAGCAGTGCTAGATGGGGCAAATGTACCATCTGGATTAACCCGGAAACGTCGGTCACGTAAGAAAACAAAGCCAAAGGTTGAAGACGAAAAGACGACTGATGACGAACCAGTAAAAGACGAAGTAGACGAGAGCGATCACGATGAGATCGAAGATGATGGTTCTGATAGTGTCGACACAACTAAGGTAGATAATGAATCAAACGACGATGAAACTAAACAGGAAGTCGAAAATGACGATCCAGTAGCGACAGAAAAAGCCGAAGATAATAGCGGTAACGGAGATGAAGAAGACGTTAAAGGGTTTGACCCAAACAACCTTGATGTTGATTCATTACGGGCTAAGTTTGCTAATCTGGCGTCGTTTGATCAAGAAAAATGATACATTTGATATAGATGATATATCTAATACACATGATATATGTATTATAAGTGATGCTAAATGTTAGATATATCATACAATAAGGTGGTTTGAATGGGTGGAGTATTTCTAGGATTGCTTGCTGCGTTCATTGGGTTTGTATTAGCCGCTTTAGCATGGTTAGTTATCCTGTTTATAATTGACGCCATGCTCTAAATGAAAGTGTGATCTTATGGACTATGGATTTTGGGAGACAGTATGGAAATCGTTTGGTTTGTTCTTCTTTCTGATCCCGATTTTAGTTTGGATATTTGGTAACGATTTAAGTTAATAATGGGGTGAGGCTAGTGTTAGTTAAGATAATTGTGGTGCTAGGAGTGATTTTAGCATGGGTAGTTTTTATTCTAGTGAAGTTCGTAGATACAGATACTGATGCCACAGAAGACAGGGAATTTAAAAAGAAATATCCGGGACCGTGTTTTTATTTGGATAATGGTAAAGTATACTTCGACACAAATAATCGACGATTACTATTTGTTACCAAAGATGGTCATTATTACCATAATATGAATAGCGATAATATGTTTAATGTCCAATCAATCGAGCGACTCAATGAAGAGTCTCGTAATGGGCACCCAATTTCAAGAGCAGTAGTCGGAGGGTTACTAGCCGGTGGCGCTGGTGCGATCGTTGGCGCTGTATCTGGAGCTGGTAATAAGTCTAGGGTATATTTACGGCGACTGGAGTATTCATTTAATATACTTATGGAAGACAATAGTATTAAAACAATTCGCCTCATTGTTGCTAGTTGTTTAAGTGATCCCGATGCTATCAGAAGTAGTTATAGTGCATTTGATTCAATCGGCGACCTACTACGGTCAAATATTGGTGTAGACATACAGCATGTAGATTAGACGACTGAGAGACCTACTGGTCTCTTTTTATTTTGCACCTAATTAACTTATACATAGGTCGTTACTACGGTTTAACGATAATTGCAGGTGCTCTAAATATAACGTGGGCAGTTAATTAGGGAGTATCAGGCTTAAAATACAGTGCTATTTTAGACGGAATTTAAAGGGTGTTAGACCGTGTTTTTACTATTTTGAGGTAATTAGTGGATTGCGCCTAATACGCTGCGTGCGTATTGATTAGGTTGGTTTTGAGGAAGCTGCTAAATCTTTGAGTTCCGGGTCGGTTTTGAGAGGGTTCCAAATTTTTGAGCGCTATAATTTCACAATGATTTTGCGATCCACTATTTAATAGGTGTTTACGCAATGCTGGTAAGCATCTTGTTTAGACGGAACTCAAATAGACGGAATTTACAGGGGATTAGGTCGATTTTTAGCGAGAGTATTTTACTGACGAAACGGTTTTATACGGTTGGATTTCACAAAGTATTTTGAGAGAGACTATATTAATGGTGATTAGAGGGCATTTGTGGTTTTGGCTGATGTGGAGTAATTCGTAGTATATAATGCACTTCAAAATAAAGCACTAGAACTCAAAGTTAGGCACTACCTAAGACCAGTGATTTAGGGGTCAATTGTGATAGGTTGATTCGAGTAAATACACTCCCTATTTTGGCAACCAATTCGGTCAATTATGAGAAAATACGCCCGATTTTGGGGCAATGCTTTTATACATTTTGAAAGTCACTAATTTGGCGCTGTCTATCATGCCTGCTAGTAGGTTAATAGGTAGCATTAAATTAGTGACTTTTTACTTCGCTTACATTGGGAATATACATAGATTTTCGGGTCATTTTGAGTAAATAGCCCCCGAATTATGAGAAAGGGCCAACTGGGGTAAATTAAGCCTAAAGTTAGTGAAGGAAAATTCACAATCAATTACCACAGACGTATTAACGGTAGATTACGATAGGCTAAAGTTTGTGAAAATATAGTGGACCAAAGGGTAATTCTAGGGTTCTACATGGTCAAAAATTAGAAAAGCATACCCATTGAGATGGGGTGGATTGGGTGGTTTTGGGTATGAAAATGTATGAAAACGATCGGTAAATCTTTCATTGTTTTCATTTTTGGGCAAAATGGTTGCGGAATTTAGACGTATATCAGTATATTCATTCTATAAATAGAGTTATGTATTTAGTGAGATACGGGATCAGAGATAAGTTAATGAGGGGTAATGGGTTGCAATGCTGGAATATGCTTCTGAGAGGGAATTTAGAGGTGGGGTAAGGAGTAATTCGTGCGAAATACGTAGCATTATTTCTTACGGGCAGGGTAGGTAATGTATTTAATGGTAGGGGATTGGGAGACTTAGCAGGGGCAGGCTGAGGTAATTCTTGTTAGGTACGCGGAGCGTCTATAAGGGAGTGGGGCGGAAAGCGTTGGTATTACTGGGTTTTGAGGGGTTGATAGGAGTAGGTTTGAGGTCGGATTGGGTGCGATTTTTGGTGTGTGGGTGAAGCAACTAGCTATAAAATGCTATAAATAATTTTATGAATTTGAGTAAATACACCCCCGCCCGGGCGTGAAATAATATGGATTATTTCTTGTCTGCCGTTTTCTAGTAAATTAATCACGTGCAAAATAAAAAGGGTTTTACCCCTTTAATAGAAAAGACCAGCCGGGGGGAATTGTCCGACCAGCAGACCAGCACCCCGACCAGCACCAAATTTCACAACTGCAATTATTAAAATTTTCTAATATAAGGACCTAGTTTTCCACACCATATCCACAGGTTATCCACACCCTAAAATATACACACAAGAACCATTTCATCCAGTTTCTAAAACCACACACCCACCCGCGCCCAATCCTACCAAACTGCTCGAAACTGTTTTCGTATTCATTCCGACAATTCAACCAATAAACCAAAAACCACACCACAAACTCACTCCCGAAATCCACCAACCACGCACTTTATAACCGCCAATTATACGCAAAATTAATAAACGCCGTTTAGTATACAAAACATGACCCGAACGATATTTCAAACGCCTACTCTCTCAACGCTTGAACTATGTATACACATGTTTGAATACGAACGACACACCCGAACAGCTTAACCGCCTATCGCCCTAAGGCTTAACCCGCTTTGTCTCTCTTTCTTGTTCGCTATAACGCCGTTCGCACGCACCACTATACCCGAACACGATAAGCCAAACCCTAGGTATACCAACACATAAGACCCCGAACACGATACACGAACGCACGCCGCGCGCTCTCACCTGAATACGTGCATACGATCACACCGCACTAGCATATCAGCACACCACCCCGAACGCCCTAAACCCTTACGCCCCTAAGCCTAGCCCCAATATCACCATACCAGCACGCCCACTAAGTCTACTATATACGCGCCCGCCCGCGTACGCCCGCGCGTTATAAATATAGGGGGACAAATTAATTCCGTCATAAGGAAAACACCCGGCGCCGTAAGTCTTACCCCGTGCAAAAATAGGACGTCATAACAAAAACTTAGGAAATAATCTTGACAAACTAAAAAACCTGTGGAATACTAAAAAACGTCCAAGGCGTGAGGCTTTGGACGAAATGGAAGGCGGTGGATAATTTAACACAATTTTTGGTTACAACCTAGCCGGCGGGGTGTTCCCAGCACCCCGGGACACGGGTTCAAAAGCTAATCCACCGGCCTAAGTGTTGAATTTACTTCAGCATTCTTGGCTAATGCTAAGTATAGCATGGGTTGGCATGATAAGCAAGGGCGGGAAATTCTCGCCTTTTCTTATTGCTGCTAATGTAAGCGCTTACAAAAATTAGCACAGAAAAACTGCAACCAAATCAAAGAAAACCCTTGACAAGGTTAATAAATAAGTGTACGCAAAAGGAACCCCGCCCGTAAGGGTAGGGGGTGCCCCTTGCTTTATATGTATAGGCTGGCCCCGCGTCGCGCGCCCGCGGTGTCTGCTCTTTATGTGGTGGCGGTCTATTTTCTCTTTGCTCAGCCCCAAAGAGTGCCGGCCGCCATGGCCTAGAAACGTTTCCCCCCAGCTACTTCGTCCGCCCGCTTGTCAATTCTTTAATTGCGGGGCTTTTCGCCTTGCTTGTGTCATTATAATACCCCTTAAATTATACGGTGTCAACTATTTTTGCAACTTTTTTGAAATACCCCGGCAAATGCACACTTCAAAATTCGTTCAATCCATTGAGGCACAAGGCGCCAGCACTGGTCAAACTTTCTCAAAACAAACTATTTCTACCATTAAAAGGCAAAAAACGACCCTCAAAACTTTTTAAAAAAGTAGTTGACACCAACCCGAAAGGGTGATAAAGTTAAGTCAACAACTTAATCTTACCGGGGGCGACAAGCCCCGCAAAAACTACTTAAAAAAGTAGTTGACACGGAATTGAAGCCGTGGTAAGATTAAGACAATCAAATAAGGGCTTGGCCCCGCGGGTTGCGGGGCGGTACAAATAGCAACCCAGTAATCTGATTAAGCCCCCGGCGGTAACGGGGCTTTACAAAAACCGCTCAACTGAATAACTTCCCCCGGGGGTAGTCCCGGGGGCGCCCGATCGGGTAACTGGTCGGGTTAGGGGTAGCCCCACCTTAAAGGGCAAGCCGACCATAGCGTAAGCCGGGCGTTAAAAGTTCGTCTGGTCGGCGCCGGTCTCATTCCCGGACCCGTAAGGGTTGGGCGAAAAGCCACGGTAAAAGTGGTGGGGTGAGAAACGCGCGCAAGTTATGGGGGTTAGTCGGGTAACCGGCTAATCTAGGCAAAGGCGTTTGGCAAGCGTCTAAAGTTGGGACAGCCCTTCAAAATTGCAAGAGTCGCGGGAACGCGACAAAATCCGGTGAAAGACTCCGGGCTTGAATCTTGAAAACTGAATATGTAAACGGGGCGCCGTAACGCCCGCAATTTAAGGGGATTAAGCCTGATTCCCGGCGGGTATTCGTCACCGTCCCGGGCGGCTGTAAAGTCGCTAGGGCTACCAATACCCCCGGGGGCAAAACCCCGGGAACCCTTCCCGCGGGTGGAATGGGTAGCACCGACAACAAAGTGGGCGCTTTTGGATCAGTCAAGGCTTGCCTTGATTGGTCGTTATACATAGCTGGGCGAATCGACCCAGCAAATTAAAAATGAATTGAAAAGGGGATATGTAATGAAAATTGAATATCGAAACGCAAAATTTGACGGGGAAGGCTACCCGGAAACTGTTTTAGTTGACGGAAAGCCGGTCGGTACTTTCTTCACTTATGAGGAGGGTTGGGGCTGTGAATACCGTGATAAGCTAATCACGGCGGACGATTACCAACGCAATTTAAACGGCGAAAAGCTGGGTCAAGTTGTTGATTTTGGTGAGCTTGATTACAACGACGCCAAGGCAAAGTTGACCGCAATTTTGAAGGCTATGAACTAAGGGGGTATAAACATGCTGAAAGTTGAACCGATTGAATTTGAAAAAGCACGTCACTTTGTGATCACGTGGCAAGAAACGAACGCGCCAGCCGCCATGGTAACGGCGCTTTTTGAAGGTCGCCGCGACTTTTCACCGCTGAACTTGGTAGGCTTGAAAGTCGCTGATGGCAAGTTTTACGACTTGACCGGCAAGTTTGGGGACGTTGTCGACCTTGCTTTGTGGCTTGCTAATATGGTTGATCAAGTCAAAGATGAATCGCAATTAATCGAATTTGTCAAGGGGGTTTAATCATGAAAACTCAACAAATGAACGCTTACAATTTCCAAACTATCGCCAAAGAAGCCCGTAAGGGTCGCCATGAATATGTTGAACTTAAACCGGTGTACGATGGTAGAAAATCGTTCTATGACAAGGCAAATGTTTTAGAATTTGAAAACGGTTTGAAAATCCTTGTATCCTATACAACTTACGTTGCGGCGGTTTTACCTGATGGCCGTTTCTTGTCGTTTGGTAACTGGTCAGCAACCACCCGTCGCCATCAATGGGATTTTTATAAGCAATACGGCCGGCAAGTTGCCGGGGCTACGCTTGATGATTTTGAAACGGCTATGCAATTCAATTTATACTAATTGACAAGAATAGACAAAAAGCCTAGAAACGCGGTATAATTGCCGCACTACATATCAGATTCTAGGCTGGTATGAAAAAATATTATAGGGGGTCTTGACAATGATCAAGAACACAGAATTTACGTACTGGGAACGCAAAAACGGCGCTGATATTGCGCTGTTAGATATTACGGACGGCAAGGCGAAAATTGCTTACCGCCGGGGCGTATGGATTGGGCCAAAGTTTGAAATTGAAATCATTGCATGGCCTTTTGAAGGTGAAACTTTCCCGGTTCAGCTAGATGATGACCGTGAAGAATACATTGAAGTATTCGGCGAAAAACTTTACCTAGGGTTTATGAGAATGGGAAACGCGGACGTCCCAACCGACGAAGAACAACGCGAATATGCCGAATGGTGGAAAAAGTACAAAGCCTAAAAGAAATACGGGGGTAAAACAATGCTTTTAAAAAATAAAATTTACGGTAGACAATTCAAACAGCTTTGGTCATATCGCTTTCAAAGTGGCGATAAAGAATTTCCACATATCTATGTGGAATTGATAGAAACGCCGGCCGGTGAGTTTGATTGCTGGGTTGATGGCAAGCATTGCCCCGACACGGTGGCAGATTTAAAGACCGTCAACGAAAAGAATTTATCTGGGTTAGCCGGTCAACCGGTAGAAATTTTAGAAATTAGGGGGTAATGAAAAATGAAGAAAATCTATCAGTTAACGTATCGTGAAAACATTGCTTTAAGTGCTAACAGTCAAACAGTTGGCTATTACTCAACGTTTGAACTTGCGCAAACGGCGGGTGAAAAACTTATCAGTCGTAAGATTGGTGAATCATTCTACTGGACTTCTGAATTTGGTAATTATGTAGCCTTTGACGACAAGGAAACTGGAATCGAAAACAGCGTTTTAACTATCAACGAAATTATTTTAGATAGCTATTTAGTATAGGGGGTAGAAATTATGTTGACGTGGTTTATGAATAAAATTTTGTTTTGCCTTGTTTGCTATGTAGCATTCAAGTTCGGCAAATACATTGGCGAAAATGGTTGGGACGATATTTTCGATTAAGGTGGTAGATCGGACGAAACAAAAATCAATGAAATATGGACTCTCTTAGCAATGTTGGCTGATGAGCTGGTTAAGTGAACAAGATTTATAAAACAGATTTTAGAAAAGGTAAGAATTGGAGGAAATTATTATGAATTATGTAGTAACTATTAAAAATAACAAGTTTATTTTTGAAAATAGCGGTTGGAATACTAAGCAAATGTGGAACGATTTAATCAACGCATTACAATCAATGAAACTTGCGAGCCAAGTTGAAACAGTTGAATTTTATAAGCTCAACGAAGGCCAATTAGGATTTGACGGTGAAGTTTCTCAACTATTGGAATATGTAAAAGACGAGGGCATTATCACAAGTTGGCATAAAGAAGGGTAACAACCCTTAATGAAAGAAATTAAATTTGAAATTAAGCTATTAGGCGAACTTGATGAATTAGACAACAGTCGGTATTAAAAAATAATTTTTAGGGGGTAACAATCATGTTTGAAGAATTAGAAAAACAATTCGGTGAGCACGTTGTTTACAACGGCAAAAGCTACTGGCTAACACAGGAAGTCTATTTAGACGGTGAAATTGATAAGACCCCATACTATCAAGCCGCGGGGATTGATGAACACGGCCGTGAGTGCACAATCATTTGGGCGATTGATCAAGAATATTTTGGAAATGGCGATCAGGGCGACGATTGCGACTGGGAAAATCCGGTCGAAGTAATAGAACTATAGAAAGAATTTTTAGGGGGCAATAATTATGGCTAAGAAAAGAATGTTACCTACTTACGATTTAGGCGAAATGAAATTAAAGAATGTTGAAAAAATTTTTGCGGCTTCACATGGTGAATGCTATGAAGTCGAAGGGTCGCTAATTTCTCATTATTTAATTGATTTTGAAGGTTTCCGCGTTGGGCGTGTTCGCCGCAAATGGTTGGTAGTTGTCGAAGAATTTGCAAGTGATCAATCTAGTATCTTGCACGGTTTTCTTACTAATGACCAGAAAATTGCTGATGAATTTTATGATGAATGGGAATTAGACCAATCGCGGAAAGACAAAGAAATTTCTGATAAAGAATATTTTGACAAGTCAAAAGGTTTTGCTGGTCGCTGGGTCCCGACCGTTGCCGAAATTCAGCAAAAGGAAATTGAAAAATTCTTTGCACAATTTCAACGTTAGGGGGTTAAAACATGGGTCATAGAATTTTGCGGGAAGTAGAATTTTTCATCTTGTTTTGTATCGCTTTAGGTTTTATCGCAACGGCGTTAGTAGTAATTGGACGGGGGTTCTAATCGTGAAAAAGAATTTATTTGCCGGGCTTGTAAGTATTGCGTTGCTGGTATCTATCGGCGGCAATATCTACCAGCAAAAAGAAATTAAAGACCAGTCAACCAGCATTAGGAAACTGAAAGCCAATCAAACTATCAAAGATGGCCACGTAATGCATTTAGACAAGTTAGACGTGGAAAGCTACAAAGACCGGGGTGGGGAATGGCAATTAATCGTGTCAACTCATAACGGCCAAGAATTATTATCACAGCAAGGCGAGCATGCCAGCGCCACAGAATTATATTTCAAATAGGGGGGTAGCACCATGGAAAAAGAATTGAAGCTAGTCGAACAAGGTAGTGGATTATCTTACACGGTCAAACTTACACAAAACAATCAACAGAAAGAATTATTCTTTCAGTCGCGTGAAGATTTAGTTGGGCTTGCTGGTATTAATCCAAGTGAAGATTACAACGCTGACGACGCGGCAATTGAAGAAAATTTGATGGATATTTTCGACGCTTTATGGAATGTAGCCGAATAGAAAAAATAATGAGTTAGGGTTTAGTAGCCGCTTAATTGCGGCCCTACATATCGACTAAACCCGATATGCAAAAATAATTTTTATAGGGGTGTTTGAAATGACTGAAAACATTAACGTAATCGAAGTAATTAACGAAAAGAGTAACGGCCGTGGGCTACTGTATAACGAAGTTGGCGAATTTGATACACGGGAAGAATTAATTGGACTGTTGAAAGATATCGGGCTTGAATTTATCGGACTGGAATTAAATGGCAATGAATTAAACGAATTAATTAATGAAGAATATTATGTAGTTGACGGTCAAGAAACGGACGCCTTGATTATTGATAAGGGTAGAAAAAAGAAATTTTTATTAGGTGAATATGAAGCAATATGGACGCTGTTTGGTGATTATTGCAAGCACTTAATCAAAGATACCAGTACAAATAATTTTCTGTTTGGCTTTGAAGCGTTTTGGTTGGCCGCGTATTGATGGGGCGATCGACTTAGAAAGTGGTACTGTTGGGCGTTACTACGCCGATACACACGAATATAAGGCGGTACACAAATTACAGGACGATGATATTGCCAAACTTACGGAATCTTTAGACGATTACATTGATATGGAAGGTGGGGAAGATTACGCCGAAAATTTAATTGATGAAACAGCAGAAATTAAGCGTATCTAATTAGCAACTAGAAAGAAATTTAATGGGGGTAAAAATTATGAATCCATATAAAGAATTTATCAATTGGAACGAACGCAAGCGGCTAATCATTGACTATGATCAAAACCCGGAAAGTCCGCGAACCTCATTTTCTAATCTTATGAAGTTCTATACGTTTGAAAGTCGCCGTTACTCGCCGGACGAACACGATTTTAACGGCGTGGTGCAAGGGTTGGCGACCTTGCTTGGTGAAAAGGTATACACCATTCACGATGAAGAAAATTCAACAGATAGTTTTTTTGAACGGGTAGTCAAATTGGCGCTTGAAAAAGAAATTTATTTGACACCAATTTCATGCCTAGATCATTCGGTACTGAAATATTTTGCCGGTGTAGATTATGGTTGGGACACCGGCTGTGTTGGGTATATGTATGCCACGAAAAAGGACGTTCAAAACTGGTTTGGGAATGGCAAGAATTGGCAAGAAAATGCCGCCAATGCCGTTGAAGGGGAACTAAAAACTTATAATCAATTCGTTAATGGAGAAATTTATATGTATTACTTATACGACGAAAACGATTGTATTGAAGATCAGCTTTGTGATATTTACGCCGATAGCGAAAAAGAATTATTTGAAGTGTTTAGGGATTGCGCGGGAATTTCACTAAATGATGAAAATTGGAAAGAAATTCAACGGGGGTAAAGAATTATGAAGTACCAACCAAAAGTTAATTTACTTAATAAAGATGATGGCTTAGAAAAAGAATTTTTCTACCTTGGCCCAAATGCTTGCAACTACCATATTTATGTAGGGGTTGTTCAAGATGAAAAACAACTTTTTCCTAACGATAAGTTAATTCAGTTTCTAGTAAGACATCCAGATACACATAAGACTGTATATTGGCCATGTTACTACTTGTCAACATTACAAGAATGCAACCGTGGCCTTTGCCTTGACGGTGGCAATGAACAATGGAATTTAGAAAAGAATATGGTGGACGAAGTTAAAAGCTACTTTGGGAATTTCTAAAGGGGTAATGAATTATGAAGACTAAAGAAAATTTAATCCGTCAACAAAAAGAATTAATAGAACTTGTCCCAGCGTTTGAAACAGTTAACGCTAAACGAAATGAATTGGTTGAATCTGGTTCCTATGGTGGTGGCGCGTTAAACAAAGCAAGAAATGAATTGTTAGATTATATGGAAATTATTGCCGGTCGCTACATTTTGCAAAGTATTGGCGCCGACTATGGATTGAAGCAAGTTAAGAAATTACTGAAAGAATTTGAAGAGGGAAATTATCACTTTGCGATTGAAGCCGTGATTGGCGTTGATCACTCTTTGATTGACCCAGAAAGAAAATTAATCAGTCGCCCAGAAATTAGTGAACTGTACACGTTAGAACACTACCAAGAATTTGCAAAGCAAGTAATGAATGTAAAGGGGTAAAGAATCATGAAGAAAATTCATTATGAAGATGGATTGTTGGGCGACCTAGATAATAAATCGTTGTCAGTGCTGGTCAACAAAAAGAAATTAATCAAGTACACGCAAAAAGTGTTACACGTTAGCGACTGGCGAAAGTTGTGGTTTGAAGAATACGATTGGAATCATGTTGACGAAATGGCGGCCCAACTTGGTGACAAGGTTAAGTCTGTAGAATTGTAAAATATGTATTTCATAAAGAAATTTACCCTTAAGAAACATTGATATGACAGCATTTGTGAAAGTGAGGAAATCGAAATGAGTATTTATACGATGAAAGATTGGAATAAAGATGGCGAATTAACTCCACAGTTATTTCAAGAAGTTGAACATGAAATCTATTCTGATATGTACTGTGTTTTGCCACCATATCCATTAGAGGAAGTGACAAAAGAAATTTTAGAGAGCCAATTAGGTATTAAATTTATTCAAACATTTTGTGTTGGTGAAGAATACGACCAAGATGATGACGGAAATTATTTATATCAGTCATTCGGAAAAACAGCAGATGGAAAATGTTTTTACTTAGGTTTACGTCGTTCAGAATATTAGAAATTTTCATAACAAAAACACTATTAGAAATAAATTTACTATTAAGAGGTAATTATTATGTACATGGAATTTGCAACAGGTGTTGAGGGTAGCACAGCTTACTTATGTTATTTCAACAAGAAACGGTTAATCAAAATCTTGCATAGCTGGGGAATTAACGATTTTCGAGGTTTTCTAAAGAATTACATTTGGGACGACACCGACGCTATGATGTGCGAATTCGAGGA
Source organism: Limosilactobacillus ingluviei DSM 15946 (assembly GCF_001435775.1). Lineage (GTDB taxonomy): Bacteria > Bacillota > Bacilli > Lactobacillales > Lactobacillaceae > Limosilactobacillus > Limosilactobacillus ingluviei. The sequence goes on along the minus strand of NZ_AZFK01000018.1, from coordinate 49,648 downwards.
CCGAGGTTGGTCTTATAAGAAAGTAGCATGTGAATTTTAGTCAGAAAAAGAAATTTTTGAGGAGTTGAATAATATGGAAATTTTAACAGTGAAAAAAGGCTTAGGTAGTAAAGTGAATACTGAATTCGAAAAACATTATGCGACACTTGATCAAGCCCAGGAAGCCATGAAAAATGAGTATTTAAAGGATAAGGCGAAAATTGAAAAGCTCGCTGCTCAAGGCTTCAACTTTGACAATTGGCTACGTAAATTGAGTAATCGTAAGTGGATTGTACAAGATGGTAGTTTATGGTTGCGGACTTATGAAATTCAAAGCGTATAAAACAGATAATTTAGAAAATAATTTTTAGGGGGAAGAAAAAATGGAAATGTACACGAAACCATACGAATGGGATAAGGCTGTTATCGGAATCGAAAAGGACGGGCGAATTATTAAAATTGAAACCCACTGGCGGCCATGGGACGAATTAGACCTATTTGCCGAAGGTAAAGAATTTAAGATTGAACGCCACGCGCTTATTGAAATGACTGAAATTGGATATGAATTTTATAATAAGAAACACGGGTGGTCAAAAGAAAAATACCTAAGCTATTGTCGAAATAATGTGACTCTTTCCTATCTAAGGGAACTAGAAATAATCGCCAACAAGTTTGTGAACGATAACTTTTAAAATAATTTTAGGGGGAAGAAAAATGAATGAACAAACTTATTTCCAAGAACAAGAAAAAGAATTTTTGATTCGATTGATGGATTACGCCGCTGGTCGAAATAACTGGGGAACACCACACCCGGCCGGGACGCCAATTGAAACTTACATTGATGATATGTACATGATCAAGGAATTAAACCCATTTAGAGAATACCTAATGAACTCATTAGAGCCGGGAGAAGAAATTAATAGCGAGTATGAACCTAGTAGCTATTTTGACAAGCTGTTAGAAAACGACCTAGGGAAAAATATTTTGGCTCTTTGGAATGCTGGTGAACGTGACGCAGCCGTTAAGGAATACCGGAAAAACATTGACCCATTTGTATTACCAAAAGAATTAAATGATCAACAGGAAAAACTAGTAGGGCGTGAATATATTGGTAACGAGTTCGCCGCCAAGGTAATGAGTAAGAAAGAATTACTTGATAATTTGAAGCATGATATCGACTTGTTTGATTTTGCCAAAGTGGTGGGCGATGCTGATGAATTTGATTGGGGACAATTAAAGACTGGCGCAAATAGTCTTGAAGACGCGTGGGAAGTTAAAGAACACTTAATCTATCATATCCAAACAGAACAGGTTTTAGTGACTGACGGCGTGAGTGACCCATACGCCCACCCCGTCATCAACCCACTATCACAAGAAGTAATTGACTACTTAGTAGAAAATAATTTTTATGACGATGACGAACCAGCTTTAGTTGACTGGTTGAAAGAATTACGTAAACAAGTAGTTGTTAAGGATTTAAAGCACAGTGTTGGTATGGAAACAGAATTTAATCATTCAGCATGGAAAAACATTAAACTCAACTAAGTTGGTAGCTTGCCAGGTTCGACCCCTGGTTGAGTTATTCCCTTATGGGAAAAAGAAATTATTGGAGGAATGTTTTGTATGTATGTATCAGAAAGTGAAGCGAAAAAATTTGCGATTAATTGCTTTTATGGTGTGTTGGATAAGTTTAGAATTAATGGTGGTATTGTAGAAAAATATAATACTTATTACGGTAGGGTTGAAAGCCCCAACGGCAACGTGTGTGAGAATATGATCTTTTCAATCGAATCAGCTCATACTGAATTTCGTGCTAGTGACCAGCCTAAAAAAGAAATTATCTACTCAGTGATTATGGACGTTTACAACGTGGTAAGTAACTTGGTTTTTTATGACGAAGACCGGGAATTATCTTACAGGTTAACCGGTGAACTGATGGAATTTGCGAATGAGGTGGTGGGCTAGGTGATTATCAAGACGAAAAATTATTTGCGTAAAGAGAAGCGCTTTAGAAAGAAAAATTATCCCTTGCACGAAACCGAAAAAGTAATTCGTCGCCTTATTGAAAATGATCGTCAGGTGTTGAGAAAACAACACCGTGACCATAAGTTACACGTTGGCGGCCGCGAATTACACGTTACTGGCCCAAGGGATAATTGGTTAATTAGATATAGTCGAAAAGAAAATAAATTGTTGTTAATAGATATGTTGACACATGATAATTTACAATAAGGAGGATGCGTCATGAATGAATTAAAAATCGAACACAAAGATGGTCGGGCTTACATTACAACGCCATATCACCCGGGGTTCGTTTGGAAAATAAAATTTATTAAAGGTAATTGGTGGGAAGCTGATACTCGTCAATGGTCTATCCCGGATAATGAAGGGGCAATTCAGGCAGCGCGAGAAGCCATGAAAGAATTTTTTGGGCATGACGATCAGTCAGTTGCCGAAACAGTTAATGTAGAAGTAACTTTTAATGAGTATTTCATACAAGGCCCAGCCGTAATGGTTCTTGGGAAAGCAATTTTCCGGACACGTGGCAAAGAAAGCAGAATAATTACTGGTGATGGCGTTTATCTGTTAAAGGGCGGTGTGGTCAATGAGAGTAGCAACAAATACCCCACTGTGGGAGTAAAAGTTGGTACAATCGTAAGAATTAATGACGTGCTGCCAAGTGAGATAGAAAAGTACAAAGAACAAACTGATAAACCATACACCGTTGAGGTATTGAATTTAGATGATGATAAAAAGAAAGTAAAGCTAGAAAACGAAAAAGAAAAATTGTTATCGCGGATCGAAGAAATTGATCGTGAACTTGCAAAATTAGGGGGTAAATAATCATGCCCAAAGAAATTCTAACCACGCCAGAAATCAACCACCAAGAAGTATCTATTGAATATGACTATGGCAAAACAAATTATTATCATAAAGTGATGGGCAAAAATATTTATTGAATTAAAGGGAAAAAAATAAATGGTTCTAAGACTGATCTAAAAGCGCAAACAAAAGTAATTTTGACCAGGCCGAAAGGTTTGGTATTATGTAAGTGGAACCGAGTAAAACGCTAGGTCATTATTAGGCCCGAGATCTCCAAGTCTGAACAGAAGCGCCTACGGTGCATTAATGTAGAGATACGGATCGGGGTGGTAATAATGAAAGGTGGAATTAAAGTTGCTGTTCGCGGCGGCCCTAGGGACACTGTTGAACATTTCTGCTTGCCTTGCGGTAATAATCGTGATATTGCGTCAGCTTATTGCGATGCGCCGGCTCATTTGTCGGCTGTTTATCCGAGACAAAAAGAAAAACCGCCATAATAGGCGGTGAACACCAAGTAAATAATCCTTAGCGCGGGGAGTCGCAACCTTCCCCACTCGGTTTCACCTACATAATACCAAACTTATAGTAGGCTCGCAAGAAAGAAAATTTCGGAGGAATTTAGAATGCCAAAAGCAAAACGGAGTGTTGAGGAAATCAAGCAAGACTTAAAGCAAGAAATTATTCGCCTTGGCATTCAAGATAACCCAAGTAGAACTGTGTACCAAAAAGAATATCAACGTGGGGTAGCACCTAGCCCAAACGGAGCATTGAAGGTCACTGGTATGAAGTGGCAAGAATTAATGCATGAGTTGGGGTTTGACTATGACGGGAAGAAGAATATTTCAAATAACGCTAAAAGAGAATCCGCTAAACTAAGCATGAGACGTGAAAAGGGGTTGCGCCTTACTAATCCAGATAATCTCAGATATGTGGTTGATGAGGCGTTAAAACTAATCAATGAGAAAAAAATTAATGACGCTGTCACTTTTGAGAAAATGGTTAATTTAAACTTAGACACTACCTATCAAACCCTATCCAAGCACGGTTACTCTTTTGAAAAATTTAAAGAACTTTATGCCCAAAAATATGGCTATAAAATTAGAAGTGGCAAATGGGGAGATAAGAGCAATATTGAACTTTTTAACATGGCCGCAAAATACATGAAGAAAAATAATCTAACCAACTTACGACAATATGATACATCAATAGATAGAGATGCTATGCCATCATCACGTGTTTTAACAAGGCGGTTAGGGTTAACATACCCTGAACTATCTCAACAGTTAAAAAGTGTGTTATCATAGACCGCTTTTTATTTTTACTATCCAAAAATAGTTGACACAGAATAGTTAATTAGGTATGATGTAAAAAAGAAAAAAATATTGACACGGTAACAAAAACGGAGGCAATGAAAAATGAAAACTATGAAAAATGTACACGCAGCATGGATTCAGTCGTTTAGTTCAAAGAATACAAAAAAGAAATATTATGCCTCGGTTGAGACGTTTTTTGATGAAGTTTTTGGCTTGACACCCGAAGAATTAACGGAAGAAAATTTTGAACAACTCAGCTACTCATTAGTGATTAGTAAGTTCGTCCAACCCTTAAAAGAAAAGGGGGTAAAGGAATCAACGATTAGGGCGCACCTGGCAGCCGTTCGCTCATTTATGAATGCCGTTGAACGAGAAGAAATTTTCCCGGACGTGAACTTTGACAAGATTATTAAGCTGTCGTTGACGATTAAGAGTCTGAAGGCAAAAGATACTAAGGCAACTGAACCAATTTCCGAAAGCGAATTAAAGGAATTAGAAGCCTGGGTAAAGAATCATTACGATGATGAACGTGGCCTTGGCTATGCTTGGCTGGTTGACTTAATGTTTAAGACGGCTATTCGGGTTGAAGCGGCAGTTAATATCAAGTGGTGTGATTTTGTGGTCACTGTATCGCCATATGGGGGCGAATGGAGCGCTTTAAGTGTGATTGACAAGGGTAAGAAGTTAAACACTAAATACCTTCCTATCGAATACTACAACGAATTAAAAGAGGTATTTTATAAAGACAATGACCAAGGAGAAGTTTTCGAGGGATTGACATCCAGCGTACTTCGTCGGCTCATGAAAGAATTTAGTGACGAAACAGGGAAGAATTTAACTCCGCACTCAATTAAAGCTGGGGCGGCCACTACGCTGTATGCACGGACACACGATATGATGATGGTGCGGGATTTCTGTGATCACACGTCAATCTCAGTTACCGAACGATACATTCATATGACTAAGGACCCTAATAAGCAAGGGACGGCAATGCTGGCAATTGACTGTAAGCCACAAGACTTAGATAAAATGACCAAGGAAGAATTATTAGCCTACATTCATTCGGCGCCGGAAGTTGAGCGCACTGTGTGGTTCGCCGCCAAGAAGATGAATAGCAATAAGATTTCCTAGCTTGACAAAAATAGACAATTGATATTTAAAAATCAACTGTCAATATTAGTATATAATTTTTAGACTAATTAGTTAAACGCTGATTAATTAAATGACCGGCGGTTTCCATACCGCTATACATAAAACAATTAATCACAATAATTCAACTTAAGTGGTTAAAGCATGACAATGAATAGACAAAGGGGGTGATTTCTGTGATATAATATCACCAAGGACTAATGACCGAAGAAAGTATCAAGATTTCATTTTTGTTGTTCGGTTGCTAGTGAGGTGAGATAGATGGTGTCAGAGAATAGTTTTTACCAGTTAAATGTTTACCAAGAACACTATGTTTTGATGGAATTTGGTATTCAGAATCATCTATACAAAGATGACAATGAAGCTGGCATGAAATGGGTGAGTGATAAGGAAAATCGTGCCTGGTATGGGGGCAAAAAATTTAAATCTTTGCTCAAAGATATTATTTCCGAAGACGATTTAAAAGTCGCTTTAATCGAAAACAGGGAAGACGGAAAGCAAAAAGTCTTTTGGGAACGGAGCAAATATAAATATCGTAACAATGTTAAAGCGCTAGTAGCGGCAGAAATGTTTAACAGAGGTGGCAATAAAGCTAGATCACAAGCCGCAATGTACCGCGGGGCGATGCTTAATGTTGAATCGCTTGAGGAAGAATATAATAAGCCATATTGGGAGTTCTCACTTCAAGAATCATATGACTTTATCAAATTGCTAGAATCTAACAACGCCACCCCTTCAACCCGAAAAAATAAAATATATATAATCAATAAAAGCCGCCCAATATTAGAAGAATTTGGTTTCGAGGGTGACAGTAAAAACAAGAATTGGGGAAATTATCTAGGCGTCAAAGTTCAATCAACGCGCCAGGGTGTAAAAAAGGAATCCTCTTACATTACGTATACAGAATTACTTGATAAGATTGTCGCCTACAAGAACTATCAGGCATACAATCTTGTTAGTTATCAGTTTTCAATTATTGCTCTGCTGGTATTTCTAGGATTGCGAATTGACGGGACTTACAACGAAGCGGGGAATTTGAAAATAGAAGATATTCATCAAGACTATATAGAAGTAAAAGGTAAGCAGGCTAGAAAAATTCCGCTAACCCCAGGTGAATATCAATTAATTTCTGCGGGATTTGATGGTCGAGAAAGTGGGCATTACTTTATGTCGGCCCGTGAATATGACGCTGACCATGCTTTAGGTTATCGTACATTGTATCGCCGGATAGAAGTAATAAATAGCAATCTCAACCCAGAAGAAAAGGGAAATCAGTTGGGCAAAGAAATTACCTACTTTGGTTTGCGACAGGCCGGGCAAATAGCTTTGGCAAACAGATTAGCTCTCTACCATTATGGTCGCCTTGTTAACACCACAAGTCGGCAGCGTACAAAGATTGCCGATATGGTATTGAAACAGTTTGGTATCTATGACAAAAAGTCGTTGAATAGTAGGAGAAATAGATTTTACGGGTTGTGGGCGCAAGGTTTACAATCGGAGGATTAGTAGCCATGAGATTGGTGAGATTTGTTAATAACGGTGCTCAAAAGATCAGACGGCTTTTACTGGTTTTATTTTGCCCCAAAAGAAGTCTCGAGGCTTCTCTTAACGAAGTCAAAAAATGGACTATGGAAGACGATAGGGCTAATATCCGGAATGACTACAAACGTATCGGTGACGATTTGCGAAAGGTAATCAAAGACCGTCAATAAAGTAATTAAGACGCTCGGAACTTGAGCGCCTTAATTTTTTGAAAAAGTTTCTTGACATGTATAGACAAAATACAGAAAATCGTGTATTATAAATAGTGTCGAAATGGCGATTATCTATTGGTATAGCTTGACACATATAGACAAAACAATCTATATCGAATAGACCATGACCCAAAATAATACACAGGAGGAATGAGCTTGGATATAGCCATTATGGGAAGTAGCGGCGGCGCCGGAAAAGATACCGTTGCTAACTTGATTAGATCTGTCTCAAAAAGAAATTTTGAGATTATGTCGCTCGGGGATCCAATACATAACACGGCTGACGAATTGCTCGGCCGAAAGGCAGAACGGAAGTATCTGCAAGAATACGGCGAAGCAGTTCGTCGAATCTTTGGCCAAGACGTCTGGATGAAATATTTAGATCGCAAGACCAAAGAGCATAGTGATAAATATGGGATTATTATTCCCGATATTCGTAAGCTGATTGAGTTCTCTCATTATTGTGTTGAAGGGAACTTTAAGGCGATTTACGTATACAACGATGCTGAAACAGCACGGAAGCGACTCACTCAACGTGATGGTGGGTACGATGAAAAATCAATGCAACAAGGCATTGAAACACAATTGCAATTCATCGAAGAAATGATCAAAGCTGAATCGGTAATCAATGACCGCCGATACATTGACGAAATCGAAGTTGGTGGCGTAACGGTTAGTGTTATCGATAATTCTCACCAGTTGAGCGATACTCGCGAACAGGTAGAAAGATGGTGGGAAAACTTTGGAGAATAATTTTACGCACGTATTAACCATTCAAATTGGTTTGGACTTTACTAAGATTTTGTCCCCGGAAAATGTTCCTGGTGTGATGGCATACCTGGGCATTGATAACGAAGCTGAATTGCTACAAGGTATTTCGTCTGATAAGTACAACAAGGCAATGAGAGCTTTGAAGGACGCTGGATTTGAAGTTATTGGCGGTAATTTTGAACAGGTCAACAATGGCCCACAACCAGAAATGCCAACAGAAACCAGCGACCAAGAAGAAATTAATCCGGAAGTTGCGGAACAAATGTATAAATCGCAATTACGAGGAAATCTAGTTAAGCTGTTGACTAACCAAGGGAACGACCTTGGTGAATCGTTAGAAGGAATTACTCTTAACGAAAAATACGCCGAAATTATCCCAAACAAGGATGACCTTTTCGGCGTAAAAAATATCGATTCATTAGAACTAGAGTTTTCTGAAATGGAAGATGATGAAGTGGCAGTTCTTAGTTACCTGGAAGATGGCGAACTAAAGTACAAGAAGCTTCACAACTCTGACTTTGAGCAAAGCGAACGAATGGAGGAATCATCACAGAATGCAAAATAATTTAGAAACTGAATTACGCAGTGGCGTTTCAAGATTTAGTGCCTATGGCAAGGTGTCCATTAGCGCCGATACTTTCCCAACTGATGCCGTTAAGGCTGCTTCCGGATACACGTACAAGCGTGTTTCCTTCCCGGTCTCAGTTGGTGATAACAATACGATCTACGTGCAAATGATGGGTGGGTACTCACCGAAGAAGCCTGTAATTTACGCACGAAACACCGACAACGACCCAATTGAAGTTAACTGGGATTTGCGTACGAACGAAAATATCTTGGAAAACATTGCTGATCGGTCATTCGTCAAGGTTCGCCTGGAAAAGGACGCTGATGGCAAGTTAATTGAAAAGAAATTCTTGAGTGAATTTGACGCCATCACTTACATGGCAGATCACCTCAAGGACGGGCAACAAGTTTACATAGGTGGTGACGTGGAATACCGCCACTACAATGGCCAGATCCAACGGAGTTTTAACATGACAACCGTTGCTTTAGACGAAAACGAAGATCGCAAACCTTCTGCTCAACTGAGTCAAACATACCTGATTGACAACACCTCGGTTGATAGTGATTGGGAAGACCAATTAGAAGAAAAGAAGCAATTGGTTGTTAATGCTTACGTCCCACAATACGTTGGGAAGCATGAAGGAAAGCAAATTAAGAAGACGTTGGCTTTCCCACAACAATTTGTATTGAAGGCAACCGATGAAAACATGGACAAGCGTAAGGCTATCGTTAAGCGGTTCCTGCTTACTGACGAAGACGTTGTCCGTGAATTGTCCTTGTTATGTGACCTGGTTGATGGTTACGAAGAATCTACCGGTAACGTTGAACTTTCTGACGACTTGAAGGAATTAATCAAGCTTGGTTTTATGACCGAAGAAGCGGCAGAAAAGCAAATGACGATTGGTGGCAATCGGGTACGTGAAACTGTATTGGTCCGCCCTATGTTGCGCCGGAATAACGGTCAACCGGAATTGATGATGGAAGACAAGTATGCACCAGAAGCATTGGTATTCTTGCAAGCCATCATGGACGACGAAGAAGTTGATGATCCGTTTCCACCAGAAGATGAAACAGCAAAATCAACTGAATCTAAAGACGAAAACGTAACTACTAGTTTTGAAGACGACATTAACGCAATGTTCAGCTAAAAGAAAAGGGGTATTAAATGTCATTTCCATATCGTAAACCTGGCGCACGCAAAAAGGGTTTGAAGATTTTAATTAGTGGTGCTTCCGGCACTGGTAAGACCGTGATGGCCTTAAGTTTTCCAAAGTCCTTAGTTTTGGACAGTGAAGATGGGGTTGGTTGGTACGAAGGTACTGACGAAGGAAAGAATATCGTTGGTGTTGTTGATACCCAATCGTACAACACTCTGGACAAAGTGTTGACCGATATGATTAAGGGTCGAGTAGATGACGAATTTGAGACTCTGGTTATCGACTCAGAAACCAAGGTCTACGAAAACCTAAAGGAAGCGTTGCTTAAGGTTGAAGAAAATCGTGCTTTGAGAAACAAGCGCAACGTATTAGACGCTAATCTATCACAACGGTCATGGGGGCAAATTGGTAACAAGGCCAAGGCATTGCAAAACCTAAAGATTCAATTAGCTTCCAAGGGTATTAACGTTGTGTCCGTTGCTCAGAACAAGGACATCATGGAAGACTTGGGGAATGGTACTCGGGTTAAGGTTGGCGATGGGGCCGACATGCAAAAGAAGTCCGAATACGACTATGACGTTGTTCTTCAACTAGTTGTCGAAAACGGTAAGCACTACGCAATCGTTAAGAAAGACCGTACTAAGACTTACAAGCCTGATGATAAGATTGAAAACCCAAGTTACGAAAATTGGGCAAAGGCAATTGCAAGTAAGCAAAATCAAGGGGCAACGTTAGAAAAAGACTTTATCGCTTCCACCAAGGAATCAGAAATGGCATACCAACAAGAGGTTGATGGGAAGTTGTCATTTGAAGAACGGGTCAAGAACTACTACATGGACTTGGCAGCCGATGAACGAGAAGAGTTTATGGCAGAAGTCGAAAAGGCTACCGGCAAGAAGACTTTCAAGGGTATGGACACCGCAACCCAAAAGAAAGTTCTCGAATTGATGGCTTAACATAAAACATAATTATTAAATTAATGTAGGGTCTATATGCCTGCATTAGTATATAGATCTACATATATACATACTACATTAAAATAATATTGAGTTGGAGGTTAGTATAATCGAGGCGAGATTATCATACCTTAATCGACGTGGCGAAAAGGTCTACGTGTCAGAAGAACACCTAGAAACCGCGGTAGAGATTAAGAAGGAATTACAAAAGACATCCCCAACTCACCGTTGCTCATGGACTAAGCACCGTCAAATGATGCAAGAAGCTGGTTTTGACGATAGCGATACTAACGAAAATTACCGGGGGTTAGTTAAACGGTACCAGGCGGCAATCGGTGAGTTGCCAACGGTGGAAGAACAAAGAAACTTGGTTGCCAATTCTAAGTTGGAAGCTATCCGCGGTGAGATTGGCCGCTTGAATAGTCTGAAGTTAGAAAACCAGGAAGAAGCACGGAAGTTGCGCAAGATGATTCGTGAGACCAACAAGGATATGGTTTTAATCGAAGAAATTGCTAATGCTATTCGTGACACGGCATTCATTGAAGCCGACAACCGGGTTATCTTACCCGACATGGACAACGAAGAAGATAACGATATGGTGGTTTGCCTGTCTGACATTCATTACGGTGCCCATGTTGATATTCCGGAAAACTACTACTCAACGGAAGTGGTAGAAGATTTGATGGTTAATTACTTAAACAAGGTGATTAACCTGATCAAGAAGCATAACGTTGCTAAGGTCGAAATCGTCAACCTAGGGGATTTGATTGAACATGCTTATATGCGCAATCAAAACCTATATGATTCCGAAGAAACGTTATCGGAACAAATTGTACACGTGACGAAGTTGATCATTATGTTTATCCAGGGCATTCGCGACCATGTTGAGTTGGTTAGTTACCGTGGTATCGCTGGTAATCATGATCGTATGCAAGGTGATAAGAATAGTAATTTAAACGCCGACCACGCCGTAAATATCAGCAACTACATTATTCAAATGTGGATTGAATTATCTGGTTCTGACGTTGATTACATTCCAACTGATGGGTACTTTACCGACTTAGAAGACCGTGGATTTAACTTTGCATTTGTCCACGGCGATCGAAACAACTTGAAGAAGCTATCAACCCTGGCGGAACTAGGCGAACAGCATAATAAGCATTACGATGCCGTGATTGGTGGCCACGTACACCATTTTAATATGACGGAAGTAAGCAACAACCGATTCCAGGTAACGTTTGGCTCGATCAAAGGCATGGATGATTACTCGGTACGGCTTGGGCGGAAGTCTAGTCGGTCGCAAGGCGTTGTATTAATCAGCGACACAGGATTTGAAATTCAAAAGGTAACTCTTTAGGAGGGAAAAGTGGAACGACAAGCATTTTTGAAATGTGCATATTGTGGGAAGTCATTGACGGTTGAGGAAGCAGTCACGGCTTCAATTGATCAGCGAAGTAGAAAAGACCCCACGTTTTATGAGCGTCAATTCCACTTTGACTGTTTAAAGAAATACCGTGACGAACGTCATGATGAGCAACTGGTTAAAGAAGAAAGAAGTGACTGGGACGCTTGTTACCAATACTTCAAGACTAAGCTAATGGGTATTGACGAATCACGGCCAATGGACAAATATGCGGCCATCTGTTTAAGAGGATTGCGGGTTGGTTTAAAGAATCCATACGGGGCCAAGACGATGACGATTAAAGCTGGTTATTCCTACCGCACGATTTTGATCACTATGAAATATTGCTCAGTTCAGATTCAACGGGCAGTAATGAATAAGGACTTCGGGGAAGGAAACTACGGCTTCAAGCGTAAAGTCAATTACATTATGGCTATCTTGTTTAACCACATTAATGACGTCCAAGCCCGACTTGATAAGGTTGATCGGCAGAACAAGAGAGTAGAAAAACGAGTAGAAGAAAGGAAGCCAGAAGTCGTTACCACGGCTCAGACTTACAAGCGGAAAGGGACTGGTAAGCGACGAGTGGTACTAGATTAAATGAGAAGAATTGAATTAATTGATAGAGGTATCGAACAAAACAAGGAATTGCTATTGGCTTGTTTTGGGTACCAAGGAATTACGCGATCGGATTCTAAGGTGGCAATTATTGAATCTATCTTAGATGAATTTGAAGGTGAATATGAACAGCTAGTGAGTGATTTCTTCGATGAATTAGAAGAATACTACTTGCGTGACAGCGTGTTCCAGTTATTCACGGTAGACGAAATTAACAAGATGATCGCCGAAGAAAAGGCATATATGATCATCAGTCACAAAGGTATGTAATAGGGGGTTCCACTGGTAGATATGGTGAAGGCGCAGGTAAAGAAGCAAGATCAACCAGAATTTAAGCAAAAGATTCTGAATGAAAAATCGAATATTGAAGGTCAATTCATCTTTAGTATCTATAAAAACACGAACTACTTTTATGATTATGAACTAAAGATTGGCGACTTTTCGAGCTTTACCTGGGCATTCTACTACCAGATGATCAAGGAACTAGTCCAGTTAAAAGATCTAACAGTGGTCGACGCCGTATCGGTTGGGGCTTATGTAGATACCAAGGGTGATAAGTTCAAAGAAACCTACAACAAATATGGCGGTTATGAAACAATTCGCCGTGGTATGAAGATTGTCGAAGAAGGCAACATTGAATCGTACTACATGGAATTGCAACGCTACAATGTAGTGATTAAACTTGTCGACCTAGGGTTGCCAATGGAAAAACATTGGGATACCTATTCAAAGCTCAGCATTTCCGACCTTAACGAGGTTTTGGAAGGGCAGATTGCCGAAGCGTTTGCCGATACTCAAATGGGCGACGATAAGGTTGAAGATCTGTTTCTGGATATGGACGGCATGTTGAAGGAAGCTGACGAAGGTGAAGCGGCCGGGCTACCGCTAGAAAGCCCGCTCATGAATGAAACCCAACATGGTCTAGCCCTGGGTAACATTACCATGATGGCCGCCAACTCCGGGGTTGGTAAGACGTTCTTAACAACGTTACTTCACATTCAATCGTCCATCCGCAATCAAGAGCCTGTTCTGATTATCGCAAACGAAGAAGAGCGGACAAGATATGCTCAAGCATTGATTACAGCTTATATCAATACCCATCACAAAGACGTAAGATTTAATAAGTCCAGATTTATTGATGGGAACTTTACTAAAGAAGAATGGAAATATCTAAGAGAAGCCGCTCAACATTTCAAAGATACGGTAAACAGTGGATTGGTCCGTTTCGTTAACATGAGTGATTTCTCGATGGCGAAGACAATCCGATTAGTTAAGAAGTATGCACGATTGTATGACGTTAAGTATTTCATTCTAGACACGTTAAAGATGGATAACGATACGGGGTCAAGAGTTAATGACAGCTCATGGCTACTGATGCAACAAAATATGGTTAAGCTGTACAACACTATTAAGGCTTCGAGCCTTAACGTACATATCTGGGTAACAGCTCAAATGACCAAAACAAATCGCCGCTCACGGTATTTAGATCAATCCATGATTGGTATGTCTAAGAACATTACTGACGTGGTTTCCTCATTAATGCTAACGCGGTTGCTTACGGCTTCCGAGAAATCGGCAGACAAAGGCATTAAAGTTTACGATTCACATAGACATAGGGTTATTTTAGACGAAGACAAAGATTATATGGTTGTTTTCTGGGACAAGAACCGTCAAGGGGACACCAGTTGGCAAATCGTTTTAGAAGTCGATCGTGGGCTGAACTTGATTCGCGATATTGGTATTACGCAAATCGACAATGATCTTGAATAGGGGGAATGTTATGGCATTATCAAACGAATTCTATCATCACCTATACAACTTAGTAGATCGCGGTGGTGAAACCTGGTATATAACGGTCAAAGATGATGACCCGGATTTAATTTGGTGCAACAAATATGCCAAAACATTCATGCACGAAAAGAAGGCGGAACTTACCGACGATGAGTTTAAGGCAACCGTAAGATACCACTTGCACCGCGGATTAGTTCCTAAATACAAGATCAGTCAAGCCATGCATATAAAATACCAGTTGTTTGTTCAACGGATTAAACGGCTTGGTTTGGACAAAGAGATTGACGAATATAACGGTCTATCATATGCCGTTGTAAGGGTGCATGATGACGGAACGGCATATGCCGCCAAGAATATTAGTGTATTGAAGCATAACAATATGCACCGCGGCCATATTGAAACCCTGGTCGAATACATGACCAAGCACCCAGATAGTTTTGACGTTAGGGAGGTACTTAAACATGAGTTTATCAGAGTGGCGTAAGCCCGATACAACATTTACTTTAAAGCGAGATTTTAACATGACGGGGTTCTTGATCGCCGCTAAGCCCGACGAAGCATTTGAAATGGTTAAAGATGGCGACGATCTGATGTACAAACGGACAGACACGACGTCTAACATTGTCTTGAAGAGTGAACTGATTCTACCAGAAGATGATGTGAAGCGGCTGATTGAAGCTGGACGGACGGTGTTGGTATACAACCCGCGCACGTTGCGGTTAGATGCCTACAACGGCGATGAAATGGCACTACTGAATGCGGTGGTGGCTCACTAATGGAAGATGTATTAGAGTTTAAAGGTCGCGTTGTCAATTATCGTTATCGGAATGAGGAAAATGGCTTCGCAATCGCTACGATGGAAGTTCAAGAGGTACTTGAAGGAAACCCAAAGTACACCCAATATGGTGACCTGGTATTCAAAGGTAATTTTGACCTGATGGTTAATACCACTTACATAATCAAGGGTAAGTTCGCCGAAGACCCCAAGTTTGGTCCGCAATACGTTTTTATGTTTAGCAAGCGGGAAAAGCCGATTGAAGATATGGGCGTGACGGATTTTAAGAAGTTGCTAGAAGAGTTAATGCCACATGTTGGGGAGCTGATTAACGACGCTTACGATGACCCACGGCAAATCTTTGAAGACAACGATATGGAAAAGTTAATTCAGATTAAAGGTGTCGGCCCTAAGAATGCAAGTAAGATCTTGGCCCGCGTTGAATCGCAAAAAGACTTTGGCCCGGCTTATGTAGCTTTTGGCAAATGGGGCTTTACAATGAGCACCACCCGGAAGATTGTACGGGCCAAGAAGTCGGTCGAAGCCGCGATCAAGACACTTAACAAGAATCCATATGATCTGATGGATATTGGTGGGATTGGCTTCAAGACTATCGACGCCAAGGCGCTAAAGATGGGGTTTGCAGCCAACGATCCTCGGCGGGTTCATGCCTTTATTAAGGATTACTTTGATAATCTGGAAATGAGCGGTAGTTCCTGGATTACTCCCGATGATTTAACTAAGTATCTACACAAAGAGATTTTTGACTGCGACGTAATCGAGACCATGACTTGGATTAAGGATAGTGAGGACTTCGTTGTTTTCAAGCGTGATGGTGAAACACGAATCGCGCCAAAGTATCTATATAACGCTGAACAGACGGTGGCAGATGACCTGGTTCGTATTCTTAACGGGAAAGCGACCCTTGAATTGAAGGATATTGACGACTCAATCAAGCGCACGGAAGAAGCCCAAGGGTTTGAATACTCACCCAAGCAATTAGAGGGGATTAAGACCATGCTTGATTCCAAGGTTGTCCTGCTACGTGGGGTTGCTGGTTCCGGGAAGTCATCAACCATTAACGCCGTAGTTAAGGTGTTCAAGCATAATCACCTATCAATTGCGTCATGTGCCCTATCTGGTAAGGCGGCCGACAATCTTAGTCAAATTACTGGTATGCGAGGGTCGACTATCCACCGGCTTCTTAAAGCGACGCCAGAGGGTATGGGTTACCACAAGAAGAACCAATTGCCGTTTGATGTGGTTATCCTGGACGAAGTTTCCATGGTTGATATTAAGTTGTTTGAGTCTTTAGTCGAAGCATTGCCAGACCACGCAAGATTCATCATGATCGGTGATAGCGCCCAACTTGATTCTATTGGGGTTGGGGTCATGCGTGATATTGTGAATGCCAATGTGGTACCAGTGGTTACCTTAAACGAAATTCACCGGCAGGCTAAGGAATCAGCGATTGTTACTCACTCATTGACGTATCGGGTTGGTAAGTTACCAAACGTTAGCCCAAAGGACTCATGGAAGATGGTTGGGGGCAAGCGTGACCTGGGATATGTATTTGAGGAAGACGAGAGCCGCTTGTTCGATGCCACCTACAAGGTATTCAAGAGTTTGTTGCAGGACAATCCAATCAGTGACGTACAGATCATTACGCCAACTACTTCAAATTGTTTAAAGATTAATCGGGTTGCCCAACAGATTGCCAATCCAGATGATGGGGTCAAGGAATCATATGAAGTCTACCCTGGCAAAGAGTATGGCTATGTATTGCGGGAAGGGGACAAAGTTCTCAACACCGCGAATGACTACAAGACCGTATCAGCCAAGAATGAGTCAACAATCTTACCAATCTTCAACGGAAACACTGGGACGATTGAAAAGATTAATGTTGAAAAGAATAACGATGGCAAGATTTCTGACGTTGAAATGATCATTAATTTTGACGGGGTTGGACGCGTATTAGTTCGTAAGGCAACAGTTAAGAATATCCAATTGGGATACGCCATGACAGTTCATAAGTCGCAAGGGTCTACCATCCCCAACGTGATTGTAATGTTACCTTACCAATACATGTTGAACAGTCGGGAATTGCTTTACACGGCAATGACTCGGAGTAGTAATAAGTGCTTCATTTTAACGTCTATGCGTACGTTAAAGGCAACGGTTAATAAGACCAGCGAAACAGTTCATCATAGCAACCTAGCGTCAATGTTAAAGGAGGTGAGCGCGGAATGATGAGAAACTACAAGGGTCAACGGGTATTCGTTGTTAATCGGTACAAGTTTGGCGGAGTTTCCTATGTTGATTTAAAAAATGAAGGTACTGGTGAATTATTTGAGAGTGTACCGGTATCTGAACTTAATAATGATAAGAAAACAGAGAAAGTTACTAAAGAATCTGTTGGTAAAACTGTCATTTTTCAAAACGGTGATTCTAAGACCGAATTGGAAGAAGGTAGCGACGAATACAAGAAGTTCATTAAGGACAATAAGTTAAACCCTAAGTTTGTAGCAAATTGCCTAAAGGGGATTACTAAGACCCATAAGGGGTTCAAGATCAGCTACAAGTAAGATAAGGTTTCCCGCGTGTGTTCTGGGAGGATGCGGAAGGGAAACGAAATGTCATACAAAGTATCATATGTATCAGATATATCAGAAGTATCAACAAGCGAAATTCTGGAAATGCTTAACTACTTGCAATTCGTTGGTATTAGTAAATGGTGCGGTGATCTGTACCAGGAATACAAAGCGGAATTAGCAAGTCGCATTCCGGAAATGGCTGTGTTGTACTAATCGCCGTGAATGATTCGACCTGGGTTTGATTCCTGGGCACGGCTTTAATTTGAGAAAGAGGAGGATTAGCCAAACATGGGAATGATGATGTTTCCTAGTGTTCGTGGCCCCGCTTAGGTTAAATAGTATTTATTTACTTTAACTTATACAAAGGGAGAGAAACTCCCGGATAAGCGGCTCAACAGGGAAATGCTTGTTGGGTGAAAGCTACTAACACGAAAGAAGGAATTATTTAGAATGGAAAATAACGTAGATCGTTTTGAAGGTACTTACTGGCAATGGTTGAAGGAAGAACTGACGGGGTGGGATCGTTTCCCATGGGCCTTGTTTGGATTTGGTGTCGGCTTCCAATTAGCAATTCTTTTACTTAACCCAATTAATTGGGTGTCGATTGTATCATTCATTGGTATTTTCTTTGGTATGTGGTGTACCGTTGCCATGGGTGCCGGTGGTTACAACTCAAAGGGTGAACGGGTAAGCTCTCATGCAATCAATGGTTTACTGGGTGCTATCTCGGTTGTTGCTTATGTAATTATTAACCTGAACGCTGGTCACTGGTGGAGTGTGATTGACCAATTATGCTTCTTCTTCCTGATTGACGTTGAATTGATGCTGACTTGGC
This sequence comes from Limosilactobacillus ingluviei DSM 15946, assembly GCF_001435775.1. Lineage (GTDB taxonomy): Bacteria > Bacillota > Bacilli > Lactobacillales > Lactobacillaceae > Limosilactobacillus > Limosilactobacillus ingluviei. Next base: position 31,164 of record NZ_AZFK01000018.1, on the reverse strand, counting down.
GCACTTGGGGCCAAGGCAAGAACAACGTAATCAAGGCGTTGACTAAGACTGGTTGGGTGATTGTGGTTGCCACTATCTTGGTTGCATGGTTTGGTTTGTACCACTTGGGTATTGCTTTACATGATACTAATCCTGTTTGGGACGCCTTGGCATTAGCTATTGGTGGGACGGCAAGTTGGTTATGCTTCCGCCGTTACAGCACTACTTACACGCTTTGGTTTGTTTCTGACGTTGTAAACATTATTCTGTGGTTCACTGCTCTTAAGGACGGGTACTCACAAGCGTCTCTGCCAATGCTGGCGATGACTTGCTTCTATTTCGCTACATGCTTAATGGGATTAAAGAACTGGCGCCCAACCAAGAAGGTAGAAGCCTAAACAACACAAATTACAGTAGAGGGTTCTCCCTCTTTAATACATATCAATTTAATGGAGGATTAAACAATGCAATTTGTTAATAACGAAACAGGTAAGACGGTAGCAACTTTGCCAGACATTACCAAGGCTGATGAAAAGGCTCGGGAAAAGGTTAAGAAAGAACAGAAACTAGTTGCCAAGGAATGGGGCGCTAAGATCAAGAAGAAAATGGCGGAAGATGAATCTGCTATTGAAAAAGCCAAACGGGAATTGGCTAAGTTGGAATGGTACGACAGCTCGTTTAAGCGCATTTTAAGTATGAGCGATCATATTAAGGAAGCTACCTTTGTACAACGTCATGGTAAGTGGTGGTTATTTGAAAAGGTGCGTTAAATAACAATTAATACAGAAGGCGGCCTAGGCGGTCGTCTTTTTAAATAAAGGTGGTGATTGTATGTACACGACTAGAGAGCTGTTTAGTAAGCTACGGCGATTGTTTGAACAAATAGACGTGGTTAATAAGTTGGACGTTGCTGTGGTAGCCTTCTTCAACGACAACCCGGGGATTACTATTAAGTATAGCCAGAAGCGATACAGACAAATGGCCCGGGTTATTGAGAAGGGGATTGATTTAATGCCATACGACCAGATTCCACGTATTATGGTACGGTATGGATTCAGCAGCAATATTGAATGGGAGGAATAGATATGAGTAAGCTAGAAGCATCCTTGCTTTATCTGTCCGTTGTTATTATGGCACCATTTACATTGGTGCGATTAATCTTATTTGTGATCGAGCACCTTGTACAATTGGCTGGTTTAATTATTGCCACGCCTTTGTTCTTACTTTGTGTAGCGTTTAGTCCGGTTGCGCATTGGTCAGATGTAACCCGTTTGTACAAAAGAATCTGGCGGCATTTGCTTGATATTGAAGGAGTATTCTATATTTAAGAAAGGATAGATAGATTGGTAACTGTATATACGAAACCGAATTGCCCACAATGCATGATGACTAAGAAGGTCATGGAACAGGTGGGAGTTAAATACAAAACGATTGATGTAATGGCTGATGATAAGGCGCGTGAAATGCTCATGACGCTCGGATATAGACGATTGCCGGTAGTTAATGCCGGTGATGACAACTGGTGGATGGGCTTCCAGCCTAGTAAAATCAAGGCTTTAGCGAGTTCCGAAAAATAAATTCAAAAAAATGCTTGTCACGTATAGACAAAACAGTCTATATCGTGTAATATAATATGTGTCGAAAGGATATGAGTTCTTCGACAGGCGAATAACTAACGAATCTCGAAACTAAAAATAATAAAAGCAAGGTGCTTGCGTTAGAATCACACACTCGAGATGAACTTAGTTAATCGCATATGAAAATTGATGATTAAGCTGCCGGTTGATGGTCATCGTTGTCGACCTTGCATGGCCGGTGGTTGAATCTGTTTCGATAGCTCAACTGGATAGAGCATTGGTCTTCTAAACCAAAGGTTGTGGGTTCGACTCCCGCTCGAAACATTAGGCTCGGTGCGAGCCTAGGTAATATAGCGTGCGTTCAGTAATCTTCGGATTCCAACTGTTGTAAGTCGCGTGTTCCCAAAATCCTCACATGATATAACGTGGGAAGTACCTATCCTGTCACGTGGTCTTGAAATGAAAAAGACCATGGACGTAGCCAAAAGATTAAAGAATGAGAAGAAAGCAACTAATAAGATGGCTAGTTAAAAGCGCCCCTGGTTGGCGCAGCGAGGATCGTTCCCTCGCCAGGGGATTCAGTATTACGCCTATTGACATAGATAGACATAATGCCGAAATTCGTTAATTGACTTCAGTGCTTCCAAACCGAACCCAAGCACTATAAATATGGGATGGCAAGGTTAACTCGATTAGATCACGCTTCGCTAGGCGGACGCGCACCTAGGCGGCGAAGTCAATCCAGAGAATGGTGGCACTGTGATGCCGTTATTGGTGTCATTTATGACCATCACCTGTGGAAGATGATCGCAACTAAGGGTCTGTACCACTTTTGGAAAGCCTAGGAGTGGCGCCAAGAGTGGTCCGTGAAGATAAAACCAGATACTTTGGTTGTGCTGAATTAGCTCAGTTGGTTAGAGCACCTGACTGTTAATCAGGGTGTCACAGGTTCGAGTCCTGTATTCAGCGTTAGGGGTTTAAACCTCTAAAATAAAAAAAATAAAAGAGTCTATTGTCCCCTCTTTTATATGATTCGGTAGCTCAGTTAGTAGAGCATCTGACTTTTAATCAGAGGGTCGTGGGTTCAATCCCCACCCGGGTCATGGCCGGTTTCTTAAAGGTGTTCCGGGCCCAGAAAACATAAAAAAACGCCTAACAATTAACTAAAAAATGCCCCGCCGCTCTCGGCATGGCAACGCCCAACTAGCAGGGTGGCCCATGTGATTGGCGCCAGCAGAATATCGGTAAAGTAGCTAGTTAAGTCCGATAACCTTGGGTGATTAGTTGCCTTGATAGCAATCGCGAGTGCTTGATGGGATTAAAATTACCTATCACTGGTCAGGTTTTGCGATTTACGACCAGTTCCTACCCCATAGCAATTAGGTGCAATAGCAGGTTCAAACCCTGCTTGGGGTATATTCGTTTCAATCATCAGGTTGTTGGTTCGAGTCCAACCTCCAGCACGTGATTGATCGTCACATTATGTGCTAGAGTAGCTCAATCATACACAATGAAGGTGTACGGCAGAGTGGATGATAACGAAGAAGACGTGTCTCCGTCTATAAATGGAAACGTGGCATCTAAGGTTACACCACCGTTAATATGTAGCCGGAGGGTAGCTCCCTCGCCAGTGCTGGTCGACAGCCGCCAGTCTTAAAAAATAGGGTAACGGGTACCTTCTAAACGTAATGAAGTTGGATTCCCCGGTAAAATATGTGAAGGTAACTTTTATGATATATCTTGGATTCTCTCTGGAGCGCAACGAAGGGGAGAAGGGGCGGTAGCTCAGTGGAAGAGTAGTGCACAATGTCGTGGGTTCGATTCCCACCCGTCCCATAGGAAGATGAAAGTCTTCCGAGCCTTATGTGTACTGTCTTGTTCGAGCGAGTGGTTAAAGAAGGCTCACTGTTACGAATTTGTTACCAGTGGCAATGATATGCGAATGTAATTCAATGGTAGAATGCCAGCCTTCCAAGCTGGTCATGCGGGTTCGATTCCCGTCGTTCGCTTAATCGGTAGAACCCCGATTTAAATAAAAGGTTTAAAAAGCCAAAATAAACGAAAATAAATATCTTTTTCGTTTAGATTTTCGACACCGTGCAAGATCGACCGTTCCTCTCGTAGAGAGTTCAAGATTTCATCCTCGGTCTTGACGATTGATCGAACACCAAACATTATTGCAAGGTTGATTGGTTTTCCTGTAATACGCGGATATGGCGGAATTGGCAGACGCGCTAGATTTAGATTCTAGTGTCCTTGTGACGTGAAGGTTCGAATCCTTTTATCCGCATTGCCACCTTTGAACTAGAGGTGGCATGAGTGTCCACCGTGCGGGCATCATCTCCTTTCTATAATTTATTTGCGTACGGGTATCTGGTGATTGATCTTGGGTTCGATTCCCTTGACTCGTATTCCCGGTATAGCACAACCGGGAAGGTGATACTAAATATTGATTTTGCGTAGTATCACCAGCACATCTAAAATCGTTTTCCGCTTGTAAAAGAGCGGTTTTACGAACATAGTTCAATTGGCAGAGAACGGCGGTCTCCAAAACCGTTGATCTAGGTTCGAGTCCTAGTGTTCGTGTAGGGCAGGTTAGAATCACCCTTCCGCCTGTCCGAAAAAGGTTAAACCTTCTCAAAGATGGCTTTGAGTTTTGATCAGGATTTATTCCTTTGTTGTGATTCGCATCTCCTCACTTTGTATAGCATTCAAAACACATTGCGAATCATAAAGCCAAACTATTGCAAAGACTCACCTCTTTGCCTGTTAAGAGTGTTACCGCAGACAAGAGACACTCTTAACTAATACTCCGGTAGCTCAGTTGGCAGAGCAATCAATTTATAATTGATGGGTCAGTGGTCCGAGTCCACTTCGGAGTATCAATTCTAATAGAAAGGAGTGATAGTGTGGAGGAATGGCGACCAGTTAAAGGTTGGGAGTCTTCTTATGAAGTGTCTAATATGGGCAATGTTAGGTCATTAGATCGTGTTGTTATTGATAAAAATGGGGTACGTAGATCCGTATATGGAAGAATGCTTACCAAGAGCAAACATACCAACGGGTATTACTTTGTGAACCTATGTCGGGAGAATTCGACACTTATGCGTGACGTCCATAGATTGGTAGCAGAAGCGTTCTTACAACATGATGACTACAAAAATGTTGTTCACCACAAAGATCATAATAGAACTAATAATTGTGTCGAAAATCTACAATGGGTAACCAATTACGAAAATATGGTTGAGAGCGCCATTTATCATTCGTCCACACATGATTATAAAGACAGCCATAATTTATTAGGAACTCACAAGTGTTTAGATTGTGGGAAGTTAGTTCGTTATAAAAGCGTCCGTTGCAAGCCGTGTGCGGCTAAGTATATACAACGAAACTATAAAAGTCATAAATTGACTAGTGACGAAGTAAAGGACGCACTGATCACGAACCGCGGTAACTTCACACAAGCAGCTAAGGCATTCGGAATGTCTGACAATGCACTAAGAAAATGGTGCAAAAAGTATGGTCTGCCAACTCGCTCCAAGGATTGGCGACATTAATATTCTTCTCGTGAAAGGTTGGGCGACCGATAAAGGTTTCACACCTCCAGTTAATGATTAACTAACCAGAATTTCTAATTACTGTTTAACTTTTTAAGCCGGTTAATTTTACACGCCTTTCCAATAGATAAATTTATGAAACATACACGAAAGTCGCCCCGGGGTTCGATTCCCCGCACGAGAATTGAAAGGAGATAAATTATCATGGAACAGATTAGTTTTTACACAGGGAACGATATTCGCGCCTTGCTGTATGAGCAGGGCATTACAACCTATTTTGCTAACAAGGCAATTTCATTGACCGCCGGTCATCTCAGCAAGCGTGATTACTTTAAGATTGGTCGGAAGGCTTGCTATTCGGAAGATGCCTACAAGAGCATTCAGGCAAAGGCAATTGAATTGCAAGAGTATCATGATAAGAACGTAGCTACGCCGGAAAAGACGAAGGGGCTTTACACAGCACGTGATATTGACCCTAAGAACCCACAACGGGCTTTGTCGTTTTTGAATAGCCGCGGATTTGATCCTGTTAAGCAATTGGTTCGTCCAGATACTAATCGTTGGATTAATTACTATGGCAAGGATGCTTATCAATGCTACGTTACTAACCATACGGAAGACGAACGTGGCAAGATGGTTACAGACGAACTGAATCGTGATATTGCTGAATTAACTAAGCAAAACCATGTGTTAAGAACTATGTTGGAAGCCAAGGATATTCAAATTCAAGGCAAGGATAAGACAATTGACCACTTAAAAGGTCGTATCGATGATTTGGAAAGCCAAATTAATCGGCTTACTGATGAATTAGATGGTGTGGTTGGTCATCGGCATAGTGGCAAGTTAGTTAAATTCCGAAAGGTGGCAAATGAATGGTAAGCAGACAAATGGCTATCAGCCAAAGCTTTAAAAATCTATCAGAAAAATTCTCATTAGTTAAATCTCATGACGTAAAATTTGGAACCGCAAAAACTATTTTGTCGAGCGTTGGTTTTACGCCAGAACGACAGGCTTTCTGGAAATATGAGATTACCCGCGATAATCAAGATCTTGTAAGCCAATATGATACTGATGGTCATGGTTCTATGAAGTATAATGCGTTGTACCTCTTATATCGTGTCTTATATTGCGAAAGAGAATACGGCGACAAATTCATGTTGGTCCATGATGGCCGATGGAGCGATAACTTTAAATCAGCTTCACAGATAAACAAAATGTTGACTCACCCATATAAAGATGTGGGGGGGGGCAATAAATTTACTAAAAAAACATGGGTGCTTGCCAGCTGCGGTAATTATTGACGTAACCTCTTCTTCAAAATGGCCGATGAACCTTTACAATACGGAAGAATCAATTAATGTCTTAAAAGAAGAGGGCATGTCTGTGGGACTATTGTTAGACCATGATCAACGCTATGTTCCGGGCAGCGGTTTGTTTACGATTGATAATTTTGATCCTAATCCAATAGCGGAAAAGTGGCTTTCGTCTAAGAAACCAGTCGTGGAAATGAATGGTGTTAAGTATTATTCAAGATCAGTATTCAACTCGTGGAACACAAAGCGAAAAATAACTCCGCTAAGAGGGATGCCGGATTTGATTACTACAATGCATGAAAGAAATCTGTTTCTTGATCTCCTTAGTGTCCGGGAACAAGAGCTTGATAATGCTTTAATTCAATGTGGTAAGTATGTGCAGAAGTATAAGGAACAAGGTAAACAAATCGAAAATAAAGTAGAGAAGCAATATAGAGATAAGTTTATGAAGCTACAACTAGATTTAAATAAGTCACAAAGCGCTGTACGCAAACATAAGCAAACAATTGAGGAACTATCTACTGAATTAGAAACGATTAAAGGTCTGCTTGGTCTTGGATAGATTTGTTGTGGAGAGGTGTTAATAATGCAAACTAATTATCCTGAAAAGTTAGTAACCATCAAGTGGATTAGTGGTTGGAAAGATGAAGATGGCATTCATCGCTTTCTTTACCCAAAATTATATACCTTTCGCACTACGTCAGAGTATGAACCGGGCCGCGTACTTAACATTGATGTTAGCCCAAAGTCATACCATCGCGCTGTTGTAGTAGCCATGAGTGATATGACCGAAGATGGCAAACACCACAAGTTTTTGAAGGCTAAACGGTCTAAGAAGTTCCCTTTCTGGGATTTTGACTACAACATGTTGTTGACGTATGACCCCGATTTGATGGTTGCTCAAGGTTTTATCGAAGACACTATGATGATGAACAACTGGGATTTGGTGATCGAACGAGTTGACGACAACAAGAAAACTCATTGGAAACACTTCGCATACAAGATTACCAATGCTGAAACGGGTGACGATATTGAGACCATTCAAAGCCCACGCAAACCAAGCCAGAAGGAAGCTGACAAGTGGTTTGCTCAGTATCTACTAACACACTAACACATAAACAAAACAGTTAACAAAACTAGCGTCGTTTAGTTGAACGGCTTGCGGCGCTTTTATTATACATAAAACACGCTTTAAAGCACTATTTGAAGGGAATGATTATATTAAATGATCTATGTAATCGGAAGCATTTCAGCAGGCAAATCGACATTTTCTAAGATGTTGGCTGATGATCTAGGAAGTGATTTTTACCTAGAAGATATCGAAAACGGGCTAATCAAAAACATGCTCAAGGAGTTTTACAGTGCCGGTAAGGAAAGCCGATCACGTGTAGCCGCCATGTTGCAAGTTGGATTCTTGACCGTGCGTTACCGGCAACTGAAAGAAGCTATGGTAAAGCGCAATGCAGTCATGGATTCTAACCTGATATCCGATGGCATCATGGCCAACCTCATTCATGATCGCGGCGAAATGGACAACGCCTCATTTAATATTTACATGACTTTAAATCAAGAAATGCAAGGGAATGTAAATGGTATGCCATGGAATGGCTTCCCGGATTTGATTGTTTACCTTGATATTGACCCAGAACACGAAATTGAATCTATTCAATCACGTGGGCGGGAAATGGAGGATATTCGTAAAGATCCGGAATTGGTTAATTACTACCATTCAGTAAATAAGGCGTACAAAGATTGGTATGAAGGTTTTCACCAAGCAACCGTTCTAAAGATTGACCGTGAGACGTACGACTTTGTGGCAAATGATAATGATCGGAATGCCGTACTAGATATGGTCGAACAGAAGTTGGTGGAACTAGGGTGCTTGACCCAAAACGAGTTTAACGCTATCCGTGCTAAGCGCGAAGGTGTTAAGAATGTATTCTAGCCTAATCCTAGTAATCTACACAATCATTCTGGTAATCATTACCGTGGTGTTTACCTGCGGGGCCGCTTGGGTTATCAAGCAAGTCAATTCCTTGTTTGCCGAGGTTGTAACTGAGCACCGTAATTTTGAGAGCCGGTGGGACGATATGGTCAAGTATTACGAGGATATGGCTAAATCAATTCGCCGGGAAAACCCGGGCGACCCTAATGAAGAAACCCCGGGCGATCGGTTTGCAAAAGGGTGGCGACCACGATGGAAGCACTAGTCAATATCATTCTAGTGTGCGCGGTCATCTGGTTCGCTACGCAGGTAGTCATCCCCGTGATCTTATATAGCGGGCTGTTGATCTACCTTGTAGCCCAATGGTTACTGGAAAAGTATCGAAAACATAAGTATTACAAGAAACATTAAGAGGTGTTAACAATGACGTTTAGTGAAGCAATCAAGGCACATAACGAACGACTTTTGGTTAGTGATGGGCGTACGGTTTACCGGGTATTGGATGTTGACCCGATGAATGAAATGGTCGTTGCAAAGTCACTAGAAAACAGTTTTGTCCGTAAAGGAACGGCCGATGCATTGTATTTCTCAAACATTGTTGGCACCAAGGTTTCTGCCTAGGGGAGGTTAAGTCATGTTGTACGCAACTTTATATATGTTATCGCTGTTTATCTTGCCAATGGTGGCCATCGCTCTAGTAGGTGGCGGCTTAATATGGTTGGTAGATAAGTACATGTGTTAGAGAGTGAGTGATTGTTATGTACGATGCGGAATTATGTTTGAATTGCGATCAATGTGATGGGTTAATTGCCCCGGGTGATGAGTATATCAATTATGGTCCCGGCAAGGGCAAGTATTGTAGTCAAGATTGCTTGGTTGATAGTCTATTGGACTATGGCGAAGCAACACGTGAAGTATGGGAGTTGTAATTAAATGAGTAAGACAATTTATTTTGGTTCTGGTTGGTTCAATGAAGACCAGCTGGCCGCCTATAATGATGCATACATGGCACTGGAACAAAACCCAACGGTGGATATGTACAATAGCTACATTCCTCGGGAACACCAATACCATGACTTGGAAGTAGCAGATCACCCGGAATTATTACATGACCGTGAATGGTCTACGGGTACTTTCCGGGGCGACATTAACGGGATTAAGACGAGTGATGTAACGGTGGCCATCTACTTACCGTTTGACGAAGATCCGGGTCTAGCCATGGAAATTGGGTACGCCCATGCCATTGGGAAGCACGTATTAATGGTCATCCCCGACGAACACTATGGTGAAGATATTAACCTCATGACTTGGGGTGGGGCAGACAATGTTATCAAGATGTCCCAATTATCCAACTACAACTTTAACCGACCAACCTTCGACTTTTACGAAGGCGGCGTGTACTAATGAGTGCGGCGGTTTTATTGCTGTTGATGATGGTTTTGGTTGCGACAAGTGATCATGGCTAAAGTGCACAACTACCCAATTGACGTCTGGTATAAACACTATCATGACGATCTAGTAAACAAATTGGTCGAGGTTATTGAGAAGGGTTGGACGTTCCGATTCAACGTGGTTGATCGGAAGCTGGCCCTTATGGTGGAGGAATCCAAATGAGCAAGGTAAGACGTAAAAATTCGATTGTCCATGTCGTTGAATGGACGATTGAAGATGATTATGGTTCTCTGGCGCTTAAGAAGGCATTTAAGTGTGAAGACGAAGCAATTGCCTTCGCTAAGAAGCACCGTGATGAATCAGCTCAAATCCATACTTTAGTAATTAATTAACTACATGGCCGGACTTTCCCGGCATTACATATATATGGAGGTGAAAACAATTGGCTAAATACAATGAGTATGTACCACTAACACGTATGTATATGAAAGATGGGGCTGAATATGTGGTGGCCGCTAGATATGAACGGTTGCGTGACTTGATTAGAGATAAGCTCACACTGTTATCTCTGAACGATTTTTTTGAAATGCCAATGGCGGTATATGACGGGTTGGCAGAAAAGTCTAGCACGTACACCTATCATGATTTAAAGGCTGTTACTGTCAACGTTAATGAAATTGAAATGATTTACGAAGATGATCGGCACCTTCTAAAAGTCGATGGACCAAAGGACTCATGGGTTGAGAATTGGGGGTAACAGTAATGGAAAAACCATTAAGTGTAATTGATATGGGTGATGTGGGGCTTTATGCCACACCGGTAGACCTTGACTCGTTAGCGTTCAATGCCAATGATGATAAGTTTCTATATATCCCATTACTCAACATTGCGTATAAAGATGGTCTTCGGTTGCGGCGTGAAGATTTTGAGGAGATGGCGATCAATACCCACAAAATCATTACGATTGAAAAGGCTGACCCAAGACAAGCTGTACTTATTACGGAGGATTAACCATGAAGGAATATCCAGCAACGATTATTGAACTTGAAAATGGCGACTTTTAGCTACGCCAGTATCCTATGACAAAATTTCAGATAAGTTAATCAAGAAGAAGAAACATGGCTTTATGCAATTGTACGCAAGCTATTTCCACCCAGAAAGCACCACTACCATTATCTTGGAAACGAGTCAGATGCGCAAAAAGACTATCAATGCACGGAAAATCGTAGCAATTGAAGAGTCCAAGCCAAACCACGTTACGATTGTTGACGATACGGAGGATGATGACTAATGGCTACTGAACGAGGATTATATTATTTCACCACACCAGTTAAACACTATGGCGATGTTCGTACTTATCAGATTGTTGTTCCGGGCTACAACATTGTCGAAGATGTGAGTGGTACTTCCCAAGAATTGCCACGTGAATTGGAATCAGCATGGTCGGCTATCCATGCCAAGGTTGCGGCCCAGCACGATGATCACAAGGCTCAAGTGATTAACCAACTCATCAACGAACATTTCACACGCGCTTATGAAAAGTGGGGTGCTTAATATTGAAGTATACTGATGGTTATTGTCCAGACTCTCAAGTCTATAAAACTCGGACTGGCGACCGTACAGGGCACGATATTCCCAAGGTTGAACACGCTCGGCAATGGTACCGAATCACGTTAGCCGATAGCGAGGGATATTGGGAAGCCTATGATTTAGCGTCAGACCAAACCTTATTTGGTTTTATCGATGGCAAGACGGCCTATGGTGAACGAATTATGATTCCACAAGACAAAATCACGTCAATCAGATCAATTGTTGATGTAATGGAAACTGCCGAACTGGAAGGTGCCTTGAAAGATGCTCAAGAAGACCCATCCACTAGAGCAGCCTATGTAGAAGGCGGACAATTGATTAAGGATAATTTGCGGTGGACGGTGCGTAATATCTACGATGGGGAAGCGCACGTAAAGTCCGACCCGGTTTGGGTGCTAAACCTACAAGGAGCGGGAAACCTTCGCATGATTGATGAAAATACCGCGGAGTTAATTACCGAAAATCGTGCCTATGAATTACAAGTAGGTACTAATATTATCTACGACCCAGACACAAACGAAATTAGCGAAGTGCTAGGAAAGGTTAATTTTAAGAATGAAGAAGACGTATAAAACGAATTTTGAAATTGAAGCTGAACAATTCGATGGTTCAGAAGAAATGGCTAAAGAATACGAAATGATGATGTCGCCAGCGGGCGTGTACTATGTTAATGCTTTTGATGGTGCTAAGGCGATCCGGGAAGGGGATTGGCTGATCAGCAACGGCGAAGATATTGCTATTGTTGATGACGATTACTTTGAAGAACACTATGAATTGGTTGAAGATGATGAACTAGCCGATGGGCTTGCCAAGGTGATTGAAGCATTTAAGGCTGAAGGACGTAAAGCGGAACAGTTCGACGTTACAACCTATATTGCAAAACTAGCGCTGGACGTGCAAGGTATTAACAAGAAGCTGGACGAAATTAAGGATGCGCAACTTAAACAAGAACAGATCCGTCATCACGAAAAGATGGCGCAATCATCCGCCTACGATCAATTTGTTGATGAGTTGACGGAAGCATTAAAGAACCTGCTGTAATGGGTGCTGATTTAGTACGGATTTACCATGACCCAATCACTACATTTCAAGATGAGTATTGGTTAATCGATGGGTTCTGGGTCGAAATTGTTAGGTTCTACGACCTACGATATTCTACCTTTCCGTCCGAATGGTCAGCGGTATTCGTGGTTTTTGATGAAGTTGCTGACAACACGTATCACTATTCAAATTGCAGGGGCTGCTATTGCCACCAAAATGGAGAGGTGATCATTGATGGGGCGGACGACTTTAGTAAAGATCTAATCGAGGAGATTATTTCGGTGTTCGCCCCACCATTTGAAGAAGTGAAGGTGACGTATGCATGAGCTTTCAGTTCGATATTGAAGCCGCTAAGAAGCTCCCAAAATTATCGCCAGAAGACTCTAGGGAGTTGGCGGCGCGCTATAAAAAGGATGATCAACTGTAAGCCTTGTTGTCTAGACTAAGTTTTTAGAAACTACGTTATTTTGGTGATCATACCCGGTAATGGTACCCTAGTTGCCGGCTCTATGGGGGAGGGGGGGGGGCACTGTAAACAGGCATCAGGTTAAGGTGCTCGTCAACCTCGTTAATAAGCCTTAATAACATTGTCGAAGGGGTAACCACATGGACCTAATCACTCTGTTAGGCCCGTGATAAGGTCGTTGCTACCTTATGAAAAAGAAAAGGAGTGTTTCATGCAAAATCACGTATTTGTGCTGAACCAACACGGTCATTCGCTGGCAAAAATAATCTCTAACGAACGAAAGACCAACCATGCTAATTCTTGATGATCAATATTATTGAACATCAATAACAAAAGACCAATCTAGCATCTCAAACATTATTTTTCATACTTATAAAATTTTCAAAAAAAAGACGGTGACCTAATTGTTTAAATTATCAAAAAATAATATCAGTACCATTTTAACCATTATTACAGCAATCTTTATTATTGTCACCGCCATTTTAGTGATGCTTTACTTTATCCCTGCAAAATCAGTAGTCACTAACATTCAACCAATTAATGTTCAAAAGTCACAACCCGTTAAAATTACCAGCTTTGACATTGATTTATCTTACCAAGGTAATCAAGATGACTTTGAGTACCTGCTAGACAACCAATCAGAACCAGCTGATGAAATTTTCAGTATTGATAACGTTACTTTTAATGAAGATGACCAAAATATTGACGTTTCACACGACTACTTCAACGACGATGATGAAAATCAAGCACTTAATAATCTATTGCACAATCCATATTATGTTGGTCAAAATTATTACAGCAACAATGATCATCCCGCCGTAAAAGTCACCACCCATAATAATAACTTATTTGGTCAACAACTAAAGCCTCAAACCAAACAACACAACGTTTGGCCAAAAGATCTTCATGTTGGTCAACGCATTCATCAAGATACTTTTACAACCGACAATCACACTAAACTCAATAACTACGACAACACCAGTTACTTTACCCAGCCAACCAACAAGCAAAATACAATTTTACATGTTGAAGGTCATTATAAACTTGGGAAATACAACCATTCCTGGACTGGTGATTACCACATTAATGTTAATCCACAAACTCACAAATTAACCTGGAAACAAGGCGATATCACTAACGATTAAGCAACTCAAAGAAAGGATGTTGAAATGATAGATCGAATAGAGGAGGTGATAAATATCGACAAATGGCAAGTCGTTAAGAGCAACATTTTAGAATCCGGCCGGGCATTGATCTTAGCAGAGTTGGTTCCATTGGCATATACCATCTTTGTATTTCTGCTAATGGACTTCCACGTCTTTGCAATGATTATGTTTGGGGTCGCTTTAGTCATCATGGCTATTATCTTTGTGGTCTACCTCGGGGCATGTGTAGTTAATATCCATCACGACCTTAGCGGCAAAGAGACTGACAAACCCAGAATGGAAACATGAATATTAAAGACTTAAAAATCACTGAACAAAGTATAAAAGAGTTTTGGGGTGAAATGGAGGCGAAATACAGCATGAAGGAAGAGGATTACAATTACCTAATTTCAAGTTTGCAGGCAGAAGTAATGGCTTTAAATGATAAGATCATCCGCCTACAAGACGCTTTGATCAGCAACAAGAGAATCACGGGTGTGCAACGTGGTATTTTGGTAGAACAACAAATGCCAGCCATGAAGGAATACGCTCAGGCATTATCCTTGCGCATTGAAGACTTGCAACAACGCAAGAACAACCTAGCCTAGTGGCATATTAAGTTGGGTGCGATTCCCAACTAGGTTTTTAGTTAGATTTTGGAGGTGTGGACCTATATGGAGACTTATTATTACATTGGTGGCGATGACGTGGCGGGAATCCTACCAAAGAAATTAAAACGTTACGACAGCCTAAAAGAAGCAACACAGGATTTAAAACAACTCATACATGGTAATGCTATTACCCGTGTAAAGGAGAAGAAATGGTCCCAAGAGGACGGCCTACCTGTTGTTGCAATCTACTATGAAATGGGCGACGGGGTCTTCTACCGTGACTATGAATATTGGATTCGTAAGCGAACGGTACAACCTGTATATGTTGTAATGGAAAAGGATTCAAGTTCGGGCAATCAAGAGATTGTTGCCATGTTTTATAGCAAAGAATTGGCGCAGAGTTGTTTAGATGACCTTCCATTGATTAATGGTCGCAACGTCACAAAACGATACTGGGTCGAGAAGCACGGGGTGGAGATCTATGATTAGCCAATATATAGTTTACACAGACCGCTGGAGCGATGATGAATTTAATGACTACAACCCAGTAGCATATTACGACCATTTAAACGATGCAGTCGAATATGTTAAGAAAGAAGTTCGGAAGATCACCCCGCGACTTATTAAATGGTCTGACGATAAAACGAGATGTAAGGTGTATTACGAAGATGCTGGAGAACGGCTGCTAGATTACTCTTACTATATTGACAAAGCGTATGATGATAATATGGTCTGGATGCTTCGTCACTGGAACCTTTCCTCAGGGGTTGGTGGCAATTTAGAGGATACGTTACTTGGTATATATCCATATAACGTGGAATTCCGTCGAATTCGTGACGATGTTAATAAGTACGCAAGCAATATTATCGATAGTCTTCGTCGTCAGAATGATGTTAAGTTGGCCGGGCTAATAGAGTACACCCAAGATGAAACAGGGGGAATGGTGCCGGATGATTGTCCAAAGCCATATGTTTCCTACAATATAAGGGTCACATATAAGGACGGTGCTCAAGTCATTCCGTGTGGTTTTGATGTGGTCTCTTACGAGATGAATCGATACGACGACTATCTAGAAAATCGTATCTACCATAATTATTTAGTAGGCAAGCAATATCTGGAAAGACCAAAAAGGGAAGTGCGCAATGATTAAAGAATATCAGAAAACCAATGTCATTAAGGCCGAAAAGCTTACTAAAGAGAATATATGGGATCTGAAAGACAAATACGGGCTTGAAAATCGTTATGATGTTAATCCTAACTCTTCCGCACCTGTCTTTCTATGGGAAACCGATAGATATAATCCAGTTTATTTCGGCGATTGGATCGCTACCGGTACTGATGGCAAACACTGGCTAATTAAAGCTGATGATTTTAAAGAGTATTATAAAGAAGTGATGGCAAAATCCACGACGGATTTTGATAAACTACTATACGAGCTACAATATAAATGTCGGGAAATAAGTCCCAACCTTATCGTGGAGTGGAACTATATACACGAAGATAAAATTCACACTTCGGTAATGATTAGTTTGGAAACTGATAATGAGCCACGTCTGTTAGCACATTGCCTTGTTGATAAGAATATTTCAAACCAGCCACAAATTCGCGTTATGTATCGTGAATATGGGGATAGTGCCATTGCACGCTATATTGTTTGCTCCCTGAATGCCTTGGCCAGCTTTGCCGACGAATGGCAAAAACTGGAGGAGAGGTATAACCATTGATGATGAGGTGACAGATAATGATTAAAGAGTATCGCGGAACCAACACTATTATGGCCGAACAATTTACCGATAAAAATGAACAGGTGAAACGGTATCGCCTTTATCACCGGGCTTTTATTGAGGATGGGGAGTCATGGGTAATTGCCACACCTGAGGGGCCTATGCCAGTTCATTACGGTGATTGGATTGCTACTGGCGCCAATGGCGAACATTGGGTGATTGTAGATGAGATCTTTAAAAAGAACTATGAAGAACTACCGGGACAACCACAATCGGATTTTGAACAATTAGTTGCTGGCCTGAAACGTCGCACGAAGCATGTGGCCGGATCAAACATTCATATCAAAGTGAATACCACCGACCGAGGTCAACGCGAGGTTCTTGTGTGTTGGCCGGATGATAAGTGTATAGCAAAGTGTAAGAACTATATCAATGACCCAACGGAAGTTACTGTCACGGTGTTTGAACAAATACCAACGATCCCTTTTTTAGCGCGCCTAATGGCTGATGCGATTATTGCACTATCTGACTTCGCCGATAAGTGGAAAAAACTGGAGGAATTGAATAATGGAAACGTATATGAAAATGTTTAAAGAACCGACCTCTCGTCTGTATGTAAATCATAATGCTTTATTGGATCTAGTAAGTATGAACGATAAGGTCATTATCTTCCGCCATATCAATCCAGACCCAGACGCTCTGGGGTCTCAAAATGCATTAGCCATTATCTTACGTCAAATATTCCCAAACAAGATTATTGAGTGTGCAGGAAACACGCCGGACAATTTAAAATGGATGGACAATCTACGGAAGGAGGCATATAAACATTATCCGACACGCCGGAAACGTGCGAGCGATCAACTCATTGACGATTCGCGAACCATTGGTATCGTGCTAGATACGGCCAATTTAGATCGTATTGACGGTGATTATGAAGGCCTTCATGAAATGCACAAACTGTTTAAAATTGATCATCACCCAGTTAAACATGGCTACAATCTTGATTATTGCAATGTATTTATTGAAACCAATGCTTCTAGTACGTCAGAAATGATTGCTCGAATGTTTGACGACGTTGTGAAAGAATCCGAAGATCGCGAGTTGTTAGCATTATTGTATGCTGGAATCGCCGGCGATACTGGACGATTTATGTATGATAACACAACAAACATTACCTTTGATACTGTTGGTCGTTTGTTGGGCCGCTTTTCCTCGGGCTCTCGTCATTATGTAAACATGAAGTTGGGTAGCATTAACGAGTATCAGGCTAATTTGATGGGTTATGCATACGATCGTCGCTACTATCTAAACGATAATGTGGTTAGTTTGGTTGTCCCATACAGTCAAATCCGTGGTGGCCACGAAGCCGATGCTTATGTAACGATCGGAGCATTACAACGACTAGAAAAGCCCGAGATTGCTGTGGTCGCCGTTGAAAATGAAGATGGGTCCTACCGTATTCACTTACGGTCTAAGTTCAAACCAATCAATGAATTGGCAGCCAAATACAATGGCGGTGGGCACCCGTTAGCAGCCGGGGCAAAAGCCAAAGATCGTGACGAAGTTGCTAAGTTGTTCCATGAATTAGCCGAAGAATGGTGATACAATACTAGTAATGTGTACTCAGGATTAAGCCCCAGAATAGGGGCTTTTTCTTTTTGACTCATATGTGTGTCATTAAAACAAAAATTTTACTGACACATGTAAATTTGAGTGGCCGCTCCCCTACATAATAAAAAAGAGCTAGTCGTAATGACTAGCCCGGCCCATCATATGGGGATTATTGCTCACGTAAAAACGATATAAGGATCACCCCGGTTACCACCGGGAATACTGATAGTAGGATCCGTTTGACGGCAATAATCCTATACAATGAGTAAGTCGAGGTCCCAAAAACTGACCGGTATTCCGGGAGGAGTCAAACCGGTATGATAAAGTTGAGTTAGGTTTAGTAGCAGCTTCGCTTAGACCTCTTGTTATCGTATCTATCATACCGCATTTCATATCTCTTTGCCAAGTTTATGGTTGTTAAAGCTGACCTGTACAATCTTACCAGTGAACATATTAAGTGGCACTCCCAAAGCGTTTGCCCAGATCTCGTTTGGATAACTACAACCATATTCCGCCATAATTTGTTGTGCCATTTTCGGCGCAGGCAAGCCAAGGTGTTTCCGCATGAGGTCAAATGCGTCGTGTAAAGCAGTGGGCAGAATACCTTGCTTACTATCGACGATAGTTTGATACTGGTTTAACTTGTCAAATAGGCGGCGATACTGATTATCGTTAATCATCCCCACCCCTCTTGCATACTTTAAAGTGTAGATCGGGAGTAGCCCCCACCTATC
The DNA here is from genome assembly GCF_001435775.1 of Limosilactobacillus ingluviei DSM 15946. Lineage (GTDB taxonomy): Bacteria > Bacillota > Bacilli > Lactobacillales > Lactobacillaceae > Limosilactobacillus > Limosilactobacillus ingluviei. Next base: position 12,479 of record NZ_AZFK01000018.1, on the reverse strand, counting down.
CTTAATAGCAATATAGCTAGTTAAATCCGTAAGGTCGATATTTGCCAATTCATAGCCGGGTAGTAACAAGGCATAGGCAAAACGATCAGCCATCTTAACCATTTCACGGTGTTCTTGGGCGCTATCTCCAATGGCACCGTTGAATAAAACATATCTCCCTAGAGCGCGGGCCAAATTAAGTTGGGACTGGTAATAGTCATTTAGACTTGTGATTACAACGTAGTATTGGATGCCATCTAGTGTGGCGTAGCCGTCAATTGTCTCTGTTGCATTGGGTATATTAACTACTATAATTCCATGTGATTCTAACAATGCAACCATATTATCAATTGGTGCGCCACCTATACCCCAGAGGTTGCGTAGTTGGGCCGCGGAATCTTCTGGTGTACTATCACTTAAATCGGTGGACGATAATTGTGGAAAGTCAATGTATTGTTCAAAGTAATGGCGTAAGATAACAGCTGCGTGTTTATAGGTATCATACACACCATTTTGAGTTTGGCTTATGCCGAACCAGCTACGGTAGAAGTTACCCTCATCAAGGTAATTCAATTTCGCTTTTTCAGTAAAGAAGTTGGTGGGGAATTGCAACTCTCCCACAAGACTCATCAATGTTTTAAGGCTAATATTTGATCTATTGCTCTCATACCTAGATATCGATTGTTTAGATATATTGACCTTTTCGCTCAATTGACCTTTTGTCAGTCCTCGAAATAATCGCGCTTCCCGTACTCGTTCCCCATTAATCGTTAATGCCAATTACTAATCCTCCTACATAAATTACTTGTCTATCTTTATATTTTAGTGATATAGTATATATGTAAACGGAAGTGCTGGATCCACTTCCGAAAACCTACAAGGTGTTTACGTTGGGTGTGGACTAGCTGATCAGGCTAGTCTTTTTTATTGCCCTTTAACCAAGTAGTAAGCAACCGCAGAACGTTTACTACAACATTGGCAAGCAATAAGATGTCGTGAATATTCACGGCGGTCCCAACGCATACCTTAGTAGATTTTTGGCGACTAGATATTTCATCATGATCACCAAATTAATACCGCTACAATTTAGAAACAACGTAAACACTACAAGGTTTTATTTAGCGAAGGGTGTAGCTCCGTCCCTCCACTATACATATGATACCACAAAACACCCTTGAATTACCGGCATTCAGGTGCTCATATTGCCCCTCAGACGCATATTTAAAGTGTGTAACGTACACTCGTTAATCTACTTACAGCTGATGGCGAATTAAAATGAGACTTTTACCAAGCAATTTTTATATGGTATAATTGCAACCGAATACAAAATAATAAAATTGAGTATTCGCCATTACAATACGTTTTTATTTCGCACATCAAAACCCTAGGCAAACCAACACGGCTTAGGGTTTTTGTGTTTGAGATTGTCTATGTATATGCTATACTTAAGATACAAAGAACCCCACGGGCCGAACTGCCAAGAAACAGCCCGCGGGTGATGATTTATCTAAAAGGTCTTAAAGATTTGGCGGATTGCTATCGGGATTAGCTCCAACCACTCCCGGGCAATTCGCTTTTTCTTTTGCCCTTTCTCCATCTCTACAAGACGACTTTCCAGATCAGTTACCCGATCTTCGAGCTTTTTCAGCTTACGTTTCCGCTTTGACTTCGACAAGATAATCACCCCCTTTCCGTGGGGTTGATTTAATTATAAGGCTCATAAAACCCCTAGGTCAACCAACGTCAGCCTAGGGGTTTTATGTATCTTTCCAATAATTCTGTAAAAGTAATAATTTCAATCCGCGTCGGGTTCTGTCCCGGCGAAAATAAATGCGCGCCGCATCCTTGGTGTTATTTCAATCCGCACCGAGGTATTGCCCTCGGTGATAATATAGCTTAGGTCGATAACAATAATGGATGATGCTTCAATCCGCACCCGTTTATACGGGTGATAATAAAATGTTAATCGCACTAGCGAGGAAAAATTTCAATCCACGCGGGATTTAGAGGTCCCGCGAACCTCATTACAATTCATCCATGCTCTTATTATAGAACGTTAGCGCTTACAAATCAAGCTAAAAGTTAGTCCTCTTTATCATCCAAATTCTTTGACGGTAGATCAATATCCTTATGTTTCTTAATTGCATTTTCCGGTACATCAATAGCATATTCAGCTTTGGTCCGTTGTTGCCATGGTTTCCAGCCCTTATAAAACGGAGACATATCAATTGTAGTGGTTTTAACTGGGGCGTTCTCGGTTGCTTCCTTGGCTTGCTTTAGCAGATATTTAACCCGGAAGTTAAACGTCTTTGCATCACGGTGTTTAACACCATTGAATACACGGGTAATACGCCGCTTCGCATCTAGACCATCATACCGGTGTGGCATATAGATTACGTTAGCAAATTCGCCTAATTCACGCGTACCAATCACCTTAACCGGTGTGTACTTATTGTAGTGTGGGTGAATGTCATCCCCAACAAAATCACTACTTAATGGCCGTTCGCCATTTTCAAAGTACCCAATTGTTCCAGACTCAAGATCGATGGCTACCGCACAGTTCTCATTGTATTCTTCTTTAGTGCGTTCCTCATAAGCAATAAGGTAATTATCTGTTTCTAAATCGTGAATGTAGCGACCACTTTCTTCCCCATCAATGCTTTCGACTACATTAACGGCCCATACCACAGCAATCAAATCATTGCCATCAACTTGAATTTCTTTAACACAACGCCACTCTCCGGGGCACCAAGTGAGAGCAACCGAGCGCCCACTAAGAATGTCCGCGCGTTCATCGGCGGTCGTATGAGCATTGTAACGGTTCAAGAGTATTTCCAATTCAAGATCGGTCATGTCTGGGTTGAGTTCCCCAATCTTTTGCCGCTCAATGCTGGCATATTTAGTCAGATATTTGTAGATCTTGTTTAACTTCTTTTCGGCTGCTGGGTGTTTACTTGTCATGATAATGACGCCTTCCTTTCCATGATTGCCTTGTACAGGCCAACATAATCTTCCGGGGTAAGTTTGCCAATTGGCTGCCTACCCAGATCTGCGATTGCAACAACATAGATCGTAGATATGTCAACATACATATCTTGCCCTTCCAGAGACCAATCGTACGAACTTTTTAGTTTGTAGTCTTCTTGGGGATTGTCGGAGGGGATTGTTTTTATGAGTAAGGTACCAGCTTTGGTTGGTGATTCGTGAGTCACCACAATGCCAAAACCACCAAAGGACAACTCGGCGACGTAAAAAGCACTATTCGCCATCATTGTCACCATCCTTATCAATTACTGGTACATCTTTCAATAATTCGTCCCAACTTGGTAGGTCGGGCATCTTTTCCATCAGAATAGTTTGCCCGTATTTTTCATCAATTCCAATCATCAATTCACTACCTTGTTTGATGCCGAGTTGATTCCTAATTTCTGCGGGGATAGTAATCTGACCATTACGAGTAACTTTGACCATGTAGTTCATTTTTGCAACCTCCTTATTAGTAATTACTAGTCTAGTAATTACTAATTCCTTATGACTATATAATAGATTATCATTCCTAATTCGTCAACTACTTTCTAGTTATTAGTAACTAGTAATTACTAACATAGTAAATAGTTGGAAGTGTTATTCTTTTGAAATAACACTTCCCCATTCCCGGTATTGTTGGCGTAGTTTTCTCGCCAGATTTGAGAAGTGTTATTTTTAAGTTTAATTGTAGTAATAACACCTACTTTTGCGCGCTGATTTACTTGTTTGAGCATATAAGTTTAGGCTTTGGTGGTATTTAGTTTAGGTAGTATATACATAATAGTTAACCTAGACAAACAAAAAAGACACCCGATAACGAGTGCCTTAGTTAGGTTGATATGGATTTGATCATTAGGTAATGAGTGGTGTACAATAACTTTGTCAAGACATTGGCGACGCCTATCTCTTTTCTAGGAAGAAGGTGGTGCCAATGGAAAGTTCTATACAGCTCATGGACAACCTTCTTTACTCTTGTGGAGAAAGGCATCGTTCCATGAAAAATACGAAATGGTGGGTGGCGTTAAGCCCGGTAGGGTTCACCGCGCTCGCTCAAAGCCTTCACAATTTGCCATTAATAGTTCAACTGCTTATCTTGGCATTGTGTGGCGTCGGTATGGTCTACCTAATGATAAAACATTAGGGTATAGAAAAACCGTCCTTCGTAAGTTGTGGCGACTTTCGGACGGCGGCTATTGAGCAATTGATTTTGTGAGATAAGCGTCGTCAATCTCTTGGCGTTAGGTCTGGGTGTTGGTAGCGCCCGGGCCTTTTTCTTATCTACGAGTCTATTATATTACCCACCCTCTTGATTGTCCACATTATTAAACACTATTAAACACTATTAGACATTATTGAACAACATTCAACGCTATTCAACAATGTTCAACACAACAATAACAATCCATAAGGCAATATCAATCAACTGGATCCAATCTTTAGTCCCCAATAGAATAATCATTGACAAGATAATTACAGTTACACCAATCGTAATAAGAGCGCTGCTAATACGCTTGTTATACGATTTCAACTGCAAGAAAAGTAACAAAAAACCAAAAAACGCTAAGATAAATTTGACTAACATTAGCATAGTGTATATCGTCATTTAAATTTCCCCAAAACTACCACGGAAGCAAGGTTCCGAATTGGTGATAATAAGCGACCTCAAACTTATGAACTACACACCGACTAAAGTCGGTAGTTTCTGGGAACACGAAGTAGTATTTAGGATTGTTCGTCTGGTATTCCAGATACCTAACTTACAGAACTCCGCTATCTTACCAAGGCTAGTCCCTAGCCAATTAGCTTTAATCCCCGCTTTAAGATATTGACTGCCGCATTAATATCACGGTCGTGGTGAGTACCACATTGAGGACACGTCCACTCGCGGATTTCTAATGCCTTGGGTCCATCATTGTGACCACAGGTTGAACAAATGCGCGAAGTATTATTTGGACTAACGACCATTAATCGCTTGCCGTACCATTGACACTTATATTCCAACATAGTGCGGAACTGGTACCAACTGGCATTAGTAATCGACTTAGCTAAGTGGTGATTCTTTTGAAGGTTCTTGGTTTTCAAATCTTCAATCACGATCACATCATATTGCCTAACTAAGTTCGTCGTTAGCTTCTGCAAATAGTCCTTACGTTGATTGGCAATCCGTTGTTGATAACGAGCCTTCATTACTCTAGCCCGTTGCCAATTCTGGTAATCGTCAAGTTCTAGTTTGACGGTTTTGTGATTATGATTCCACTGTCGAACAGCTACATTGGCTCGGTGACAACGCTTAGAGTACCGACTTTGCCACTTGGTAGCTTGTTTTTCTAACCATTTGGCGTTAAAAGTTCCGTACTTAATTCCATCAGAACTGATGACTAAATCAGCAATTCCAACATCTAAACCAACCGTTTTTTCAGTTCTAGGCAACTGATTAACCTCAGCTTCAACCTGTAATGATAGGTAATAACGGCCCGTCGGGTCATGGCTGACCGTATAACGTTTAATTTTAACGTTCTGAAGCTGACTAGTTTTACTAGTTTTGATATAACCAAGCTTGGGCAATTTCAGATACCGTTTAGCCGCAACAAAGAGTTTTGATTTTCCGGTATACGACTGGTGATAACTCCGCCGACTTTTGAAACGCGGATAGCCCCCTTGGTGTTTGAACAGCATCTTAAATGCCTGATCTAAATTATGATTAACTACTTGTAGACTTGTTGAATCACTTTCCCTTAAAAAGGGATATTCTTGTTTCAAAGCTTTTAACAAAGCGTCCATTTGATAGCCATTCACAAAATGACTACTTGGATTGTTTTGATAACGGCTTCTCGCCATTGCCAACATTTGATTCCAAACGAAGCGGTCATTACCAAACATTTGCCATAGTTGTGCTTGTTGGTGCTTATTTGGGTACAAGCGTATCTTAATTCCTTTAATAATTTTACTCATTAACTGCTCACCTCTTTTCTTAGAAAAATTATATCATTAGCTGGCATCCATCCCATGACTAAAGTCACGGGCTTTCTGCCTAACAAATTAAGTAAATGCTTGCAAACAGTATATCAAATATCATTTCAACTAAGGTGGGTTCATCGTCGTTCATCATTGTGTTCCTCCCGCAAATGGCCCCGAAACTTAGCGACACGACGAATCCGAGTAAAAGCCATTTAAGAATGCCAACTAAAATACTAACCATCAATAAATACCGCCATTAGGAAAAAACAAACCGCCAAAATGCCGAAGAAGATTAACGTGACTCTGAAAAATTCCCACGTCCATGAACTGAAAAACCACGCCATAATATTCAAAAATGCCCATTGAAATGGCACAGAAATCGCATTTATAAATAAGAACTCTTCACCGTCCATTTATTCACCTCCATCAATTGTCTGCTAGATAGATCATTAGAAGGAACATTGGGAAACTAAACAGAACGGCAATCAAGCCCTCCCAATGACCGGCAAAAACCCCAATCATAGTCGTTGCAACAAATAGATATATCCAAAGGTAACCCATTATCACTACTCCTCCCAATTAACATGGTGGTATGAACATACGGCGTGGTACTCACTATCACCAATTTGTACTTGGTCACCTTCGTACACGGCTTTACCATCAACAGTACGTAAATTCATGGTTGCCTTACGGTCACACTTCTCACATACTGTCTTGATTTCTTCGATCTTGTCAGCCAATTCTAGCAGCCGCTTAGAACCATCAAACAAGTGGCCCGTGAAGTCAGTCTTTAATCCATAGCAGATAACCGGGGTATCACAGTGTACAACCACCGACCATAGTTGTTCAATTTGATCTGGGGTAAGGAATTCGGCTTCATCGACCAGTACACAATCACAATCAAGTTTGCCTTTGTCGTAATACTTGTGGTCGGTGATAATATCCAAAACATTATCTTCTGACTTGATCGCGATGGCTTCTGATTTGATTCCTAGCCGCGTTTTTACGATACCTACCCCAGCTCGGTCATCTAACGCGCTAGTGAGAAGCAATACGCGACCACCCTTTTCTTCATAATTGTGTTTAACTGCCAGTAATTGTAATGATTTGCCGGAATTCATGGTTCCATATCGGAAAAATAGTTGAGCCATATTACACCTCTTTATTATTAAAGGGGCACATGGCCCCCATTCTTTATTTTAGATTTTTAGTAATCATTGCGACCACCGGCACCGTTACGGCATTACCGGCTTGCTTGTATAGCTGGGTGTCGCTAAGTCCAGCCGCTTTTACACGATCAAATTGGTCGTCAGTAAAGCCTTGTAGTCGCCAACATTCTCGTGGGGTTAATCGCCGAATGGCGGGTTGCCCGTTCTTTTCGACCAAGATATGTGGTACACGTCCACCGCCTTGGGCCGTATTAAGTGTCGGACTAACTCCCGTAACTGAGATAACGTTATTAGATCGATAATTGCTACGTTGAGCAACTACTTTGATCGTTTGGCCTGGTCTAAGATTTGCTTCGTCTTCGCCGAATCCAGATAGTACCGATCTTCCACCCTCGATTCGTCCTCTAAGACTGCCGACAACATATACGCGTTCCCGGTGTTGAGGGACAAAGTTGGCAGAGTTGAAAACTCGCCATTCGACATTGTACCCTGCTTGGTCCATTTCAGCGATAACTCGTTGGAAATCGCGGCCCCCATTTGATGAAAGCAGGTTTTTAACATTTTCCAAGATGAGATATGTAGGTTTCGCTTCCCAATCGCGGTCATTAAGGAGTCTGATAACTTCAAAGAACATACTGGATTGCTCACCTTGTAGCCCTTGACGGTTTCCAGCAATGCTAATGTTGGTGCAGGGACTTCCAAAAGTCCAGATGTCTGCGTAGGGAAAGTCGTTGCCGTTTGGGATTGATTTAATGTCATGTGCTGTGTATAGTCCTTTCGTATCGTATAGTGCTTCATATGATTGGCGGGCGAATTTATCCCATTCTACCCAACCAACACATTCATGTCCGTTTTGTTCTAAGCCGGAGTGGAAACCACCAATACCGGCGAATAAGTCAATAAATTTCATAAATAGCCCCTTTCCATGGCTGTAATAACCTGCTTTTACAAGTTTATTTCGTGCAACACCTTTTTAGCTTTAATTACTAATTCATTATCATTCAATGGCTTGTCAGAAAATACGGGAGGATAACAACTATAATATGCTGGACGAATCGAATCATCTAACATGTCAATAAAATTATTAGTTGCTTTTCCATATGTTGTCTTATCAAACACATTATCGAATCGAAAATAGCAAACCTCAATTAGCCCAAGACCTACACATGTAAATAAATAAATCAAAAAGCATATTGGAATGGCGATAGCAGCGAAATACCATGTAACGCTCGTCTTGTTTAATAAGTCGGAGTAATACCGACCATCACCGTTATCAAGCTGCGATGAAACGTAGATTTTGCTCTTACCTACAATGCCATACTGTTTAGTTGTAACGTACAGGTACTTTTTGTTCTTATATTCAATATTTTTTCTGAGCATTTAATTCCCTCTATATAATAGGTAGAAACTAGTTACTTTATGTCTACTCTGGTCGTGCCATAAGACAGTCCAGTGATTACAAACGCCCAAAATAACGACCATTTCGGAATCAAATCAAAGTATTCGGTTAATAGATAGGCTACTCCCATCCATGCCGAAACGATTACTGTACCTTTGATAATCCATTTGAGTTCAGTCATAGTAGCACCTCGTTAAGATAGATCTTCGCATATGGCGCTAATGAGTCCGCCAAGCAAATACGCAATCGGTGTAATACAACCAGACGCTACTAGTGCGCCCCCGGAACTGGCCCCGAAGCCATATTTGAGTATTAATAACAAGATGATCCATAGCACCAGTATCCCGGTCGAAATCAGTATTACTCTTACCCCTGTTGACACTAGTCTGCTACCTCGTTTCCCAATTCATCTACCTTAATTGACTGGATTCGTAAGTCATTTAAAACATGGTGGCACGCCATGGCCACATCAGACCAGCGCGCTTCTTCTACATCAGTCTTTGCATTATCCATCTTGAGTGTTGCTAACCGCATTAATGCCAGAAAGTCAATGGTATTAATCGTCGCCTCCCGTTCAGAATCACATAAATGGTGATATGACCGCCATACGAACTCAATCCCGAATACTAATAAGATCAACCACATGGTTACATCATCATACTTATCTGGCACAAGGTATAGTATGAGACCAATAATCAGTGCGATGGCGGCGATAACATCAATATAAAGTAATGTTAGGATTACCGACCAAATCATTGGATGATCAGCAATTAAGGATGGCTCTTCCTTGTTAACTGATTTTGTTTGTTTCTTCCGGTTAAAGTAAATCTCTACTCATTCCCTTCTTAGAATCCTAATTCCGTAGCAACCTTAAGCAATTCAATCGTCTTGGCATTGCCCAGCCGCACTTCTTTGCCTTCGTTGGTTAAGATGGTCTTAACGCCCTTGCTACATAAGAATGACTTAATTTCAGACTTTAAACCCATTAACTATTACCTCTTTTCTTCTTTAGTTCTTGTTTAGCTTTTTCTTTTCCTTCTTAGTGTCAATCAAGCACTGATGCCATGCTAGGTTTGGCATTTCCTTCATTGCCATGACCACCTCTTGTTCCGACCATAATGACTTGGTATCTTCATCTCTTGCAAAGTCAAGTCCTAAAGTATAAAGATCGCCATAATCACCATAATTGATCAAATTAAGATCATCGCCAAGGTGTACTTGATACCGGGGTTCTCGCGTTTTTGCCCCGTATTCACGTTCTTCAATTGGTGTCGTAGCAAATTCAGTCACGATTCTTGCGAATTCAGCCCGCTTGTCAGCATCATCAGTCATCCACATACGATCGGGTTCCATTGAAAAACTAGCTGGTTCATATTTTTTAATTACCGCAAAGGCATCACTTTCATCTTCTTCCCATGCAATAAATAAGACAAAATCCATCCCGTAATAATCATCACTGGACCGAACCTTTAACCCTAGGTCTAAATCCTTAATAGCTTTCTTAAATTCTTTATACTTCATCGTTATCCTCCATTACAAACCCAACTACGGGGTCTTTTTGTTCTTGCTGTTCTAATTCTTCCTTAGCCGCTTCTCGATACATACGCTCGCGATTAGTGACAATAATTGCATAGATAATGGCGTTTACAATGGCCTGAATGCCTAACCCAACAATCATTGATAAGTAATGGTGGGCGTGGAATCCAAGCACGAAACATGCCAACATCCCCAAATTGTATAAACCGATAAAAGCTACACAAATAGCGGCACCAAGGTTTAATGTCAATTCATTTTTGATTGTTAATAGCCTCCGTCTTCCATGGCCTGATACCATTCATCTTGTTCATCTACGATATCTTGCCATTCTTCATGGGCCATTTCGGCACCACTGAAGCCGTCGTCATATCGTTTGTTGGCGTGATTAACCAATGGCATGATAATCTCGTCATAGACTAGCTTTAGCTGATCGTCCGTCAATAGTGGGCCAAGCTGTTTAAATGCACTGAGCAACTTCTGAGTCTCATCATATGGGAGAATGATCTTGTCAAGCTGATCTGATAATTGATCTTTCAATTTCACGTCCATCACCTCAATGTGCCAACTACTTGCGGTACCGGGCAATTCATAATTTCTGCTGGTACCACTAATGTAATTTGTTCTAAATGGTTAAACCATTTCACATCATCGCAATGATTTTCGAATTCTTTTGGAGTAAACTCCGTTTCCCAAGCTAATTTGCGTGCTTGCGCGTCATCGTATGCCCAAACAGCATACTCGTTATAGCCGTCAATATTGACGTCATATAAGGTCATTGTCTTGCCATTATCGTCCTTGGTTTTCAGACAATCATCACTAATTAGTTTCTTAGTAGCGTGGCCCATAATATGGCACCTCCCAAAGCTGCTGGTTAGCAAGCATGAAGCGACTATATACCTTTAAAACATCCGCAAACAATTCAGCTTCGTCAAGGTAGGTAATCCCCATTTCAAACCATACAAGATCCGGTTTTGCGCGCTTCCACCCTTCTAGATCCGTAGCAATCCATTGACGATTCTTGTAGTACACAATGGGCCTTAACTGACCATCGGATTCCCCCTGAGAATCAAGACCAACTGTTAAATTACTATCGATTAATCTTAATTTCTTTTTGAGATCAGCAATTTTAGCTTGAATCGCATTTAAGCGCTGCTGTTTGTCTTTATTTGTTTCCATTACTCATCATCACCTTTAAATAATTGCGGTATCTCACATTACCGCTCCTCTGCGTTAGTGAATAGCCAGTATGGTACCCAACAGGAGGACGAAATCTAATGACTCGATAAGTTGTTTTTCCGGCATCGTATAGGCGGTTTTGTGACTTTATCCTCTGTTCACGCTTTACTAAATAAGCGTGTCGTTTAGCTCTCTTTGTACTCATCTTCAACCTCACTGTACCAATCTATGTAATACGGGTTCTTGGTTTCGTAATATTCTCCCTCGTCCTCAAACCATCGCTCTTTAAGGCAATGCTCTGAGCAATACCAACGATGATCGTAGGCGTAAATGATAGGGTAACCACTTAAATCTTCCCCACACCGGTCACAATATTGCCTGTTCGGGTTCTCGCGGCCCGGCGATTTGCTTGTAGTCAATTCGACCTTTATCATCAATCACCTCCGTATAAGTACGTTGATTAATTGCCTTTTTGATTGCACGACATAAATTCAATCCATCAACATCTAAGTACATGGCAACATCTTCTAAGGCAAATAATCGTTGATTGTAATTGTCGTTATAGCCGCCCAAATCATTGATATAGGCATTCTCGGCAATACATACCTTCTGGTACATATCTAATACTTGCTTCAAAACATCTTGTTGGGCATCAAAATAGCCACGTTCATATTCAATAGTTTCCGGATCCATTACGCCACCTCACTCAATTTGCGCCCACACATCGGGCAATAGTAAATCCGAGTCGCAAATTCAACCCCAAAGTTAAAATCTTCACCGTCTTGGAAATGGGTACAGATCGCTGGATTGTCATCACAATCAACATCAATGCGATGGTAGCAATCGCCAGACCCGAAATACTTACCATACCGGCAATATGGACAACCCGGGTCGCGGGCAACATTAATCTTGGGGTTAATCACCTTAGTCATGTTGTCAATCACCATCGACCAATCATGAATGGTTTTTTCATTCGTTACTGTTGCTATATTAATCACCTACCTTTGCTAATCCCGGGAAGCTCCAATCAATCCACATGGTATGCGTATCATCATGGTAGGTAACCGCGTATCCTAGCCCACGTAACCAATCAATTAATGGTAGGCATTGTCGCCAACTTTGAAGCCCATCAACAATTTCTAAATGTGATTCACCTAGATCGGCCTTACGCATGATATTAACCATGGTTCTGTGCTTTTCATCTTGGTAGATACGCTTGTTGTTTTCTCGGCTTG